>DASYLJ010000170.1:0-7576 GCA_036009625.1 Binatia bacterium
GATCGCGGTAGTGGCCGAAGGAGCGCGTCGAGAGCGAGCGCGGCGGGGAAAAGGGGCGGCGTGGTGCCGAGCGAACGCCGCGCGGACCGGCCACTTCCGCGATCCGCCCCGCACCCCCAGACGAACCCCCCTCAGGACCCCGTGCCGAGCGAGATCCCGAGGAGCGGCCAGAACAGCCGCGCGACGATGTTGAACACCGCCCAGGAGGAGACCGCGAGGATCGCCCCCGGCACCATCATGTCGCGCATGCTCAGATACCCCGACGAGTACGCGATCGCGTTCGCCGGCGTCCCGATCGGCATCGTGAACCCGAGCCCCGCCGGCACCGCGACCACGAGCGCCATCACGCGCGGGTCCATCGCGAAGTCCTTCGCCACGCCGAGCGTCACCGGCATCAGCATGGCGACGACGGCGGAGTTGCTCATCAGCTCCGTCAACACGATCGACAGCGCCGAGATGATGCCGACGGCACCCGGCCCGCTGCTCGACCACTTGGAGATCGTATTCTGCGACAGCCAGTCGGCGGCCCCCGAGCTGTTGGTCGCGGAGCCGAGGGCGATGGCGCCGCCGTACATGAGCAGGATGCCCCAGCTGACGTAGCCTTCGACGTCCTGCCACTTCACCAGGTCGAGCACGAAGAGCACCACGACCGCACCGATGGCGACGCTGCCGAGGCCGAACTCCTCGCCGCCGATGATCCAGCCGGCGAGCGTGAACGCCATCACGGTCGCGATGCCCTTCTCCTTGACGCTCATGCGGCCGAGCGCGAGGGCCTTCTCGGCCAGGAGATCGTCGGCCTCGCGGATGCTGGCGACGTCGATCGGGAAGAACCGGATGATGACGATGTAGCCCACCACCAGCATGCCGAGCGTGATGGGCAGGCTGGCGATGGCCCACTCGGCGAACGTGAACGTTTGTCCGGTCGCCTCCTTCACCATGCCGAGCGCGAGCGGCGCGCGGGCGCCGCCGAGCAGCGTGGCCACGCCGCCGATCGTCGTGCCCCACGCCATGGCGAGGAAGAGGGCGCGGGCGTAGTTGCTGCGCTGCTTCGGCAGTCGCAGCACGCCGACGATCTCCATGATGATGGGGAAGTTCATGGCCGCGACCGCGTGCTCGGACATGAAGAACGACATCACGGCGTTCAACAGGAAGATGGAGATGAGGAGCGTGCGCGGTGTGTGCCCGAAGCGGCGCAGGACGAAGAGTGCCAGCCGCGTCGACAGGCGCGACTTCATCAGGCAGGCGGCCAGGATGAAGACGCCGAGGATGAAGAACACTGCCTCGTTGCCGAAGAGCGCGTATGCCTTGCTCGCGGGCATGACTCCGCTGAGCGGCAGCAGGATGATCGCGAGCAGGCTCGTGATCATGAGCGGCAGCGCGCTCGTCACCCACAGGACGAGGCAGACGCAGAAGATGGCGAGCGCGTGCAGCCCCTCGATGGAGAGCCCCTCGGGGGGCTCGCGCGTCATCACGAACCAGTAGATCAGCGCGGTGACGACGAGGATCGTCGGTCGCAGCGAGCGCTCGAGCAGGATGGTGCCGAGCGGTCGGGTGTCGACCACGACGTTCCCCGTAGTGAAATTGGCCGCCATCCCCGCCTCCTCACGCCTGTCGTGTCGGTGTCGCGATTGCGCGCCTGGTCGGGGTCGATGTCAAGCAGCTCACAGAAGCGTGCCGCTCAGGATCAGACTCGCCAGCGTGAAATAGAGGACGAGACCCGCCACGTCGATCAGCGTGGCGACGAACGGCGCCGAGGCGCTCGCGGGGTCGAAGCCGAGCTGCTGGAAGACGAGTGGCAGCATCGAGCCGGCCAGCGACCCGAGCGTGACGATGCCGACCAGGCTCGCCGACACCGTGACGGCGATCAGCAGGTAGTGCTCGCCGTAGACGTGGAACGCGCTCTGCCACAGGACGATGCGAATGAAGCCGATCACTGCCAGCAGGCAGCCGAGCGTCAGGCCCGACGCCAGCTCGCGGCGTACGACGCGCCACCAGTCGCGCAGCGTGAGCTCGCCCAGCGCCATGGCGCGCACGACCAGGGTGGACGCCTGCGAGCCCGAGTTGCCGCCGCTGCTGATGATGAGCGGGATGAACAGCGCCAGCACGACGGCGCGCGCGATCTCGTCCTCGTAGTGCGCCATGGCGCTGGCGGTGAGCATCTCGCCGATGAAGAGCAGCGCCAGCCAGCCGCCGCGCTTGCGCACCATCGTCCAGAAGCTGACATCGAGGTACGGCGCGTCGAGCGCCTCCATGCCACCGAGCTTCTGGATGTCCTCGGTGGCTTCTTCCTGCACCACGTCGACGATGTCGTCGACGGTGACGATGCCCTGCATGCGGCCTTCGGCGTCGACGACGGGCATGGCGAGGAAGTCGTGCTGCGCGAAGAGTCCGCTCAGCGTCTCCTGGTCCATCTCGGCCGGAACCGTCACCACCTCGGTGCGCATGATCTCGCGCACGCGCTTGTCGGGTGGCGCGGTGAGGAGATCTCGGAACGACACCACGCCCATCAGGTGCTGCTCGGCGTCGAGCACGTAGACGTAGTAGACGGTCTCGAGCCGCTCGCGCGTCTGCCGGCGGAGGTAGCTGACGGCCTCGTCGACGCTCATCTCCGGGCGCAGACGGCCGTAGCGCGGGTTCATCAGGCCGCCGGCGTCGTCCTCGGCATAGGCCAGGAGCGCCACCACTTCCTTGCGGGTCGGCGGGTCGAGCAGCGCCAGCAGGTCGTCGCGGTCATCCTCGGGCGCCAGCTGGATGACGTCGGCGGCGTCGTCCGGCGGCAGCATCCGCATCCAGGAGCGGCGGGCGGGCGGCGGCGCTTCGATGGCGATGTCGGCCTGCTCGCGCGACTTGAGGCTCAGGAACAGGGACTCGGCCTCGGCGTGCGTCAGCAGGCTCAGGCCTTCGAGCCGCTCCGACGCGGACAGCACCGGCCAGGCCTCGCGCAGATCGGCGGCAGTGAGGCCGCCTTCGACCGTACGCTGCTCTGCCGGAACCGACATGACGCGGTGGACCTCCTTGCCTGCCCCCAACCGGGGCGGACGGATCCGCAGCGGCGCCGGGAGCTAGATGTCGTGGAGACGGCTTTGGCCGTCGCTACTCATACCTCGGGGGTGGTTACCGCATGTCCCTGCACAGGTCCAGCCACATTGCCCGCGGGTTTGAACGCAGGAGCCACCAGGGCTATTCCTCCCGGCCATGGCCACGATGATCACCAGCGAGTGCATCAACTGCGGCGCCTGCGAGCCGGAGTGTCCGAACACGGCCATCTACCAGGGCGCCGTCCAGTGGCTCGGGCTCGACGGGGCGACGATGAGCCCGGCCCTCTCCGACGAGATCTTCTACATCGTGCCGGAGAAGTGCACCGAGTGCGTCGGCTTCCACGATCACGAGGCATGCGCCGCCGTCTGTCCCGTCGACTGCTGCGTGCCGAACCCGGCGATTCCCGAGTCGCACGACGTGCTGCTGCAACGGGCCCGGGCACTGCACCCCGGCGACGCCATCCCGGACGACGCGCCGTCGCGCTTCAAGAAGGAAGGCGGCGCCGAGGGGGCTGGCGAGGGCACAGCTCCGGCGGCTGCCGCACCCGCACCGAAGCCGGCGCCTGCCGCCGCCCCGGTGGCGGCCGCAGCGGCCGAGCCTCAGGACGCGGGGCTCGCCATTCCGTCGCTCGAAGAATGGGAAGTGCCGATCCGCTGCTTCCGCTGCGAGGGCGGTTACACCGTGCCCTACCTCTCGTACCGCGCCGGCACGGTCTTCCGCTGCCCGCACTGCATGGCCTCGCTGGTGCCGACGCTCAGCATGGTGAGCGCGGTGCGCGACGCGGTGGAGCAGTTCCACACCGAGTGGAGCACGGCCTTCGCGCGCCTGCACGAGAAGCGTCAGCGCGAGCTCGAGCAGTTCGAGGAGCGCCAGCGACGCGAGCTGGCGGAGTTCGAGGAGCGGCTCGTCACCATCGCGCAGCGCGATCACGTGCCGGGAGCCCCGGTGAAGCGCAAAGGCTTCTTCTCCTTCTGAGGCGTGCGCCAACGCCTGTACGAGCACCTGATCGCGCATCCGGGCGGTGCCTCGCCCGCCGAGCTCCTCGGCCTCGTCTTCATGACGCCGCCGTCCGACGCCGCCTTCGCCGATCGCTTCGTCGCCACGCTGCTCTCGTCCGACCCGCGCTTCGAGCGTACCGACGACGGTCGCTGGACGGTGCGGGCCCACGAGCTGAACGCGCGGTCCCTGCGCGGGTTGTCGTTCGTCGTCGTCGACCTCGAGACCACCGGTGGTGCACCGGGTCCGCACGGCATCATCGAGATCGGCGCCGTCCGCGTCGTCGACGGCCGACTCGCCGACACCTTCTCGACGCTGGTGGCGCCGCGCAGCCCCATCCCTCCGTTCGTCGTCGGGCTCACCGGCATCACCAACGAGATGGTCGCCGACGCGCCGCCGATCGCCGACGCGCTGCCGCGCTTCCTCGAGTTCGCCGGCGACTCGGTGCTGGTGGCGCACAATGCCGGCTTCGACATGGGGCACCTGAACGCGGCCTCGGCGTTCCTCAGTGGACGAACCATCGACCTGCCCGTCCTGTGCACCATTCATCTCACGCGACGCCTGATGCCCGAGCTGCGGCGGCGCTCGCTCGACTCGGTGGCGGCGGCGCTCGGCATCTCGTGCTTCGATCGTCACCGCGGCCTCGGCGACGCGCGCATCACGGCCGAGGTGCTGTGCGTCTTCCTCGAGCGTCTCGCCGAGCGCGGCGTCACCCAGCTCGCCGACCTGATCGAGTTCCAGCGCCAGGCGGGCGACGGCCGGCCCTTCGAGGTACACGTGCCGCGCGAGGTGTTGGACGCGTTGCCGTCCACGCCCGGCGTGTATCACCTGCTCGGCGAGGACGGCCGGCTGCTCTACGTCGGCAAGGCTGTGAGGCTGCGCGATCGCGTCGGCAGCTGGTTCGTCAAGTCGCTCGGGCACTCGAACCGCACCCTCGAGATGATCCGGCAGACGCACGACGTGCGCGTCACCGAGACGGGATCGGAGCTGGGCGCGGCGCTGCTCGAGATGCGGCACATCCACGACCTGCGGCCGCAGTACAACCGTGCCCGTCGCCAGCTGCCGCGCGTCGGCTTCCTGAAGCTCGGGCTGCGCAGCCCCTTCCCGCGCCTGTCCGTGACGCAGCGGCTCAACGCCGATCGCGCCGTGTACGTCGGGCCGTTTCCGAACGTCGACACCGCCGAACGCGCCAAGACGACGCTGGCGCGCATCTTCCAGCTGCGCACCTGTGCGCCGAAGCTGGCCCCGTCGCACGACGTCTCGCCGTGTCATCTCGGCGACTCCGGGGCCTGCGGCGCGCCGTGCGCGGCGCGTGAGGACGAGGCCGCGTACCGCCGTCGTGTCGACGCCTTCGTCGCCTTCCTGCACGGCGACGATGCCGTGCGCGAGCAGCTGGCCGCGCGCGAGCTCGAGGTGCTCGACGATCTCCGTCGCCGCCACCGCCGCCTCGCGTGCGTGGTCGCGCGCCAGAACTTCGTCGTCCTGCTGCCGACGTCGGATCGCTCCGCGGCGCAGCTCTATGCGGTGCTGGGCGGACGGCTGGCGCTCGAATCGCGTGTCGAGGCCGCGGCCGATCTGCTCGCCGCCGTGCGCGTCGTGCGCGAACGCTGGAGCCGCTATCAGGACGCGCCGCTCGAACGGGCCGACGTCGATGCCAGCACGGTGCTGGCGGCCTGGCTGCGCGATCGCGCGCAGGAGGGCCTGCTGCTGCACCTCGACGGCCCCGAGTCGCTCGCCGAACGGCTCGACGACCTCACCATCACCGTGCAGGACCTGCGTCAGCGCGGTCCGCTCCCGCAGATCGACGGCCTGCAGTGAGCGCGCGGCGTCTGGTGGTGAGCGGCGACGACTTCGGCGCCGCGCGCGAGGTCAACGATGGCATCGTGCGTGCACACCGCGACGGCATCCTGACCAGCGCCAGCCTGATGGTGACGGGCGACGCGGTGGAGCACGCCGTCGGGCTGGCGAAGACGAACCCGCGTCTCGCGGTCGGGCTGCATCTCGTGCTCGCACAGGCGCGACCGGCGTCGCCGCCGGCGGAGATACCCGCGCTGGTGAACGCGCAGGGGACGTTTCGCGACGATCCCGTGATGAACGGCATGCGGTACGCGCTGGCCTGGTGCACCACCAACGGGCGCCGCCAGCTGGTGCGCGAGATATCGGCGCAGCTCGAGGCGTTCGCTGCCACCGGGCTCGAGCTCGCGCACGTCGACGGCCACTGCAACATGCATCTGCACCCGATGGTGGTGCCGATCCTGGTCGACCTGGCGCCGCGCTTCGGCATCCGCGCGGTGCGGCTGTCGCACGAGAGCCTCGGTGCCGCGCTGCGCTGGGACCGGCGCCACGCGCTGCGGAAGATCATGGAGAACCGCGTCTTCCACGTCCTGTCCGCGTTCGCGGCGCCGCGGTTGGCGGCCGCGGGCATCGTCACCAGCGAGCGCGTCTACGGCATGCACCAGACGGGCCACGTCGACGAGGCGTACCTGCTCGACCTGGTGTCGACGCTGCCGCCGGGTGTGAGCGAGGTCTACTGCCATCCCGCCGAGCGCCAGCCGCCGTCGATGGCGCAGTGGCAGGACGGCTACGACCACGAGGGTGAGGTCGGCGGCCTCACGAGCCCGCGCGTGCGGGCGGCGCTCGACGCGGCGGGCGTCGAGCTGGTCAGCTATCGCGACCTCGTCGCGGCCTACTGAGCGCGACCCCACGAGTACATCGTCGGCGCCTGGTGGTAGGCGCGCGACAGCGTGCGCACCAGCGCGGGATCGTGCAGCGGATCACCCGGGAGCGTGATGGGCGTGCCGCGTGCCGCCATGTCGGCCTGGAGGATGTCGAGCGCCTGCGGAAAGGCGAGGTCGTCGGTGTGGTCGTCGAAGCGCGCGACGTCGGCAGCGTCGTCGAACACCATGGCCTTCCACGACAGGCTGATACGGACGCGGCCCTCGGGCTCGCGCACGAGCACCGTGCCGGCGTCGCGTACCTCCCACTGGCCACCGCCGGCGAACGCCAGCTCTGCGTCGAGCGTCAGGCCCCGCACCATGCCGTCGTCGGCGCCACCGACCGACTCGACGCGATGGAACATGACGTCGTTGTCACCGACGAGCGCGGTGTTCGTGCGCGGCTCGCACGTCTTCGGCGATTCGTCGGGGCCGTCGGGCCAGTAGGTGAGGGCGCCGCCTTCGCCGGCGTAGAACCACGCCACGGCGGTCGCGATGCGCACACGCCAGCGCTCGAAGAGGCCGGAACGGCCCATCGTCACCAGCAGCCAGATCGGGAACTTCGTGCGATCGACGCCGCGGAATGCCGGCACGTCGGTATGGCCGGCGTCGCCGCACGGCATGGGCAGCGTGAGGTTCACGTAGACGATCTGTGGCCGCACGACGCCGACACCGAAGACGGTGCGCGCCGCGTCGGCGAGCTTCGCATTGGCGAGGATGGGCTCGACGCCGTCGACGAGCGGCGTGTCGTATGCCCAGTTCCCGCGGAACACCGGCCCCACGACCAGTCCCGGGCCCCGGTCGGTGGTGTCGCTGAGCGCCTTCAT
>DASYLJ010000171.1:0-15752 GCA_036009625.1 Binatia bacterium
ATTCGCCCCCGCGCCCTGGGGCGACCTCGACACCGTGCGCGATCGCGCCACCAACCTGCCGCTCCTCCGTCTCCCGTCCGGATTCTCCTACGTCTCGTACGGCTGGACCGGCGACCCCCTCCCCGGCGACGTGCCCACCCCGAACTCGCACGACGGCATGGGCGTCGTGCGCGTCGCCGATGGCCGTGCCGTCCTGGTGCGCAATCACGAGATCCGCAACCGCGGTCCTGCCTTCGCCAGCGCACCAGTCTACGATCCCCGCGCGCGCGGCGGCACGACGACGCTCGTCTTCGACCTCGGCGCGGGGCGTTGGGAATCGGCGCGCGCGAGCCTCGCGGGGACGAGCGCCAACTGCGCCGGCGGCGTCACCCCGTGGGGCACCTGGCTCACCTGCGAGGAGACGATGCTCCATGCCCGCGCGCCGCACGGGTTCGTCTTCGAGGTCCCTGCGGACGGCGACGCCATTCCGGAGCCGCTCACCGCGCTCGGTTGCTTCTCGCACGAGGCGATCGCCGTCGATCCGACCACGGGCGTCCTCTACGAGACCGAGGATCACGAGCGCGCCGGGTTCTACCGCTTCATCCCGAACACACCCGGCCAGCTCCGTCGCGGTGGCCGCCTGCAGATGCTGCGCGTGGTCGATCGGCACGGCGTGCGGCTCGTCCGACACCTCGCCGTCGGCACCGTGCTCCCCGTCGACTGGGTCGATATCGGCGACCCGGAGCTCGTCCACGGCACGGCCACGCCCGACGGCAATGGCGTGCTCTGGCAGGGCCGGCTGCTGGGCGCGGCGACGTTCCGACGGCTCGAGGGCTGCTGGTGGGGCGACGACGGCGTGTACTTCATCTCGACCGACGGCGGCGAGGCCTCGGCCGGACAGATATGGCACTACCACCCGTCGCGCGCGCAGCTGCGACTCGCGCTGGAAGCCGGCGGCGGTAGCGGGCTCGATCTGCCCGACGGCGCGACGTCGCTGCCGTCGGGCGCGTGGCTCGTCCACGAGGATGCCCGCCGCAGCGCCGCGCGACTCATCGTCGTCGCCGCCGACGGTCGCATCTGGCCCTTCGCCGAGAGCGCCGTCGTGCTCGCGGGCGAGCGCAACGGCATCGTCGGCGACCATCGCGACGCCCCGTGGTCCGGTCTCACGTTCGCCGGTGACTGGCTCTTCGTCAATCTGGAACGGCCGGGCATCACGGTGGCGATCACCGGACCCTGGGCCCGCCTCCGCGCCTGATCACCGGCAGTGGTCGCGCAGCGCCGCGGCCTCGTCGGCCACGCCACGCTGCACGAGCACCTGCGCCAGACGCGACGCCACATCGCAGTTCGACGGCGCCAGCGCGACGGCGCGACGGAGCAACGCCTCGCCGGTGACGGGATCGCCGCCGAGCAGTCGCGGCAGCTCGACGAGGAAGGCGCCGCGCGCCGCGAGGATCTCCGGATCGTCGGGGGCGAGGCGGGTGGCGTCGTCGATGGTGCGACGCAGGCGACGGACGGCGGACATGGCCGCGAAGCCGAGGCCCCGCGCCTCCGTCAGCCGGCCGAGATTGCAGAACTCGGCGAGGTGCGCGCGCGCGTCGGCTTCGTCACGCGCGAGCGCAGCTTCGGCGAGGTGCAGCCCGCGCTCCAGCAGCTCCTCGTGCACGACGCCGGGCGCCGCCACAGCGGCCTTGCAGGCGCTCAGGGCCTCCTCGGCCAGCGGCTCGGCTCCCGCACCAACGGCCTGCGCCAGCAGCGTGGCAACGGCCAGACCTGTCAGCACGCGGAGCGACATCGCCGATACTACGCATCGGCGGCGCGATCGGATGTCAGGGCGGCGTCAGGTCGTGCGGGGTGAGGACGTATTGGTTCGCCGCGTTCGCGAAGTCGCCCGCTGCCCAGATCGGCTGCTGCATCTCCGCGATCCAGCGCGCCTTGATCTCCGGCCGGATCTGCACCCGCGAGTCGCCCCAGCCCGCGTTCCACGCCGGTTGATCGAACCAGCGCGTGTTGATGTAGGCCACCGCCTTGATGACGTCCTGGTTCGTATGGACGTGCTGGAAGAACGGCGCGAACCAGGTGTCCCAGTGGACGATGGGATCGCCCAGCGAGAGGTTCCGCTGCGGCGTCGCCTCCGCGATCATGATCGGCTTCCGGCGCTCGCGCGCGATCGCCATGATGCCGCCGCTCGGGTTGCTCTGTCGGAAGTACGAGTAGCCCACCCAGTCGACGTATTCGTCGCCCGGATACCAGCGCAGCAACGTCGTCTTGTTGGTGGTGGAACCGCTCGCCTGCCACACCGACGCGACCTTCGTCGCCCCCTCGGCGCGCAGTCGATCCATGATGCGACGGAACGCCTGCTGGTAGAGCGTCGGATCGTAGGCGTTCCAGCTGCCGTCGAACTCGTAGCCGATGCGCAGGAGCACCGGACGATCGACCTCCTTGATGAAGGTGGCGAGCGCGGTGATGTTGGCGTCGCGTTGGCCGGAGACGACGTTCGCCAGGTCGTTCACCATGTAGAGGCCGATCGCGGTCATGGCGTCGTCGAAGGCGGAGTTGTCGAGGTAGCACTGGCCGCACAGGTCGCCGGAGCCGAGGTCGACCCGCTGCCGCAGCGACCAGAGGAAGGTGATGTCGGTGTAGAACGTGACGCCCACCGGCATGCCGACGTGGTCGACGTAGCCCTGGTCGTGATCGCCGGGAAAGCCACCCACGGCGCCGAGCTCCTGCCCCATGAAGAGCGACGTGCGGCCATCGGGCTGCACACCGGGAGCGGCGCGACGCAGGAGAAGCGTCATGTAGAGCCGCCCGTCGGCACACGCGACCTCGGCGACACCCATCTCGTTCCAGCGCGGATCGACGAGTGTGGCCGCCGTCTTCCAGACGTCCCAGATCGCGTTCGTGGCGCCGAGGTTGGCGTTCTGTCCCGGGGGGAGCACGGCCGAGGCGACGAGCTCGGCGACGGGCGTGATGGCGTCGCCGTACGTGGCCTGCGGATCGGGCGTCGGCGTCGCGGCACCGGCCGCGCACATCGCGGTCGACTTGGCGCGCGCCGCCGCCACCAGCGCGGGCGCACCCCGCAGCGCCGGCAGCGAGAGGCTCGTTCGCAGCGCGTTGACGCGGTTCTCGATCACCGCCTCGCACGCGACGAGGAGCACGGCGACGACGGTGAGCGCGATCGCCACGGACAGGCGGGCGGGCTTCATCTGAACTTCGCCGGTCGCTTCTCGAGGAAGGCCGCCACCGCCTCCTTGTGCTCGGCCGATTTCCAGCAGTCGCGGAGCAGGCGACTCTCGCCCTCCTGGACGTCGGCCAGGTCGGGGCCGAGCCCGTGTGCCGTGAGGAGCTGCTTCGTCATGCGGAGCTGCAGATCGGGATTGGCGGCGAAGCTGCCGGCGATGGCGAGCGCCCGCGGCAGCAGCTCCTCGGGCGACGTCAGATGGTCGACGAGACCGATGCGCGCGGCCTCGTCGCCCGGGTAGAGCCGGCCGGAGAGACACATCTCGCTGGCGTGCCCGACGCCGATACGCTGGACGAGGAGCCGTGTGCTGGCCAGCTCCGGCACCAGGCCCATCTTGATGAACCCCATGCCGAGCTTCGCCGCCGTCGATGCGACGATGACGTCGCACGGCAGCACCATGGTGAGGCCGATGCCGACGGCGGCACCGTTCACGGCAGCCACGATCGGCTTCGCCTCGCGCAGCGTCCGCACCCAGTCGAGGCCGGCCGGCATGCCGCCCTGCCCCGCCATGGTGTCGGCGCCCGGATCCTTGCCGTCGATGCGGCTCTGGAAGGTGGCCGCCATGTCGGCGCCGGCACAGAAGCCGCGGCCGGCGCCGGTCAGGACGATCGCGCCGATCTGTGTATCCGCATTGGCGCGGCCGATGGCGTCGACTTGCTCGACCGACATGGCCGGCGTCCACGCGTTCAGCTTCTCGGGTCGGTTCAGCGTCACCACCGCGACCGCGTCGTGGGTGGCATAGGTGATGAGCTCGTACGCCATGGCCGTGGTCCTTCGCACGATCGGTGGCGGATTGGGAAGCGGCTTGTACCTCGGCGAGGCGTCGACTAGCGTCCGACCGACGTGAAAGCCGTCGTCGTCGTGCTGGTCGTCATGCTCGCGGGCTGCTCGTGTCAGCTGAGCGGCACGCCGCTCGACACCATGGAGGCGAAGCTCAACCCGGCGTGCTGGTCGCTTCGGGACGACGCGCCCGCGCCACCACCACCTCCGGCTGAGTGAGCCGGCCGAATCCGTGGGCTCGATGTCCGCGGGGTTTCGACGTGGGCGCTGCTACCGTCGACCACATGCGGACGATCCTGGCGCTCCTCCTCGTCGCCGCCACGGCGTCGGCGCGTCCCACCGTCGCGGTGGTGGCGCAGAACGACGGCACCGAGATCACGGACTTCCTCGTGCCCTACGGCGTGATCGCGAGCGCGGGGACGGTCGACGTCGTCGCGGTGGCGACGGCGGACGGACCGGTCGCGATGTGGCCGGGCCTCACCATCGAAGCGGACACGACGATCGACGCCTTCGATCGCACCCATCCCGACGGTGCCGACGTGGTGGTCGTGCCCGCCATGCACGACGCCGGCAACGAGGTCACGCGCCGCTGGCTCCGCACCCAGGCCGCGCGCGGCGCGACGATCGTCTCCATCTGCGACGGGGCCCTGGTCGTCGCCGGCACCGGTCTGCTCGACGGCCGGCGCGCCACCGGCCACTTCTACTCGGCGACGCAGCGACAGCGCGACTTTCCGGCGGTGCACTGGGTGAACGATACGCGCTGGGTGCACGACGGGCCGTTCGTCTCGACGTCGGGCGTGAGCGCGTCGCTGCCGGCGGCGGTCTACGTGACTGGGCTGGTCGCGGGAGCGACGCGAGCGCAGGAGGTGGCTCGGGCGCAGGGTCTTGCGGTCGTCGATGCGACGCACGACTCGAATGCGTTCCGGATCGGCACTGCCGAGTACTGGCTCGGGGCACGCAACCTGCTCTTCGGCTGGCCGCGCGACGTCTATGCCGTCGAGCTGCGTGACGGCATGGACGAGGTCGCGCTGGCGTTCACCGTCGACATGCTGTCGCGGACGTACTTCTCGCATGCCATCGCCGTCGCCCCGACGGCGACGATCACGACGCGGCACGGGCTGCGCGTGCGGCGCGACGTCGCGCCGGACGCAGTGCCGGTGCGGGCCATAGCGGTCGGCACGGACGGCATCGTCGTACGCGACGGCGCGCGCGCTCCGGACGACGTGCTCGCCGTCCTCACCACGCGCTACGGCCCGGACGTCGCTGGGTTCGTGGCGACGCAGCTCGAGTATCCGACGTCGCGCTGATCAGACGCAGAGCATGATCCGCGGCGGCGACCCGAGCCGCTCGGCCACCGCCTCCCCCGCCTCGAGCGCGGCCAGATCCGCCGCGACGCGCACCCGCAGCGCCTCCACCTGCACGCCGAACGCATCCGCCGCGAACGGACCCAGCTTCGCGAGCCCCATGCCGAGCATGCGCGTGCCGCCCACATGCCCTGACGCGCACTTGTGGTAGCCGACGGATACCTGGATCAGCGCGACGAGCAGGTCCCAGCGCTCGTCCTCCTCGCAATGGTCGAGCAGCTCCTCGAACTCCTCGTGCGCCTCGAAGTAGTCGCCGCCGTTGAAGCGGCGGACGCCGTCGAGGAACGCCGCTGGGAACGCCGACGCCATCAGCGGTAGCGGACGATGCTCCGGATGGCCTCGCCGTCGTGCATCAGGGCGAAGGCGCGGTTGATGTCGTCGAGCGGCATCGTGGCGGTGATCATCTCGTCGAGCTTGATGCGGCCGCTCATGTAGCCGTCGACGTAGCCGGGCAGCTGCGTGCGACCCCGCGTACCGCCGAACGCCGTGCCGCGCCAGGTGCGACCCGTCACCAGCAGGAACGGCCGCGCGTGGATCTCCTCGCCGGCGCCGGCGACGCCGATGATGATGGCCTGGCCCCATCCCTTGTGCGTGCAGGCCAGCGCCTGGCCCATGACGTCGACGTTGCCGATGCACTCGAAGGAGTAGTCGACGCCACCGCCCGTCATCTCGACGATGGCGGCCGCGACGTCGCCGACCTCGGTGGGGTTCACGGTATCGGTGACGCCGAGCTGGCGCGCGAGGACGTACTTCGCAGGGTTCGTGTCGACGCCGATGATGCGCTCGGCGCCGGCCATGACCGCGCCCTGCACCACCGAGAGCCCGATGCCGCCGAGCCCGAACACCGCCACCGACGACCCCGGCGTGACCTTCGCCGTGTTGAGCACCGCGCCGATGCCGGTGGTGACGCCGCAGCCGAGCAGGCAGACGGTCTCGAGCGGCGCGTCGTTCCGCACCTTCGCCAGCGCCACCTCGGGCACCACGGTGTACTCGGCGAAGGTCGAGGTGCCCATGTAGTGGTGCAGCATCGTCCCCCTGTGGGAGAGGCGGCTGGTGCCGTCCGGCATGAGCCCCTTGCCCTGCGTGGCCAGGAGCGCGCCGCACAGGTTGGTGCGGTGGGAGGTGCAGAACCGGCACTGGCGGCACTCGGGGATGTAGAGCGGGATGACGTGGTCGCCGACGGCGAGCGACGTCACCCCCGGTCCGACCTCCTCGACCACCCCGCCCCCCTCGTGCCCGAGGACGGCGGGGAACAGGCCCGACGGGTCGCGGCCGCTCATGGTGTAGGCGTCGGTGTGGCAGACCCCGGTCGCCACCAGCCGCACCAGGCACTCGCCGGCGCGGGGCCCATCGAGGTCGATCCGGTCCACCGCCAGCGGCTGGCCCGGTCCCCAGCAGATCGCCGCCTTCACCTTCATTCCGCCTCCTACGCGCGTGGTTTGTAGTCGCCACCACGCGGCCGGCATAATACGGGCCTCGTCACGCCGCCGTAAAGCTGAATGCCGTCGCCGCGCACCTCTCGCTCGACCAACCCCCGCGCCCGCTCCTCGTGGGTCCGCCTGCCGGACCACGAGCTGCTGGACCTGCGGCTGTGCGACCTCGACCTCGACATCACGCGCTCGCCGCTGCGGCCCCGTATCGAGCAGCTGCAGCACGAGCTCGAGCGCCGGCACCTCAAGTTCAAGCCCTATTTCTGGCTGTCCGACGACTGGTACACGCCCGACGGTGTCCCGGGCGTTGCCATTCCCTTCTATCTGGCCCATCCACGCCTGGCCGAGCTCGAGAAGGCGCAGATGCGCGAGGTCGAGGGCGGCACGCCCGAGTGGTGCATGCGCATCCTGCGCCACGAGGCCGGTCATGCGATCGAGAACGCCTATCGGCTGCGACGCCGCAAGCGACGCCAGCAGCTCTTCGGCAAGACGTCGGAGCCCTATCCGCAGCACTACGCGCCGCGGCCGTACAGCAAGCGGTACGTCCTGCACCTCGAGGCCTACTACGCCCAGAGTCATCCGGACGAGGACTTCGCCGAGACCTTCGCCGTCTGGCTGACGCCGCGCTCCCGCTGGCGGCAGCGCTACGCCGGCTGGCCGGCGCTGCGGAAGCTCGAGTACGTCGACGGCCTCATGGACGAGCTCGCCGGCGTGGCCGCGCCGGTGCGGGTGCGACGCCACGTCGACCCGTTGCCCACCCTCAAGAAGACGCTACGCGAGCACTATCGCGAGAAGCGCGCACGCTACGGCATCGAGAGCCTGCGCCAGTACGACCCCGATCTGAAGCGCCTCTTCTCCGCCGGCAAGGAATTCGCCCGCCATCCCACGGCGGCGAGCTTCCTCCGCCAGGCTCGCCCGCAGCTGCGACGCAAGGTCGCCGAGCTGACGGGCGAGCACCAGTACACCATCGATCGGGTGCTGGACGAGCTGATCACCCGCGCGGGCGAGCTGAAGCTCCGGCTGACGCGAACCCCGCAGGCGACCCTGCTCGATTTCGGCATCCTGCTGACCGGCCAGATCATGCGCTTCCTGCGCAGTGGCCGTCATCGGGTGGCACTATGAAGAAGCTGCGGTTGCTGGCGTTGATGGACGAGGCGCTGGTCCCTCCCGACGACGTCGAAGGCGTCGACGTCGCCACGGTGGACTGGAAGACCGAGTTCGACGTGGTGAGCACGTTGCGCGAGCTCGGCCACGAGGTGCAGTGCCTCGGCGTCGGCAGCGACCTCGCGGTCGTCCGCAAGGCCGTCGGCGAGCTCCAACCGCACGCCGTCTTCAACCTGCTCGAAGACTTCCACGACGTGCCGATCTACGACCAGAACGTCGTCAGCTACCTCGAGCTGCTGCGCGTGCCGTACACCGGCTGCAATCCGCGCGGCCTCATGCTCGCGCGCGACAAGGCGATCTCGAAGAAGCTGCTCACCTTCCACCGCCTGCCCGTGCCCGAGTTCGCCGTCTTCCGCATGGGGCGCGCGGTGCGACGTCCAGGCAAGCTGTCATACCCGCTCATCGTCAAGTCGCTCACCAAGGAAGGCTCGGCCGGCATCGCGCAGACGTCGATCGTCCACGACGACGAGAAGCTCGCGGAGCGCGTCGCGTTCATCCACAAGCGCCTCGGCACCGACGCCATCGCCGAGCGCTTCATCCACGGCCGCGAGCTCTACGTCGGCATCCTCGGCAACGCGCGCCTGCAGTGCTTCCCGATCTGGGAGCTGCTCTTCACCAACATGCCCGACGAGGCGCCGCGCATCGCCACGCAGAAGGTGAAGTGGGACGCCGCGTACCAGAAGAAGCACGGCATCATGAGCGACGTGGCCAAGGGACTGCCTGCCGACCAGGTCACGCGCATCACGCAGATATGCAAACGCATCTACCGCATCCTCGAGCTGAGCGGCTACGCGCGCATCGACCTGCGCCTCGACACCGAGGGCCGCGTCTACGTGCTCGAAGCGAACCCGAATCCGCAGCTCGCGTACGGGGAGGACTTCGCGGAGTCGGCCGAGCGTGCCGGCCTGGACTACGACGCGCTCATCCAGCGCATCGTCAACCTGGCCCTGCAGCGGGTGCCCGACGGAATGAAGTAGGGTCAGCGTCCGAAGAGCCGGTCGATGCCGCGGCGGATCTTCTCCTCGGTGCCGCCCTTCTTCTTGTTCTTGCCGCCCTTCTTGTCGTCCGTGCCGAGCACGGCGTCGAGCCCGTGCGACAGCAGCCCGCGCTCCAGCGCCTCGGTGACGATGCTCAGATCGGGCTGCGCCTTCACCTTCGGCAGTGTGCCGCGCAGCCGGAAGGGAATCTGCAGCAGGCCCTCGTCGTTGGTGATGAAGCGCGCCTCGCGGATGGTGGCGATGACGTCGGCGGTGAGCCCGCGCGCCGCCTGGAAGGTGCCGCCGAAGTCGACGCGACCGTCGGCGTCGAGGCTGCCCGCGCCCCGCACCGTGAAGGCCTTCGCCGCCAGCAGGAAATCGTCGGTGTGCGCGGTCTCGCGGGCGATGGTGGCGCTGGCCCGCAGCGTGTCGAAGCGCGTGTCCCCGCTCTCGAACAGATCGGGCCGCTTCTTGCGAAGCTTCTCTGGCAGCAGGTTGGCGATGCCCGGGATGGTGACGCTGCCGAGGATGTCGTCGCCGATGTTGACGTCGTGCACGACGCCGTCGTGCACTTCGACGCGGGCGGTGCCGGCGACCGTGCGCTGCAGCGCGTCCCAGGTGAGGCCGGTGGCGGACAACGCGGCGTCGCCGTCGACGCGACCGCTCACGCGCTGCGCGTCCTTGATCCGTTGCGAGGCGATCAGGCCATCGAGCTGGAGGCCACGTACGGTGGACTCGACGACCAGCCGCGGACGATCGGGATCCTGCAGCTCGACGCGCCCCGTACCGCGCACCGCGCCGCCATACGTGGTGAGCGAAAAGGGATCGACGGTGGCGATGCGGTCGTGGAGCCGCATCGTCGCCGTCAGGTCGGTGTACTCGACGCCGTGGACGACACCGCCCGACGAGCGGATCGTGCCCTCCCCCTCGGGCACGTCGCCGGCGAGCCGCCCCCGTCCCTCGATGACGACCCCACGCACCACGTCGTCGGGTAGCCCTTCTTCCGACTTCAGCCCGACGACCGCGAGCGGGATCGCCTCGCCGGTGACCCGCAGCTCGACGCGTGGCGCTTCGAAGTCGTGCACCGTCCCTCCCGCCTCCACCGGCAGACCGGCGACCAGGAAGCGCGACGGCGGCATCACCGCGGCGTCACCGGCGAGCTGGATCGTGGTGGTCAGCTCCGAGATGCCGACCGGCACCTCGGCCCGTCGCACGGCGACGTCGTCGAGCGCGATCGTCCCGGTGGCGGACGGCACGTGATCGTCGCCGAGCTGCCCCGTGACCTTGGCGTGCACCTCCGCTCCACCCGACACCCCGGCGACGGCGGGCACCAGCGCCGCGAAGCGTGCGAGATCGGCGGCAGTGGCGTCGACCTGGACGTCGAGCTGCAGCACGTCGCCCGGCGTGACGGTGCCGGAGGCGTCGAGCGCCATGTCCGCGAGCCGCACCCCGACGCGATCGAACCGCAGGACGTCGTCGTCGCGTCGTCCGTTCACGGTGACGGTGCATGGCACGTCGGGCGGCTTGCGCAGGTCCGTCTCCCAGCCGAGCGTCGCGGCGTCGAGGTCGGCGCTGCCCTCGAGCGCCAGCGCCTTCGGCGTTCCGGTAGCGGTGCCCTGCACCGTGATCGGTCCCGCCACCGTGACCTCGGACGGCAGCAGCGCCGCGACGTCGGGCATCATGTGCAGCAGAGCGGCCACGTCGACGGCGCGCAGCGACAGTGACGCAGCCACCGCAATGTCGTCGAGCACCGGCCGTTCGTCGACCGGGCCGACGGTGCCCTTCACGGTGAGGTTGGGCTCGGCAGCGTCGAACAGGCGCGCCTCGACCTCGAAGGATACCGGCGTGCCGACGCGGAGGTCCTCGGCCGCAACGTGCAGGCCGCGCACCGTGGTCTCGGCGGCGGGCGTCACACGACGATCGACCCAGCGCAGCTCGCCGTCGCGCAGATCGAGCAGCGCCACGACGATGAGCGGAAAGGCGCGCTCCGGCCTGGGTTCGTCGTCGGCGGGCTTCTTCTGCCGGGGACGGGCCGGCCGGTCGCCCAGCGAGTCGACGTTGAACCCGTCGGCATCGCGGATGACCGTCACCACCGGCGCGTCCAGGATCACCCGGCGCACCTCGTAGCGCCCGAAGAGCGCGGGCAGGATGCGCACCGTCACCTGGGCGCTCGCCGCCCGCAGGAAGTCGCCGTCGGCGTAGCGCGGATCGTCGGCAATGCGCAGCCCGGTGACGCGCACGCCCACCCCGCCCCACAGCGAGACCCCGATCTCGTCGAAGGCGACGGCGCGGCCGAGCTCGCGCTCTGCGCGCTTCGTCAGCCAGTCGTGGTTGGCCGTGAGCCAGCGGCTCAGGTTGGCCACGGCCAGCGCGAGGCCTCCCGCCGCGACGGCCGCTCCTACCGCTCCCACGATCAGCCAACGCCGCATGCGCCGGACCTCACTATCGGGCCGCGCCTTGCCTGGAAAGCCCTCTGACGGTACGCCCACCGGCATGCTGCTCGATGGCATCCGCATCTCGGCACCCGACCTCGACGAGGCCACCCGGGCCTACGCGCTCCTGCTCGGCATGCCGCCCACGTCCGAGCGGGACGGCGTGCGGCGGTTCCAGCTCGGGCGGGGTGCCATCGAGTTGACCGCGGGTGCCGGCGGCATCGACAGCCTCGGGTTCTTCGTCGCCGAGGGGAGCCCTGTCCCGCAGCCCGGCGACGTCGCGCTCCGCATCGCCCGCGGCACGCCGCCGCCGCACGACGACGCGATGGCGATCGCCATCGACCACGTGGTGGTGCACGCCGTGGACGCCGCGCGCGCGATCGCCACGTGGCGCGACGACGCGGGCCTGCGTCTGGCGCTCGATCGCGAGTTCCCGGCGCGAGGTCTGCGCCTCCTCTTCTTCCGCTCGAACGGCATCACGCTCGAATTCGCAACGCCGCTACCCGCGCCGACGAACGACGCGACACCCGATCGGCTCTGGGGGGTGAGCTACCGTGTCAGGGATCTGACGGCGCGCCGCGAGCGGCTCCTCGCAGCGGGCGTGGACGTCAGCGAGGTCCGCACCGGCATGAAGCCGGGCACCACGGTGGCCACGGTCCGCGCCGGCACCGCCGGCATCCCGACGATTCTGATCCAGCCCGACACACACCACTGACTGCCGCTCGTCTGCACGATTCGACGCCCGTGCAACGTTTCGTTCTCGACGAATCGTTGTCGCAACGGTGCTTCCACGGCACGGGCTTTGCGATACTGTAGTGCGTCAAGAGAAGTCGATGGCGATGCGCGCGAGACGACGACCGGCAATCCACACGGCATTCGCGCTGGTGGTCGCCCTCGTGTCGGTCGCGCGCGCCGACGATCCGGTGGGATCCCCCACCGCACAGGAAGCCGTCGCGCGCTGCTTCGACGCCGACCGTCTTCCCGAATCCACCCGACGCGAGGCGCTCGACCACGGCCTCGCGCTCGCGGAGCGCGCCGTCGCCGAATCGCCGGACGACGCCGTCGCGCACTTCGCCGCCTTCTGCCTGCGCGGCAAGCGCGTCGATCTCGACGGCCTGTCGCTGCGCCTCCTCGGCGAGATCCGTCTGGTGCGCCAGGACATCGACCGCGCCCTCGCGCTCGCTCCCGACTGGCCGGCGGCCCTCGCCGGCAAGGGCGCCATCCTGCTCACGCTGCCGCGCCTCCTCGGCGGCGACGCCACCGAAGGCGAGCGGCTGCTCCGGCGCGCCATCGCGCTCGATCCCGCCAGCTCGAGCGCCCGCGACACGCTGGCCAAGCTGTTGCCGTCGTCGGTTCCGACCGACGGCGAGCGCACCGCCGACGCCGACTAGTCGCGCAGGCTCTTCTCGATCCAGGCCGCGAACGCCTGGCCGAACTTGCGCAGCTGCTCGCGGGTGCGATCGTCGGTGAGCGCACCCGACTCGTCGAAGAGCTTGCCGGCGTTGCCGATGTAGGCCTCCGGCGTCGGCATCACGGGCACGCTGAGGGACACCATCGATTGCCGCAGGTGGTGGTTGGCACCGAAGGCGCCGGTGGGGCCGGGCGTGACGCTGATCACCGCCGCCGGCTTGCCGTTCCAGACGTTCTCTTTCGGCGGCCGCGAGCCGACGTCGATGGCGTTCTTGAGCACGCCGGGCATCGAGCGGTTGTACTCCGGCGTCACGAACAGGACGGCGTCCTTCGCGCGCACCTTGGTACGGAAATCCGTCCACGATGCAGGCGGGGTCGGCTCGAGGTCCTGGTCGAAGAGCGCCAGGTCACGGATCTCGACGATCTCGAACGCGAGTGCATCGGGCCCGACGGCGATGAGCTCGTGCGCGATGCGACGGTTGAAGGAGTCCTTGCGGAGGCTGCCGACGATGACGGCGACGGTGCGTGACATCCGGCAGTGATAGCCGGCCCACGCACCACCGCAAGAGGCTCAACCCGCGAGCGCGGCTTCGAGCATCGCCGACAGCGCGAGCAGGTCGCGGTCGCCGGCCGAGCGGCCGACCAGCTGGACGCCGATCGGCAGGCCCGTCGCGGAACGACCCGCGGGCAGGCTCGACGCCGGCTGTCCCGAGACGTTGAACGGCGCGGTGAAGGCACCGATGGCCGCAGCGGCGCGGAACATCCCCTCACCGTCGAGGCCGTCGAAGCCACCGACCCGCGGCGCCAGCTCGCCCACGGTCGGCGTGAGCCAGGCATCGGCATCGCCGAACCACGCCTGCACCCGGGCCGCGAGCGCGTCGCGACAGGCCACCGCCTCGGCCTGCGTGACGCGCTTGCCGAGCGCGCGCATCCATCGCGTCGTCGGCTGCAGGCGCCGCTCGCCGAACGGCGGGAGCG
The DNA here is from genome assembly GCA_036009625.1 of Binatia bacterium. Taxonomy (GTDB): domain Bacteria; phylum Desulfobacterota; class Binatia; order DP-6; family DP-6; genus DASYLJ01. Next base: position 13,753 of record DASYLJ010000171.1, read on the forward strand.
GGATGTTGGCCACCATCCGCGCCATCAACGGCACGAACTCGTCGACGTCGCCGGCGAGCGGCTCGCCCTCCTCGACGTGATGCCCGAGCGCCTCGAGCGCACGCGCGGCACGGACGACGCACGCGTCGACGGCGGGATCGACGGTGGTGAGCGGCGAGCGACGCAGCACGCGGATGCGGCGCGGTGCTGGTGGTAGCGCGCACGCCTCGAGGAATGAGCCCGGAGCCGGCGTGTCGGTGTGGAGCGAGCGCCCGGCGAGCACGTCCATCATCGCCGCCGCGTCGCGCACGGTGTGCGCGAGCGGACCGATCGCGCTGATGCGCACGCGATCGATGGCGTCGTAGGGATGCGGCAGCCCGCCGCGCGACGCCTTCACCCCGACGAGCCCGCAGAACGACGCCGGGATGCGGATCGAGCCGCCGCCGTCCGACCCGGGCGCGATGGGGAGCATGCCCGCAGCCACTGCCGCCGCGGACCCTCCGCTCGATCCCCCCGCGTAGTGATCCGTCGACCACGGATTGCGGGCTGGCGGGTGCAGCGCGGTGTGGATGAAGGGCAGGATGGCGAACTCCGACGTCGCCAGCTTGCCCAGGAAGACGAAGCCCCCGGCGCGACAGGCGCGCGCGACCGGACCGTCGACGGGGAGCAGCACCCACCGGAAGGCACGCGACCCGACCCGGGTGAAATGCCCGCGCAGATGCTCGTGGTCCTTGATGCCGGTGGGCAGCCCGAGGAACGCCGGCAGCGCCCCACCCGCCCGCAGGCGCGCGTCGGCGCGCGCCGCAGCGCGCAACGCGCGGTCGGCATGGACCTCGACGAACGACCCGAGCTCCGGGTTCCGTCGCGCGACCACGTCGAGGTGATGGCGGGTGAGCTCGGTGGACGACAGTGTGCCGCGGCGCAGCAACGCGGCCGTTTCGAGCGCCGATACCGGCAGGTCCACCATTCGGCCTGCGGGTAGACCAGACGAGCGCGCGACGCCAGCAGTTCGCGCAAACTCTTCTTGACGCCGTTCGAGCACCGACCCTAACCTCCCGATCGCGACCGACACCCATCGACTCGCAGAAGGAGACTCGTGCACATGAGGATCACATCGCCCGTGGCCGCCCTCGGGCTGGCACTGCTTGCGGCAGCGCCAGCGGCGCAGGCAGCTTCCGTCTATCCGACCAACCAGTGCGTCAGCTCGAAGCAGAAGGCCGCCGGCACCTACTGCAAGTCGGTGCTCGGCGCGCAGGCCAAGTGGAACACCACGCAGGACGCCGCCAAGCGCGACGCGTCCATCGCGAAGGCCGGCGACAAGCTCGACAAGGCCTGGCTCAAGGCCGAGGAGAAGTCGCTGAAGGCCGGCGTCGACTGCGTCGACACCACGCTCACGTCGGACGCCGCCGCGTCGCTGGTCGACAGCGCCGCCGGCGCGATCCTGGCCGACGTCAACGACGGTCTGAACCTCGGCGTGAAGTCCGACGCGTCGTGCGGCGCCAAGATCGTCAAGGCCGCCGGAGTCGACTGCAGCAAGATCCTGGTGGCGCAGAGCGCGTTCATCAAGGCGCTGGCGAAGGACCCCACCGGCGAGAAGCGCGACGGCAAGATCGCCAAGGCGAGTCAGGCATTCACGAAGACTTTCCTGAAGGAAGTCGAGAAGGGCTGCCCCACCACGGCGACCGCGATCTCGGTCGGCAGCGCGGTCGACGGCGTCACCGACGCGATCGTGACCAACACCATCGTGTCGCCGAACGTCGACGATTCGCAGTTCACGACGATCAGCCCGACCGGGCCGATCCAGTACCAGGGCAAGACGCTCAGCCCGACCTGCATGGACGGGTCGCCGTACTCCTACTTCGTGAAGCGCGGCACCGTGAACAAGGTGCTGTACTACTACCAGGGCGGCGGCGCGTGCTGGGAGAGCACCACCTGCGGCCTGCCGGTGTGCGACACCAACGTCACCCCCGGCGACAACCCGAACGGCGCCACCAGCGGCTTCTTCAACCTGAGCAACCCGG
>DASYLJ010000172.1:0-45010 GCA_036009625.1 Binatia bacterium
GGGGGCGCCCCCCGCGACCAGGGCCCGGCGGGTCGTCACGGGGTGAGCAGGACCCCGGGCGCGGTCCAGACGGTGTCGTTGTCGACGTCGAGGTAGATCGGGTTCGAGAACGCCATGGCGAGCATGCCGTTCTCGTTCAGGTTGCCGTCGGTGAGGTTCGCGAGCGTGGTGTTGCCCGCCGTGCTCAGGCTGTTCGGCATGACGGGGAACAGCGGGCGCGAGACGCCGTCGCTGCCGCGGACGACCGCCACCACCCAGGTGTCCTGCGTGAGGCCGGTCAGGCTGAGCGTCACCGTCGCCTCGAGATGCTCGGCGCCGGGGATGGACGGGAAGTCGTTGACGACGGTGATCGGGAAGTCGATGCCGGCCGTCTTCACGACGTTCGGGATGACGCGGTAGCGGTTCCGCGTCGCGACGTTGGCGTCGTGGTCGAACGGCTGCGGCGCATTGTTGACGTAGAACTCGACGCGATCGAACTCGGCCCAACGCGGGCTCTTGATGTCGAGCGTGACGGTGGCCGTGCCGTCGTTGGTGGAGACGAGCGTGCTCTGGCCGATGCCGAGACCGCCGGTGGCGAGTGGCGTCGTGACGTCGACGGTGAAGAAGGGTGCGTTCGACCCGATGGTGCGCCCGGCGACCACGTTGCCTGCGAGCGTCTCCGGATCGGCTGCGAGATCGCTGGGGGCGCTCACGGCCGAGGCCACCCAGGTGCGGGCGTTCAGCTGCGTCGTGCGGCGCTGATGCGTGTCGGAGCTGGCGACGCCGGTGCGGAGGATGCCCTGGTTCAGCAGGTTGAACCAGTCGCCGATGTTCTCGCCGAGGAAGTCGTTCAGCTGGCCGTTGCGGCCGTCGGTGCCGATCCAGACCTCGAGCGCGTCGAAGCCGGTGTCGAAGAAGTTCGTGACGCCCGGATCGAGACGACGCGCCGCCGCCGGCGTGTGCGACTGCGGCGGCCCGGTGCCGGCTTCGGCGGTGTCGATGTCGAGGCCGTCGCGGTTGAAGAAGCTCTTCATGTGGTTGATCTGGATCAGGTTGGCGCGGGGATCCGAATGCGCCAGCGTGAAGATCTCGGCGGGTGCCAGGCTGTAGTTCCCGAGCGACGGGAAGTCCTGCCCCGGCAGCACGCCGGCGCGGCCGTGATCGACGCCACCACCGTCGACGTCGAGCGGATCGATGGTGAGCGGCCAGCTGTTGAAGTGACCGTAGTCGAACGTCGTGATCTCTTCGCTGGTGGCGGTGCCGATCAGATCACCGACGCCCATCGACGCGATGGTGTCGGCGAACGACACGCGCACGCTGTGATCGGACGGGGTGAAGAAGTCCATGCCCTCGGCCAGCATGGTGGCGACGCGCTCCTCGCGCGTGACCTCGGCGTCGGGGCTGTCGATGGAGTGCACGTGCCAGTCGCCGGCGATGTAGCCGGGCGTGTCCATCACCTTGGCGATCTGCACCGGCACGGTGAGCGTCGATCCGGCGGTGATGGTGACGTTCTGCGTCGCCGCCGAGTAGCGCGGTCCGCGCGAGACGACGAGCTGGTAGTTGCCGGGCTCCGTCTCCTGCACGCCGGTGTCGCCGGTGCGCGGGGCGAACGTGACGAACGAGATGCCGTGGACGAGACCGTCCTCGGCGGGCTCGCCGAACACCGCGGTCAGGTTGTTGATGAGGCCGAGGATGCTCTGCGTGTTGAGCAGATCGGGCGACGGATCGAAGCCCACGAGCTGTACCTTGGCCGGGCTCGGGTCGCCGTTCTCGTCGGTGACGACGACGCGCAGGCCGCCGGGGGCGGGCAGCGTGAAGTCCTGGGCGACGGCTGCGCCGGCGCCGATGTTGACGGCAGCCGACGCGGGCGCCGCCGCCAGGCGACCGTCCTTGTTGGCCTGCACGGTGTAGGCGCCGGCCGGCACGGTGCCGGAGTAGGTGCCGTCGACGCCGGTGCGGAAGTGGGTGACGACGTTGCGCGTCGGCGCGCCGAGCGGACCGGGGGTGACGGTGCCGGTGACCGCCACGTCGGCGTTGGCGATGGGATCGTTGCCGATCGTGACCTTGCCGCGCAGCGTTCCGGTGGTGATGCCCTGGATCTGGTTGCGGATGTCGATGATCGACGCGACGCTGCCGGTCCCCACCGCGAAGTAGCGGGTGAAGGTGAGGGCGTCACCGGGATTGCCGGTGGCGGCGAGCGTGAAGTTCGGGCCGGCGGCGCCGATGAGCGTCAGCACGGCCTCGCGGCCGAGGAGCGCCACGTTGACGCCGCTCGTGGTGAAGGCCGTCGAGCCGTTGAAGCCGTGGATGTAGCCGTAGGAGACGCCGCTCGCGAGATCCTCACCGCTGTACGCGGTGAAGTTGCAGAGATCGCAGGTGCCGGCGGTGCAGGGCACGTAGGTCGACGTGGCGCACGACGTCGTCAGCAGCGGCTCGCCGAAGCCGTAAACCGGCTGGAAGAGCTCGATCTGGCCGGAGCCGTTCAGATAGTCGGCGAAGAAGAAGGGGAGGGGCGACGCGCCGGTGTTGGTGAGCGTCGTCTCCATGCGGACGTAGGGCACACCGTCGTCGAGGATGTAGTCGGTCTGGACGTCGACCGGCAGGTTGGTGTCGTCCGCCGACGCCGGGAACGTGAAGCCGAAGCCGGCGACCACCGAGCTCGGATTGATGAAGTCGAGCAGGTCGTCGGGTCCCGTGGCGCGAACCACTGCGGGATTGCCGTTCGAGCCGTCGTTCAGGATGACGACGCTGGTGTAGTTGGCGGTGTTCTCGAGGTTGATGCCGGGGGCCATGCCCTCGAAGTTGTCGCGCTCGGTGCCGTCGGTGCGCTGGCGGTCGGCGTCGATGATGTTGCCGCCGTAGGTGCCGATCTGCAGCGTCGTGCGACCCGGCTGGCGGATCACGACCTGGAGCTTGTCGTTCGCCATCAGGATGTCGCCGAGCCGACCGCGCGACAGCGGGCCCTCGATGAGCGACGCCGGATTCGAGATGACGGTCGCGAGCTGGTAGCCCGACGTGGGCGACGGGAAGAGCGTCGACGGCAGGCAGCGGACCTTGATCTTGTCCGAGTCCTTGCCGACGCCGCCGCTCTCGGAGACCGTGCGGTAGACGTTGGTGGTGCGGCGGAAGACGCCCTTCTTCACCTTGAGCTTCGTGGTGAGCACCTGCGGATCGGTACAGACCTGGGTGCTCGCCGGCAGGAGGGCGGCGACGGCGTCCTCGAGCGTCTGCCGCTGCGGGTCGAAGTTCGGGCTGCCTGCCGCCTTGTTCTTCACGTCGAAGCTGACGACGCTGTTGGTCGTGCAGCCGGGGACGTCGTTCTTGAGGCAGACCGAGACGCGGATGCTGCAGGCGCCGTTCAGCGCGCCGTCGGTGTCGCACGCCTGGCCGTCGGTGCACTCGAACACCTTGCCGCCGCTCGCGTTGAGGACGACGCCGTCGAAGCCGGCGACGCAATCGGTACGCGCCGAGCCGCCGCCGGTGATGTCGCAGCTGCCTGGGCAGGCTGCGTGTGCTGGCTGGAGCAGGGCTCCCACCGCGACGACGATCGCCGCGACCGTCCACAATCGAGTCCGCATGAGTCAGTCTCCCCCGTCTATCGGACGGCGCATGGCTACGCGGTCCGAGATACCCCACGGACGCTACGCGGTCGGTTCACGCGGCGTCAATGAAAAGTTCTCATCGGCTGACTGTGGATAAAGATACAGTCAGGCTTGACTGTTTGTTTCTGCGCTGTTACTCCGGACCACGTGACGCAGGCAGCCACCGCCATCCGGATCCGCCGCACGCAGGCCGATCGCACCGCCTCCACGCGGGCGCGCCTGCTCGATGCCACCATCGCCTGCCTGAACGACCTCGGGTACGCCGGCACCACCACCCCCGAGATCGCGCGTCGTGCCGGCGTCTCGCGCGGCGCGCAGCTGCATCACTTCCCGACCAAGATCGAGCTGGTCACCGCCGCCGTCGAGCATCTCTTCGGTCGACGGCATCAGGAATTCGTCGACGCCTTCGCGCGCCTTCCCGAGAGCGCCGATCGCCCGACCGCCGGCATCGACCTGCTCTGGTCGATCTTCGCCGGCGAGACGTTCCACGCCTGGCTCGAGCTGGCGGTGGCGGCCCGCACCGACGCCGAGCTGCGCCAGCACCTGAAGGACACCACCGATCGCCTGATGGCGACGGTCGGTCACACGTTCCGCGAGTTGTTCGCGCCCCCGTCCACGCCCAATCCGTTCTACGACATCGCGCCCGAGTTCGTGTTCGCGTTGCTGGACGGGTTGGCCCTGCACCGCATCAGCGGCGGTGCCGACGATACGACCGGTCAGGTGCTCGATGGCTTGAAGGCCATCGCCCGTCTGGTCATGCCCCCATCCGTCTGACGAAGGAGATCACCATGCCGACATCGACCACGGCCGGAGCCCTGCTGGATGCCACGTATCAGGTGCCCGAAGAGGAGCGCACCAAGGGCACGCGCCAGAAGGAGTCGTATCCGCAGCTGGTGCAGCGGCTCAGCCATCAGTCGGTGGTGAAACACTTCGACGCCTACGTCGACGTGCCGTGGGACGATCCCGAGTACCGCATCGACCCGGAGGATCCGCGCTGGGAGCTGTCGACCGACGACGTCCTCGGCGCCACCGCCTGGTACCAGAGCCAGCCGCAGCCGGTGCGCGCCCGCATCGGCCTGCACATGATGGCGACCTTCATGAAGATCGGCCTGCAGTTCGAGGGCGTGCTGAAGCGCGGCCTGCTCGAGTTCGCGCTGCAGCTGCCGAACCGCTCGCCCGAGTTCCGCTACGTCTACCACGAGGTCATCGAGGAGGCGCAGCACTCGCTGATGTTCCAGGAGTTCGTGAACCGCACGCCCTTCGACATCCCGGGGCTCAGCTGGTGGCAGCGCTTCGGCGGCCAGCAGGTGATCCGCCTCGGTCGCCGGTTCCCGGAGCTGTTCTTCGTGTTCGTGCTCGGCGGCGAGGATCCGATCGACCACGTGCAGCGCACGGCGCTGCGCACCGAGCGCACGCTGCACCCGCTGCTGAAGCGCGTCATGCAGATCCACGTTACCGAGGAGGCGCGGCACCTGTGCTTCGCGCGCCAGTATCTCCGCCAGCACGCGCCCGAGATGAGCCCGCTGCGCCGCTGGGTCCTGTCGCGACGCGCGCCCTTCGTGCTGGCCGTGATGGCGCAGATGATGATGCGCCCCTCGTCGCAGATCGTCGCGGAGTACGGCATCCCGCGCGCCGTTCTGCGCGAGGCGTACTCGAAGAACCCGGTGCATCGCGCGCGCACGCTGGAGGCGCTGCGCAAGGTGCGCGAGCTGCTCACGGAGATCGGCGTCGTCACGCCGCGGCTCTGGAAGCTCCTCGGCATCTGGGAGCACACCACGCCCGTGTCCGCATGAGCCTGCCGGCGGGGCCGGGCGGTCCGGCACTGTTGCACGCCATCCGCCTCGGTCTGCAGCCGCAGGAGTTCCTGCTCCAGTGCCACCGTCGCTACGGTGACGCGTTCACGATCCGGATTCCGGGCCGCCCCACCCAGGTCGTCTTCAGCCATCCCGATGCGGTGAAGGCGATCTTCACCGGGAGCGAGGACACGCTGCGCGCCGGCGAGGCCAACGTCATCCTCGAGCCGGTGCTCGGCACGCACTCGCTGCTGCTGCTCGACGGCGCGCAGCACCTGCGCGAACGCCGGCTCATGCTGCCGCCGTTCCACGGTGAGCGCATGCAGGCGTACGGCGAGGCGATGCGCGACATCACCGACGCCGCCATCGACCGCTGGCCCATCGGTCGCGCCTTCCCGCTGCACGAGGAGATGCAGAGCATCACGCTCGACGTCATCCTCCGCACCGTCTTCGGCATGGAGGACGGGGCGCAGCTCGGCGCGTTGCGCGCGAGCCTGCTGCGACTCCTCGCGGTGGCGACGAGCCCGCTGCTGCTGATGACGTTCCTGCGCCGTGATCTCGGTCCGCTCACGCCGTGGCGACGCTTCGTGGCGCTGCGTGCCGAGGTCGACGCGCTGCTCTACGCCGAGCTGGCGCGGCGTCGCACCACCGGCACGGCAGAGCGCACCGACATCCTCTCGATGCTGATGGAGGCGCGCGACGAGCAGGGCAACCCGATGACCGACGTCGAGCTGCGCGACGAGATGATCACGCTGCTCCTCGCCGGCCACGAGACCACCGCCACCACGCTGGCGTGGGCGGTGTGCCGCATCCTCGAGCATCCCGACGTCCTCGCCCGCCTGCAGGCGGAGCGGGCCGTGGTCTGCGGCGACGGTCCCGTCACCGCCGAGCACGTCGGCGCGCTCACGTGGTGCGACGCCACCGTGAAGGAGGCGCTCCGTCTGACGCCGATCATCCAGTTCGTCGGTCGTATCCTGCGCGCACCGATGCAGATCGGTGGCTGGGACCTGCCGGCCGGTACCATGGCGGCGCCGTGCATCTTCCTGACGCATCACCGGGCCGACGTCTGGCCCGACCCCGAGCGCTTCGATCCGGCGCGCTTCCTCGACGCCAAGCCGGGACCGTACGCGTTCTTCCCGTTCGGGGGCGGGGTGCGACGCTGCATCGGGATGGCATTCGCCATGTTCGAGATGAAGGTCGTCCTGGCGCAGGTGCTGGGCCGGCTCACGTTGCGACTGGTGCCCGGCTACCGGGCCGAGATCGTCCGGCGGAGCATCACCCTGGCGCCGTCGAAGGGCATGCCGGTCATCGTCGAGCGGCGCGCGGCCTGAACGAAACCTCGGCCCCGGTTGACAGACGGGGCGGCATCGGGAACTACATCCTGTGATCAGGATGAACGGATAGATGTCGTCCCTCGCGCAGACCCTCGACCTGCTGCACCTCTTCGGCGACCCCACGCGGGTGCGGCTCGTCGCCCTGCTGGCACGGCACGAGCTGACCGTCGCCGAGCTCACGGGCATCACCGAGCTGGCCCAGTCGCGGGTCTCGACTCACCTCGGGCGCCTGAAAGAGGCAGGGGTGCTGCGTGATCGTCGCAACGGCGCGTCGACGGTCTATGCCGTGAACGACGGCGCCATGCCCGCCGACGCCCGCAAGGTGTGGACGCTCCTCGAGGCCGAGGTCGACGACGCCGTGCTGCGCTCCGACGGCGAGCGGGCCGATGCGTTGGTCAGCGCGCGCGAGAAGCAGGCGGCGTGGCCGGACACCGTCGCCGGACAGATGGAGCGGCACTGGTCGCCGGGGCGTACCTGGGATGCCTTCGCTCGCGCCTTCCTGGGCCTCGCCCGTCTCGGTGACGTCCTCGACGGCGGCTCCGGCGACGGCGTCATCGCGCAGATGGTGGCACCGCGGGCACGCACGGTGACGTGTCTCGACCGCAGCGAGCGCGTGCTGGCGGCAGCGCGCGCCCGGCTCGCGACGCTGCCGAACGTGCGCGTCGTGCTCGGCGACCTCGAGGGTATTCCCACCGGCGACGCCGAGTTCGACCACGTCCTCCTCTTCAACGTCCTCACCAGCGCGCGCACGCCGGCGCGCGTCCTGTCCGAGACGGCGCGTGTGCTGCGTCCGGGCGGTGGCGTCACGATCATCACGCTCGCTGCCCATCGTCACCTCGACCAGACGGCCGCCTACGGTCACGTCCACCCCGGCTTCGCGCCCGCCGCGCTCCGGCAGATGCTGACGACGGCCGGCCTCGCGGTCGACGCCTGCGACGTGACGTCGCGCGAGCGCCGCCAACCGCATTTCGAAGTGATCACCGCTTTCGCCACGAGGAGCTCCTGATGTCGCATGCAGATTCCGCCGCCACGCTGGACGCGCTGCTGCGCCGCCGCATCCTGGTGCTGGACGGCGCCATGGGCACGATGGTGCAGCGCTACCAGCTCAGCGAGGCCGACTTCCGCGGCGACCGCTTCCAGGATCACACCCACGACCTGCGCGGCGACAACGAGGTCCTCTGCCTGACGCGGCCGGACATCGTCCGCGCCATCCACGACGAGTATTTGGCCGCCGGCGCCGACATCATCGAGACCAACAGCTTCAGCAGCACGCGGATCGCGCAGGCCGACTACGCCCTCGAGCCCATGGTCACCGAGCTCAACCTGGCCGCGGCGCGGCTCGCGCGCGACGCGTGCGAGGCGTGGACGCTGCGCACGCCCGACCGGCCGCGCTTCGTCGCCGGCGCGCTCGGTCCGACCAACCGCACGCTGTCGATCTCGCCCGACGTCAACGACCCGGCGTTCCGCGCCGTCACCTTCGAGCAGCTGCGGGCGGCGTACCTCGAGCAGGCGCGTGCGCTCATCGAGGGCGGCTGCGACCTCCTGCTGGTCGAGACCATCTTCGACACGCTGAACGCCAAGGCGTGCCTCGTCGCCATCGAGGAGGCCTTCGAGGCGCTCGGGGTACGGCTGCCGATCATCATCTCCGTCACCATCACCGATCGCAGCGGGCGCACGCTGTCGGGGCAGACGATCGACGCCTTCCACACGTCGATCGCGCACGCCAAGCCGCTGGCCGTCGGCATCAACTGCGCGCTCGGCGCGCGCGAGATGCGGCCGTACCTCGCCGACCTGGCGGCCCTGACGCCGTCGTACGTGAGTTGCTACCCGAACGCCGGGCTGCCGAACGCGTTCGGCGGCTACGACGAGGACGCGCCGACGACGAGCGCGCTGCTGCGCGAGTTCGCCGACAGCGGGCTGCTCAACATCGTCGGCGGCTGCTGCGGCACGACGCCCGAGCACATCGCGGCCATCGCCGCCGCGGTCGAGGGCCTGCCGCCGCGCACGCCCGTCGTGCCCGACGCCTTCACCCGCTACAGCGGCCTCGAGACGCTGGTCATCCGCCCGGAGACCAACTTCGTCATGATCGGCGAGCGCACCAACGTCACCGGCTCGGCGAAGTTCCGCAAGCTCATTACCGACGGCGACTACACCGGCGCGGTGACGGTGGCGCTCGAGCAGGTGCGCGGCGGCGCCAACCTGATCGACGTCAACATGGACGAGGGCCTGCTCGACTCCGAGCAGGCGATGACGACGTTCCTGAACCTGATCGCGACCGAGCCCGAGATCGCGCGCGTGCCGGTCGTGGTCGACAGCTCGAAGTGGTCGGTCATCGAGGCCGGGCTGCGCTGCGTGCAGGGCAAGCCGGTGGTGAACTCGATCAGCATGAAGGAGGGCGAGGCCGACTTCCTCGCCAAGGCGCGTCTGGTGCAGCGCTACGGCGCGGGCGTGGTCGTGATGGCGTTCGACGAGGTCGGGCAGGCCGACACCACCGAGCGCAAGGTGGCGATCTGCCAACGCGCCTACGCGCTCCTCACCGAGCGCCTCGACTTCGATCCGAAGGACATCATCTTCGACCCGAACATCCTCGCCATCGGCACCGGGCTCGAGGAGCATTCCGACTATGCGCGCAACTTCATCGCTGCGACGCGCGTCATCAAGGAGACGTGCCCCGGCGCCAAGGTGAGCGGCGGCGTCAGCAACCTGTCGTTCGCGTTCCGCGGCAACGACGTGGTGCGCGAGGCGATGAACTCGGCGTTCCTCTACCACGCCATCGCCGCCGGCATGGACATGGGCATCGTCAACGCCGGCCAGCTCGCGGTCTACGAGGAGATTCCCGCCGAGCTGCTGGCGCACGTCGAGGACGTGCTGCTGAACCGCCGGCCGGACGCCACCGAGCGGCTGGTGACGTTCGCGGAGCAGGTGAAGGGTGGTGCGGGCAAGAAGCGCGAGGTCGACCTCGCCTGGCGCGAGGCGCCGGTCGGCGAGCGCCTGTCGCATGCGCTCGTGAAGGGCGTCGTCGACTTCATCGAGGCCGACGTCGAGGAGGCGCGCCAGCAGTTCGCGAAGCCGCTCGAGGTGATCGAGGGCCCGCTGATGGACGGCATGAAGATCGTCGGCGACCTCTTCGGCGCCGGCAAGATGTTCCTGCCGCAGGTCGTGAAGAGCGCGCGCGTCATGAAGCGGGCGGTCGCGTATCTGCTGCCGTTCATGGAGGCGGAGAAGGCGGCCAGCGGCGATCACCGCGCCCAGGGCAAGATCGTCATGGCGACGGTGAAGGGCGACGTCCACGACATCGGCAAGAACATCGTCGGCGTGGTGCTCGGCTGCAACAACTACGACGTGGTGGATCTCGGCGTCATGGTGCCGTGCGATCGCATCCTCGACACCGCGCTCGCCGAGAAGGCCGATCTGGTCGGGCTCTCGGGGCTGATCACGCCGTCGCTCGACGAGATGGTGCACGTCGCGAAGGAGATGGAGCGGCGGGGCATCCGGCTGCCGCTGCTGATCGGCGGGGCCACGACCAGCCGCGAGCACACCGCGGTGAAGATCGCGCCGGCGTACGGCGAGAGCACGGTGCACGTGCTCGACGCCTCACGCGCGGTGGGCGTGGTGTCGAATCTCCTCGACCCGGTCCGCAAGGCCGATCTCGACGCGACCAACCGCGTCGAGCAGTCGCGACTCCGCGATGCGCACGCGCAGAAGGTGGCGCGGCCACTGGTTCCGTTCGCGGTCGCCGACGCCAGCCGTCCGCCGATCGTGTGGTCGGCCGACGACGTCACGCGGCCGTCGTTCATCGGCGCACGCGTGCTCGACGACATCCCGCTCGACGCGCTGATCCCCTACATCGACTGGCGTTTCTTCTTCACCGCCTGGGAGCTGCCCGGGAAGTTCCCGCAGGTGCTCGACGACCCGAAGTACGGCGAGGCGGCCCGCGACCTGTACGCCAACGGGCGCCGGCTGCTCGATCGGCTCGTCGCCGAGCGACGGCTGCGCGCGCGTGGGGTCTATGGCTTCTGGCCGGCGCAGAGCGACGGCAACGACATCGTCGTCTACGCCGACGAGTCGCGCGCCGCCGAGACACTGCGCTTCCCGATGCTCCGCCAGCAGGCCACGAAGCCGCACCTGGCGCTGTCCGACTACGTCGCGCCGCGCGACAGCGGCATCACCGACTGGATCGGCGCCTTCGCGGTCACGGCCGGGATCGGCGCGGACGCGATCGCCGGGGAGTTCGAGCGCTCACACGACGACTACGACGCCATCATCGTGAAGGCGCTCGCCGACCGACTCGCCGAAGCGGCGGCGGAGATGCTGCACGAGCGCGCCCGACGTGAGTGGTATGCGCCCGACGAGCATCTCGACTTCGATGCCATCCTGAAGGAGCGTTTCCGTGGCATCCGGCCCGCCTTCGGCTACCCGTCGTGCCCCGACCACAGCGAGAAGCCGAAGCTGTTCGGACTGCTCGATGCGCCGGCGGTGGGGATCACGCTGACCGAGCACTTCGCGATGCTGCCGGCGGCGAGCGTCAGCGGCATCTACCTCGGGCATCCGGCAGCACGCTATTTCGCGCTCGGTCGCATCGACCGCGACCAGGTCGCCGACTACGCGCGACGCAAGGGCGTGCCGGTCGCCGAGGTCGAGCGCTGGCTCGCGCCCAACCTCGGCTACGATCCAGCCGTCGTCTCAGGAACTGCTGCCGCCTAGATCGGCGACCAGCGCGGCGATCGCGTCGAGCTGTGCGGTGATCGTCGCCTGGCACTCGGCGTCGGTCTTCTTGGACTTGTCCACCTTGCGCCCGAGCGCGGCGAGCTGGGCCCCGATCGATCGCGCGATCTTGGCGGCCTTCGGCGCCCTCGTGGCTGCGACGTACTTGCCGAGCAGCTTGACCATCTTGCCGAGCTTCTTCCGCAGCTGCCGCTGCAGCTTGGTGTCGGCGCACCCGAGCAGCGCGTCGGCCGCGAGCAGCTCGCAGTGCGCACCCTCGACGCCCACCAGTGCGGTCGACGTGCAGCTGCCGTCGGTGCAGGCGTCGGCGGTGCAGGCATCGACGTCGTCGCACTCACCGACGCTGCTGCAGGCGCCGCCACCTCCACCACCCCCACCGGAAGCGCCGAAGCGCGCGGTGAAGAGGCCGCCGCCGGTACCGACGAGCGTGGCGCCGGTGTCGGCGGCGCGGCCGAGGGCCGCGGTCGCGGGCGGTAGCTCGAGATCGCCGACGCCTTCGGAGAGGAAGTTGCGGCCGCCGGGGGCCGTCGGCGAGTTGGCGATGGTCCACGTCGTGCCACCGTCGGTGGACTCGAGGATGAAGCCTTCGCTGTTGCCGGCGACCAGGACGTGCGCGGCGTCGGACGGGTCGACCGCCACCACCTGCACGTTGAGATTCGGCGGAATGCCCGGCGCGGTGAGCGGCACCGTGGCGAAGGTGAGGCCGCCGTCGGTCGACGCCTGCAGGCCGCCCGTGGGGCCACCCATGTTGCTGCCGGTGCCGGCGTAGACGGTCCCCGACGCGCAGTGCGCGCGAACGTCGTTGACGCGCACGCCGCTGAGCACCTCGGTCTCGACCGGGCTGCCGCCGCTGGCACCGACGATGCGCACGACCGAGCCGGTGGTGTTGCTCGCGGTGGCGACGAAGAGGACGTCGGTGTCGCTTCCGATGCTGGCGCAATGCGCGAGGGCGCGCACGGCGCGGCTGACGAGGGCTCCCGACACCACGGTGCCGCCGCTGGCCGTGACCGCCGCGCCGCTGCCGGCGAGGGTGGCACGGTAGACGGCGCCGGCGTCGCCGTTCTGGTCGATGCTCGCTCCGCCGCCGACGAAGACGACGTCGTCACCGGCGACGCCCTCGACGGCCGTGATGCTCCACTGCTCCGGCATGCCGCTCGCGCCGAGCGCCGTGGCGCCGGTGCCGGTGACGTTCGGTCCCGGCAGCGGCAGCGCGCTCGCGGTCCAACCGGCGACGGCCGAGACGAGATCACCCGCGCCGCCATGGCCGAAGACCAGCCAGGTGTCGGCGCTGCCCTGCCACCAGTCGACGGCGTTACCGCCCTTTGCGACCACGGTCGCAAACGTGGTGCCGCCGTCGTCGCTCGCGACCGACAGGCCGCCGCCCGAGCCCGAGAGCACCGTGGCGAGCTGCGAGGCACCGGCGGGTCCGTAGCTCGTGTCCTTCACCACCGGGACGGTGAAGCCGTCGACGGCGATGCCGCCGGTGAGCGCGCCGCTGCCCGCGCTCGCGGTCGCGCCGGACGGGAAGGAGGGCAGGCCGCCCGCTTCCTGGGCGCTCTTCACGATGCCGCGGTTGCCGTCACCCGAGAGGACGACGAAGTTGGTGGCGCGGTCGTAGCCGGCGTCGAAGGCGAGACCCGTGTTGTTGTTGATGCCGTTGATGGTGGCGAAGGCGAGCGTGCCGGTGCCGGTCTTCGTCACGAAGCACTGCGACAGCGTCGCATTGCCGTTGGCACCGGTGGTCTGCGGCGTGATCGCGCCGACGCTGCCCGGTCCCTGGCCGCAGCCGCCCGGCACGGTACTGCTCGCGCTGACGGAGGTGAAGCTGGTGCCGCCCGACTTGGTGGCCATCACCGCCATACCGCCGCCGTTGGCGTAGACGAGCACGGCATCGGGCGGCACGCCGTCGGCGCGCGCGCCGCCGAGGCGCACGAACGTGGGCGGCGCCGGCAGACCGGCGAGCGTCGTCACCGGGGTCGCCGGCGGATTCTCTGCCAGATCGTAGACGGTGAGCGCACCGGTGGAGCTGACGACGGCCACGTACGCGCCGTCGGTGCCGTTGCCGACGGTGACGCGATCGTCGGGGTCCGACGTGTACGACGGCGTCTGCGCGGCGAACGCGGGGCTCGCGACGCCCATGTCGGCCCGCAGCGTGCTGCCGTTGCTCGACTTCACCAGCACGTTGGTCGTGCCGGCGTGGCCCCACAGCAGCAGCGTGCCGGGTCCGCCGCCCGTCCCGGGTCCGGGCGGATTCGTCACGCCACGCCAAGTGGCGCCGAAGTCGGTGGAAAAGTAGACCGTGCCGCTCACCTCGACCGCGACCTCGCCGGGAAACCCGCTCGTGGTGAGGCCGCCGCCGACGTTGGTGCCGACGAGACCGTTGGTCGCGTCGTCGAGCGCCATCGTGACGGGCGACCAGGTCCCACCGAAGTCGGCGGTCCGGAACACCTGCGGAATGACCGAGGTCGAGGCGTAGAACACACCGCTCTGCCCGTCGGCGACGAGGCTCGCGATCTGTCCGCCGTAGACGCCGAGCGCGGCGAAGACGGCACCCGACGGCGTCAACGCGAGATACTGCGTCACGTCGGAAGCGGCCACCGAGACGTTCGCCTGCGCAACCGCGTGTCCGGGCGCCTGCGCCACCAGCGTGTAGTCGCCGGTGGCGACGTCGTCCAGCGTGAAGGCGCCGGCGCCGTCGGTCGTGGCGGCGTACTGCCCGCTCGGACCCGTCAGTGCGACGAATGCCCCGGACAGCAGCGTGCCGGCGGGTTCGGAGGCGGAGACGCTGCCACTCACCGTGCCGTCGGCATGGGCGGCGACGGGGACGGCCAGGACCAGGGCGACGACGATGGCGGCTCGAGTGTTCATCGATTTCTCCTCTTCCGCCGACAGTCTCGGATGAATGCCGAGACGGCATGAGGTCGGACCTTTGTCAGTTGTCTGACACCGAGTAAGGGTGGCGCGTGGACCCAGCGACGACGAACCAGACGGCCCCGACGCCAGACCCCGTAGCGGTCGAAACCGCCGTGTACCGCTCCTGGCCCATGCTGTGGCGCCAGGTGCGTCGGCCGCGCACGTTCTTCCCGGCGCTCGGCAAGCGCATCTCCGAGGACCGCGTCACGACGCTCGCCGCGGCGCTCGCCTACTACTTCTTCTTCGCGCTCTTCCCGTTCCTGATCTTCCTGCTCTCGCTGGTGACGCTCACCCCCGCGGCCAAGGGCATCGAGGACTGGCTGCTCGGACGCGCCGGGCAGTTCGTGCCCGGCCAGGCGTTCGAGATCCTGGAGACCACCATCCGCAGCCTGCTCGCCCAGCCGCGCAGCGGGCTGCTGTCGCTCGGCGCGGTGCTGGCGCTGTGGAGCGCGTCCGCCGCGGTGGCGAGCGTGATGGACGCGCTCAACGTCGCCTATCGCGTGCCCGAGCGACGACCGTGGTGGAAGCTGCGTCTCAAGGCGATCGGCCTCACGGTGGGCCTGTCGTTCTTCATGATCCTGGCCTTCGTGCTCGCCGTCGGCACCGGACCGCTGGTGGCGTGGGTGAGCGACATCCTCGGACCGCTCAGTGGCATCGGTCTGGCGCTCGTCAACTGGGTGGTGATGCTCGGCGCCGTGACGCTCGTGATCGCGACGATCTACGATCAGTGCCCGGACGTCGATCTACCGTTCCGCTGGTTCTCACCGGGATCGGTGGTTTTCACCGCCGGCTTCGTCACGACGACCCTGGCGTTCTCGTTCTACGTCGGCCACTTCGGCTCGTACGACAAGACGTACGGCTCGCTCGGTGCCGTCATCGTGCTGCTGCTGTGGATGTACCTGCTGGCACTCCTGCTGCTGCTCGGCGGCGAGCTCGACGGCCTGCTGCTGACCGAATCACGTCGCGAGCAGGGCGAAGACGTCCCGCGATAACGTGCGACCCAAGACCGTGTCTTGGGTCGGGGAGGGCGCGAGCGTGTGGCGACACGTCGCGTGAGACCACCATGGCGCGGCCGGCGAAGCCGGCGCGCCACACTGCTTCGATCGCCTGAAACGCCGCGATTGGCCTCCATGCGTGCTTCCCATGGAGCGCCGGCTTCGCCGGCCGCGACACACTGGTCGGGCGGGACGTGACGCTCCACGCTCGGGTTCTCTCCGACCCAAGACATGGTCTTGGGTCGACTTACCGTCGCTTCCAGAGCGCGACGGCTTCCGCGAAGCGGCGGCGATCTTCCGGTGTCTGGCCCGGATTCAGGTCGGGATGGTTCTCCTTCAAGAACCGCCGCCACGCGGCCAGGAAACGCTTCTTGGTGCAGTTGGGCGGGAGCCGCAGAATGGCGAGCAGCTTCTCGGGCTGCTTCGACAACGGCTCCTTCGCGCGCGGGGTCTTGGCGGTGGTGGTCTTGGTGGCCTTCGGGCGCGGCTCCGACCAGCGCTCGGCAGCGTTGAGCCACCAGCGGAAGTCGGTGACGACCTCCTCGTAGGTGGGGTTGGTGCGCCACGCCTTCGGGAACCACTCGCGGTGCAGACGGCCTAGGAAACCCTCGAGTCGCAGCGACAGGTCGGCGGGCATCTTGCCCTGATACTTCGAGAGCGCGATCAGGAGCGCGTCGGCTTCCTTCTGGTAGAAGGACCGATGCAGCGTCCAGCGCGAATGCACCGCGCGCCCCAACCAAGGCTGGAGGCGACGGAGCAGCGCGCGTGCGGTGGTTGCCTGAGGCATCGCGTGAGCCCGCCCGTCGGCGGACTCACGTTGATGGCCTCGGAGTCACCCGATGTCAACGCACCGGTTCGATCGTCACTCGTCGTTCAGTCGCAGCACCTGGGCGATGTCGCGCGTGCCGAGCCCGAGGGGCAGCACGACGTCGGGGTTGGTGTTCGGCAACGCCAGGCTGGCGCCGTTGAAGGTCGCGAACGACGCGCAGTTGAATGGCTGCCCGGCCTGCGTGACCGTCGTGTCGCCGCCCTGGCGCGTGTTGGTGATCGAGGCAGTCGCGGTCGCGGTCGTGAGCGCGGTGCGGACCACCGGCCCGTAGGTGGCGCTGCTGCAGGGGAGGGCGGCGTTGCTCGCGATGCCCGGCTGGATCAGGAGTCGCAGCGCGCCCGCGCCGGCGCCGGAGTTGCCTGCGCCGCCGACGGTGAGCATCGGGGTGCCGTTGGCGCCGGTGCCGTTGCTGGCGAGCGCCATCGCCACGTTGAAGTTGCTGCCGCCATTGCAGTCGATGCGGCCGATGGCGTCGGGATCCTGGCGAATGCGGATGCAGAAGCGACCGGCGCTCGCGGGCAGCGTCGCGCTCAACGTGACTGGTGCGGTGAGGATCAGCGCTGCGACGCCGTTGGCATCGGGCGCGCCGGCCGCGATCGTGAGCGGCCCCGGGTTGAAGTCGCCGGCGCTGCCGTTGCTGATGCCGAAGGTGTCGGTCACGCGCAGCAGCGTCGCCTGGCCGTCGTCGGTGGGGTTGCTGTCGGACGGCCCCGGCACGACGGTGAAGCTGTGGGAGCCGAGGAGGCTGCCGGTGACGCATTCGCACGCGAAGCAGGTCCGTCCGCCGCTGCAGGTGGTCGAGGTCTCGCACTGCTCGCCGGCGGCCGTATCGAGGATGCCGTCGCCGCACTGGCGGTAGGTGCAGTCGGGACGGCAGGGCGCATCGGGACCGTCGGAGTTCGCCGCCCCCGCGTCGCAGTCCTCGCCATCCGAGACGACGCCGTCGCCACAGAACAGATCGCTGCAGTGCAGGTCCTGGCCCGGGTTCTGCACCCCGGCGGTGTCGGAGTTCTCGGTGCACGCCGAGTCGGTCAGGCTGGCATCGACGCAGGCACCCGACAGCCGCCACTCGCTCGCCGCCGTCGCGCGCGCGAGCGTGCTCGACGTCTTTTCGAAGGAGACGCCGGTCTTCATGCCCTGGTCCTGGCCGGCGTTGTACGGCGTGACATGGAAGCGCGGGCCGTAGGTGCCGGTGTTCGGGACCTGGCCTTCGTAGCTGATGGCGTCGACGAGTTGCCCGCCCGCGTCGAGCACGAGGATGCCGTCCGGGCAGCTGGTGCCGAGATTCAGGAGATCGCCGTTGGCGAGGTTCGAGTTGGCGTCGGGTGCCGGCAGCACGAGATCGCAGTCGCCGGCGGTGACGTGGTTGGTCGAGGTGTTGGCGAAGCAGGCGGTGAGGAAGCCGATGCCGGTGCCGGTGTCGTCGCCGAGCACGGTGCCGCCCGGGACGGTGGTGGTGACGTTCGCGTTGCCGTTGGCTACGCCGAGCGTCCCCGTCAGGCAGGTGCTGTTCCCCTCGATGGCGAGGATCTTGTAGCCGCTCAGGTCGAGGCCGGCGGGACCGGCGATCTCGACGAACTCGTCGCGATCCTGCACGCCGGTCGAGCTGAAGTCGTCGTAGTCGAACTCGTTGACCCACGGCGCGATCAGGTCGCCGACGCACGTGCCGTCGATGCAGACGTCGCCTTCGGTGCAGTTGTCGCCGTCGGTGCAGGCGCTGCCGTTTTCGAAGACGCAGGTCGCCGAGCAGCAGTCGCCGGGCTCGGTGTTGCCGTCGTCGCACTGTTCCTGCGGGTCGAGGATGGTGTCGCCGCAGATCTCGGCCGTGCAGTTCGGACGGCAGCCGTCGCCGATGGCGGCATTGGCGTCGTCGCACTGCTCGCCGGTGGTGGCGATGCCGTTGCCGCAGCCGGTGGGCGTGCAGTTGGCGTCGCAGCCGTCGCCGCTCGTGAGGTTGCCATCGTCGCAGGTCTCGCCGGTGTTGCGGACGCCGTTGCCGCAGATGCCGGGACCCGTACAGTCGCCGGGGCAGCCGTCGCCGTCGATGGTGTTGCCGTCGTCGCACGCCTCGATGCCCTCGTGGATGCCGTCGCCGCAGACGACCTGACAGGCGGTCGTCGGACCCTTGCTGACGACCAGATCGGTGTCGTTGCGCGTGAAGGCGCCGAAGCGTCCGCAGAGGTAACGGTCGCCGACGGTGAAGCGGACCTCGACGTGCGTCACCGGACCACCGAGCGCGGGCGCGTAGCCGGGGCCCTTCGCCATCACCACGAGCTTGCCGGGCTGCAGTCGCGCCGACGTGACGGCGGTGGCGCCGGAACGATCGCGGTAGCGATAGCCGGAGCCGCTGCGACTCCAGTTGCTGCAGGGCAGGTTCAGCGAGCCGCCGGTCTCGGCGGAGGTGGAGAAGCGGACGAAGGCGCCGCTCGCCGACGACGGGCAGGTGGGGTCGTCGATGGTCTCGAGGCCGGCCCCCTTCGCGAACGTCACCTTCGCCTGCGCGCGCGATGGATCGGGCGGGTCGACCAGCCGCAGGCGCTTCCCGCCCGTGAGGGCGTCGGGGGTCTGGGCATGTGCCGAAACGGCGAAGAGCAGGGCGGCGACGGCAAGCAGGAGTCGTGAGCGCATGTCCACCTCGGAGACTAGATTTGCTGGCTCGTAGGGCTACCAGCAGGGTGCGATTCGTCTAGTCGCTTCTGCAATGGCGAGGAGGTGAGGGATCCGCCCGGCGATCGGGGAGGCCGCTCATGGTCGTCGGGACGTGCCGCACGTCGGCGCTGTGCGTCATCGCGCCGTCCAACGGCTGTCCGGCGCATTTGCGTGCCTGACCGGTCGCTCGTTTCGTCATTGTCCCTCGACGATTTTGCGTGGTCCGTGGTAGTTCCCTCGCAACGCTACGAGTCCCCTGGGGAGGGCCACCACCATGCGAAAGCCGCCGCCGCGAGACGACGCGACGCTGCCGTTTCCGACGTCACCCGTCTCCAACATGGAATGGGTGCCCGAGGGCGCCACGCCGAAGCAGCGCCTGACCGCGAAGCTCATCCGCGAGGAAACGGAGACCCGCGCCCGCCGGCTCGGCATGACGCGCGGGCAGTTCCTGCGTACCGCCGCCGCCACCGCCACCGCCTTCATGGTGATGAACAAGCTCGACGGCATCGACCAGACCGGCGACGCCGCCGCGATGCCGATCAAGAAGGTGCACTGCGACGACCCCGACGCCGCCCGCGAGCTCCTCGACAAGAAGATGTTCGTGCTCGACGTGCAGCAGCACCACGTCGACACCAGCCTCTACCCCGACGACGCCTTCTGCTTCCTCGAGTTCATCCCGTCGCCCACGCTCGAGTGTCCCGAGAGCATCGGGCAGACGAACTTCATTCGCGAGATCTACATCAACAGCGAGACCGACGTCGGGGTCATCAGCGGGCTGCCCTACGGCCTGCCGATGGGCCCCGACGCCATGGCCAACACGCGCGACTACATCAACGAGCTCGCGGGCTCGGAGCGGGCGCTGTCGCAGGCGATCATCGATCCGAAGGCGCCCCCCGGAACACCGACGTCGTTCGACACGCTCGAGTACCAGGTGAAGACCCTGAAGGGGCGGGCGCTCAAGACCTACACCTACTCGTACAACGGCTGGCGACTCGACGACGAGGTGATCGCCTATCCGATGCTCGAGAAGGCGCAGGACCTCGGCCTGAAGCTCGTCAACTGCCACAAGGGTCTGCCCGCCATCTTCGCGCCCGGCAGCCCGGAGAGCGTGCGCACCACCGACTTCCCGAAGGTCGTGCGCGACTTCCCGGGGCTCAAGTTCTGCGCCTACCACTCCGGCTACTTCCAGGGCACCGAGCATCCCACCGGCAAGACCGGCAGCAGCGAGTTCCTCGAGCTGCTGGCGGCCATGCCCGTGAAGGAGCGCCGGCGCTGCTACGCCGAGATCGGCAGCACGTTCGCCATCGTCCTCACGCAGGGACCGACGGCGCTGGCGCACTTCATCGGCCAGCTCCTGAAGACGCTCGGCTCGCGCAACATCCTGTGGGGCACCGACTCCATCTGGTGGGGGTCGCCGCAGTACTTGATCGACGCCTTCAAGACGCTACAGATACCCGCGGACATGCAGGCCCAGTTCGGCTACCCGCCCCTCACCGACAAGGCCAAGCGGCGCATTCTCGGCGAGAACGCCGCGCGCCTCTATGGCGTGAAGCGCGGTGCCGAGCGCTGCAGCATTCCGGAGGATCGTCTCGACCAGGTACAGGCGGCCCAGGGAGGGCCACGGGAAGGACGCGATCTGCGCTGGTACGGACCCCAGACGCGACGCGACTTCTTCGCCATGCTCCGCCGGAACGGCGGCACCATAGGATGACGACGATGACGAAGACCCCGCTCCGAACCCTGATCCTCGCGGCCGCCGCGCTGCTGCCGTCGCTCGCGGGCGCGGCCTCCGAGTGCATGACGGCGAAGTGCCAGAACGAGGCCGAGATCACGACCATGCAGACGCAGCTCGGCACCGAGTGCGAGTGCGCCGGGGCGGCGAGCGCCGCCAAGCACATGGCCTGCGTGAAGAAGTCGATCACGAAGGCGATCAAGGCCGGCGCGTTCCCGAAGTCGTGCAAGACCGCGGTGGCGCGCTGCGAGGCGGCGGTCGGCTGCGGCAAGGGCATCCGGCCGTTCCGCACCGTGCAGCAGGTATTCCAGCAGAGCTGCGCGCTGCCCACCTGCCACTCGACGATCACGCGCCAGGGTGGGCTCGCGCTCGATTCCGAGGCGGTGTCGTACACCAGCCTGGTGAATCGCAAAGCCGCTCACGCCGAGGCCAACGGCGCGGTGCTGGTGGTGCCGGGCGATCCGAAGAGCAGCTTCCTCATCCAGAAGCTCCGCGGCCAGGCGCCGGGCGACGCCATGCCGCAGGCGGCGCGTCCGCTCTCGGCCGGGACGATCAAGCTGATCGAGCAGTGGATCAAGCGTGGTGCGAAGGCGACCGAGGACGAGTGCCAGCCCGCCGACGCGTTGCCCGCGGGTGCCAAGAAGTCGGGCAAGACCTGCAACGATCGACCGCTCCAGACCGGCAACTTCGTCTGGCAGCCCGAGCCGGCGTTGCCGCCGCCGCCGGCGGGCGAAGGATTCCAGCTCTACACGCCGCCGCGCCCGGTCGACGCCGGCACCGAGTGGGAGACCTGCTACGCCTTCAAGAACATCGACTGGCCGGGAATGTCCGCGGCGATGGGCTACCAGGCGGGCGAGATCCCCTCGATCCGACAGCAGACCTACCGCATGCACGAGGGCAGCCATCATCTGCTCGTCTACGCCTACTACGGCGCGTTCCCCGACGATTGGGCCGACGGCTACTTCCCGTGCAGCGCCGCCGCGTGCGAGTCGAGCAATCCGCAGGACTGCCCGAGTGACGCCGGCACCTTCACGATTCCGATCGGCGGAACGCAGGTGGCGGGCACGCGCTACGACGTCGTCTACCCCCAGGGCGTCGGCATCCCGGTGCTGAGCCAGCGCATGGTGCTGATCGCGAACCTGCACTACACGAACCCGTTCCAGCCGGCGCAGCCGATCTACGGCGAGTCGTGGCTCAACATGTATCTGTACAAACCGAAGGAGGCGAAGGCGATCCTCGACGGCATCTTCGCGATCAACTTCGGCGATCTGTTCGTCGAGCCGTATCAGTCGCGCACGATCTCGCGCGTCTGGCGTCCGCGCGGTCTGCTCGGTGGCGGCGTCGTCGATGCCGCCGTGTTCAATCTCTTCGGCCACATGCACAAGCGTGGTTCGCAGTTCCAGATCGACATCCTCCGCGGCGGCCACTGCTCGAACAATCCGGAGTTCGTCTGCGGGCGCGACGACGATTGCCGCTGCTGGCCGGGGCGTGCGGACTGCGTGGAGGAATCCACCTGCCAGCGCGAACCCACGGCGGAGGATTCGCCCATCTACTACACCACGGCCTGGGATCGTGCGCCGATCCTCGAGTTCCAGAAGCCGTATCTCCTCCTCGACAAGGACGAGGGCCTGCGCTGGACGTGCACGCACGTGAACGGTGTCGAGGGCGATCCGGCGAAGCCGCCGAAGCGCTGTGGTGCCGGCTGTGAAGCGTGCGGCTGGGACGACGCGAGCCGCACCTGCATCTTCCAGCGCGGCGTCGACCGGGGCTTCCAGAGCACGCTGCACACGTACCAGGAGGGCGAGCCCATGCCGGTCATCTTCGGCGAGCTCGCCGACGACGACATGTGCAACATGTTCGGCTACTTCATCCACCAGGACGACCTGCCGAGACTGCCCTGAGCTCCACGCGGCGCCGGCACGTGTGCGCACGTGCCGGCGCTGGCGTCCCGGCCTGAATGGCCGTAGACGCTCCGACCATGCTGCCTGCCGCCGACGCCCCCATCACGGAGGACGACGAGTTCCTCGCCCGGGTGCTCGAGCACGCCAGCATCCCCACGCTCATGATGTCGCTCGTCCATCTGACCGGCGACACGAGCCTGCTCCGCGGGACGATCCGTCCCGGCGCCACCATCATGGGCGACGTCGACGGCGGCATGTCGGCTGAGGACAAGGCGGCGGTTCGCGCGATGGCGCTGGACGCCCTGCGCGCCTACCGCGATCGTGGCTGCACGCTGCCGCCGCCACCGTCGGACGACACCGTCCGCGAGATGCTGAGCTTCATGGTCGGCACCGAGGTGCCGGCGGCGTACGTCCCGATGATGCTCGAGGAGATGGCGCTCGACGGGCGCGACGCGCGCGACGTCGCCTGGGACGACGTGCCGCACGCCGCGCGCGAGGCGTTCCGCGTCGTCGTGATCGGCGCCGGCATGTCGGGGCTGCTCGCCGCCATCCGTCTCGAGGAGGCGGGCGTGCCCTACGTCGTCATCGAGAAGAACACCGGCGTGGGCGGTACCTGGTTCGAGAACGCGTATCCCGGTTGCCGGGTCGACGTCGCGAACCACTTCTACAGCTACTCGTTTGCGCCGAATCACGATTGGCCCGAGCACTTCTCGCAGCGCGACGAGCTGCAGGCGTACTTCGATCGCTGCGCCTCCGACTACGACACGCGCGCGAAGATCCGGTTCGGCACCGAGGTCGTCGCCGCCCGCTTCGACGAGGGCACGTCGCGCTGGACGGTGACGTTGCGCACCGCCGACGGTGACGAGGAGACGCTCGAGGCGAACGCCATCATCAGCGCCGTCGGCCAGCTGAATCGTCCGAAGCTGCCCGACATCCCCGGGCGCGACACCTTCGCCGGCGCCGCGTTCCACTCGGCGCGGTGGCCCGAGGGCATCGACCTCACCGGCAAGCGCGTCGCCGTCATCGGCACCGGTGCCAGCGCGTTCCAGCTCGTGCCCGAGGTGGCGAAGGTGGCGAGCCACGTGGAGGTGTTCCAGCGCTCGGCGCCGTGGATGGTGCCGAACCCGCGCTACCACGCGCGCGTCAGCGATCGGAAACGTTGGCTGCTGACGCACGTGCCGTACTACGCGCGTTGGTACCGCTTCCTGCTGTTCTGGCCGGGGTCGGACGGGCTCATGCCGGCGCTGGTGGTCGACCCCGAGTGGCCGCATCAGGAGCGCTCGGTCAACGCCATGAACGAGATGATGCGCGAGATCTTCACGCACTACATGGCGGAGCAGATCGGCGACGACGCGGAGCTCCTCGACAAGGTCACGCCACGCTATCCGCCCTTCATCAAGCGCATGCTGCAGGACAACGGCAGCTGGCTCGGCGCGCTGAAGCGCCCGAACGTCGACCTGGTGACGGACCGCATCGCGGCCATCACGCCCGACAGTGTGCGCTGCGCCGACGGCAGCGAGCATCCCGTCGACGTCATCGTCTATGCGACGGGCTTCCACGCCAACCGCTTCCTGTGGCCGATGGAGATCGTCGGGCGCGGCGTCTCGTTGCGCGAGCAGTGGGGCGACGATCCGAAGGCCTACCTCGGCATCACGGTGCCGGGCTTCCCGAACCTGTTCTGCCTCTACGGCCCCGGCACCAACCTGGCGCACGCCGGCAGCATCATCTTCCACTCCGAGTGCCAGGTCCGCTACGTCATGGGCTGCCTGGCGGCGCTCATGCGCGGCGGACACGCGGCGATGGAGTGCCGGCAGGACGTGCACGACGCCTACTACGAGCGCTTCGAGGCCCGTCACGCTACGCTGGTCTGGAGCCATCCCGGCGAGACCAGCTGGTACAAGAACGCGGCGGGGCGCATCCGCGTGACCTCGCCCTGGCTGCTGGTCGAGTACTGGGGTTGGACGAAGACCCCCGACCTGGACGATTTCGCGCTGCGCTGACCCTGGCCGTATATGCCGGTCGTTTGTCATTGCGGCCATCGAAGGGCGTCGCGTAAGGTCGCGCATGGTCCGGGATCCAGGTGCGCAGGTCGGCGAGCCGCAGGCAGGACCACGCGCGATCGCGATCCTGACGTTCGACGGTGCGCAGTCGCTCGACGTCACCGGGCCGCTCGAGGCCTTCGCGCAGGCCATCGAGTGCGTCCGCAAGCGCGGCGGGCCGGCGCCCTACACCATCGAGCTGCTGGCGCCGCGCCCCGGCGCGGTGCGCATGACGTCGGGCCTGCGGCTGGTCGCCGATCGCGGCTACCAGCGCGTCCGCGGCGGCATCGACACGCTCATCGTGAGCGGCGGCGACGTCGCGCCGATGGCGGTCGACGTCCGCCTGCGTCGCTGGCTGCACGCCATCGTCCCGACGGTGCGCCGGCTGGCGTCGGTGTGCAGCGGCGCGTTCATCCTGGCGGAGGCCGGCCTGCTCGACGGACGGCGCGCGACGACACACTGGCTCGCCGTCCGCCTGTTCCAGCGGCGCTATCCGCAGGTGCGGCTCGATGCCGACGCGATCTTCGTTCGCGACGGGTCGGTCTACACGTCGGCGGGGGTCACGGCCGGCATCGACATGGCGCTCGCCCTCATCGAGGAGGATCTCGGGCGCGCGCTGGCGCTCGACGTCGCGCGCCGGCTGGTGGTGTTCCTGAAGCGCCCCGGCGGCCAGTCGCAGTTCAGCAGTCACTTGGCGGCGCAGGGCATGGGCTCGACCGTGCTGCGCGACGTCTCGGAGTGGATCGTCGAGCACCTCGGCGAGGACCTCTCGATCGAGCACCTGGCCGAGCGCGCCGCCATGAGCCCGCGCAACTTCGCGCGCGTCTTCCGCCGCGAGAGCGGCTGCACGCCGGGCAAGTACGTCGAGCGGGCGCGGGTCGATGCGGCCCGCCGTCTGCTCGAGGATGGCAACGAGTCGCTCGAAACCGTCGCCACGCACTGCGGCTTCGGCTCGGGCGAGCAGATGCGACGCACCTTCCTGCGCCACGTGGGCGTGGTACCGACCGATTACCGCCGTCGCTTCCGCATGGGACCGGCGCGGCATGCGAGCTGAGAGGGAGATACGGGAATGATCACGTCGAAGAGGACCATCGGGCTGGCGCTGCTGGCCGGATTCATCGCACCGGGGGCATCGTTCGCGGCGCTGACGCCGGGACAGTCCTGCGAGAAGACCACCAGCGACACGCTGCGCGCGTGCGTGAAGAAGGTCGGGAAGCTGGAGCAGAAGTGCTACCAGACGACCGGCGCTGCGTGTCTCGACACCGACCCGAAGCTGGTGAAGGAGCTCGCGCGCATTGCGACCAAGATTCAGCCGAAGTGTCCCGATCAGCCCACCGTCCAGGCTGCGGGCTACGGCCCGGTGCTGACGCCGGCGGCGCTGGTCGATCGCGCCGAGAACGCTTGTACCACCGCCGTCGCCAGCCTCGCGGCGCGCAGCTATGGCGGCCCGCTCGCGGTGGTGCGCTCGGCGGCCTCGGCAACGGACCAGACGTGCCTCGACGGTGCCTGGCGCGAGGGTCAGAAGCTCCTCGACTACGGGCTCAAGCAGCAGAGCACGTGCATCCAGAACGTCGAGCAGGGCAAGCCGTGCGACACCGCGGGCCTCGCGACCAAGATCGCGGGGCAGCAGACGAAGACCGTCACCAAGATCGAGAGCCGCTGCCCGGCGACGCTCGACACGCTGGTGGCCGTCGGCGCGACCGTCTTCGCCGAGCGCGCGCTGGCGCAGGCGCGTTGCCTGGTGGCGACGTCGCACGGACAGACCGCGCCGCTGACACTCGACTGTGGCCCACGTGTCGGCGTGCCGCTGATTCCGCGCGGCGTCGCGACCCAGGTGGTCCTGCCGTACGCCGTCTTCGGCTCGCGCTGCGGTGACGGCAGCGACTACGCCTTCAACATCCGTCTCGCGCCGACGGGATCGCCGGTCGAGAAGATCGTCGTCCACATGGCGGGCGGCGGGGCGTGCCTCGACGGCCCGGACTGCGCGGCCACCAACCCCGATCTCTTCGAGGCCATGAGCGACAACCTGCCGAACAACGGCATGATGTCGAGCACCGATCCGACCAACCCCTTCGTCGATTGGACCAAGGTGTCGCTGCCGTACTGCACGCAGGACCTGCACATCGGCGGCGGTGTGCCGACGGCCTACACGGAGATCACGGTGCAGCGCTACGGCGCCCTCAACGTGCGCGCCACCATGCAGTACGTGCGCGACCTCATCTGGGCCGACATGAACGTCACCGATCCGGTCGGGTATCGCGCCGATCGACCGCTCATGGTCTTCAGCGGCAGCTCGGCGGGCGGCTACGGCGCGTCGTACAACTACCACTGGGTGCTCGACGACCTGGGCTGGGTGCACACCAGCGCCGCGCCCGATGCGGGTTTGGCCATCGACAACGGCGTGGTCGGCGTGATCGCGCTCGGCAGCGTCACGCTGGCGCCGACGTTCCCGGGCTGGAACACGAAGCCCTACCTGCCGCCGTACTGCTTCACCGCCGACTGCTCGGAGATCTTCGGCAACCTCGAGCAGGCCACGGCGCACCGGCTCCTCGATGAACCGGAGCAGCAGTTCCTCACCATCTCGAACCAGAACGACGACACGCAGCGGAACACGACGCTGTTCCCGTCGCGGCCCGCGTTCATCAATGCCGTGCGCACGCAGTACTGCAGCCTGCAGGGGACGCCGGGGCTGCACAGCTTCCTGCGCGCCTCGACGCCGTCGGTGCACGGGCAGGTCAACAACAACAGCTGGGACACGGTGCTGATCGGCGGCACGCTCCTGCGCGACTGGGTGGGGGACGCGATGACGAACCCCGCCGGCGTCATCGACAAGACCGCCGTCGGCACGCTCGAGCAGGACTACGCCGGCGTGCTGCCGTTCCCGTGCACGGTGGGCTCGCCGAGCGGCGCCTTCCTCGACCTCACGCAATGACGTCCTCCCCGGCGCCGGTGTGACGAGCACCGGCGCCGGGCGAACCGTTCCAACCTGCGGCCAGGTTCGTGCCATAACGGCGAGATGCGTTCGAAGATCGCGCTCGCCGTCGTCGCCTTCATCGTCGTGACCGGGGTGGTGCTGTGGACGTGGAGCGACACGCTGCTGCTGCCGCTGCCCGGGCGGCTCGATCGATGGCGTGACCCCATCGGCCCGACGCAGGTGGTGGAGTGGCAGAAGGGCCCGGAGACGGCCGCGGTGCCGCCCGAGCAGCGGCCGCCGAACGTCATCGTCATCCTCGCCGACGACCTCGGCTACAACGACCTGACCTTCCGCGGCGGCGGCGTGGGGAAGGGCACCATGCCCACGCCGCGCATCGACTCGATCGCGCAGCAGGGCGTCGAGTTCACGCGCGGCTATGCGGGCAACGCCACCTGCGCCCCGTCGCGCGCCGCCATCATGACGGGACGCTTCCCGACCCGCTTCGGCTTCGAGTTCACGCCGGCGCCGAAGCAGTTCATGCGGCTCATCGCCTACATGCAGCGCGATACCCTGCATCCGCCAATCTACCACTCCGACCGCGAGAAGGACGTGCCCTCCATCGATCAGATGGGCATCCCGGCGTCGGAGGTGACGATGCCCGAGCTGCTGAAGAGCCAGGGCTACCGCACCATCATGCTCGGCAAGTGGCACCTCGGCGACGCGCCGCCCATGCGCCCGACGAAGCGTGGCTTCGACGAGTTCCTCGGCTTCTCCCAGGGCGCGGCGATGTTCATGCCGCAGGACGATCCGAACGTCGTGAACTCGGTGCAGGACTTCGACCCGATCGACAAGTTCCTGTGGGCGAACCTGTCGTTCGCCGTGCGCAAGGACGACGGCCCGCGCTTCGAGCCCGGCGGATACCTGACCGACTACCTCGCCGACGAGGCGGTGCGCGCCATCGACGCCAACCGTAACCGGCCGTTCTTCATGTACCTGGCGTTCAACGCGCCGCACACACCGCTGCAGGCGCTCAAGTCCGACTACGATGCGCTGCCGCAGATCATGAACCACACCGAGCGGGTCTACGCCGGCATGATCCGCGCGCTCGATCGCGGCGTCGGCAAGGTGCTCGATGCGCTGGCCAAGAACGGCCTCGAGCAGAACACGCTCGTGATCTTCACCAGCGACAACGGCGGCGCGAACTACATCGGCCTGCCCGACATCAACAAGCCGTACCGCGGCTGGAAGCTGACGTTCTTCGAGGGCGGCGTGCACATGCCGTTCTTCGCGAAGTGGCCCGCGAAGTTGGCGGCAGGGACGAAGTTCGACGGCGGGCCGGTGGCGCACGTCGACATCTTCGCCACCGCCGCGGCGGCGGCGGGTGCGGCGCTGCCCAAGGACCGCGTCATCGACGGCGTCGACCTGGTGGCACTCACGAAGGGCGGCACGGTCGACCGTCCGCTCTTCTGGCGCTCGGGCTTCTACCGCAGCGTGCTCGTCGACGGCTGGAAGCTGCAGGTGTCGGAACGGCCCGAGAAGACCTGGCTCTTCGACCTGAACACCGACCCGACCGAGCAGCACGACCTGGTTGCCAAGCGTCCCGACAAGGTCGCTGAGCTGACGGCCGTGATGGACAAGCTGCAGTCGGAGATGGTGCCTCCGGCGTGGCCGTCCCTGATCGACGGACCGACGCCCATCGATCACCCCCTCGGCGTGCCGTTCACGGCCGAGGACGAGTGGGTGAGCTGGCCGAACTGATGTCGACCGCCGCGATCGAGGCCACGGCGCTCATCTACCACGCCTGGTTCACGGGCATGATCCTCATGGTGTCGAGCCGCGAGGGGCCGCAGGTCGTCGGCGACTGGATCCAGCGCACGTTCCGTCGCCAGCACGAAGCGAAATTCCTCTCGAGCTTCGAGAAGCTCGGGCTCACCGGGCTGCCGCCCGCGGTGGCATGCGCGCGCTACCACTACCTCTCGAACCGCATCGGCGGCGTCGAGGTGGAGTACATGCCCGAGAGCGATCGCAAGGCGTGGGTGCGGTTCCCGCATCCGCGCTGGATCTACGAGGGCACGGCGATCTGCGGGGTACCCGAAAGCGTCAGCCACGGCTTCCTGCGCGGCTGGTACGCGCAGAACGGCGTCAGCCTGAAGAACCCGCGCCTCGGGTTCGTCTGTACCAGCCAGGACATGACGGCGGAGTACGGCTTCAGCGGGTACTTCATCGAGGAGGACCGCGAGCTCGCGCCCGACGAGCGGCTGCGGTTCCGGTCGGGCTCGGCGCCGCCGCGGTTCGATCCGGCGCTGGCGCCGGTGCTGTCGTCGCCGGTGTGGACGGGGGATCGGCTGGTGCGGGCGAAACGGAACTATGCCGTGGACTACGTGGTGAACGGGCTGGCGGAGATGCCACCGGCGCACGTGGCGACACACGCGCGGCTCAGCGCGCGGCTGATCGGGCGACAATACTACCGGCGGCTGCAGGCGATGCTCGGCGTCGAGGAAGGCCTCGCGGCATTCGGCGGTTTCCTCCTCGCGATGGCCGAGGGGCAGGCGGAGCGGGCCGACGTCACGCGCGATGGCGATCGACTGGTGGTGCAGTGGCACGCCGGTCGGGTGTCGTCCCAGGCGGCCCTCGGGTCGGAGCACGTGCTCGCGGCGTGGAGCGGGCTCTGGGAAGGCTGCCTCAGCACGCACGATCGCTTGCGCTCGCTGACGGTGACGCGGTGCCCGCAGGGCGCGACGCTCATCGTCGGTTGAGCTACCCCGCCAGCCGACGATCGAGACTCCGATACTGCACCGCCTCCGCGAGGTGCGACGTCGTGATGTCGGCCTCGCCCGCGAGGTCCGCGATCGTCCGCGCCACGCGCAGTATCCGCGTGTACGCCCGGGCCGACAGCCCGAGCTTCTCGCTCGCGAGCTCGAGCAGTCGTTGCCCCGCCGCGCCGATGCGACACACGCGTCGCACCTCGCGTCCCGGGATGTGCGCGTTGAGCCCGCCGCGTCGTGCGCGTTGCCTGGCACGCGCCGCCAGCACGCGCCCTCTGATCACGTGTGACGGATCGCCGACCGGGATGCCGTCGCCGAGCTCCGTCACCGGGATGCGCGGCACTTCGACGTGCAGGTCGATGCGATCGAGCAGCGGACCAGACACGCGCGTTCGATAGCGTTCCAGCGCGATCGGGCTGCACCGGCAGGTGTCGGCCGGGTCGCCGAGCATGCCGCATGGGCACGGGTTCATCGCTGCGATGAGCTGCACGTCGGCGGGGAAGCCGAGCGCCCCCGAGCTGCGCGCGATGGTAATGCGACGCGCTTCGAGCGGCTGGCGCAGGGGCTCGAGCACGTTGCGACGGAACTCGGGCAGCTCGTCGAGGAACAGGATACCGCGATGCGCGAGCGTCAGCTCGCCGGGACGGATGGGCGTTCCGCCGCCGAGGAGCGCCGCATCCGACACCGTGCAGTGGGGCGCGCGGACGGGCCGCGTCGTGACGAGGGGAGCGTCGCCGAGCAGCCCAGCGACGCTGTGGATGGCGGTGATCTCGATCGCCTCCGCCAGCTCGAGCGGCGGCAGGATCGACGGCAGGCGGCGCGCGAGCATGGTCTTGCCCGACCCGGGCGGCCCGAGGAGGAGCACCGCATGCCCCCCGGCCGCCGCGACTTCCAACGCGCGCTTCGCGTGCTCCTGCCCCCGCACGTCCGCGAAGTCGCCGGCGACGATCGTGGCCGCGTCGAGCAACGCCTGCGCATCGACGACCGTCGGCTGCTTCACGTCCTCACCGCGGAGATGGGCGACGGCCTCGCCGAGCGTCTCGATGCCGATCACCGGGGGTCCGCCGGCGAGCGCGGCCTCGGCCGCATTCGCAGCCGGGACCAGCATGCCCTTCAATCGTGCGTCGCGTGCGGCCGCCGCGATCGGGAGCGAGCCCCGTCCGCCGTGCACGCGACCGTCGAGACCCACCTCGCCCAGCACGCACCACTGCGAGAGGTCGGGCAGGGGGGTCTTCGCGTATGCCGCGATCAGACCGAGGGCGATCGGCAGGTCGTACGCGGCGCCCTCCTTGCGCACGCCCGCCGGTCCGAGGTTCACGGTGATGCGGCGTTGCGGATACTCGAAGCCCGAGTTCTTGAGCGCGGCGCGGATGCGATCGCGGCCCTCGCGAACGGCGCCATCCGGCAGCCCGACGGTAGTGGACTGCGGCAGGCCGGGCGTGACGTCGACCTCGACGTCGACCACGAGCGCATCGATGCCGCGGAGCGCGCCGGAGCGCAGGCGAGCAAGCATGCGACGCACCTGCCGCCCGCCGCGGCCTGCGGCAATCGCTAGGAGCGGAGCATCAGTCGAACGCGTGCCGCCGGTCGACGACGAACGGCCCGAACGGCAGCAGCGCCGACACGAACACCATCCCCGCCCGCGACATCGTCCAGCCGCGCGCGAACACCGCGTGCGCCAGCGCGCCGACCAGCAGCATGAACAGCACGCCGTGCGTCCAGCCGACGACCTTCACCGGCTCGGGTACGCCGGCCAGGTACTTGAGCGGCATGGCGATGCCGAGGAGGACCAGGAACGAGACGCCCTCGATCAGGGCTATGGTGCGGAGGAACGAGCCGTGGGTCGTCATGTGCGGCGCGTACCCTACGAAAATCCCTGGCGGTCCGCGAGGGCCGCGCGATACAGTGACGATTCATGCCGGGCGCCGTGCCCCACACCAGAGGACCTGCTCGATGCCATCGACGATTCGCGTCTCGCTGCTCTCGCTGCTCGTGTTCGCCATGACCGCGTCCGCCCAGGTGCCCAGCCCCGCCATCGAGGGACCGATCACGGGCGGCACCGGTGCGCCGTTCGTCGCCGCCACCTCCTTCGACCCGGCAACGGTCGGCTACATGCTGGAGGAGTATTTCCTCACCGGCACCGCGTCGTCGTTCACGAGTGCCACCAAGCTCGAGTCGGACGGCAAGTGGACCGCCATCCCGGGTGTCACCGCGCCGTATCGGACGCGGATCGTCGTCTATCGCCCGATCAAGAAGGCGAAGTTCAACGGCACCGTGCTCGTCGAGTGGCTCAACGTCAGCGGCGGGCTCGACGCCGCGGCGGACTGGATCGGTGCGCACACCGAGCTCATGCGCGAAGGGTGGGCGTATGTCGGCGTGTCGGCGCAGTACGTCGGCGTGGAGGGCGGTCCGGCGTTGCTGGACATCCTGCCGAACCCGCTCAAGACCGTCGACCCGGTGCGCTACGGCTCGCTGTCGCACCCTGGCGACAGCTTCTCGTTCGACATCTTCTCGCAGGCGGGCCAGGCGCTCCGGACGCCGAACGGACCGAGCCCGCTCGGCGACCTCAAGATCAAACGCGTCATCGGCGCCGGCGAGTCGCAGTCGGCGTTCCGTATGGTCACCTACGTCAACGCCATCCATCCGGTGGCGCACGTCTACGACGGCTTCCTCGTCCACAGCCGCGGCGGTGATTCCGCCGCCCTGTCGGAGAAGCCGCAGGCGGTCGTGCCGGCGGCGAAGCCCGTGTTCATCCGCGACGACATCGACGTCCCGGTGCTGACGTTCCAGACCGAGACCGATCTGCTCTTCCTCGGATCGGTCCCCGCCCGCCAACCGGACGCGGACAACATCCGCCTGTGGGAGGTCGCCGGCACGTCGCACGCCGACACCTACACCGTCGCCGTCGGCATGGCGGACGATGGCAGCACCACCGCCGGCGCCGAGCTGTATGTCACCAACGCACCGCCAGCCATCGGCGTCACCTGTTCGGCCAACATCAACTCGGGCCCGCACCACTTCGTGCTGAAGGCCGCACTGCACGCGCTCGAGCGCTGGGTACGCTCCGGCAAGCCGCCCGCGAGCATGCCGCGGCTCGAGTTCGTCCCGGCGACGGGTAGTGTCCCGGCCGACGTGGCCCGTGATGCACGTGGCAACGCGACCGGCGGCATCCGCACCCCGCAGCTCGACGTTCCGATCGCGAGCTACTCTGGCGTCGGGCAGGTCGGGAGCATTCTCTGCCTCCTCTTCGGCAGCACCGAGCCCTTCGATACGGCGACGCTCGCCGAGCTCTATCCGTCGAGCAAGGACTACGTGAAGGCGTTCAACAAGGCGCTGCGCGCGGCGACCAAGACCGGCGCCGTCCGCCCGAAGGATGCCAAGATCATGAAGGCCGCTGCCAAGCAGGTGACCCTGGGCGGCTGACCGCGCACCCGCCGCGGCGCCCCAGCTGGCACGCGATTCGCTCCTACACCTCCCGAAGTCCACGACCGGCCGTCCGGCCGTGGCATGCGACGGCGCAACGACGCCGGTCGCGTTCAAAGCTGCACCGGCGACGGTGGGGAGGACGTGGAGATGCGAACGCTCGGAACCGTGCTGGGAGTGCTGGCTGGGGTGGTGGTGGCGTCGGCCGGGGTGCACCCGCGGGAGCTGCCGCTCTCCGCACAGCGGGCGCTCGTCATCGGCAACTCCACGCGCGTGGTCGTGCGCGGACCGGGCGGCCTCGTGCCGGCACCCGTCGGCTGCAACGGCAGCGTGATGATCGACGAGCGCGTCTTCGTGGGCGACATCCACGCCCGCACCGCGCTGCGTGCCCGTCTGCTGTCGGACATCATGGGCGACGTCGTCGTCACCGACGGCGTGGCGCAGCTCGCCAACCAGGTGCACATCCGCGGCAGCCTCACCGCCGACCAGGCGGTCATCGTCGGCACGGCGTCGCAGGTCGACGGTGACCTCACGTCGGTGCGCGGCACCGTCAAGGTGGGACGTCTCGCCATCATCGGCGGCGACGTCTACGCCGGCGGCGAGTTCCGCGGCGATCGCGACGTGCAGGTGGGCGCGCCCGGCACGGTGCTGGCGATGGCGGGCGGCGGTCTGTTGCGCGACCGTGGCGAGTACTTCGGCGACGTCATGTACGAGGGCGCCCTCAAGTTCATCGGCCTCCGCCGCCCGAAAATCCACGGCGACGTGACCGCCATGGCGAACGGAGCGCTCGTCGAGCCGGCGATGGACAGCTGGGGCCTCGACATGGTGCCCACCCGTCGCATCGTCGCGGGACGCGAGAACCGTCGCATCGCGAAGGTCACCGGTGGCACGGTGCTGGCGCCGGGCGCGTATGGCGCGGTGACCCTCGATCAGGAGTCGACGATCGTCCTCGGCGCGGGTGAGTACAGCTTCGAGTCGCTGCTGACGTCGTCGGACACCGGCATGGTGGTGGACCTCGGTGGCGGTGCCGGTACGACGATCGTCCTCGTGCGTGGCGACGTCAATCTGGGGCGACGCTTCGTCATGACCGTCCGCGGTGGCGGCGAGGGCGACCCGGCCGCACGCATCCTCTTCCGCGCCGGCGGCACGTTCCGCGCCGACCAGGACAGCATCCTGCACGGCACCATGCTCGCCGATCGCGCCGTCGAGCTCGGCAAGCACACGCGCCTCACGGGTGCGGCGTGGAGCCGCGGCGTCGTCGAGGTCGGCCGCGACAGCGACGTCGTCTGGGTGCCGTCGATCCTGCTCGACTAGGGCGCCGCCACCGAGCAGGCGGAGCATCCCTGCCTAGTCCCATGCGGTCCGCGCGCGACGGAAGGAGATTGCAACCGACACCGCTGCATGGTCGAACCGGCGCATGCCCGTTCCGACTCCGACCACCACCCTCGGCCTCGACGATCTCCACCTCGGCGAGCTCGACTTCTGGCTGCGCGACGACCGTGAGGGCATGTTCGCCCGACTGCGAGCCGAACGGCCGGTGTCGTTCCATCACGAGCCCGAGATCCCCGACTTCGCCACCGGCCCGGGCTTCTGGGCGCTCACGCGCCACGCCGACGTCGTGCGGGTGAGTCGCGACCACGAGCATTTCATCTCGGGCCGCGGATCGAACGTCAGCGATCTCCCCATCGACATGCTCGAGTTCTTCGGCTCGATGATCAACATGGACGCGCCCCGGCACACCAAGCTGCGCGGGCTCGTGAACCGCGGCTTCACGCCGCGCATGGTGGCGCGCGTCGAGGAGAACGTGCGCACGCAGGCGCGGGCCATCGTCGATGCCGTCGCGCCGCTCGGCCGCTGCGACTTCGTGAACGACGTCGCCGCCAAGCTGCCGCTGCGCATCATCTGCGACATGCTCGGTATCCCGGCGTCGGACCATCAGCGCATCTTCGAGCTGACGAACATCATCCTCGGCGTCGGCGATCCCGAGTACGGCTCCACCATCGCCGACCTCATGGCCGGCGGGCTCGAGCTGTTCCAGTACGCGCAGGCGCTGGGCGAGTCGCGTCTCGCCAACGCGACGGACGACATCACGTCGGCACTCATGCACGCCGACGTCGACGGGCAGCGGCTGAGCGCCCAGGAGTTCGGCTCGTTCTTCATCCTGCTGGTGGTCGCCGGCAACGAGACGACGCGCAACGCCATCAGCCACGGCATGAAGGCGCTGACGGATCACCCCGCCGAGCGCGCCCGCTGGGTCGCCGATTTCGAGGGCATGGCACCGACGGCCGTCGAGGAGATCGTGCGCTGGGCGACGCCGGTGATCCACTTCCGTCGCACCGCGACGCAGGACGTGGAGATCGGCGGCCAGCAGATCCGCGAGGGCGAGAAGGTCGTGCTCTGGTACAACTCGGCCAACCGCGACGAGGCCGCGTTCCCGGATCCCTACCGCTTCGACGTCGGGCGGACGCCGAACGACCACGTCGGCTACGGCGGTGGCGGGATGCACTTCTGCCTGGGCGCCAACCTGGCGCGACGCGAGATCAAGGTGATGTTCGAGGAGCTGCTGCACCGCCTGCCCGACATCCGGGTCACGGCGCCGCCGGACATGCTGCAGTCGTTCTTCATCCACGGCATCAAGCGGATGCCGGTGGAGTTCACGCCGGTCGGCTGATCCCGAGCTCGTCGACGAGCTGGCGCACCTCGAGCGGCAGGCGTTGGGGACGGCCGGCATCGTCGAGCAGGCAGTGCTCGGTGTGGCCGTCGGCCAGCAGCTCGCCGTCGCGGGCGACGGCATAGGCGATGGTCATCCGGGCGCGGCCCATGCTGGGCACACCGGCGGAGATGACCAGCTCGTCGTCGTAGAGCGCCGGCCGCCGGTAGTTGCAGGCGGTGGACGTGACGGCGAGGTAGAGCCCGCGGTCGACGTAGCTCTTGAAGGCGTGCCCGAGGCCGCGGAACAGCTCGGCGCGACCGATCTCGAAGAGGCGGAAGTACGACGCGTAGTACATGATCCGCATCGGATCGCAGTCGGCGAACAGGACGCGGTACGTCGCCACCGCCCGCAGCGTGGGCTCGGTCATGGGCCCCGGCGTAGCGAGGTCACCGCGCACCTGCAAGGGCAGAGGGCCTTCCTCGACCCAGCGGCGTGGCTGCTGCTATCTTCCGGCCCCATGTCGAGCGCATCCCTCAAGATGAGTGCGGACGCCGCCAGCACGGCGCCCACGGACACCAAGGCCATCGACGAGGCCGTCGCCACCGTGAAGGGCAAGGCGCGCGAGTTCGCGCGGCTCGCACCCGCGGCGAAGGCGGCGCTGCTGCGCGAGTGCATCCCGCGCATCATGGCCGAGGCCCCGGGATGGGTGGCCGAAGGCTCCCGCCAGCGCGGCGCCGATCCATCGGAGGAATGGCTCGGCGGTCCGTCGGCGACGGTGCGCATGTTCCGGCTGCTCGCCGAGAGCCTCGACGAGATCGCCGCACGCGGCAAGCCGGCGCTCGGACGGGCGGTGCGCGTTCGCAAGGACGGGCGCATGGAGATTCCGCTCTTCCCGTGGAGCACGCTCGACGGCGTCACGTTCCAGGGCTTCAGCGGCCACACCCTGATGGACGCGGGTCTCTCGCCGGAGCAGGCGCGCGAGCGGCAGGCGGCCTTCTACGGACGCAAGGATCCCGGCGGCGGGCTGTCCGTCATCCTCGGCGCCGGCAACGTCTCGAGCATCCCGCCCATGGATGCCGCCAGCAAGCTCTTCGTCGAAGGTCTGGTGTGCGTCCTCAAGATGAACCCGGTGAACGAGTGGGTGGGGCCGTACCTCGAGCGGGCGCTGGCACCGATCATCAGCCGCGGCTACCTACGCATCGTGTACGGCGGCGGCGACGTCGGTTCGCAGCTCGTCTACCACCCGGACGCCGACGACGTGCACATCACCGGCTCCGATCGCACGCACGAGATGATCGTGTGGGGCGCGCCGGGCCCGGAGCGTGATCGGCGTCTCGCCAGCAACGATCCGCTGCTCAAGATCCCGATCTCGTCCGAGCTCGGCAACGTCAGCCCGGTGGCCATCGTGCCGCACGCCTACGCCGACGCCGAGCTCGCGTTCATCGCACGCAACGTGGTGTCGATGGTGTTCAACAACGGCTCGTTCAACTGCAACGCGGCCAAGATGATCATCACCGCGAAGGGATGGGCACAGCGGGAGAAGTTCCTCGGCCTCGTGGAACAGTGCCTCGGTGCGGCACCGACGCGGAAGGCGTACTACCCGGGCGCGTTCGACCGCTACGACACGCTGCTCGACGGCCATTCCGAGGCGAAGCGCTTCGGGCAGGGGAGCGACGAGAAGCTCCAGTGGGCGCTCGTCGCCGGTCTCGACTCCAGCGATCGCGGCGAGAAGCTCTTTCACACCGAGCCGTTCTGCGGCGTGCTGAGCGAGACCAGCATCGCCAGCGCCGACCCGGTGGCGTTCCTCGATGCTGCGACGTCGTTCATGAACGACCGTCTGTGGGGCACGCTGAACGCGATGCTCATCATCCCGCCGGCGCTGGAGAAGGATCCCACGGTGGCGGCGGCGCTCGATCGCGCCGTCGTGAACCTGCGCTACGGCACCGTCGCCATCAACCACTGGCCGGCGCTCTGCTACGCGTGGGGCACGATGCCGTGGGGCGGGCACCAGAGTGCCACCCTGAAGGACATCCAGAGTGGCCTCGGCTGGGTGCACAACACCTGCATGCTCGACGGCATCGACAAGTCGGTGATCCGCGGCCCACTGGTCGTGAAGCCGTCGCCGATGTGGTTCTTCGACAACGCGAAGGCCTCGAAGGTGGCGCCGTTCGTCGCCGACATGGAGGCCAACCCGAGCTGGCTCAAGCTGCCCGGGTTGTTGTTCCGCGTGTTGTTCTGAGGGGGGTGGAGCTCACGGACCCGGCGGTGCGCAGAAGCAGTTGCCGAATCCGCCGATGCACACGTCGCCGCCCGGGCACTCGCCACCGCAGGTCGGGAATTCGCTGAGCACGCAGCCCGACGGCAGGCCGATGCTGGCGTCGGAGCAGTCGGGCAGCGAGCTGGCGGGAGCGTTGATGGCGGAGAACGTGCTGTTGTCTGCGCGACGGACCGTCGCCGGGCCGAAGCGGACGCAGTTGCGCTGCGTGCCGATGGTGAGGCGCAGCGTCATGCTGGTGGTCGCCGGCGCGATCGTCATGCCGCCGAGCGATTTGCCGGTGATCTTGATCTGCTTGCCCTGCTTGAGCAGCGTGACGCGTATCGCCGAGATGCCGCCCGGGGCGAGGGCATTGTCGAACTTCACCTGTGGGGACGTACCCGCCCTGCCGCTCCAGCCGGGCTTGCCGGTGCCGGCCGGCATGCCGAACGACACGGCGGAGCCAGCCGACGGCACCACCTCGAGCAGTGCGCCGACCGTCTGCGGGTCGTCGGGCCCACCGATGGCCGGGAAGAGGAAGCCTGGGTCCTTCGAGACGAAGGTCAGACTCTCCTTGGTGCTGCTGTGTTTGAGCTGCAGCTTGCTGCCCGAGATCGGTTGATCGATCGCGAGCGCGACGCTGCAGCTGAGCACGGTGACGGCCAGGACCAACGAGCCGGTGATCCGCATGGTGTGTTCCCCCCGCTACGGAGCCTACGCAGGCCGCCGGCGCGCCGTCAACAATTTCTTCGCAGTCCGACAGCGGCGAAGGTAGCGGCGGAGCGCTTGCCCACCGCGGCCCTCGCATGGGATAGGCGCGCGTGTCGTCCACCGAACCGGCGCCCACCGTCCTCGGCGAGTCCCCGCGCGCGTGGGTGGCATTGCTGGTGGGCGTGCTCGCCGTCAGCGCGCATTCGGCCTCGTCGCTGGCCGTCTCGGTGCTGATGAAGTCGATGGTCGAGGAGTTCGCGTGGTCGCGCAGCCAGTTCGCGTCCGCCATGACGATCCGCATCTTCGCCATCACGCTCACCATGCCCTTTGCCGGCCAGATGGCCGACCGGTTCGGTGCCCGCACCGTGCTCGCCGGCGGAGCCATGGTCGTCGGCTCGTGTCTCCTGGCGCTCCGGGAGATGCACTCGCTGGCCGAGTTCTGGGGCATCTCGCTGCTGATGGGGCCGGGGCAGGCGTGCATCGGATCGGTGGCGGCGTCGGCGCTGGTGCTGCGCCTCTTCAAGCGCCATCGCGGCATCGCCGTCGGTGTCCTCAACGGTGGCGACAACATCCTGAACAGCATGGTGCCGCTGGCCGCGGTGTCGCTGCTCGCCTCGGGCGGCTGGCGCGTCGCCGTCGGCGGCCTCGCTGCGGTCTACCTTGCGCTCGCCGGCGGCATCGTCCTGGCGCTGCGTGGGAGCGACGGTCGCAGCGCCGATGCCGCACATGCCGGCTCGTGGAGCGATCTGCCGTGGCGCGATGCGCGTCTCTGGGTGCTCTGCCTCGTGTACGCCGCGATCTATGCCTGGGTGACGTCGATCCAGCTGCACTTCTACGCCTACCAGACCGACTCCGGTCACAGCATGGAGGTGGCCTCCCGACTGCTCAGCATCCAGCTCCTCGTCGGCGCGATCGGGGCGCCCATCTTCGGATGGCTCGCGGAGCGGACGTCGGCACGCACGGCGCTGCTCGTCAGCGTCGTCGGGCTCACGATGTCGGCCTTCCTGCTCTGGAGCACGACCGACGTGCGGGTGATGACGGCGTGGGCCGTCTTCCATGGCCTGGTCAACAGCGGCGTCGTCGCCGTGCTGGCGCTCGTGCTGCACGAGCTGTTCGGGCCCGAGCGCATCGGCCGGCTGATGGGCGTGGCGATGTTCTTCTGCATGGGCGCGACG
This sequence comes from Binatia bacterium, assembly GCA_036009625.1. GTDB lineage: Bacteria > Desulfobacterota > Binatia > DP-6 > DP-6 > DASYLJ01. The sequence goes on from DASYLJ010000172.1 coordinate 40,387, forward strand.
CTGCTCGGGAACCAGTGGTCGGCGTGGATGTTCGACACCTTCGGCAGCTACCTGCTGGCGTGGCAGGCGTACAGCGTCCTCATGCTGGTGACGATCGCGCCGGTGGTGTGGCTGCGGAGGGCGCGCGCGTGATCGTCGTGCTGATGGGGGTGTCGGGCTCGGGCAAGACGACCATCGGCATGCGCCTCGCCGCGGCGCTCGACTGGTCGTTCCACGACGGCGACGACCTGCACTCGCCGGCCAACGTCCGCAAGATGCAATCGGGCCATCCGCTCGACGACGCCGATCGCGTCGCCTGGCTGACGTCGGTGCGACGCCTGATCGATACGCTCGCCGCAACGAACGAGTCGTCCGTGATTGCATGCTCGGCCCTGCGTGACGCCTACCGCCACGTGCTGGCGGATGGTCGGCCCGAGGTGCGCTTCGTCTGGCTGCGCGGCGATCCGGTGCTGCTGCGGGACCGTCTCGCCAAGCGCAAGGGCCACTTCATGCCGGCGGCGCTGCTCGACAGTCAGCTCGAGACGCTCGAGCCGCCCGCGGATGCGCTGGCGCTGGACGTGACGCCGTCCCCCGAGGCCATCGTCACGACGATCCGACGCGACCTCGGGGTGTAGCGAAGATCAGCTGCCGCCGGTGCCGGTTGCCTTGTCGGCGCGCTCGGCGGCGTCCTTCTGGATCGCCTCCATCACGCCCTGGGTGGCCGCGCCGAGGAACGGTGCGCGATTCTTCTGCACCCATTCCATGCTGCGGGTCGCGAACGCGCTGGCGTCCTGGAACCGCGGCACGACGTGGCGTGCGATCAACTCGTAGCTGCGCTTCGTGGCCTCGCGATTCGCCCAGTCGTGGCCGATCGAGAGGAAGCAGCCGAAGCCGCCGGACTGCTCCTCGAGCCGCGCGACCTGCTGGATGCAGTCGTCCGGTGTGCCGATGACGGCGACGCCCATGTTGATCATCGCGTCGATGCACTCGTCGACGGTGCCCTTCTCGGGAATGCCCGGGAGGGCGACGACCTTCTGGAAGTAGTAGAGGAACTCGCCCATGCCGTGCTCGATGTCGCGCCGTGCCTGCTCGCGGCTCTCGGCGACGTGCACCCAGCCGGCGACACGCCAACGATCGCGTCCGACGCTGGTGCCGTGCTCGCGCGCCGTCTCCTCGACCATGCCCCAGTGGTAGGCGAGGGCGTTGAAGCCGCCCTGGGTGGTGGCGGCCGGCGACAGCATGGAGATGCCGTAGCGGCCGGCGGTGCGCGGGCCCGAGGGTGTCACCGACGCGGCGACGGCGACCTCGAGGTGCGGGCGCGTGTACGGCGTCAGGTGCAGCTTGGCTTCGTTGAGCTCGAACCAGTCCGACTTCACCGTCACCGACTCGCCGCGCAGCAGGCGCAGGATGGCGTCGAGCGACTCGCCCATCATGCGACGCTGATCGCTCGGGTTGATGCCGAGCATCATGGCGTCGGACGGCAGCAGCCCGGGGCCGACGCCGAGGATGGCGCGGCCGCGCGTGAGGTGATCGAGCTGGTTCATGCGCTCGGCCACCATCAGTGGCGAATGGTAGGGCAGAGAGACGACGCCGGTACCGAGCTTGATGTTGTGCGTGCGGGCGGCGACGTCGGCGATGAAGAGCTCGGGGCTGGCGATGATCTCGTAGCCGGCCGAGTGATGCTCACCGATCCACGCCTCGTCGTACCCCAGCTCGTCGAGCCACTGGATCAGCTCGCGGTCGCGCTCCAGGCAGGCCGTGGGGCTTTCCTTGGGCGAGTGGTACGGGGCCATGAAGATGCCGAAGCGCAGGCGTGAACGCAGCATGGGAGCTCCTTCGTCGGAATGGGTTCGGCGGATAGTGGCACAACCCGATGGGCCCTGCACAGGGTTTCAGGTTGGCCGCGTCGGCGTCGGGATGACCGTCGTCGGCATCGTCTCGGGCTCCTGCCCGAGCACGATCGCGATCTTCGAGAAGCCCATGAAGAGTGCCGCGCCGAGCGTCAGCTCGACGATCTCCTCGGGGGTGAAGTGCCCGAGCATCTCCGTCCGGAGTGCCGCCGACGTGCCGGCCGGATCCTGCAGGAACGCATCGGTCCAGCGGATGGCGGTCTTGTGGCGATCGGAGAGCGCGCTCGCCTCGAAACCTTGGGCGATGAGGTCGACGCGCCCCTCGTCGAGCCCGCCGTCGCGCGCGCCTGCGAAGCGGACGTTGCGGCAGTAGTTGCAGCCCGTCGTGCGCGCGTTCCGAAGCCGCACGACCTCCTTCGTCGCCGCGTCGACGACGCCGTGGCTCCAGAGGGTGCCGTAGAGGCGTTGGAACAAGCGCAGCAGCTCGGGCTGATGACCGAGCACGCCGCCGTTGGCGGCATCGCCGGCGACGCCGTCGGGACGGGGCACTCGCGACGTGCGCGCCATCAGACGTCGAGCGTCAGGCGTAGTCGCGCCACGCCGTCGAAGATCGCGAGCGCTTCGGTGAACGCCACCATGCCCGCCGCACCGAGGTGCGCCGTGACCGCCGCCGCCTGCTCGTCCGTCGCGGAACGCGGATCCATGACGAATGCCTCCGCGAAGGCGAGACACGCGCGCTGCCGTCCGTCGAACAACGGCGACGTCGGCCACTGCGGGAGCATGGTCAGCATGACGTCGGGCACTCGACGCTCGAGCAGCGCGGACTCGCAGCGCAGCAGCTGGGCGATGCGCAGGCGGCACAGCTCGAGGATGGTCGGGTCGACGCCGCTCGCCCACAGCCCCGTCGTGAACGCGTGCAGGTCGTCGCGCAGCTCGGGACGCAGGCCGAGCACGCGGTCGAGCGGCGTATCGCCGGGGACCGTCTTCGGGAGCCAGGTCACCGCGTGACGGGTGTCTCCGGCCGCAGTATCCCCTGGCGCCGCAGCTCCATCAGCGTCAGCACCTTGGCCGTGTAGTCGATGGGCTGGGCGGCCAGCCACACGACGGCGTCGGTCATCACGACGGGATCCTCGAAGCCGGTGGTGTCGAAGTCGTCGGGCAGCGTGGCGTCGAAGCCTTCGGTCCAGATCGGGAAGTCGATGCGGATGCAGTTGACGGCGAGCTTTCCCGACAGCTCGTGGCCGAGGGCCTCGGTGAGGCCCTCGAGCGCCAGCTTCGTCGCCGTGTAGCTCGGCCGCCCGAACGTCGGCATCACCGCCGCCGCCGACGACACGTTGATGATGCGCCCCGGCGCGCCGCTCTCCAGCATGCGACGCCCGAAGTGCCAGCTGAGATAGAAGGGGCCGTTCAGGTTGACGTCGACCGCCATGCGCCAGCGGCGGATCGAGTCCTGCAGGGCCGGCTTCGGCGGTGCCACGGCCGCGTTGTTGATGAGCAGGTCGCAGCGGCCCCACTCGCGGTAGACGCGTTCGGCGAGTGCCGCGACCGCGTCCTCGTCCTGCACGTCGAGGATCACGGGCATGGCGCGCCCGCCGGCATGCTCCACCGCCGACGCCGTCTCCTCGACGGTGCCCGGCAGCTTGCCGGGCTGGGCCGAGGTCGTGCGCGCCGCGCACACGACGTCCCACCCGGCGCGCGCCAGATCGATCGAGAGCTGGCGGCCGATGCCGCGGCTGGCGCCGGTGATGACGGTGACGGGACGCGCCATCAGTCGTGCTCGCGCAGCTCGAGCTGGCCGATCTGGTTGCGATGCACCTCGTCCGGACCGTCGGCGAGCCGCAGCGTGCGCACGCCCGCCCACATGCCGGCGAGCGGGAAGTCGTCGCTGACGCCGGCACCGCCGTGCGCCTGGATCGCCCAGTCGATGATCTGCAGCGCCATGTTCGGGGCTGCCACCTTGATCATGGCGATCTCCTTCCGCGCCACCTTGTTGCCGACGGTGTCCATCATGTACGCGGCCTTGAGCGTCAGCAGCCGCGACTGCTCGATCATGATGCGCGACTCGGCGATGCGCTCGAGCGTGACGGTGCGCTCCGACAGCGGCTTGCCGAACGCGACGCGACGCTTGACGCGCTGGCACATCGCATCGAGCGCACGCTCGGCGACACCGATGACGCGCATGCAGTGGTGGATCCGACCCGGGCCGAGTCGTCCCTGCGCGATCTCGAAGCCGCGTCCCTCGCCGAGGATCAGGTTCGACGCGGGCACGCGCACGTTCTCGAACAGCACCTCGCCGTGACCGTGCGGCGCGTCGTCGTAGCCGAAGACGGGCAGGTGGCGGACGATCTTCACGCCGGGCGTATCGCGCGGCACGAGGACCTGCGACTGCTGCGCGTGCTTCGCCGCCGTGGGGTCGGTCTTTCCCATGACGATCATGATCTCGCAGTGCGGATGCAGGATGCCCGACGTCCACCACTTGCGACCGTTGATGACGTAGTGGTCGCCGTCGCGCTCGATGCGGGTCTGGATGTTGGTGGCATCCGACGACGCGACCTCCGGCTCGGTCATGGCGAACGCGGAGCGGATCTTGCCGTCGAGGAGCGGCGTCAGCCAGCGCTCCTTCTGCGCGTCGCTGCCATAGCGAGCGATCACCTCCATGTTGCCGGTGTCCGGTGCCGAGCAGTTGAACACCTCGGGCGCCCAGTGGACCCGGCCCATGATCTCGCACAGGTGCGCATATTCGAGGTTGGTCAGCCCGGCGCCGCGCTTGGAGTGCGCCAGGAACAGATTCCACA
>DASYLJ010000173.1:0-34235 GCA_036009625.1 Binatia bacterium
CGCCGTGTGATCGTCCGACGCCGTCGCCACCCGCGTCCCGTCCGTGCTGAACACCGCCGACGTCACCAGAGCATCGTGCTGCAGCGGCACCCCCATCGCCGCCCCGCTCTGCGCGTCCCACACCCGCGCCGTGTTGTCTCCCGATGCGGTCACCACCCGCGTCCCGTCCGCGCTGAATGCTGCGGAATACACGACATTGGCGTGTGACAGCGGCGCCCCCACCGCCGCCCCGGTCCACGCGTCCCACACCCGCGCCGTGCGATCGTACGACGCCGTCACCACCCGCGTTCCGTCTGCGCTGAACGTCGCCGACCACACCGCACCATCGTGTCGCAGCGGCGCCCCCACCGCCGCACCGGTCCGCGCGTCCCACACCTGCGCCGTGCGATCGTTCGACGCCGTCACCACCCGCGTCCCGTCCGCGCTGAACGCCGCCGACGTCACCTTGTCATCGTGCTGCAGCGGCGCCCCCAGCGCTGCCCCGGTCCGTGCGTCCCACACCCGCGCCGTGTGATCGTTCGACGCCGTCACCACGAGCGTCCCGTCCGCGCTGAACGCCGCCGACATCACCCAGTCGTCGTGCCGCAGCGGCGCTCCCACCGCCGCCCCGGTCTGCGCGTCCCACACCTGCGCCGTGTGATCCATCGACGCCGTCACCACCCGCGTCCCGTCTGCGCTGAACGCCGCGTCCGTCACCTCGTCCTGATGTCGGGCGACAAGCACGAGCCTGGGCGTCTCGTCGGCCAGGCAGGCGCCCAGGGCCAGCAACCGAGCAGTGTCGTTGCCGGGCGCGGTGCGGATGGCTCGAGCCAGGTACGCGAGCCCTTCCATCTCACGGCCGGCCTCCCTCGACCGGCTCGCCTGCACGACGGCTCCCTGCGATAGCGCGAATCTCTTCGCAGCCTCCTGCACCTGCCAGAGGCCGACGGCTGAGAGCAGGACGGCCGCGACTCCGACGATGGTAGACGCAATCCGCCAGCGGCGGCGGACACGATCACGCTGCCAGAGCGCGTCGAACCCGACGCCGAGCAGGCCGGCGACCAGCTTGAGCTTGGCATTGTCCCATCGGTCCTTGCCGGATCGGAGATCGGCAGCGACCGGCTCCGCCCGCGCCCCGCTCAGCTCGCCGTCCAGGTTCACCGCGTGGCGAAGGGCGTGCGGAAAACACTCGGCAGTCGGATCGACCCCGGACTTGCCGTCGGCCGCATTCGGCTCACCATCGACGATGAGCGCGAAGACGCGGTCCGGGCGGCCCAGGCGCTTGAACGCGAGCACCTCCTCGTTGACCCAATGCGATGCGGCCGCCGCGGGCGAGCAGAGGACGATCAGGGCGCGCGAGGCCTCCAGGGCCCCGCGCACGTTGCCACCGAGGTCGGCCGAGGTGGGCAGCTCCTCGCGATCGCGAAACACCGGAAAGAGCCGCCGCGGGACGGTGCCGACGGCCGTCGTCGTGCCGACGAGCGACCGCGGGACACGGTAGGTCTCCAGCTGGCGGTGCAGCTTCCTTGCCACGGCCTCGTCACGATGGCTGTAGCTGATGAAGGCCCAGTACTTCGGCGCCGCGTCCGTCGCTGGCTCACCCTCCGAGTCGAAGGGCGCGTTATGCCATGGGTCCAGACCGGCAAGTCAATCCGTGAGCTACTCGCGTCGGTCGTGGTGCGTTTTCGGTAAGACACGTCGCAAGCGTAGTCGCCGCGCACACGGACAGGGCACCGTCGTCGACGTCTTCGGCACTACCTTCCGCAAGAGCTTCTCCTGCTCCCGCAGCGGCCGGTCGGTCAGGTTCTTCCCCGTCGAGCTCGCGGCGACAAACCGGCACATCATCGCGTTGGACGATTGATGCGTACCCATTTTCGACTAGCGACTGGAGGTGATCCGGGACTGGACGAAGATGACCTGAGCGTGCGCCGCAAGGTCCGCACGGCGATCCGTGGATTGAATGCGACGGCACCGCCATGCACCGTTGGTCCAGTGCCCCGTGGCGGAGCATGACCCACTGAAGGGCACGGCACCTGACACTCATGCGATGGGACGGTTCGAACGCGCTGCGTAAGCATGCTGTGCCATGGCGCGATATACGACGTTGTTCGACGCGTTGCGCGAAATCCAGCTTTGCACAGACACGGCTCGCCGCGAGCTGCGCAGGGTCGCTCGGCCGGACGACCCGGCGTTCGAGACGCTCGACGGGATACTGACCTGCGTCGGCCGACGAGCTGAACGAGGCCGTGCTCGTCTTTGATCGTTTGATCCCTCCAGCGTCGCCGTGACGATCTCTTGCGCCCAATTCGTCGAAACCCATATGTGGGTGTGAGCGGAGGCTAGGGGCCGCTACGCATGCTTACTCGGCGGCATGCGTAGGTTCGGTGGAACTGGAGGTCCCCTGTGCGTGTCCCGTTCGACAGCCTGTTCACGCATGACGGCGTTCCTAACCTCGTGATCGCCAGAGAGGCTATCGTCGTTGGTAGCATCGCCGTTGCGGCCGGCGCGTCGGTCTCGCTGTCGCTGCCGATGGGAGCCGAGACATGTCTCGCTGATCTCGTCGGGCGCGAGTTGGAGGTCGAGGTGGACGGCGGGCTGCTGGTCATTTCCGGCTGGTACTGACCCGCGCCGCCAGCTCAAACCTACCCTCCCCGCCTCGTTCGGTCTCGGCTAGCCGCCACCGCCCATCGCGCTACAGTCCCGGCATGGCACACCGCCACACCGTGCTCGTGGTGCATCACGACCAGGACATTCGCGAGGCGCTGGAGGAGATGCTCAAGACCCACGGGCTCAGCGTCGTCGCGGCAGCGAACGGCCATGACGCTCTGCAAGGCGCCCGCACCAGTCCTCCCCCGTGTGCAATCCTGCTGCTCGAAATGCCACTGACAGTGGGCCTGAACCTGCGCAACGCCGTTGGTGAGATCCCGATCGTGGTCGTCAGCTCCGACCGGAGCGCCCGCGCGGAGGCACACGCCGAACGTCGGGTCGACGTCCTTCCTACCGGCGAAATCTCTCGCTTGATGCAGGTGCTGCGGCGACACTGCTACGTGCGGTGACCGGCGCCGCGCGTCTGTGGCGCGTCGGACATCGCTCGCATCTTCAGCCGCGCCAGATGACCGACGAGGTCGAAGACTATCGACGGAAGCCGAAGAACGTCGCCCAAAGCAGTACCGCTCCGCCTAGCCAGACACCTGATGCGATGCCGAGAACGGTTGCAGGCGTCGTCCGCTCGGCGCAGAGCTGCACGATGGCGGCGAAAGCCACCATGCCTATCGCACCCGCGATTGCGCCACGCGCCTCGTCCGACGCCTGCTCCCGACCCTCATGGCGTGCCACGAGGGTCACGCTGGCCGGCAAGATCGCCGGGAACGCCAGAAACAGACCGCCGATCTGCGGTCCGTACCGGTGCGCCACCAGTCCGGTGAGCACAGTGATCGCGCCACCCACAGCGAAGCGGACGCCAAACTCGGAAACCCGGCCCTTTCGCAGCGACCCGACGTCAATGGCGGGCTTCATGGGCCAACCGTACGAATCGCCAGCCACAGACCGAAGGCAACGATGAGCCACGTCACCCAGCAGAAGACGGCGGCAATCGAGACCGGCATCCGGCGAACGCTCACCGTCCACGCGCACGCGGCGCTGTACACGATGAGTGCCACCGCTCCGATCATCATCGATCGCGACTCGATGGCGGCATAGCTCTGCCCCTCCGTGGCGAACGCCAGCGAGAGCGTCGCGATCGCGACGGAGGGCGCAGCACCGAAGATCCCCGCAAACGTGGGCGGCTTGAGCGCCCCACCGATCATCGAGAAGGCGGACACGATGGCTCCGCCGAGCAGAAACCGGCTCGTGATTTCACCCAGCACGTCGTGCTCCGCTATCCGCCGCGTCGCATGTATGCGCTCGCCGCTTGATCGATCGCGCGGATGGCGGCTTTCGGTCCGTCCCAGCCATCGATGACCACCTCTTTCCCCGTCATGCTGGTTGCCGTGACGAAAAATTGCTCGAGCTCGTTCCGGACACGCTTGGGAAGCTGGGACACCTTCTCATAGCGCTCGTCGCCGGACGGCACGGCAATGATCCGATCATTGCGCTCCCGCCTCGCCTTTTTCCCGTTGCGTTGCGTGAGCCGGACGATTCCGAGCGGCACGCTGGGGATCACGGACCCCGGCCACGTCGGTGCATCGAAGAGGACCATCGCGTCGAGCGGATCGCCGTCCTCGGCGCGAGTGCTCGGGATGAACCCCCAATCGTAGGGATAGGCGACGCCGAGCACCAGTGGCCGGTTGAACACGAACACGTTCATCGTCGGGTCGTACTTCATCTTGACCAACGACCCCCGTGGCGCCTCGACGACGACGAGAACGTTGCCCTCCTCGTTGCGACACGGAAGATTGATGAAGTCGGCCATGGGATTTTGCGCCTTGCCGCGTAGAACGCGTTGGGCGCGGTGTTACGCTTCTGATCCCGCTTGGGTCTCGGGCTGGTTCAGGGTGCGGCCTGAGCGCGATCGACGTTGCGATGTAGCTCAGGGAGCAACTTGTCCAGCGTGATCGGCAGCTCCCGCACTCGTACGCCGCACGCGTTGTAAATGGCATTCGCGACGGCCGCCCCGGTACCGGTAATGCCAATCTCGCCAATACCGCGGGCGCCCATCGGCGTGTGCGGGTCCGGCATATCGGTCCAGATGACGTCGATCTCCGGGACGTCCATGTGCACCGGCACATGATACTCGGCGAGGCTTGGATTCATGATCCGGCCGTTACGCTCGTCGAACTGCGTCTCCTCCATGAGCGCGAGACCGAGCCCCATGATGATTCCGCCGCGAAACTGGCTCGCCGCCGTCTTCGGATTGAGGATGCGCCCGCAGTCGAACGAGCCGAGGAACCGGCTCACGCGCGTCTCCGCCGTCACGGCATTGACGCGCACCTCGCAGAATTGAGCTCCGTACGAATGCATCGACCAGTGCAGGATCTCGAGCGGCTGCGGCGCAGCAGCTTCGACGCACATCTGGTCACGCTGGGCACGTGAGAGAATCGATGCGTAGCTCTCGTAGCGCTCCGGTTCCTCTCGCTTGCAGAGGCCTCCGTCCCGACTCCTCACGTCGTCGACGTCCAGGCCCGCGAGCACTGAATCCTTCCCGGCGAGCTCGACCAGCTCGCTCACCAGAGCACGATACGCGGCGAGAATGGCCGCCCCCATCGAGGCGGTCTGCGACGAGCCACCAGCGAGAATGACACCAGGAAACGACGAATCGCCGTAGGCGACCGTCACCTGCTCGGGCGGCACACCGAGCCGCTCGGCGGCGACCAGCGTGTGTGTCGTGGAGGTGCCCATGCCCATCTCATGCGCGGGGACCTCGATCAGGACGTGGCCGTCCTTGCGGAGAGTGATCCGCGCCTCCGCGCCAGGCATGCGGTAATACGGATATGTGCTGGTCGCGCAGCCCATACCGACCAACCATTCACCGTCACGACGGGTTCCGGGCTTCGAGGGGCGCGCCGCCCAACCGAAGCGCTCGGCACCAGCGCGATATGCCTCGACGATGTGGCGTGCCGAGAACGGCAGGCCCGAGGTCGGGTCCTGCTCCGGCTCATTCCGAATGCGGAGCTCTATCGGATCGAGGCCGAGCTGCTCGGCGAGCTCGTCGATCGCGGTTTCGAGCGCGAAGGTGCCAACCGACTCGCCGGGCGCGCGCATGAACGTATTGGCGATCATGTTCATGTCGGCCACGCGCTGGAGCAGCTTGAAGTTGGCCGCGTCGTACAGATGCCGCGTGGCGAAGCTGAACTGCTCGGGGCAGTCGTTGTGCGCGGTCATGGCAGCCGTCCCGATGTGAACGATGGCTTCGAAGCGGCCGGCGGCGCCGAGTGCAGCATTCAAGCCTGCGCGGATCGACGACGCCATGCCCGTGGCCCACTGGCGGTTCGTCGCCACTACGACGGACAGATCGCTGATCTCAGCGGCGAGCTCACGCACCTGCTGTCCGATGACGACCACCACCGGCCGGCACGGCGACGCGAGCACCTCGACCGTCGCCTGCCGAAGGAGCGAGTGCCCACGGTACGTCAGCAGTTGCTTCGGTTCACCCATGCGAGAGGAGCCACCCGCCGCGAGGAGGACGAGACTGACCCGCGCGCTCGAATGCCGATGGATCACCGCCCGCCTCGTGCGGACAGATGCCGGGCGACCTCGATGAGCGGTTCGCTACCGTCTTCCTGGTGGAGAGGCGCCTTTCGCCCACGCAAGTGGCCACCGGTACGCCGTGCGAGCACGGCGCGCACCTCGGCCACGATCGCGAGCGCGATCTCGCTCGGCCCCTCCGCGCCGATATCGAGGCCGATCGGCGAATACAGTCGGCCACGGAGACGCGCGCGCGCCGTCGCATCGCCGCCAGCGACGTCGTCCAGCAGGCGATCGGTGCGCGTTCGCGGCCCGAGTAGACCGAGATAGGCGAGCGGTCGATCACGCAGAGCCCCCAGAATCTCCCGATCGAGCGAGAGGCTATGGCTCATGACGACGACAGCCGTGCGTGCATCGAGGCGAACGCCTCGCAACGGATCGTCGGCCGGCGTGAGGATCACACGGTCGGCGTCTCGAAAACGGTCGCGCCGCGTCCTCGCCGCGTGACTGCCGGTGACGGTGACGTCCCAATCGAGTGCCTTCGCGAACCGAGCGAGTATTCGCGCATCTTCGCCCACGCCGAACACCACGAGCGCGGACGGCGGCATGATGACCTCCACGAGGAGCGTGAGGTCGTCGATGATCGTCGTGAATGTTCCTTCCGGCGGTCCTGACACGACGGCGTGCTCGGCAGCGCGGCGGAGCGACACGTCGTCCTTTGCACCGGTCGAACACGAGACGTCTCCGTTCGGAAAACGGAGGCAATGGGCACCGATCCGACCGCTGAGCGACGTCACGACCACGCCCGCTCGTCTCGTCTCCCGAACTGCCGCGAGTAGGTCGAGTGGATGGCGTTCCCCACCGGGGACCAGCCGCTCCAGCAGGATGTCGATCGTACCGCCGCAGCCGGACCCCACGTCGTCTTCATCACCAGCGTCGTACGACACCATCGTCGGCACACCGGACGCTGTGAGCCAGAATCCCCGCCGTGCGATGTCCGTCTCGAGGCAACCGCCGCTGACGGTACCGACGACATCGCCTGCGGCTGTCAGCAGCAGACGGCTACCGGGACGTCGATAGGCGGAGCCCCGCACGGCAGTCACCGTCGCGAGCAGGGCATGCATGCCTCGCGCCTCCGAATGCCTCCACGCTTCGAGTATGTCGATCACGAGTGTGACGGCGCGGCTGCGCTCTGAGCTTCCCCAATTGCGGTTCCAGGACGGGGAATCGCCACGCACCAACCACCCCGACCGTGCCACAATTTCGAAATGCGTCGAGACGGCATTTCCGCGTACCGGGCACACGCCACGAGCGTCGGCTGTTCGAGGGGCACGCCGTCGACCTCATGTGTTCGCGCGACCACTCGGTAGCGTCCGAGCCGGCTTGCGCAGGTCGGTGCACACTGGGGCACGAGACCGACTGAGTGTCTCTGCAGTAACGGCAATCGCGCTCGGGAATCACGAAGGGACCGCGCTGCACCGCCGTGTTCGTGCTGCGGCAATGCTCTCCCTCGAAGCAGGTTGCCGGGCGCACGGAGGCACGAGCGCGGCGCCAGAGGATGCCGTTTTCGCATCGGTCAACGCGAGGAGCGATCCGGCACCATGCCCGATACTGAGCGGCTTGGCTGGACCCTGCCCGAGACGAGCAGAACGTCGCGCCTGACGAGTGGTAGTCGCCCTCCTAGTGGCAGCTCGCTCGTCGCGGGCCCCGGTCGCGCGAAGCGGCCGGGGCCCGTGGTGTGTGAAGGATCGGCGGACACCGATTCCCTCGTGGCGACCGGACGGTTACTTACACTTGACGGTCCTGCCGCCGCTCACGGCAGCGCAGCTCGGCTTCGCCGGTGGGGTGGCGGGGAACATCGCCTCGCCGCACTGACCGGTGTCGGCTACGGGGGCGTCGATCACGATCGTCGGCACGAGCGGCAAGTTCGCCGGGTTCACCGGGTAATTGCCGTTCCTGCCCTTGACCTGGGTCTTGTACTTTCCAGGTGTCTTCGTGATCGCCTTGATCGCGACCTTCGTCATACCGTTCACCAACGGCACGATCGTGCCCGAGTTCTTGTAGGTCCAGCTCGTGCCGCTGCCGTTGACCTTCCAGCCCGACTTGGTGGCCGCGTCATAGGCCCCACCCGGGATAATGATGTCCACCGGCGTGGCACCCGTCGAGTCGACGATCAGGAAGCGGGCCCCATTGGCCACGGGGTCGATCGTCGGCGAGGTCGGCAGGTTGGTAAAGAAGCTCGAGAAGCTGACGCTCTCGTCGTTCGCCGGCGCCAGCAGCTTGCTCAGGGTCAACTTGGCCTTCTCCTGGCCCGTCGGAGCGATGTTGGTACAGGGGTCACACGCATCGCCCAGCGGATCGCCGTCGCTGTTGTCTTGCGTCGGGTTGGCGATCGACTGGCAGTTGTCGATGGCGTCACACACGGTGTCGCTGTCACTGTCGGGCCCGCCCGTGTCGACCGGGCAGCTCGGACTCGAGCCGCTGCAGTTCTCGGCTACATCGCAGGTGCCGCTGGAGGCCCGGCAGACGGTGGTTGCCGGCTCGAAGGCATCCGTCGGGCAGCTCGGGCTCGAGCCGGTGCAGTTCTCGGCCACGTCGCAGGTACCGCTGGCGGCCCGGCAAACAGTGACTGCCGACTCGAAGGTATCCGCTGGACAACCGGTATTCACACCATCGCAATTCTCACCGACATCGCAGATGCCGGCGGACGGACGGCAGCTGACGAAGGCACCGCTCACGCTGTCGGCAGGGCAATCGGCTGACGAGCCGCTGCAGCTCTCAGCCACATCGCAGGCGCCGGCGGCGCCGCGGCAGAGGGTGCTGGACGGCTCGAAGCTGTCGGCCGGGCAGTCGTCGCTGACGCCGTCGCATGCCTCGGCGACGTCGCAGACGCCGGCCGCGCCGCGGCAGACCGCTGCGCTCTTTACGTCGGCCGGGCAGGCGTCGCTCATGCCGTCGCAGGATTCGGCGGCGTCACAGACACCGGCGGCTGCCCGGCAGTCGAACCCGCTCGGACGCTTGAGGTCTGCCGGGCACGTCGCTGACGCGCCGTCGCATACTTCCGCAACGTCGCAGATGCCGCCGTCCGCACGGCACACCGTGCCGGCGGCGACCAGCTGGCAGGTGCTGGAACAGCACGCGCCTGCAAGGCCGTTGTTGGCACCCTGGTCGCACTGCTCGCCACGCGCGCCTTGCACCGCGCCGTCGCCGCAGAGCGAGACGTAGTGCACAGAGAAGAAATGACCGTCCTCCGCTTGCACGCGGCTACCCACGCCTGGATAGGCACCGGCAGTCTGTCCGGTAAAGGTGAGCGGCAGACCGAGGCGGACGGCGCACTCATCAGAACCCGAGAACCCCCCGGGCGCACCGGCGCACTGCATGGTCCAGGTGAATCGGAAACTGTGCGTCTGGGGCACACCGTTGCTCACGCCCTGGATCTGCGCCGAGTTGGTGCGCAGGAAAGCCACATCTCCGCCGGTATTGCTGTTCAAGCTGCCCGGGCTGGCGAGCCCGAGATCGCCGCTTGCCAGAACGCCGCCAGAGTAGGTCACGGCAGTGGCACTACCCGTCGCCGCCGCGTCGCCATCGTTCACGAGGGTGAAGGCACCGCTGATACTCGTGCTGATGTCGAGATCGTACGCGCCTGGAGCCGTCACATCGAAGGTGACGGTGTAGTCGGCGTTCAGCACCTCCGTCCAGTTGCTGAGAAACCCGGTGTCGGCGCCGACGCCAGCGGCATAGCGCGCCGTCCCCGTGATACCGGAGCTCGAGAAGGTGACCGCGGATATGCGTTGGTAGCTGATGAACGCTCCGTTCACCAACTCGTCGGGGCTGTTCCCGGCGTTCTTCGACGCCGTGAAGTTTCCGATCTGCGCAAAGACTGGTGTCGCCGCGACCACAATCAGCACCGCGAGCGCCACCCCCCCAATGTCCTTTGGCCACGTTGGCCTGCATGCCCACTTTATTCATGTTTGCTTTCCCCCTTTGTAGTAGGGCGAGACCACCTACTCGCCCAACGATCTCCAGAACTGACATTTGTGATCCGCATCGAAGTCGGACGTCGCCTTGCGCACTGGTTGAGGCGGGACGAGCGATGCAAAGAACCCGTCCCCTGCACGCTTGAGCGGCGTCCAACCTCCTCCCGGTTTTCCGTGCTTGGCGAAGTTCGTCCACGCGCGGATCATCCATTCGGAAAGCTTCTGCTGCTCGGCAGTGAACCTCGGGGCGTAGCCGGCGTAGTCGAACAGATATGGCAGCTCGAATCCGTGGGATGCCCCGTAGGGAAAGCTCACCGGCGGGAATCCCAGCGTCGGCGCATTCTCGTCGGCGAACTCGTACGCATAAATCTTGGCGAACTTGGCCATCGCCTGGTCGGCCTCGAACGCCGGGCAGGCGAAGATGTAGTCCGTCAGGAGCGCGGTGTAGTTGAGGTCCGGACTGGGATAGTCGCGCGCCGGATATTCGGCGAGCACAGCAGGCGTATTGGATCCTACGAAAACACTCGTGAGTCCCGGCAGCAGCTCTGGCGTGATCGGTCCAATCGCCTGGGTGACGTACAGCGCGATATACAGCCTCATCTCGTCACGGTTCGTGCCGTTGACGACCGGCACGCGATGGAATTCGCCGCTCGTGAGTGCGGCATCGATCGACTTCGGCAGAACGCCACCGTCGATGTTTGGCGTCGCCGCGATGCCTATGAGGGCGGGACTCCCGATCAGTCCTTGCTGCGCAACCAGGGTGGCGACGGGCACCGCGCGCAGACACTCGGCGGTCTGGTCCGGGCACCCGACTGCGGTGGCAAACGTCTGTCCGGTGGCTTCCGCCTCGGCCAGCGCAGGGAGACGTTGTTCAGACGTCCCACTCTGACTGATGACGCGCTGGAACAGCCCCTTCGCGGTTGGAGACACGAGGTGGGCGAACATGCTGTTACCGCCCGCGGACTCGCCGAAGATCGTCACGCGTTTGGGATTGCCCCCGAACGCGGCGATGTTGCGCTGCACCCATTGCAACGCCAATTGCTGGTCCATGATCCCGTAGTTTCCGGAACCTCCGTAGGACGTCTCGGCGCTCAGGGCAGGGTGTGCCATGAAGCCAAGCGCGCCGATCCGATAGTTGATCGTGACGACGATCACGTGACCGGTCGTCACCATCTCGGTAGGGTCGAACTGGCTTCCCGCGCCGAGGAAGTACGCGCCGCCGTGCATCCAGACCATGACGGGATAACGACGGCGCCCACGCGCATGTAGCGCCTTCGTCGGAACGTAGACGTTCAGGGACAGGCAATCCTCATTAGTGCTGGTGCCCTGCGGACACGTGGTGCCGAATGTCGTCGCATCGAGCGGCGTGCTCCACGGTGACCGCGCCTGCGGCGGCCTCCAGCGAAGCTCGCCGACCGGCGGAGCGGCGTACGGGAGACCCAAGAAGCTGCTGATGGTGTCGGTCACCGCACCGGTCACGGGACCGTCCGCGGTCTGGACCGTCGGCGACGGAAGCGAGGTCATCGCCTGCGCCGGCGCCAGTGCGGTAAGACCAAACGCCAGCGCGTATCGAATCAGCGTGTAGCTCCCTACCATCGAAGCTGACTCCCCTGTTCAGCTGGCACGGTAGATCTGCACGACGTGCTCGAGCAGCGGCTGGATTGACCCTCCGTCGTGCGGCACCCGGCGCGGCACGTGGTCGGATCCTTGCCCGCCGGCACGAAGACGACGAACAGTTCGGGGAACATCCGTCCGAAGCGCGCGACGTGGCGCGGGCCGAGCGCTTGCCACCGCGTGATGTCCTGTAGGTCGACGGCCCCGTCTTCGTTGGGAATCTGAAAGCGGACACCCGAGAGGCCGCGGGTCGGGATGGGCATGGCCGTCACTTCTCGGTCGGGGAGCTCGGCCGAGGCTGGGGTTCCGACGCGCTTTGGGGCAGGACCAGCATGGCGACCTCCTTCAGTGCATCGAGCACCTCCGTGATGCGCACCGGATCGGTTGTGACGATGCGATTGACCGCCAACCCGTCGAGAAGCGCGAAGGCAAAACGCGGGGCGACGGTATAGAAGAGATTGGGCACTGGCGGCGCCGGAAACAGTTCGCGGAAGGTCTCCTCGATGGTCTCGCGGAGCCGCTCGGTCATCGACGCCACCGCGGGCCTGAGCTCGGCGTCGCTGCGCGCCGCCACCACCAGCTCGAGCCACGCATCGAACGTCGCGCCCTGCACCATCGACCACAAAAGATCGATGGCGGCCGTTGCGCGATCGCTGCCGGCGGGAAGCCTGGCGAATGCCTCGAGGAACTCGGTGCGCCGGCGTCCGAGAAGACGCTCGACGGCGCTCGTCACCAGATCGACCTTCGTTGGGAACTGATGCAGCTGCCCGCCGCGGGAGACGCCGGCACGACGCGCGATCTCGGGCGTCGAGGTGCGCGCGTACCCAAGATCTTGGAGGCAGTCGATGGCAGCATCGAGGATCCGCGCCCGCGTGGCTGCACTCTGCTCCGAACGGCTTTGCTTCTGGTGGGCCATCATCATCGTGATGCTCGAGTACCGCAACCGAAGACAGACAGTCAAGCCTGTCTGTAAAATGCATCGAGTTTCTCATTGGTTACACAGCACACATCTGCTGCGCTGAAACATCCGGTTGATCCCTTTCCCACCGATTGGCGCCCGAGACCCTTCGACTGCATGCTTCGCCGAATCGTTCGGCGGTGCTTCAAGCAAGCGATCTCATGAACTTGGGTGGAGATCGCGGGACGCGGACCGGATCCGCCTCCGCCAGGCTCCGGTCTGCCACGGAACACGGCGGTGATCCGTCCGCGCACGAGCATCACGCGGCAGGGCCCGCCCTCGAACTTGAGGCCCTTCGGTCGCTTCCGACCCACGACCTTCCAGCCCGGCACTGGTAGTGTCTGGCGCGCGCTGCCGGTCGTCCCGACGACGGCGCCACCGACCCCAAGATGCCGCACGGCTCAACTCACTGCACCTTGCGCGCTGGTTCTTGGGGAGCGGCCGCATACTCCCCGACGCTTACAAGCTGTCGCCAAACTGAATTGGTACTGATCAGCCGACGACGACTACAAGTAGCGTTCGCAGGTCGGAGGTCGCCAGGCGGGGCGATGTCGCTTGGCTGGGCTATCGGCGGGGTCGACGGAAGACTCGCTCGCCACGAATTGGACGCGCCTTCAACCACCCACAACGTCCAGCCAAGGCCCTAGTTCGATGCGCCGGCTGTTACCCCGGCGTTACCCCGAAGGTTCCGCGGCTGAACGGTCTCTCCGTAACCAACTGAAATTACTAATGGCCAGGGGCGGGGTTGAACCGCCGACACCACGATTTTCAGTCGTGTGCTCTACCAACTGAGCTACCTGGCCCCAGGTCGGAGACCCGGCTGTCTACCGGCTTCGGCCGACCCGGTCAATCACGGGCCTGCAGCCTATTTGAACTTGGGGCCCTTCTTGCCGGCGACGACCGTGATGTCTCGACTGGCGGTCTGCGACCCCACCGCGATGGCGACGTTCACCGTCCCCGTGAAGCCGTCCAGGCCCGCGCCCTGCACCTTCCACACCAGCGTGCTCGCCTTCTTGCCGCGCTTCAGGGTCAGCGTGCCGCTGCTGATGGCGACCGCGTCGTCGGTTGCGTCGGGCGGGGTGATGACCTCGATCGTCGTGCCGTCGGCATCCGTCGCGGTGGCCTTCTTGCCCTTCAGCGCGAACTTGCCCTTCCGCACCAGCATCGCCGTGATCCGCTTCCCGTCCTCGCCGCGGAGCCGCAGGATGACGTCGGCCGATCCGTCGAGCACCGGCGCGATGGCGCCGTGCTTCAGCTGCGCCGTCAGCGTCAGCTCGTCGTCGTTCGCCGCCGCGTCGGGGCCAATCACCGCCTTGCCCTTCACCGACTTGAGCGACGGACCCGTCGCCAGCGTCGTGGGATCGGGAATGGGCGAGATCGTGCAGGTGATGCCGGGGCCCGTCAGGTGCACGCCCTGGAAGTTCAGGTAGTCGCCACCGACCAGCCGCATCGATCCGGTGGTGGGATCGATCGGGCTGCCCTCGAGCAGGAGCGCTCGCCCACTCAGGATGGGCGCCTGCAGGCCGGTCATCACCGTCGGGACGAGCGGGAACTGGAACGGCGGGTCGCCGTCCTCGACGCCGAACGCGGTACCGAAGGTCATCGCCAGTCCCGGAACGACGACGTTGCCGGTCGAATCGATCGTCCCCGTGGCGACGCCGGTGCCGAGCGTCAGGTACGAGTTCACCGCGACGGTGAAATACTCGACACCGGGCGACGGAAACTGCGCATCGAACGGCGTGCGATCGAGCGCGAACGTGCCACCGTTCACGTCGGTCCCGAGCGTGGCGCCGACGGCCCCGATGTTCGGGAACGAGAAGTCGCCGACGACGTCGAGCTTCGAGATGGTGCAGCTGCCCGTCACCGCCCACGTGGGCGCGGCGGCGAGCAGGCCGAGAGCGAGTACGAGACCCGTGCGTGTCCTCATCGATCCCCCAGATCGCTCAGCGCCGCGACTTCTTCGGCAGCTTGAGCACGTTCTTCTTGAGCACCAGATTGCGGTTGCGGACGAACTGGGTGCCGCCCATCTCGACCGTGACCGACAGATCGCGGCTACCGGTATCGAGCTGCGCGACGTCTGCGCCCTTCAACGTGACGACGAACTTGAAGCCGTCCCCACTCCGACGCAGCACCACCTTGAGCTTGCCGCCCGCGTCGGCGACGCCACCCGTGAAGCGCTTGCCCTTGCCGCGCATCTCGAGCGGGCGCGACACCATCTGCATCTGACCGCCATTCGGAATCGCGAGCGTCAGCACGATACCCGACGCCGGATCGCCCGTGCCCGCGAGCGAGCCGTTGACGACCAGGCTCCCCGGCTTCGTGCGCCCCTTCTTGTTCGTCTTCGGCAGCTTCAGCGTCACGGACTTGAGGTCCATCGTGCCGAACGTCAGCACACGCTCGTTCGTACCGACGATGGAGCCGACCGTGAGCGAGTTCTGGAACGCCGCCAGATCGTTCAACTGCTGCGGCGTCAGCATGCTGGTGACGCCGTGCTGGCCGTCGACGTTGCGCCCCGCGCCCGCGACATTGCAGTTGTCGACGGTGCTGTCGCACGGCCGCACCACGTCGAGCAGCGTGTGCGCGCTGCCGTCGTGCAGATACGGCGGCGTGTTCCACAGGTCGTTCAGCACCGGCGTGATGTAGTCGCCGAGCGGGCCGCGACTCCCCGGAATGGTGCGCACGTCGGGCGGATTGCCGGCGTTCTGGAAGGTCTGGTTCCTCATGGCGACGTCGAGCGGATCGGCGGCGTCGAACAGGTTCATCGTGCCGACGTCGTGCCGCACGAACGGGTTGTTGCCGTCCGACCGGCCCGGCGTGCTCGGGTCGAAGCCCGCGTTCGGCTTCTTGTCGGTGAAGAACTGCTTGCCCGCGCCGGGACCGCCGTTGTGGCAATCGGCGCACTTCGTCGACGGGTCGTTGAAGATGCGGCGGCCACGTTCCGTCGCCTCGGTGGCGGGGTTCGGGTTCTTCGGGAAGTCGGTCAGCGAATAGACGAAGTCGGCCATGTGCGTCAGACGCACACCGACGATCTTGTCGTACGCCGCGCCGCGGATGTTGCGGTTCGGCGCGCCGAGATCGTCGTTCACGTCCATCGGGTCGATCGACGTGTCGCGACTGCGCTGGATGAGGCCACCCTGACACCCCGCCGCGAACTCCACGCCGTCGCAGTCGCCGGCGCCGAGCAGGCTGCGGTAGGTGTGCTCGAAGTCCTCGACCTCGTCGCGATCCCCGTTCCAGTGCACCGTCAGCATCGGGTTGAAGTAGCGCTCGCGATCGGACGCAGGGACGTTCGGCGGAATCATCGACGGCTGCATCTTGCAGAAGTTGCCGACACCGCACGTGGCGTCGAAGAAGCACTCGACGCCGGCATCGTTGCTGCAGAAGCCGGGCGAGAAGCCGGAGCGACCACGCAGGTCCATGCTGTTTCGCAGCGAGGCGCCGAACTGCGCGAAGTCCCACGTGCGACCGTCCTGACCGCCGAAGTCGGCGTGGCAGGTCGAGCACGTCACGTACGACGCGTCGTGCGACGTGCTGGTGACGGCGCCCGGCACCTTGGCGCTGCTCGCCGCCGCGTTGAAGAGCGGCGTGGGCGCGCCGAGACCGACCCCGTTCGAGAAGCTGCCGTCACGCGCGGCGGTGTTGAACAGAATCTTGCCGTCGAGAATGCCCGCGTGCATGGCGTCGCTCGCGATTGCGACGCAGGTGGCGCGGATCACGCACCTCGCACCCGCACCGGGATCGCCGCAGTCGCCGTCGGTGACGCAGACGGCACCCGTCGTGTTGCAGAACCCGGGATCGGGGTCGCAGTCGGCGGGCGAGGCGCAGGCCTGATCGGCCGGCGTCGTGCACCGGCCCGCGCCGTCGGTGATGCTGGCGACGGCATCGCCGAGCATGAGCGGCACGCAGACCGCCGTCTGCACGCAGGGTCCGGCAGCGCCGCACTCGCCGTCGGTGGTGCACGCTGCGCCGCCGGGATGATTGCAGAAGCCGACGCCGCCCGTGCAGTCGTTGTTGGTGCCGCACGGCTGGTTCGGCGGGCTCGAGCAGCGCAGGTTCGGCGACGGTCCGCCGGCCACGGCCGCCGCAGCCACGACGACGTTGCGCGACAGGTAGTTCGCAACGAACACCCGATCGCCGTCGACCCGCACACCCATCGGCGCGGTGCCGATGCCGTCGGGCACGGCCAGCATGCGCGAGCTGCCGGTGGCGACGAAGTTGCCCGCATCGTACTCGACGCCGGTGCTGACGGGGCGGAACGTGTCGCCCACGAGCTTCACCGGATTGATCGGATCGAGGACCGAGATCTGCGCCTGCGGCGCCAGGCGGAAGTCACGCTCGCTGCTGACGGAGCGCAGCGGCTCGGGCACGCAGCCGTTCTGCGGATTGGCGCCGCCCGGCCCGTTCGAGGACACCGCGGCGAACAACGTCGTCGGGCTCGCCCCCTGCCCGCGCGTGGTGTTGAAGACGTGGTAGCTGTTGAACATCACGTCGACGACGTAGGCGACGCGGCCGTCCGCCGAGAGGTCGATGTCGGTGGCGTTGTTGGCCTCGTCGATGTCGATCTTGCCGACGACGTTGCCGCTGGCGACGTCGACCTTGAAGATGCCGAAGCGCGTGATGTCGTGGAACGACGCCTTGTAGACGTTGCGTCCACCACCGCCGGCCGGGAACGGGCTGTACTGCACCCAGGGGAACAGCAGCGAGCCCGGCTGATCCTTGAACGAGGCATCGCGCTTGAAGAGGCCCTTGGAGATGGTGTTCTCCTGCGTGCCACCGAGCCAGAGCTGCCCCGCCACCTCGGACGGCGCGCCGTCGGGCATGAGTGCCACCGCCGACACCAGATTGAAGACGCCCTGCCCCGAGTTCTGCGTCTCGCAGGTGACCAGGTCGGGCGGCACGGCCAGCACACGCGACACCGACTTCTGTCCGAGGTCGACCACGCTGACGTGGGCGTCCTGGCTCGGCTCCTCGGTGAGGTAGTGCGTGACGTAGGCGAACGCGCCGTCGCTCGACACCGCGATGGCACGCGCGTTCGACCACGGCAGTTTGATGCGCGCGACGACGGCGAGCGCCGGATCGAGCAGCACCACCTCGCTCGTGCCCTGGCACGTCACCACGAGGCCACCGCCGCCCGGGAAGGGCGCCACGCCGTACGGCCCGCAGCCGTGGCCGAGGTTCACCTGCTGCAGGTCGCCGAGGTCGCTCTGGTTGCGGCGCGACACGGTGTCGTCGGTCTGGTCGGCGGTGAAGACGTAGGACCCCGCGAGCGCGACGGTGCGCGGGTAGCGTCCCACCGCGGCCTCGTGCGTCAGCGTGCCGACGTCGTTCGCGTCGTAGACGAGACGGGCGACGGTGTTCTGGTCGGGATTGACGACGAAGACCACGCCGCCCTCCCCCACCGCGATGTGGCTCGAGCGCGTCGGCTCTGCGAACGCGGACGTGGCGACCATGACCACGACCAGCGCCGCCACGGATGCGATACGGATTCTCACGATGATGCCCCCCCTCGGCTGGTGGGCGTCGCCACCAGGCCGTGCATCAGACAATCGCGGGCGGCCCGTGCACGCTCGGCGAGCGTGTCGGGTGCCAGCGGATTTCGATCCCAGATCAGCTCCAGCAGCGGCAGCATCTGGAAGTAGTAGAGCGTCAGCCCGGCGACGTTGACGAGGACGTGCATCGGATCGCCGGGACGGAACGTGCCGTCGTCCATGTTGCGCGCCACCTCGACGCTGCCGCGCTCGAACAACGGGCCGAGGTGCTCACGCACGAGGTCGGCGACGTGCGGCCCGCCGTCCATGATCTCGCGCGTCAGCACCCGCAGCGCCGGCATGTTGGCGGCGGCGAAGTGGGTGATGCCCTCCATCGCCTCGGCAATGCCGACGGGGCCCGGATCGGACCGAAACTGCTCGTGGATCGTCACCATGCCGGTGATGACCCGCTCGAGGACCGCCCGGTACACGGAATCCTTCGTGGCGAAGTAGTAGAAGAGCATCCGCTTGCCGATGCCGGCAGCAGCGGCAATCTCCCGGGTGGTGGCCGCGCCGTAGCCGCGGGCGGCGAAGACCTGCTCGGCGGCGTCGAGGATGCGCAGACGCACGTCCTCGGCAGTCGTCGGAGATCGGATTTCGGCGGCGGCGGTGTCGTTCACGAGGAGTGCGTACCGAGCGGTACGCTCTCCGTCTTGACGCACGGCTGCCTATGTCGTCAAGGAAAAATCGTTGACGCGCTGCGCGTTTACAGCCAGGGCCACTCGCCGTCGGTCTCGCAGAAGCCGGTCGCCTTCACCCGGCCTCCGTACCGGCCGTTCGGCAGATCGAATTCGACCCCCGAGAAGCCGTCGTCGTCACCGACGATGACCGCCGTCGGGAGGCAGTCCGGGAACAGGAACTGCAGACGCGACAGATCGAGGCCGACGAGCTGGAGCTTGACCTGCCAGACGGTGGAGGATTTCCCACGCCACAGACGCACCGACCGCACGCCGCGAGTGACCGTCCTGTCGCGGTAGATGAACTTACGACCATTCTTCGACCGCTTCAGTAGGCCCGCCGGCAGGACCAGGCGCTCGGTATCGCCGATGCCCACGATGAGCGGTTCGAGGTCGGGCTCGAGGCCGTTGGACTCGGGTCTCAACGTCCAAGTCCAGCGCTGGATGTTGAGCGCGCTCACGCCGGTCTTGGCGTTCATCGAGCCGCCGGCAGGCCGGATCTTGAGATACCCGTTGAACACCGGCCGGCCCTGCGCCCACGCGCTCGACACCAAGGCCAGCGTGAGAGCCGCCACCAAACGGAACGTCATCGGAAGCACTTTACGCATCGTCCATCTCCAGCAGCAATACCGAAACTACGGAGCCCGCAGGCCACCGGATTTCGCCTTGAAGGTGCGCACGCCACGTGCCAACACGCCACCGATCTCGAACGTGGCCTGCACGTCCGCACGACCGCCCGGCGGCGGCGCGATCGTCTGTCCAGGCGTCGCGAGCTGGAGCTTGTAGGTTGGCACCGGCTTCTTCTTGCCGGGCTTGATCGTGACGACGGAGCCGTCGGCAGCGGTGCTGGTGAACTTGCGCCCGCTGGCCGCGAGCCCGTTCGGCAGCTCGACGGTGAGCATCTCGCTCCCCCCGGCGACCAGCCGCAGCAGCGCCGGACGCGTGAAGTCGACCGTCGTCCCGATGGGCACCTGCAAGACCGCATGCAGCTTGCCCTTGCTGGGCTTCACGTAGCCACCGAGATTGGCCGCCACCGGCGCCTCGGCGAACTGATCGAGGTCGGGACCGACCGGGAGCAGCTGACAGTGCATGCTCACGGTCGTCTCGCCGTCGAGCGGCGATGGCAGCGCTCCGGCGGGAATCACGCCGGCGAGGCCGACCACACCGCCCGGGCCGATCGGCGTTCCGCTGACGACACCGGCGGCCGTCGGCACGAGCCCGGTCGTGAGCACCACCGGCACCGTGACGGTGGCACCACCGACGACGAACGTCAGCGGCACCGGCGCGAACGTGAGATCGCCCGTGGTGGAGAGCGTGGTCGCGAACACGACCGGGAACGCGATGCTGCCGTCGACGCCATCGACCGTGAAGGTACGCGGCGGTACCGCGCCACCCTGGAACTGCGCCTGGTTGGTGGCGACGGTGTAGACGATGCGCAGCGCGTCCACTGCCGTGGGTGGCGAGACCACGGCGGTGCCGATCTCGATCGGATCGAACGTGCACGAGTTCGGCTCCACCGGCACGTCGTGTGCGAAACCGACACGGGCCATGAGCAGGAGGACGAGCAGGGCGCGGCGCATGGTGTTCCTTCCTCAGTTCAGCGGCGGCAGACTCGAGACATCACACGAGCCGTTCACGGCGTCGTACGAGAACCCGGCGATGCCGCAGATCTCGTCGTCCGGCGTCGTCCCGGCGACGACGTTCGCCGCCACGCACGCACCCGTGAAGCTGCGACCGGGATAGGCCGCGTCCGTGGCACCACACTCGGACGACCCGGCACCGAACACGGTGCAGGGCTTGGCAGGACCGCCCTCGATGGAACCGGGTGCTGTGCCGTCGGCCTCTTCGCAACCGAGGCGCACGGGGTTCACGGTCCCGTTGTCGTGCCAGCACGCCCAGCCGAGCGCGCCGCCGACGGGGACCAGCAGGCCGTCGTGAAAGACGCGCGTGCCGGGATCGGTATAGTCGGGACTGCCGAACAGCGGGACGGCGTCGTCGTCGTACGGGTTCGGCAGACCGCCGGTGAGATTGTCGCGGTCACCGGTCGGCGTCAGCCGATCGATGGCGACGAACAGCCCGCGACGGTGCATCTGGCTCGTGATCTCGTACAGGCAGGTGTCGGCGCCCGGCACCCAGCGCGCATCCACGTGGTCACGCGTCGTCCCCTCGGTGAAGGGCGGCACCAGGATGCCCTCGTCGGCAGCCCGCGCCTCGATGGGCTGGAGCCGTCGTCGCACGGTGCCACGCGCCGCACGCTTCAGGACCACGCGGCCCGATACCTTGCCACCCTTCGACCCGCCGACCCAGTTCGCGTCCAGCAGGATGCCGACGGCACCGGCCGGCAACGGCAGCGCGAGGCCGGCGGGGAAGGAGCCGTTCAGGCTGGGAGCAGCGCCCGACGCGATGAGCTGCCGATCGTCGCGATCGATCGGGCCGAGGTCGAGACACGCCCGGCTCGGGATCACCTGCTTCTGCTGCGCGGCGAACTCGTCGAGCCGCGATCCCGTGTACTGGTAGACGAGGAAATGCTGGACGGCGACGGTGCCCTTCGGCCGGTTGGTGATCGTCCACGAGCCGACGTCGAACGCGTCCTTCAGCGGCACGCGCAGGAAGTAGCACTGCTCGACGTTGGTCCCGGCCGCGACCTTCACGGCCGGGAACTTGACTTTGATGGTGCCCTTCGGACGCGCCCCGGCGAGGGCGGGAACGAGCAGCAGGGCCAGGGCCAGAAGAGTGAGACGACGGTGCGGCATCACGACGCATCGACAGGAGAGCATGGGTTCCCCAAGGTGTCGACGGCATGCCGCGTCATCCGTCCCGAAACACGCCCAACGGGCTTCTTCATCTGCTGATCGTCCTTCTCGCCATGGCACCCGCCGTGGCGAGCGCCTGTGACATCTGCGCCGTCTACCTCGCCACCGAGGTGGCAGAGGGACGGACGGGACCGCGCATCGGTGTCGCCGAGCAGTACACCTACTTCGGCACGCTGCAGGAGAACGGTACCGAGGTGCCGAACCCGGCCGGCGAGCACGTCTACAGTTCGATCACGCAGTTCCTGCTCGGCTATCAATTCACCGACCGCATCGGCGCGCAGCTGAACATCCCGCTCATCGCGCGCAACTTCCGCCGCATCGAGGAGGACGGCCGCATCGGCCACGGCGACGAGACCGGCATCGGCGACATCGCACTCCTCGCCGACGGGCTCGCCTTCAGCCGCGTCACCGAGGCGAGCGTGTTCCGGTTCTCTCTGCTGGGCGGGCTGAAGCTGCCCACCGGCAACCCCGATCGGCTCGGCGACGAGCTCGAGGAGACCGAGCCGGCGACGTCGACGCTCGCCGGTGCGGCGCAGCGCCTCGGCTCGCGCCTCGCCTTCCGCCCGCAGCACAGCACGGGTGGGAGCACCGGCGGCGGGGGCGGGGGCGACGACCATCACGAGGAGAGCGGCATCCACGGCCACGACCTGGCCCTCGGCTCGGGCTCGGTCGACGGCATCGTCGGCGGCTCGATCTATTGGTCGTTGGATCGCTTTTTCATGACCGCGGCGCTGCAGTACGCGATCCGCACCGAGGGCGCCTTCGACTACCAGTTCGCCAACGACCTCATGTGGGACGGCGGCCCCGGCGTACACGTGCTGCTCGACCATCGCTACACGCTGAGCCTGCAGGCGGTGGTGTCCGGCGAGACCAAAGGCAAGGACACGCAGCGCGGCGTCACGCTCGACGACACGGCGATCACCGCGCTGTACGTCGGCCCGGGCGTGCATTTCACGTGGGGCACGACCCTGGCCGCCGATTTCGTCGTCGACCTGCCCGCCGTGCAGAACAACACGCAGCTGCAGATCGTCCCCGACTACCGCTTCCGCGGTGGCATGGTCTGGCGGTTCTGAGCCGGCTCATCGCGGCATCGGGTACTTCGACAGCTTGCGCTGCAGCGAGCGACGGTGCAGCCCGAGACGTCGCGCCGCCTCCGAGATGTTCCCGCCCGAGTCGGCGAGCACGCGGTTGATGTGCTCCCACTCGACGCGGGCCAGCGACGGCACCTCGTGCGTGGTCTCGGTGAGGGCCCCGGGCGGCCGATCCCCGCGCGCGAAGCCGGCGATGATGTCGTCGACGTCGGCGGGCTTCGTCAGGTAGTGCACCGCGCCGAGACGGAGCGCGTCGAGCGCGGTGGCGATGCTGCCATAGCCCGTCAGCACCACGATGGCGGTGGTGGCGTCGATGGCCTTCAGGCGGCGGACCAGCTCGAGGCCGGAGCCGTCGGGCAGGCGCAGGTCGACGACCGCCTGCTCGGGAGTGTCGTCGGTCGCGAGCGCCTCGGCGGTCGCGGCGTCGGGTGCCTCGCGCACCTCCCAGCCGCGATCGCGGAACGCGCGCGCCAGGCGCGTGCGGAGCACCTCGTCGTCGTCGACGATGAGGATGCTGCGGGCGATGTCAGCGACCATCGACGACCTTTCGCGGCACGATGCCGAGCGGCAGCTCGAGCGCCGCGGTGGCACCGTCGCCGGGCGACGACCGCAGCGTGAGCGTGCCGCCGAGACCTTCGACCAGAGTGCGCGCCAGGAAGAGCCCGAGGCCCATGCCCTGCCCCGCCGGCTTGGTCGAGAAGAACGGCTCGACGGCGCGCGCCAGCACCTCCGGCGTCATGCCGGGACCGTGATCGCGGACGGCGAAGCGAATGTGCGCGCGATCGGCTTCCACCGACAGCCGCACGGGCTCGGCACCACCGGTGGCGTCGAGCGCGTTGCGCAGCAGGCTCTGGATGGCGCCCACCAACGCGCGCCGCGGCACGGCGGCCGCACCGTCGACCGGCAGTCCGTCGACCTGCACGCGCGTGGCGTCGGTCGGCGCCAACGTGCCCAGGACGTCCTGCACCAGGCTCGCGACGGGGACCAGCACCGGCGCCTCGCCCGTGATCTCGCCGGCGTCGCTCGCCATCTGATCGAGGATCCGCCGGCAGCGCTCGACCTGCGAGCGGATCAGCTGCGCGTCCTCGCGCAGCGCCACGGCATGGGTATCCGGCAGCTGGCTGACGGCGCGCTCGAGCTCCTTCGCCGCGATGGCGATGGTGCCGAGCGGCGAGCCGAGCTCGTGGGCGGCACCGGCGGCGAGCGTCGTCAACGCCGCCAGCCGCTCGCTGCGCGTCGCCTGCTCGCGGATCGAGGCGATCTCGGCGTCGCGCTCGTCGATCGCCGCCGACAGCTTCACGACGAAGTAGGCGATCAGCGTCGCCGCCACCGCGAACGCCACCAGCATGCCCTGGAGGTGCAGCGACATCGCGCCGCCGCCGTGCACGTGCTCGGTGCCCGGCGTGAGCGGCACGACGAAGAGGATCGCGTAGCAGCACACCGAGAGGACGGCGAGCGACGTCGTCCAGCGCGCACCGAGCACCACCGCCGCCAGCGCGATGTAGACGAGATAGAGGACGCTGAACGGGTTGAGCGGTCCGCCGGTCGTCACGAGGAGGGCGGTCAGGACCAGCGTGTCGAGCGCCAGCGCTGCGCCCGAGAGCCACGA
Organism: Binatia bacterium; assembly: GCA_036009625.1. GTDB lineage: Bacteria > Desulfobacterota > Binatia > DP-6 > DP-6 > DASYLJ01. The sequence goes on from DASYLJ010000173.1 coordinate 24,370, forward strand.
CGGCACCGTGACGCCGCGGCGCAAGCGGCGGGCGAGCGCCAGGTTCGACAGCACCGTGAGGCTCACCAGCCCCGCGATCAGCGCCAGCGGCGGCCGCATGCCGAGCGTCATCTCGCCGGCGAGGACGGTGCACAGCTGGCCCGCGACGGCCCCCCACCGCAGCCGCGTGAGCCACGGCAGACTGACCGCGGCGCGGCGCTCGTTGTGGACGAGATCGGACACCCGGGGCACGACTATCACCCCCGGGCGCGGCTGGCGGCAAGCACGGTCACGCAGCGGTGTAGCGTCGGGGCTGCGGGGAACCAATGCGACAAGGTGTCGCAGCGTGGAAAAGACACGAGGGAGGCACTACACAGCGGAGCGGGCGAAGAGCATCGAATGAACCACCGAGCATCGTCATCTCGAGCCCCGACTCGGGTCGTGGGCGCAGCCGTGTTGCTCCTCGCCGTGATGTCGACGTCCCATGCCGAGCTGATCTCTGGACCCACCACGTACCGAGGGGCAGCAATCGACGCAGTGGTCGTCGACGGTGACACGGGGAGCCCCCTCCCCGGTGTCATCGTCGTGGTCTACTGGGAAACCGAGGGAGCGCACGCCCTTCCACAGGGCGTGATGGCCGTGATGGAAACGGTCTCGAACGACGCCGGTGCCTTCCACTTTCCGGCATGGGGCCCCGAGGTACGCGCTCCCGAGACCCGACTGCCAAGCGACGCGCCGGCCTTGCTACTTTTCAAGCCTTGGTATCGATACAGGAGGGTGTTCGATCAGGGGCCGGACGTGGGTACCGGCGATTCCGTGAGGGAATCGACGTGGGCCGGTAGTACGATTCGGCTCGCACCATTCAAAGACACCCCCGCCGAGTATGCGGAAGAGCTGACGAGCGTCGACGGCACGGCCATCGGGTTCGCATTCCGTCATCACGATTGCTCGTGGAAACACATTCGCCGGTTGCTGGCAGCACTCATCCGACAGGGACCGCTATTCCACGATGCACACGTGAAGAACTACCTGCTCACACTGAAACACCGCGAGGAGATGGCGTCCGCCAAGACCTGCGGAGCGCTCGCACCGGTCATCGAACCCTATCTTCGTTGACCGCCCGCGCCCGTCACGCGACGGCGAGACCCGCGAGTCGCATCCGCATCGGCCGCAGCGTGCGCTCGAACGGGTTCAGCACGAGCCCGAGATTTTCGAGCGTGTTGATGCCGAGGAGCGCGTCGTCGTTCGGCTCGCCGAGCACGACGGGACTCGGCGCCACGATGCCCTCGTAGCGGAACAGGCAGTGCGACACCGAGCGCGTGATGACGGTGGCGTCGGCGAGGACGAAGTCGAGCGAGCGGGTCGCCGCGAGGCCGAGCGACTGCCAGACCGTGTGCGGCAGCACCGAATAGGCGGCGCCGCTGTCGACCAGGAAGCGGACGTCGTGCCACGCGGCGCCGTCGCGGCTGATCTCGAGCTCGACGTGCACCAGACCCATGGCGGCACTCTGCGGCCGTTCCCGGATGTCACGCAATCCCTTCATGCGGAACGTTCCGCGCTTGAGTCGTGACGGCGTTCCTTGATTTGACGTCGGGCGGATGCGCCTCACCGCTCTCCTGCTCCTCGTCGCGAGCGCCTGCACGTCGCCGCCGCAGACGGGGTCGGGCGAGGTGACGGCGGTCGTCACCGGTCGCATCACCGTCCAGCGCGACGACGTCGCGGGTAAGACGTTGACGATGGCGGTCGACGACCCGGCCCTCCTCGACGGCATCGCACCACCGACGCGTATCGTCTTCACGTACACGCGACGGGGTGGCGACGCGGTGCTGCTCGCGATCACGTCACGCGACGCCGCGCCCGCAGTGCACGACCATGCGCCGCGCCACGGCGGCCTCGTCGCCATGGTGGGACGCCAGCACCTCGAAGCGCTCGCCACCGCCGACGGCCGCGTCCGCGTATGGCTCACCGACTTCTTCCGGCGCCCACTCCCACTCGACGGTGTGACGGGCACGGTGCGGGTGGCATCGACGACGGTGCCCCTGACGGCACGCGACGGGGCCCTGGAAGCCGTCCTGCCGACACCGGCCGACGCACAGATCGCCACGCGCATCGACGTCGCGGGCCTCGGTGCGGACTTCATTCTTCCCATCACCGAGGGCGCGGCGGGTGCGGCCGGCGTCGTTGGTCGCTGCGCACCACCGGAACGCACCGGACCCGCGTGCACCATGCGCTTCTCCGGCCCGGTCACCGGGCTCGCCGCATCGCCCGACGGGACGACGCTCCTCGTCGCCGTGCCGGGCGTCGCCGTGAGCCGCTGGCGTCTGCCCGACGGCGACCTGCTCGGCGAGCTGGCGTCACCACCGCCCGTGCCGCTGCCACCCGGCGAGACGCCGCACGGAGACGTCGTCGATCACCTCGCCTGGCGCGCCGACGGTCGCGCGCTGATCGTGGCGCACGAGAACCGACTCGTGCGCTACGCGATGCCCGAGGGCACCGTGACGACCGTGCTTCCCGCGCTGCCGGAGCTGATCCGCGACGTCGCCTGGACGCGCGACGGCCGCATACTCGTCGCGACCACGTTCAATCGACCATTCGCGTTCTTGCTCGACGTCGACGGCGTGCAGCCAATGCGCATGGTGCCGCTCGACGGCGAAGGCGCCGCGGTGGCCATCGCACCCGACGGCGCGCTCGCCGCCGTCGGCACCGCGTCGGGCCACGTCGTGCTCGTCGATCTCCGAGACGCCACCGTGCGCGACACGCTGCAGGCGACCGACGCCCTGCCCGTCCACGGTCTCGCGTTCGTGGACGGACGACTCGCCGCGGCCAGCGCCGACGGTATCCTGCGCATCTGGACCTTCGATCCACCGGCGCTCGAGCGCACCGTCCGCACCATGTCGCCACTGAATCGTCTCCGTACCGACGGCCTTCGCCTGGCGGGGGCCGGCGCGGTGGACGGCGCCATTGCCCTCGTCGATCTCGTGCACGACGACGGGGCGCTCACGACGCTCGCCTGGCACCCGGCGCAGGTGATCGCGCTCACCTGGGCCGGGTCACGGCTGATCTCGGGCGACGTCGCCGGCAACGTCGCCGTCTGGCCGCCTCAGGGCGGGCAGGTGCCGGCGGGCGCGCGCGTCGCCGAGTAGCGCTTGGCCGCAGTGAACTTCGCCGTGCCGCCGAACGTGAGGCAGTAGCCCTTGCCGCCGATCGACAGCACGACGCTCACCGGGTTCGGGTTGGTCGCGAGGGTGTGACCGAGCGCACTGCCTTTGGCGACGAGCTTCACCAGCTTGCCGTTCCGAACCACGGCCACCTTGACGGGGCCAGCCGCGAGCGTCTTGTCCTTGTAGTTGTAGCCCTTGCCGTTGCCGACGCGTTTCCAGCCGGACGCCGGCAGCGCATAGACGCTGTCGAAGCCGGCCACCGTCGACGCGACGCGCACGCTGCCGCCCGCGAGCGAGGGGTCATCGCTGCCGCCGTTGCCGCCACCGAGGTCGATGGTGGTGTCCTTGCCGAGCATGATGAGCGTACGCTTCGCCGGCTTGGTGGAATCTTTCAGGACGAGCTTCTTGCCCGCCACCGGCTGCCCCACGAACGGCAGCGTCGTGACGGTGGTGGTGGTCGTCGTTGCCGTCACCACCGTCGTGCTCGTCGGCGCCGTGCATGCATCGAAGTTGCCGATGGTCGCCATGGCGGCGTTGTTCTGCGGCGTCGGACACGCCAGCTCGGGTACGCCGCTCCCATTGCGCGTCAGGCTGAGGGAGCCGTCGCCCGGCGTCAGCGCCGTCGTCGTGCCGTTCGTCTTCTTCGGACCCGTGTAGCCACCGTAGGCGATGCAGTCGACGTAGTTGTTCGGGTCGCCGGTGTCCCACGATGCGGGATTCGGCGGGCTGATTCCGGGCGCGCCCCAGCAGACCTGCCCGCAGGGCGTGGGGATGTCGCCGGTGAACGTAAAGTCGGGCGTGATGCCGCCGAGCGGCGTGGTCGTGGCCATGATCCACCGCGCGTTGTTGGCGCTGTTCGGCACGTCGCTCGGCACGAGGAGCATGACGTCGTGCCCGGTGCCCTCGCAGTCGAAGACGGTCAGCCGTGAGTCGGCGACCATGTTCTGACCACCCGCCTTCAAGCGGATCTCGACGTATTGGACCGCCGGATCGCCGCCGACACCCGACATCACCTCGTTGATCTCGGCGACGTGAAAGAACGCCCGGGCCGGGGTCACGGGGCAGAGCAACAGCGCGACGAGCAGGGCGACGACTCGCGACATGACGTGACCTCCGAGCCCTTCTTCTACACCTCGATACGGTTCCGTAAACCGAGCGGATTGCTCCGTCGCGCAGGCTTCACGACGAGCGCTACGGCCGCGAGACCGAGCGCACCGGCCTGCGCCACCGTCAGCATGCCACCACCGACGAGATCGCGCGTGCCGGGATCGCGCATCAGCTCGAGCGCGGCGCGACCGAGGCCGAACCCGACGCAGCCCGCGCGCGCGACCGCACCGGGTGGTCCCGACACACGGCCGAGCAACGCGACGAGACCAACGTCGAGCAGCGCCGAGTAGAGCTGCAACGGATGGCGCGGCGCCCCGCCGACCTCCGGGAACACGAGCCCCCACGGCAGCGAGGTGGGCGCGCCGTAGCAGCAGCCACCGAGGAAGCAGCCGAGGCGGCCGATGCCGAGCGCCAGCAGCCCCGCCGGCACGAAGGCGTCGAGCAGCGTCGCCGTCCGGACCCGCGCCACGCGTGCCGCCACCACGACGACGGCGAGCCCGGCTGCGATGCCGCCCATCGAAGTGAGCCCGCCCGACCACAGGGTGCCGTCGCCGCCACGCAGCACCGCGAACAGCGCGCGGCTGCCGGCGATGCCGGCCGCTGCGACCCACGGAGCACACGCCGCGACGACGAGCGGCTCACGTGCGCGACGAACCGCGTGGACCGTTCCCACGAAGACCGCGACCACGACGAGAAGCGCATGGGTGGAGAGCACCCACTGGGTGTCGCCGACGACGAACCGGAGCGCAGGCAGCATGTGCGCATCGGCAGCAAGAAGCGGTCCGCCGACGAGGGCCAGCGACCGCGGCGCGCCGGGCCGGCGCGTGCAACGCGCGGTGAAACTATTCGCTACGGAAGTCGGTGACGGGCGAGCGTTTGCGCAGGCTCGCGCGCTCGCGCACCTGCATCACCGTGTCGTCGGCGTCGAGGACGCGGCTGGTCCACGCGAACTCGAGCATGAGGCCGTTCGGATCCTTGAAGTAGATCGAATGCATCCACTCGTGGTCGACGACCGGCGTCACGCGCACGCCCTTGGCGATCAGGTGCGCACGCTTTGCGAGCAGGGCCTCGTGCGAATCGACCTCGAACGCGAAGTGGTAGAACGCGTCCGGCACGCCGAGCCCGCGGTTGATGCCGGCGTCGTACTCGGCGGGGAAGCCGGGGATGTCACGCGGTTCCATGAACGCGATGAGGGCGCCGCCGCCCGTGTCGAAGAACACGTGACGGATGCGCCCCCCCTCGGCGAACTCGATGATGTCGCAGCGCACGGCCCGGAAGCCGAGCACGTCCTCGTAGAAGGCGCGGGTGGCGTCGAGATCGAGCGTGGAGAGCCCGACGTGCGAGAACCCGCGCGCTGCCACGGCCTACCCCTTCTTCGCCGCGGCGGCCGCCTTGGCCGCATCCTTCATGGCCTGCGTCATCGGGATGCCGGGCACGTTCAGGTGCTCGGCGAAGGCGGCGTCGAAGTTCTTCGCGATCTCGTCGGCCGTCCACCCACCCTCGCGGTACATCGCCGCGAGCGGCTTCGGCGTCTGGAAGAGCGTGAACGCGTAGCCGCGCCGTCCGAAGACCTGCCCGTTCACGTGCGCCGCTTTTTCGGAGGCGACGAACGCCACCATGGCGCCGTTCAGATCGGGGTTCATCTCGGGCGGCACCGGCCGTCCCTCCATGCCCGGGATCTGGCCGACCATGCGCGTCATACCCGCGGGCGACAGCGCGTTGGCGGTGATGGAGTACTTCCCTTCGGCATTGCCCTTCATGTGCTCGACGGCGATCACGAAGGTGAGGCCCATCAGCCCGGCCTTGGCCGCGCCGTAGTTGGCCTGCCCGAAGTTGCCGCGCAGCCCGGCGCTGGAGACGATGTTGATGATGCGGCCGTACTTCTGCTCGCGCATGACGGTGAGCGCGTGCTGCGAGCAGTTGAAGCCGCCGTAGAGGTGCACCTTCAGGACGGCGTCGAAGTCGTCCGGCGTCATGTTGACGAGCTGCTTGTCGCGCAGGATGCCGGCGTTGTTCACCAGGATGTCGCACCGGCCCCAGGTGTCGGTGGCGGTCTTGATGATCTTGCCGGCGCTCTCGTAGTCGGCGACGCTCTCGTAGTTCGGCACGCCCTCGCTGCCGAGCTCCTTGATCTCCTTGCACACGACCGATGCCGGATCGGCGTCCGTTCCGCGACCGTCGGTGCCACAGCCGATATCGTTGACGACGACCTTGGCGCCTTCGCGTGCGAGCGCCAGCGCAATACCGCGTCCGATTCCGCGGCCCGACCCCGTGACGACCGCGACCTTACCGTCGAGAAGCTTGCTCATCAAAATCCTCCGAAAAAGGAGGTCGGGCTAACACGGCGCGTTTCGGGGTGTCAATCGAACGACCGATCGTTCGGCCACGTCACTCCTCGTCGTCGGTGTCGTCCGACGACGGCGGCTTGGTGTTGCACGCAGCGGGCGGATCGGCGGCACCCTTGCCCTCCTGCCCCTTCTCGCACCCGAGCTTGTCGATCGGGCCGCCGTTGTTTTCCCACGGGCACTCGTCGCACTCGTTCCCGACGCCGTCCGAGTCGGCATCGTCGTTGTCACAGCTGAGGATCGTGGGGCACTTGTCGTCGCCGTCGGGAATGTTGTCGCCGTCGTCGTCGTCGTCGCAGGCATCGCCGCGCGCGCCGCCCTTCTCGATGTCCTCGTCGCTGTTGGTCTGCAACGGATTGTAGATGCGCGGGCAGTTGTCACTGCTGTCGGGGAACGAATCGCCGTCGCTGTCGCCGCTGCCGACGCCCGTCGTGCCGCACGCCGCCGTGCTCGCATCGTTCAGGATCGCCTGGCGGACGTCGCGCTTGCAGCGCCTGCCCACGCCATCGAGCTTGCGCACGCTGGTCCGCACGCACTTCTTCCAACGCCGGCGCGCGCCCCACGGATAGCCGACGTCGTTCTTGAAGTTGAGCGCGCAGTCGCAGGACTGCGCCACGGAGCAGCCGGTGCTGTCGGCCGCCGTGCCGCCCGGGAGGCAGTCGACGGTGGTCAGGAGCTTCGGCGTGTTCGGACAGCAATCGGCGGGGTTGAGGATGCCGTCCGTGTCGTCGTCGTCGTTCGGGCCGCCGGTGTTCTTCGACTTCGTCGAACACTCACAGGCATCGCCCATGCCGTCGGCGTCGGTGTCGAGCTGATCCCGGTTCGAGACGCCGGGACAGTTGTCGTCGGCGTCGGGGATCAGGTCGTCGTCCGATTCGGGAACCAGCTCGAACGCACCGATGTCGCATTTCCCGCCGTTGCCGCGGGTGTAGCCGCGTTGGTCGGTCGATTCGCACGCGGCGCCGTGATCGTCCGCGGGACCGTCCTTCACGATGGCGATGGTCTGGGTGGTGCCGCCGTTGTCGGCGAGTCCGGTCGCGATCTTCGGATCGGCGGCCAGGCTGCCGGGAGGGACCGTGCATCCCGTCGTGCTCGACACCAGGTTCGCGCTGCCGCCGCTCAGATCGCCGGTGCAGTCGGTCGGGAGATTCAGCACCACGAGGGTGTTGCGCACGCTCACGCCCGTCGCCGTCGCGAGCGCCAGGCCCTGGCCCGAGTTGCGCGCGATGGTGACGTTGCTCAGCTCGAGGCCGCCGTCGGACGCGTACTCGATGCCGCCCCCCGGTCCCGTCGGCGCGCTGCCACTCGCCGTGTTCGCGCTGAACGTCGAGTTGCGCACCGTGACGGTCGCCGCGCCACGGATCGAGAGCGCGCCGCCGGTGCCGCCCGCGGTGTTCTGCGTGAACGTGCTGGTCGCGAGGTCCATGCCGGCACCGTCGTAGACCGCGATGGCGCCACCGAAGTCGCCGCCGCCGCCATCGGCGAGAGCCTGGTTCTTCGTGAACGTGCTGGACGTCACGACGAGCCGGGCTTCCGTCAGCTGATCCTTCCGCCCGGCGACCGCACCGCCGACCGACGTCGCGGTGTTGTTCTGGAAAATCGACCCGGTGGCTTCGACGAGGCCATACACGGCCCCACCGTTCACGGCGCGATTGCCCTCGATCGTGCAGTTTCCTCGAACGACGAGACGCGCGTTGATCGCGCAGACGGCGCCGCCACTGGCGTCGCAGGTGGTTTCGACGGTCGCATCGCCGTTGCGGAGCGTGAGCCCCTCCAGGGTCAGCTGCGCACCCGCGGCCAGCTCGAAGATGCGACCGCCCTTCACCGCATCGATCACCGGCTGGGCTCCGCTGACCGGCTTGATGGTGAGCTCACCGCTGACGTCGAGGTCGCCACGATCGGCCGTCGCGGCCGCCTCCGCCCCGGCACGTATGGCGTACGTGCCCGAGGGCAGGACGATCGTGTCGGGCCCGGCGAGCGCATTCGCCTCCTGCACGGCTGCGCGCAGCGTACAGAGCCCCGTGCTCGCCCGGCACGTCCCATCACCCGGGGTCGTATCCGTGGCACTGGTCGTGTTCGGGAGGTTGTCCGCCGTGACGTCGACCCTGAAGTCCGCGGCCTGCACGTCGAACCCCGCCAGTGGCGTCAGGACGGCCCACGCGATCGCTACCCACCAACCCCGACTTCCGGCGAAACGCGTCATGCACTGCACGATTACACGACGGACCGCCAAGGAGGGAAGGTGGAACGTGCCGGGTAGCACCGCCAGCGCCGCGGTGGACACTCGGCCCGCGGGCTGGAAGAAAGGGCAGGGATGCAAGATCGGCTCATCTTCCTGATCGGTGCCCCCCGCTCGGGGACGACGCTGCTGGCCCGGATGCTGAGCTCGCACTCGCTGATCTACGGGCGGGCCGAGCCGCATCTCATCACGCCGATCGCCCACCTCGGCTATTTCGGCAACGTCCAGAAGGCGCCGTTCGACCCGTTCAACGCCGAGCAGGCCATCAAGGAGATCGTCTCCGAGATTCCCCGCGGCGAGGCCGGCTACCTCGACGCGCTCCGCGCCTACACCGACGGCCTCTACGCCCAGATGATGGAGCTGGCGCCGCCCGGCAAGACCATGTTCCTCGACAAGACGCCCGCCTACGCGCTCGTCCTGCCCTTCCTCACCAAGCTCTATCCGAAGGCACACTACGTCGTGCTGACGCGCCACCCGCTGGCTGTGCTGTCGTCCTATGCCGAGTCGTTCTTCGACGGCGACTACGACGTCGCCATCAATCACAATCCGGTCCTGCAGCGGTACGTGCCCGCGCTGGCGGCGATGGTGCGCGACAAGCCGGTGCCGATGGCGTGGGTCAAGTACGAGGAGCTGGTGAAGGAGCCCGAGGCGAACTTCCGCCGCGTCTGCGATCACCTCGGCATCCCCTTCGAGGAGAAGGCCATCGCCTACGGCGAGAGCGGCGAGGCGTTCAAGGGCCTCGGCGATCCGACCGGCGTGCACAAGCACGCGCGACCGGTGACGTCGTCGGTCAGCAAGTGGGCGGCCGAGATCGCGTCGAATCCGCAGACGATGGCGCTGGTGGCGAAGGTGCTCGCCGAGCTCGATCCGGCCGACCTCGAGACACTCGGCTACCCGCGCGAGAAGATCGTGGCACAGCTCGAAGCCGCCAAGGGCGCGCCCGTGCCCGTGAAGGCGAAGGGTCCGCTGCGCTATCGCATGGAGCGCCGCGCGCTGGTGGCGTTGCGCCGCAACATCCACCAGAACGCGCTCGGC
>DASYLJ010000174.1:0-19869 GCA_036009625.1 Binatia bacterium
GTCGTCTTCGGAGAGCAGAAGGTCACCCTCGGCTCCCGCTCGACGGTCCAGGACGGCGACGTCGGTAGCAACGCGCTGCTCGCGGTCGCCGGCCGGGTGACGACGAGCGCGACCGTCGCCCTGGTGGGCGACACGGTCCGCATCGGCGGCGGCGCCGTCGTCGCCGGTGACACCTACTCCAACGAGCTGCGCGTCTCGAGCGCCGCGCTGCTCGGCCCGAAACACCACGGCGTGACGCTGCCCGTGCTGGCGCTGCCCGCCCCGCCCACGGTCGCAGGACCCGGCAGCGACGTGACCGTCCCGGACGGCGGCAGCCTCACGCTCCCGCCTGGCGTCTACCACGCGGTCCGGGTCGGCAAGGGCGCGACCCTCGTCCTCCAGCCCGGCGCGTACGACGTCGATGGCCTCTACCTGAAGGGCGGCGGCGACATCGCCACGACGATGTCGTGCGCGACGGTCGGCGCGACCTGCGTCGTCCGTATCCGGACCCGCGCCGCGCTGGGAGCGGAGCGCATCGGCGTCAACGGCGGTGCGATACGCATCGAGCTCGCCGGCGGCGGGACGACCGTCGTCGGGCGCCCTGGAGCCGACGTGCGGGCGATCGTGCACGCACCGCTCGCCGTCATCAGTCTCAAGTCGTCGTCACGCATCCCGGCGACGTTCCACGGTGCGTTCGTCGGGCGACAGGTGAAGGTCGGCGCGGGCGCCGTCCTCGGCACGGTCGGCACCTGCGGCGACGGCGTGAAACAGACGCCCGACGAGCTGTGCGACGTCCCGGAAGACGCCGCCTGCCCCGGCCTGTGCCAGTCCGACTGCACGTGCGCCACGCCGACGGGACAGCAGGCCATCCTGCACGCCGTCGGTCCGACGGTGCTGCACAACGCCACCAGCTTCGGGCTGCAGATCTTCGGCGAGAGCTTCGCACCTGGCGCCGTGCTCCAGCTCTCGGACAAGGCGACCGGCGCCATCGTCGCGACTCTGCCGACGAGCTTCGCATCGTCGACCGAGATGACATCGCTGCTGCCGGCCGGTCTCCCGGTGCCGACCGGAATCCAGCGCGAGCTCGTCGCGCGGGTCTTGAACCCCGGTGCGCTGGCGTCCTCCCCACCGAGCATCGGTCACTGTCAGGAGGACGGCCCGGGCTCGCCCACCGCCTGCACCAGCGACCTCGACTGCCCGCCCGGCGCCGGCTCGTGCGTCACCGGCGATCAGCGGCTCACGCTGTTCAACGATCTCGCCTTTCTCAATCCGAATTCGGCAGCCGTCGTACCGGCACCGTTCGGTGTCTGCGACAATGGTACGCCGTGCCAGAGCGCCGCCGCGTGCAGCGGGATCGGGTCGGGAGCGTGCGCCGCGAAGTTGTACGTGACGCCGCAGCAGCGCGACGAGCTGTGGGTCTTCAACACCGGGACGCGCCAGTTCGTCGATCGCAATTCGTTGCAGTCCGGCATCCAGGGCATCCCCGTCGGCGACAACCCGTTCCACGTCGAGATGCTCGCCAGCGGCGGCCCGGTCCGTGCCTGGGTCGTGAACCGCTTCGACGACTCGTTCTCGATCGTCGATCCTGCCACCGACACCGAGCTCGCTCGCGTCACGGGCGCAGCGCTCGGCGTTCCCGGGCGACTGCGCATGGAGACCGAGGTCGAGTTCAACCGCGCCGGCACGCGGGCGTACCTCAGCAACGAGAACCTCGACGAGGTACAGGTGCTCGACATCGCCGGTCCGCGGCGCGACGCCCCGGTGCTGATCGGCGCCATCGACGTCGGCGTGAATCCCCGTGGCATGGCGACCAACGCCGCCGACACGATCCTCTACGTCGCCAACGTGCAGAGCGCCGATCTGTCCGTCGTCGACATCGCGCCCGGCAGTGCGACGGAGAACCAGGTGATCGCCACCGTGGCGCCGCGCGCCACCGACGACATCGTCGGCGGGCGTGCGGACGGCTGGGAGCCGTTCGTCATCGGCGGCCGCGCACCGCGCGGCATCGTCTACAGCGACGCGCTCGACGCCGTCTTCCTCACCAGCATCGGCCCGCAGACGGGACCGCGGCAGGGCGTCGTGCAGACCGGCGGCGCCATCATCAACCCGACGATCACCGTCATCGACGGCGCCACCAACACGATCACGGCGCACGTCGCCTTCGACATCTTCAATCGCAACCTGCCGTCCTGCACCGACCCCGAGCTGATGGCGCTCGACGACGCGCGCGGCCGGCTCTACGTCACGTGTCAGGGCAGCGGCACCGTCTCCGTGCTCGACGCGGCGGCTCTCGCCGCCGGCGTCCCCGCGGAGTTGGCGGTGATCGTGCTTCCGTCACCGGGCGGCGTCCCCACGCCGACCCTTGCCCTCCCGCCCACCGTCGGCACGTTCGGCGCGAAGGTGTGTGCGGCGTTCACGTCGAGCCCCGGCGTGGCCTGTTCAGTCGACGCCAACTGCAGCGGCTGTCCGAGTCTCGTCGAAGGACTCCCGGTGGTGTGCTGCTCGACGAACAACCCGATCGGCCTGCACAACGGCCCGCGTGGCATCGCACTGGCAGACGACGGCGACACGCTCTGGGTCGTGAACCAATTCACCACGTCCATCGCCGAGCTCGACGTGAGCCCGCCGAATGCCGCGCTGATCACGGTCCCGAGTACCGTGTCGTTCTCCGGCGCCTTCGGGGTCAATACCCCGCAACGCGACCGGCGCCTCGGACAGATCGAGTTCTTCACCGACGTGAAGAAGACCGGCGTCAGCTGCGCCACCTGTCACATCGACGATCATCAGGACGGCGTCTTCTTCGAGGCCGACGTCCGCGGTCCGCGGCTGCGTCGTGTGCTTTCGGTGCGCGGTACGCGCGACTTCACGCCGCTGCTGCAGGACCAGCTGGTCCCCGATCTCCTGTCGTTCACCGACATCGTCGTCCAGGCCGAGCGCGGCGGACCGATCCCATGCATTCCGTGCATCGAGATCAACGGCAGCCCGTTCTGCTTCGGTGGCGGCAGCTGCACCGTCACCAGCGACAGCGAGAACCAGCAGAACGCGCTCTATACGAAGGCCATCACCTTCTTCCCGAATCCCAACCTGAACACCGACGGCTCGTTCTCGACGTCGGTCCCGCTGCCGGGCGGCGGCACCGGCGATGCCGTCCGCGGCGCTGTGGTGTTCGACGAGCTCGCCTGTCAGTCGTGCCACCCCGAGCCCATGTTCACGATCGACCAGCTTCGCGCGTTCGACAGCTCGACGCTCGGCGCGCCGGTCAGGATGCGCGAGACCGACACGCCGGTCTTCATCCCGCTCCGCAGCCAGTGTCAGGACGTGAACCGGCCACCCGGTTCCGACGGCAGCGCCGGCTTCAGCGTGCCCACGTTGCGCGGCGTCTGGGACACGTTCCCGCTCCTCGTGAGCGGCTCTGCGGGTCTCGGTGCGGTCGGCGTCGATCCGGTGTTCGCGCCCGGGTGCACGCCGGGCAGTGCCGGGTGCTGCTCACAGTTGCAGAGCCCGCTCAATCCGTCGGGGACGCCGGTGCCGGAGCAGCATCTCGCGGTGACGGCGAAGGACGCGATGCGCGCGGTCCTCACGGCACCGCTGGCGGTGCCGGGAACGGGGCACGGCGCGGCGCTCGGGTTGTCGGCGAGCGATCTGGATGCGCTGATCGCGTACCTGCGGTCGCTGTGACGGTCGTCGCGGGCGAGCTGCCGAGGACATCGGCATCTCGACCACCCGCTGCACAGCAGGAACTCGATGGGCGCGCGTGACGGAGCGGGGCAGCGACGAACCTAACAACTAGCGAGAGAAAAAAGTGGAGCCGGACGGAATTGAACCGACGACCTCTTGAATGCCATCCAAGCGCTCTCCCAACTGAGCTACGGCCCCACACGGTTGGGAACGGGACAAAGGACGCCCCGTATAGCCGGCTACCCCCCGCTGGTCAACGATATCGGGCGCGTCGCGCCGGAGCCGCTGGCGAGCCAGCATCCCGGGTCGACGGCCTGACCGGCGAGGCGCACCTCGTAGTGCAGGTGGACGCCCGTCGCACGACCGGTGTTGCCGACCGCGCCCACGACCTCACCCTGCCGCACGCGGCGACCGACCTCGGTGTAGATGCGCGACAGATGCGCGTAGACCGTCTTCAGATCGGCGCCGTGATCGACGATCACCATGGCGCCGTAGCCGGCCATGTAACCGGCGTACACCACCTCACCGGCGCCCGTCGTCGTGACGGGCGTGCCCATCGTCGCCTTGATGTCGACGCCGGGGTGGAAGTCGGAGCCACCGCCGAGCGGCGCACGACGCAGGCCGAAGTCGGACGTCACGTTGCCGCGCACGGGCCAGCGGGTGGGAATGCTGCCGCGGCTCGCCTTGCTCTCTTTCATGAGGGTGCTCAGCAGCACCACCGACTCGTTCATCGAGGCGGTCTGCCCCTCGAGCCACGCCAGCTGCTGCAACGCCAGGCTGCCCGCCTCCGAGTACAACGGCTGGCCGCTGTCGGGGATGACGTCCGCCTTGAGCGGGGACATCTCGACGTCGCGGCTCTCCTCGAGATGCGCCACCCGACGCAGCTGCGCGGCACGCTCGCGCGCGCCCTGCGCCTGCCGCGTCACGCGGTCGACCGAGCCGGCGAGCAGCGCGATCTCGTCCTGATGACGCCGGACCAGCGCTCGCTTCTCCACGAGCCGCGCATGCACCCAGTCGATCTCTTTCCGGGCTTCGTGCAGCTCGTGCAGCGTCGAGCGGGCGGCGACGCCCCCTCCCACCAGCACCGTGGCGGCCAGGATGACCGGCAGATACCGGCCCATCGCGGCGCGCACGATGACGCGTCCTCCTGCTAGCATTGTGAATACCTCCTGGATCGCACGGGTCGCATCGGGCTATCCGTATCGTCAGTTGGCTGTCAAGGCGCAGTTCCGGTCCGTCCGGATGCTTTGACAGGGCTCGCCGCGGCGGTCGCCAGCAGCTCTTCCGCATGCTGCTGGGCCTCGCGCGTGACGCGCGCACCGCCAAGCATTCTCGCAAGCTCCGTCACCCGATCGGCCGACGACAACGGCCGCGCCGACGACACCGTGCGGCCCTCGATGACGCGCTTCGCGACCACGATGTGATGCTCCGCGAACGCCGCGATGACGGGCAGATGCGTCACCGACAGCACCTGACGGCGACGGCCGAGCTGACGCAGCTTGCGACCGATGACCTCGGCCACCGCGCCGCCCACGCCGGCATCGACCTCGTCGAAGATGAGCATGGCGCCGTGCTCGTCGGCCGCCGTCAGCGTCTTCAGTGCCAACATGATGCGCGAGAGCTCGCCGCCGGACGCCACCCGCGCCAGCGCACGCACCTCCTCGCCACGGTTGGCAGCGAGGTAGAACTCCACCTCGTCACGTCCCGTCGGCCCGACGCTCTTGTCGTCGGCGTCGGCGAAGCGCACCTGGAAGCGCGAGCCCTCCATCGCGAGCTGGCGCAGCTCGGTGACGAGGGATTTCTCGAGGGAGTGCGCCACCTGGCGACGCTCCACGGACAGACGCTTCGCCCAGTCGAGCGCGTCGCGCTCCGCCGCCTCGACCTCGGCCACGAGCCCGGCGAGCGCTTCGTCGCCCTCGCCCGCGGCCGTGAGCTCGGCGAGCAGGCTCTCGCGCTTGCGGATCAGCTCCTCGACGGTGGCGCCGTACTTCCGCTTGAGCCGCGCCAGATCGGCGAGCCGATCTTCCACGGCTTCGAGCCGCGCCGGATTCGGGCTGAGCGTGCGCACGTAGCGACCGAGCTCACCGCCCGCCTCCTCCAGCTCGGCGAGTGCGGCTTCGACGAGGCCACGAATGCGACCGATCGCGGGATCGACGCGCTCGGCCTCGCGCAGGAAGCCGAGGGCGCGTCCGAGCGAGTCGACGGCGGCGGTCTCGCCCGAATAGAGACCCTGCTCCGCCGACGTCGCCAGCGTGCCGAGACGCTCCGCGTGCACGAGCCGTGCTCGCTCGCTCGTGAGCGACTCCTCTTCGCCCGGCACGAGACTCACCTTGGTGAGCTCGTCGGCCTGGAAGCGCAGCAGATCGACGCGCTCGGTGGCGGCGCGCTGGCTGTTGCGACGATCGGCCAGCGCCTGGCGCGCGGCGGACAGCCGCGTGTGCCGGCGACGCATCTCCTCGACCGTGCGACCGAGCCCGCCCGCGGCGTCGAGCAGCTCGCGATGGCTCTCCACGCGACGCAGCGCCTGGTGCTCGTCCTGGCCGTA
The DNA here is from genome assembly GCA_036009625.1 of Binatia bacterium. Classification (GTDB taxonomy): domain Bacteria; phylum Desulfobacterota; class Binatia; order DP-6; family DP-6; genus DASYLJ01. The sequence goes on from DASYLJ010000174.1 coordinate 6,203, forward strand.
GACCCGCAGCAGATGCGGCGCGAGATCGCGCAGCAGTGCCAGCGAGCCCATCGCGCCGTTGACGAACGCGCGCGTGCGACCACCGGCCGCGATCACGCGACGGATGACCAGCTCCTCGCCGGCGTCGTGCCCCGACAATCCCGCGGCACGGAGCACCTCGCGGGCGGCGTCGGGCACGTCGGTGAAGAGCGCCTCGACGACGGCCTCCTCGGCGCCGCTGCGCACGAGATCGGCGTCGGGCCGTCCACCGAGTGCGACGTCGAGCGCCTGCAGCAGAATCGACTTCCCCGCTCCGGTCTCGCCCGTGATCACGTTGAAACCGGGCTCGAGGAGGAGCTCGATCTCGTCGATGATGGCGAGATCAGAGACGCGCAACGCGCGGAGCATGCCCACCTCCCTGGTTGATGCCCCAGCCGAGCTTCGAGCGGAGGACGTCGTAGTAGGTTCGATCGGGAGAGTGCACCAGCGACACGGCCGAGCGCGCGCGTCGCACGGCGACCACGTCGCTGCCCTCGAGCGGCATGCTGTCCTGACCGTCGATGGTGAGGACGACGTCCTGCTGTCCCGGCGCGAGGCCGATGCGCACGACGGCCTCCGGCCGCAGCACCATCGGACGGTTCGAGAGCGTGTGCGGCGAGATCGGCGACAGCAGCAGGACCTGCACCGTGGGCTCGACGATGGGACCGCCTGCCGACAGCGAGTACGCCGTCGAGCCGGTGGGCGTCGCGACGATCAGCCCGTCGGCCTTGTAGCTCGTGACCGGCAGACCGTCGACGGAGACCCGCAGTCGGATGATGCGCGCCCGCGCGCCGTTCGAGACGACGACGTCGTTCAGCGCGCGGAAGCGCCGGATGATCTTGCCGCCACGCTCGAGCACCGCGCTCACCGCCATGCGACGATCGATCTCGAAGCGCCCCGCCAGCACGCGCGCCAACATCTCCATGGCCTCGGGCTCCGCCACCTCGGTGAGGAAGCCGAGCTCGCCCATGTTGACGCCGAGGATCGGCACCCGCGCGTCGGCGCGGCGTGCGACCGACAGCAGCGTCCCGTCACCACCCAGGACCACGATGAGATCGGCCTCGCGCGCCAGCGCGGACTTGGTCCGCAGCGCAGTGCCGGGCAGGCCTGCCTCCTCGTCGAGGAGCACCTTCACCCGTCGCCGCGTGAGGAACGCGACGATACGCTTCGCCAGGTTGGTGGCACGTGGATGGTCGCGCTTCACCACAAGGCCGACCGTCCGGATGCGCCCCATCTCGACCCCTCGTCGCGGCGTGGTCGTAGCACGCGCTCCGGACGTGTTCCAGCCCGAGAACCGTGTGATAGACCAGCATTCATGGCGCGTCAGCCCGAGCTGTTTCCCCGCGCCCAGGCCCCCGCCGCGCGCTCCGCCCACGCCCCGCTCGCCGAACGGATGCGGCCACGGACCGTCGAGGAGTTCATCGGCCAGCAGCACCTGCTCGGCCCCGGTCGGGTGCTGCGCGACCTGCTCGCGGGCGGCCGGCTCGAGTCGCTGATCCTGTGGGGTCCGCCCGGCACCGGGAAGACCACGCTCGCGAAGCTGCTCGGCGCCGCCAGCGGCGCACGCAGTGCCAGCTTCTCCGCCGTGCTGCACGGCGTGAAGGAGCTGCGTGCCATCGTCCAGGAGGCCGGAGACGAGCTCGCCCGCACGGGGCAGCCCACGGTGCTGTTCGTCGACGAGATCCACCGCCTCAACAAGGCGCAGCAGGATGCCTTCCTGCCGCACGTCGAGGCGGGGACGATCATCCTGGTCGGCGCCACCACCGAGAACCCGTCGTTCGAGGTCATCCCGGCGCTGATCTCGCGCACCCGCGTCCTGGTGCTCGAGCCGCTCACCGACGCCGATCTCGGCACGCTCGTCGATCGCGCGCTCGCCGACGCGGAGCGCGGTCTCGGTGCGGATCGGCTCGAGATCACGGCCGAGGCGCGCGAGTTCCTCGTCGGACACGGTCAGGGCGACGCGCGCGTCGTGCTCGGGGCGCTCGAGCTGGCGGCGCGAATCGCGCGCGCACGGAAGACCCACGCGCTCGACCTGCCGCTGCTCGAAGAGGCCGCGCAACAGCGCGCACTGCGCTACGACAAGGGCGGCGAGGAGCACTACAACGTCATCTCCGCGTTCATCAAGAGCATGCGCGGCGGGGATCCCGACGCCGCCGTCTACTGGGTCATGCGCATGCTCGAAGCCGGGGAGGACCCGCTGCTCATCGCGCGACGCATGGTGATCTTCGCCGCCGAGGACATCGGCAACGCCGATCCGCAGGCGCTGCAGGTGGCCATCGCCGTGCGCGACGCCGTCCATTTCGTCGGCCTGCCCGAGGGACGCATTCCGCTCGCCCAGGCCGCGACCTTCCTCGCTACCTGCCCGAAGTCGAACGCCGCCTATGTCGCCATGCAGGCCGCGTCCGAGGACGTGCGGCGCACCGGCGCCCTGCCCGTCCCGCTGCACATCCGCAACGCGCCCACGCCGCTCATGAAGGGGCTGGGCTACGGCGCGGGCTACGAGTATCCGCACGACCACCCTGATGCCGTGGTCGAGCAGGACTATCTGCCCGAGGCGCTGGCCGGCCGTCGCTACTACGAGCCCACCGACCGCGGGCGCGAGCGCGAGATCGGGGAACGCCTGCGCACCTGGCGCAGCCGAACGCCCACGCGTCCGCCCCGCTGACCACCGCTCCACCACCACACCCCAGCCAGCAAGCCCGGTGCCAGCGCAGCGGCACGTGGCTTCGAGCTGTATCCGGGCCTCGGTGTCGGAGACCGCCGTCCGCGGTGTCAGGACTTTGGCCGTGCCGGGGCTGAACGCCCCTCGTAGCGGACCTCACGCAGCACCAGCCCGATCGCCGGGGCGGTGGGTCCGGCCTGCGTCCGATCGCGCGACGCGAGCAGCGCCAGCATGGAGTCCGCCGGGCGCTCGCCCAGTCCGACCTCGACCAGCGTGCCGACGATGTTCCGTACCATGTGTTTCAGGAAAGCCGTCGCCTCGACGCGGTAGACGAGCAGCGGCGGTTCGCGCGTCACCGCGCTCACCAGCACGCGACGCATCGTGGTGCGATCGGGGGCCGCCGGATCGGCGCCGCAGAGCGCCGCGAAGTCGTGCTCGCCGACGAGCGCCTGCGCCGCCGCGTGCATCGCGTCCGCGTCGAGCGGCCGCGAGAAGTGCCAGCTCCAGGGCCGCCAGAACAGCGACGGCGCGTGCGTCGTCAGGATGCGGTACTCGTACACACGACTCGATGCATCGCGACGCGGATCGAACGCATCGTCGACGACGGTCACCTCGCGAATCGCGACGTCGTCGGGCGTGAGCGCGTTCAGGCTTCGCCGCAGCCGATCGAGATCGTCGGGCACGCTGGTCACCGGTGCCGCCACCACCTGCCCCCAGGCGTGCACGCCGGCGTCCGTGCGTCCCGCGCCACGGATGCGGATCGACTCGCGCAGCGCGGTGGCGAGCGCGCGCTCGAGTATCTCCTGGATCGTGGGTCCGGTGGGCTGCAGCTGCCAGCCCTGATAGCTCGTACCCTCGTACTCGACGACGAGCCGGAGCTGCATCCCGTCAGAGATGATCGCGCACGAGGACTTCGGCGATCTGCACGGCGTTCAGCGCCGCGCCCTTGCCGATGCTGTCGAGCGACACCCAGAGCGACAGGCCGTTCTCCGTCGACGGGTCGGTACGGATGCGGCCGACGTGCGTCGCTTCCGAGCCCGTCACCTCGATGGGCGTCGGATACGGATCGGGCTCGGTACCGTGCAGGAGAATGCCGGGCGCGGGAAGCAGCACGGCGGCGGCTTCCTCCGGGCTGATCGGACGCTCGGTCTCGATGTTGACGGCGAGCCCGAGCCCGAAGAACACCGGCACGCGCACCGCCGTGATCTGCATCGCGAGATCGGGGATGCCGAGCACGCGACGCGTCTCCTCCATGGCCTGCAGCTCGTGCGTCGTGGCACCGCCGGGCTCGAGCGCGCCCACCTGCGGCAGCACGTTGAAGGCGATGCGACGCGCGAAGCGCGTGCGCTTCGTGCCGCGTCCGTTGAGCAGGCCGATGGTCTCCTTCGAGAGCGCATTGATGGCGCGCCTGCCGGCACCGGCCACGCCCTGGTACGTCGACACCTGCACCCGACGGAGCCCCGCCTCGGCCAGGAGCGGCGCCAGCACGACGGACAGCGCGATCGTCGTCCCGCTCGGATTCGCGACGATGCCCCGCTCGCGCCAGTCGGCGAGCGCCTCGCGATTCACCTCGGGCACGACGAGCGGCACCAGCTCGTCGAAGCGGAAGCGGCTGGTGAGATCGACCACGGCGGCACCGGCCTCCGACGCGACCGGCGCGAACTCGCCCGACACCGTGGGGCCGGCGGCGAAGAACGCGACGTCCACGCCGTCGAACAGATGCGGCGCCAGCAGCACCACCGGTGCCGCGATGCCGCCCTCCTCGACGCGCGAACCTGCCGTCCGCACGGAACCGAGGAGGCGCACCTCGCCGGCGGGAAACGCGCGGCTCTCGATCAGGCGCAGGATCTCGCGACCCGCGAGCCCGGACGCTCCGACCACGGCAACCGTCAGGGCGTCCGTCGCCATGCTCAGCCCTCCAGCCGCTCGCGCACGAGACGGCCCATGGCGCGGCATCCGACGGGTGAGCCACCCGCGCCGAGGTCGGCGGTACGATGACCCGCATCGAGCACGTCGGACACGGCCTTCTCGATGACGTCGGCCGCCGCGGGGCTGCCGAGCGACCAGCGACACAGCATGGCCGCCGATAGGATGGCCGCGAGCGGGTTGGCCTTGTCCTGGCCGGCGATGTCGGGCGCCGAGCCGTGAATGGGCTCGTACAGGCCGTGACAGCGCGTGCCCGGTGACGGCGCACCGGCAAGCGACGCCGACGGCAGCATGCCCATCGAGCCGGCCAGCATCGACGCCTCGTCGGTGAGGATGTCGCCGAAGAGGTTCTCGGTGACGATGACGTCGAAGTCGCGCGGCCGGCGAATGAGGTGCATCGCCATCGCGTCGACGAGGACGTCTTCGTACGCAACGTCGGTGTAGTCGCGCTTCACCTCGTTGGCGATCTCGCGCCAGAGGCGCGACGACGACATGACGTTGGCCTTGTCGACCGACGTCAGCTTGCGGCGACGCTGGCGCGCGAGCGCGAAGCCCGCATGCATGACACGCGCGATCTCCTCCTCGGTGTACGTCAGCGTGTCGACGGCCTCGCGGTTCGGGGCGGTGCCGCGTCGTTCGCTGGGCTTGCCGAAGTAGATGCCGCCGGTGAGCTCGCGCACGACGACGAGGTCGACGCCGTCGAGCACCTCGGGACGGAGCGTGGACGAGCCGATCAGCGACGGGACGGTCCAGACCGGTCGGAGGTTGGCGTACAGGCCGAGGCCCTTGCGGAGCCCCAGCAGTGCCTGCTCGGGCCGGACCGTCGCCTTCGGATCGTCCCACTTGGGTCCGCCGACGGCGCCCAGCAGCACGGCGTCGGACGCCTTCGCGCGCGCGAGCTCGGCGGGCGGCAGCGGGTTGCCGGTGGCGTCGATGGCGGCGCCGCCGATGACGCCGGGGCTGAACGTCAGCGAGAGGCCGTGCCGGGGTGCGACCAGCTCGAGGACGGCCTGCGCTTCTGCCGTGACCTCGGGACCGATGCCGTCGCCGGCGAAGACCGCGATGGTGGCGGATGTGCTCACGGCCCAACCTCGGCCTGCTGCTGGGCGCGATGCTGCCGGCGGTACTCCAGCTTGTTCAGTGCGTTCAGATACGCCAGCGCGCTGGCCTGGATGATGTCCGTGTGGCTGCCCTGTCCCGTCACCGTGACTCCGTCCTCCGTGACCAGGCACGACACCTCGCCCTGCGCGTCCGTGCCGCCCGTGATGGCCTTCACGGCGTAACGGTCGAGCCGCGGGTGCTGCCCCGTCAGATCGCTGATGGCCTTGTAGCAGGCGTCCACCATGCCGTCGCCGGTGGCGGCACCCGACGCCTCTTCGCCGTCGATGCGCAGCTTCACCGACGCGTGCGGCACCGACATGCTCGACGAGGTGACGTTCAGGTACACCAGCTCGTAGCGGTCGCGGACGTTGGCACCGCGCACGGACTCCTGCGCCACCAGCGCGATGATGTCCTCGTCGTAGACCGTCTTCTTGGCGTCGGCCAGCGTCTTGAAGCCGTCGAACAGGCGGTTCATGTCGACGCCGGTGGCGTCGAGCCCCAGCTCGCGGATGCGCGACACCAGCGCATGCCGCCCCGAGTGCTTGCCCAGCACCAGTCGGTTCGACGCCAGGCCGACGTCCTCGGGATTCATGATCTCGTAGTTCTGGCGGTACTTGAGCACGCCGTCCTGATGGATACCGGCCTCGTGCGCGAACGCGTTCTCGCCGACGACGGCCTTGTTCACCTGCACGGCCAGTCCGGTGATCTGCGACACCAGACGGCTGGTGGCGAAGATCTCGGCGGTGACGACGCCGGTGTCGACGCCGAAGCGGTCGGCGCGCGTCTTGATGGCCATCACCACCTCTTCCATGGCGGTGTTACCGGCGCGCTCGCCGATGCCGTTCACGGTGCACTCGATCTGGCGCACGCCGTTCTGGACGGCGGCCAGCGAGTTGGCGACGGCCATGCCCAGGTCGTCGTGGCAATGCGCGCTCCAGATGACCTGATCGGCGCCCGGCACGCGCTCGCGCAGTGTGCGGAACAGCGCGCCGTACTCCTCGGGCAGGGTGTAGCCCGTGGTGTCCGGGACGTTGATCACCTTGGCGCCGGCGGCGATCACCGCCGTGAAGACCTCGACCAGGTAGTCGATGTCGCTGCGCGAGGCGTCTTCGGCCGAGAACTCGACGTAGTCGAGATGCTTCTTCGCGCGGCTGACGGCCCAGACGGCCGCGTCGATGACGTCCTTCCGGCTCATCATCAGCTTGTGCTTCAGGTGGATGTCGGACGTCGCGATGAAGATGTGGATGCCGGGACGCTTGGCGTGCTCGACCGCCTTGATGGCGCGATCGATGTCCTGCTCGCGCGTGCGCGCCAGCGACAGCACGATGGGCTGGGTGACCGCGCTCGCGACGCGCCGGACCGCCTCGAAGTCGCCGTCTGACGAAGCCGCGAAGCCCGCCTCGATGACGTCGACGCCCAGGCGCTCGAGCTGGCGTGCGATCACCAGCTTCTCTTCCATGTTCATGGTGGCGCCCGGCGATTGCTCGCCGTCGCGCAGGGTGGTGTCGAAGATCTGTACCCGATTCATGGTGGATCCCCTTTCCGCCACTGCGAGCCAGCCGCCTCAGAGCCTAGAAACAAAAAAGCCACGAGCGGCTGACCCGCCCGTGGCATCTCGCTGAGGTTTTGGAACGAAGTCCCTACGCCCTCGCGACCGCCACGGGCGGGCTGCTAAGAAGCAGACCGGCCGCAAGCAGCAGGCTCGAGAGCAGGGTGTACACAAACATCGTGTCTCGGGACTATCCGCGGTATCCGGGCTTGTCAAGCACGATTGGCCTGACTTCCGTGGCCGCAGCGGTCGCCTGGGGCTCGGCCTGCGGGGGTTTCCGCCCCGTCAGCATCCGCCAGACGAACGTGACCGGTGCCGACAGCACGTACGTGGTGATGCCGGCGAACAGCATCGGCTCGGGCGCCCCGATGGTGAGCATGATGAGCAGGATCAGGCCGACCAGCACCGGGAACGGGTGGCGGCGGTGGAGGTGGAACTCCTTGAACGAGAAGAAGCGGAACTCGCTGACCATCAAGCCCGCCACGACGTAGATCAGGCCCAGCATCAGGACCTGCTTGTGGGCCGCGCCCTGCCCGCCCAGGTAGTAATAGAGCAGCACGGTGGCGGCGATCATGTTCGCGCCCGCCGGGATCGGCAGCCCGAGGAAATGCCGCCGCTCGACGGTTCCCACCTGCACGTTGAAACGCGCCAGCCGCAGCGCGCCCGCCGTGACGTACAGCGTGGCCGCGAGCCAGCCCCAGCGTCCCCATGGTCGCAGCGCCCAGGTGTAGACGAGGATGCCGGGCGCGACGCCGAAGGCGATCAGGTCGGCGAGCGAATCGTACTGCACGCCGAACGAGCTCGATGAGCGCGTCAGCCGCGCGACGCGACCGTCGAGAACGTCGCACAGCTGGGCGACCAGGATCATGATCGCCGCCAGACGGTAGTCGTGGTTCAGCGTGCAGATGATCGAGTAGAAGCCGGAGAACAGACCGGCGGTCGTGATCAGGTTCGGCAGGAGATAGACGCCCTTGCGCAGCGGCGGGATACGGCGCCGATGCATGCCGGGCTCTCGCATCCGGCCGATGCGTCTCACGATGGCGCTCCGGCAGGAATCTCGGCGATGACGGAGCTGCCCGCCGTCACGCGGTCGCCCTTCGCCACCATCGGTTTCACGTCGGGCGGCAGGAAGATGTCCACGCGCGAGCCGAACATGATGAGCCCGTAGCGCTCGCCGCGCTCGAGCCGATCGCCGGGGTTGTGATGGTTGATGATCCGTCGCGCGACGGCGCCCGCGATCTGGATGACGACGAAGCGCCGGCCGCCGCTCTCGAGCACCATGGCGTTGCGCTCGTTGTCGAGCGACGCCTTGTCGTGGAAGGCGGCGCGGAACTTTCCCGCCGTGTGCTTCACCAGCTCGATGGTGCCGCGTACCGGACTGCGGTTCACGTGCACGTCGAGCGGCGACATGAAGATGCTGATGATCGTCGCCGGCGCGTTGAGGAAGATGTCCTCACGACCTGCCGTGACGTGCAGTATCTTGCCGTCGGCCGGCGACACGACCTGCCGATCGTCGGGCGGTGGCTGCCGCTCGGGATCGCGGAAGAAGTAGAAGCTGAACGCGAGCATGAGCAGCAACGGCAACACGGCAACCGGATGCCCGGCCAACGTGCCGATCACCGCAACGGGCCCGAGCACACCAGCGACGACGCCGATGACCCGCCACCCCTCCCGCGCAATCGGAATCATACGAGCCATAGGCGTCCGCAGCAGCATGCCGCGCCGGCTTCGCCGGCCGCGGCACGCAGGTCACTGAGATCCCGACGCTGCACACTCGCCCTCGCCCAAGACATGGTCTTGGGCGACTAATTCCGCGAGCGATCGACCAGGCGATTCGTCGCGAGCCACGGCATCAGACCGCGCAGCTTGCCGCCGACCTGCTCGATGGGATGCTTCGACGCCTCCTGGCGCAGCTCACGGAAGTGCGGCAGACCGCAGCGGTACTCCGTCATCCACTCGTCGGCGAACTTGCCCGACTGGATCTCGCTCAGCGTCTGCTTCATGGCCTCGCGCGCTTCCTTGCCGATGATGCGCTTGCCGCGGGTCATGTCGCCATACTCTGCCGTGTTGCTGATCGAGTAGCGCATGTCGGCGATGCCGCCCTCGTAGATGAGGTCGACGATGAGCTTCACCTCGTGGAGGCACTCGAAGTACGCCATCTCGGGCGAATACCCCGCCTCGACGAGCGTCTCGTAGCCGGCGCGGATGAGCTCGGTGAGCCCGCCGCACAGGACGGCCTGCTCGCCGAAGAGATCGGTCTCGGTCTCTTCCTTGAAGGACGTCTCGAGCACCGCCGCACGCGTGCCGCCGATGCCCTTCGCGTACGCGAGCCCGACCTGCTGCGTGTCGCCGCTCGGATCTTGCTCGATGGCGAGGAGGCACGGCACGCCGCGACCCTTCTCGTACTCGCCACGAACGAGGTGCCCGGGGCCCTTCGGCGCGACCATGAACACGTTCACGTCGGCGGGCGGGACGATCTTCTTGAAGTGGATGTTGAAGCCGTGACCGAACGCCAGGTATTTACCCTTCGTCAGGCCGGGCTGGATCTCCTTCTCGTAGATCTCGCTGCCCTGCTCGTCGGGCACGAGCACCATGATGATGTCGGCCTCCTTCGACGCGGTGGCGGCGTCGACGACGCGCAGCCCGGCGGCTTCGGCCTTCTTGCGCGAGGCGCTGTCGGGACGCAGCCCGACGCGGACGTCGATGCCGCTGTCCTTCAGGTTGAGCGCGTGGGCGTGTCCCTGGCTGCCGTAGCCGATGACGGCGACCTTCTTGCCCTTGAGCGGGTCGAGCGTGGCGTCCTTGTCGTGGAAGATGTTCATGCAGCTCCTCGTTCCTTGTCTTTGCCGTCGACCGTGAGGAGCCTTGTTCCTCTGAACATCGCCACCGCCCCGGTGCGCACGATCTCTTTGATGCCGATCGGCTTCAGCAGCTCGATCAGGGCATCGATCTTGTCTTCGGTTCCCGTCACCTCGATCACGTACGAGCGACGGGACACGTCGATGATCTTCCCACGGAAGATGTCGACGATCTGAATCACCTCGCCGCGCGTGCGCTCGTCGGCGGCCACCTTGAGCAGCACCAGCTCGCGCGTGACGTGCGCGGTCTCGGTGAAGTCGGTGACTTTGATGACGCTGATCAGCTTGTTGAGCTGCTTCTCGATCTGCCCGAGGACCTGGTCGTCGCCACGCGTGACGAGCGTGATGCGCGACACGGTGGGGTCCATGGTCTCGGCGACGGACAGGCTCTCGATGTTGAACGCGCGGGCGCTGAACAGACCCGCGACGCGGGCGAGCACTCCGAACTCGTTCTCGACCAGGATGGAGATGGTGTGGCGCATGCGGTCAGTGCGTCCGGTGGCGCGACAGGATCGCCATGATCTTGTCCTTGCCGACGAGCTTGAGCTTCTGGAGGCGCTTCTTTTCCACTTCTTCCTCTGGCGTCAGGTAGAGCTTGTCCTGGAACGGAGTGAGCTCGCGCTCCAGCTCCGTGTGCTCATCGTAGTAGCGCCGCAGATCCGGATCGCGATCGAGCAGGGTTACGATGAGCTCCTCGTCCTTCTTTTCCATACTTTACCCCCCGCCAGCCCGAAGATGTTGTAGGTAATACGCCCGAAAACGGCTTGTCAACGCGACGCCTTCCGCGACGGCTCGGCGTCGGGAGGGCGGCCGTAGACGGGTTCGAGCGTGCCGGTGTCGGCCCGCTCGCCGGCGGCGAGGCGGATCGCTCCGAGCCGGGCCACCAGCCCGCCGCGCGGATGATGGGTGGAGAACGGCCGCACCAGGGCCCGCGCCCCGAGCACGTCCGCGTAGGCGGTGCCCGCGTCACCGACCAGGATGCAGCCTTCGGGAAGCCGGTCGGCGAGGGCCGCGGGGGCGAGCGTCAGGTCGTCGGTCAGTCGCTCGAGGCCACCGTCGCCACCCACCCGGAAGAGCGCCGTCCAGCACTCACGCTTGCGGGCATCGAGGGCCGCGCACACCGTCGTGCCTGACGGGGCCTCAGCCACCGCCGCGAGCGCCTCGAGCGTCGGCACGGCCACCATCGGGACGCCGCCGGCGAAGGCGATGCCCTTGGCGAACGCGAGCCCGATGCGAAGTCCCGTGAACGATCCGGGGCCGATCGACACGGCCACCGCCTCGACGTCCGTCGGCCGCAGCCCCGCCTGGGCGAGCACGTCGGTCGTCAGCGCCGGCAGGATCGCCACGTGCGCACGCGAGTCGGGACGCACGCTCTCGGCCAGCACCCGACCGTCGCGTACCAGGCCGACGGTCGCCGTCCAGGTGGACGTATCGAGCCCGAGGACGATCAGCGGCTCAGCCCTGCACCAGCCGATGGATGTCGTTGTAGAAGACGAACACCATCAGGCTGAGCAGCAGCAAGAGCCCGACCTGCTGCGCGATCTCACGATGCCGCTGACGCAACGGACGACCCATGGCCCCTTCGATGACGAACAGCGCCAGGTGACCACCGTCGAGCGCCGGGATGGGGAGCAGGTTCAGGACGCCGAGATTGATCGAGAGGAACGCGAGCATGCTCAGGAAGTAGCGCGCCCCGGCACGCGCCTGCTGTCCCGCCGCACGCGCGATGGCGATGGGTCCGCCGAGCTCGCGCAGCGGCACCCGCCCCTGCACCATGAGCGCCAGGCCCTGCAGCACGACGAACGACGCCGTGTAGGTCTGCTGCCCGGCCATGACGACGGCCTCCATGGGGCCGACGTTCTGCCAGTCGTGCGAGGCCTCGATGCCGATCAGGTAGACCTTACCGACCTCCTCGCCGAAGATGGTGCGGCTCTCCTTCAGCTCGGGCGTGACCTCGACCGTCTTCGACTCGCCGTCACGCGTGACGGCCAGCGACAGCGCCGCGCCCTCGGAGTCGCGCACCGACTTGGCCAGCTCCTCCCAGGTGGTGACGGCCTTGCCGTTCACGCTGGCGACGACGTCGCCCGCCTGCAGTCCGCCCTTCTCTGCCGGCGACCCGGCGGACACGCCACCGACGCGCGGCTGGTTCGACGGCACCTCGGCGCCGACAGCCACGAACAGCAGCGTGTAGACCAGGAACGCGAACACGAAGTTCATCGTCGGTCCGGCGAGCACGATGGCGCAGCGACGGAGCACGGACTGGTTCGAGAAGGCGCGCTCGGGCTCGCTGGCGACGTCGCCCTCGTCGTCGTCCTCCTCGCCGAGCATCTTGACGTAGCCGCCGAGCGGCATGATCGAGAGCGCGTACTCGGTTTCGCCCCGCTTGCGGGCGAACAGCACCGGTCCGAAGCCGATGGAGAAGCGCAGCACCTTGACGCCGAGCCGCTTCGCGACCGTGAAGTGCCCGAGCTCGTGCACGAACACCAGCACGCCGAGTGCGACGATGAATGCGACGAAGGTGATGACCGGTGCCGGAAGCGACATGCGTGACCCTCAGACCCGCGGGAACACCGCGTAGTAGTACGCGAACACGAACGGGAAGAGCAGGCTGTCCAGACGATCGAGGATGCCACCGTGTCCGGGGATAATCCAGCCCGAATCCTTCGCACCGAAGGCCCGCTTGAGCGCCGATTCACAGAGATCGCCGAACTGCGCCAGGACGCTGATCGCCACCGCCAGCACCAGCGCCTCGCCAGCGGGCCGTCGATCGAAGAACCAGAGGCTCGCGAGCCATGCGATCAGCATGGCGCCCGCCACCGCACCGACGGCACCCTCGATGGTCTTGCTCGGGCTGATGGCGGGCGCGAGCTTGTGCTTCCCGAGGAAGCGGCCAGCGAAGTAGCCGCCCGAGTCGGAGCCCATCGCCACGAAGACCGTGAACAGCACCCAGCGCCACCCTTCCGGCTCCTGGTGCCGGAGCAGGATGACGTGCGGCATCAGGAAGCCGACGTAGAGGACCCCGAGCACCAGCAGACCGAGTCGGTTCACCGCCAGCGTCAGGTCACCGTGGCGGGCGAGCGGGAAGCACATGCCGCCGAGGATGGCCACGAAGAGCCCGGCGCCCGCCCAGGCCAGCTGGCCCGTGATCACCCCCGCCGCGACCAGCAGGCCGAACACCACCGTCGCGACGATGGCCGGCCGGTCGTCGGGGAAGGCCATGCTGCCGTACTCGAAGAGGCCGATGGCGACGACGGTGACGATGAAGGCCGTGAACAGCGGCGGCCAGAGATACTGGATCAGGAGCCAGAGCGTCGGCAGCGCGATGGCGGCCGTGGCGAGGCGGGTCCGCAGCATCAGCGACGACGGGGTCGGGCGCGGACCAGGATGCTCACACGGCGTGCAGGCGCGTGCGCTCGAGCTGCGCCGGCGTGCGTCCGAAGCGGCGTTGCCGCTGCTGGAAGAGCGCCAGCGCCTGGTGGTATTCGCGCTCGCGGAAGTCGGGCCACAGGGTCTCGGTGACGTACATCTCGGTGTACGCGAGCTGCCAGAGGAA
>DASYLJ010000175.1:0-25420 GCA_036009625.1 Binatia bacterium
AGGATCGTCAGCCACGCGAAGCCGGCGCCCGCCGCCACCATCGTGAGCGGTGGGCTGAAGCGCACGTGCATGAAGTAGAGCACGACGATGGTCGCCTTCGTGAAGGCGATCAGCAGCATGATGACGACGTTCATGACGCCGAGGTCGATGAAGGCGACGGCGGTGGTGAGCGCCGTCAGCACCATCAGCAGTGTGAAGATGACGAGATAGGTGCGGACCGAGACGACGTGCTCCGACGACATGGATGCCTCAGTGGCTGTGACGGCCGATCAGGTAGAGGAGCGGGAACAGGAAGATCCACACGATGTCGACGAAGTGCCAGTACAGGCCGGCGATCTCGACGGGGGTGTGGTAGCCGGGGCTGAACCGCCCGCGCCGGGCGCCGCGGATGATCCACAGCATGATCGGCATGCCGATGATCATGTGCAGCGCGTGCAGGCCGGTGAGCGTGAAGTAGAGCGAGAAGAAGATCTCGGCCTGATCCGGGAACGGCCCGTGGTAGGTGAAATGCGGCCCCGGCACCATGTGCTCGTGGAACTTGTGCCAGTACTCGTAGCTCTTGATGCCGAGGAACACCGACCCGAGCAGCATCGTGAGCCATACCCAGCGCACGAGCGCCTTCGAGTGCCCGACCTGCGACGCGTGCACCGCGAGCGCCATGGTGAGGCTCGAGCCGATCAGGACCGCCGTGTTGATGGTGCCGAGCTGTACGTCGAGGTGGTTGCTGGCGTAGGCGAAGGCCTCGGGGAAGAGCGCGCGGTAGTAGACGTAGACGGTGAGCAGGCCGCCGAAGAACATGACCTCGTTCACCAGGAAGACCCACATCCCCAGCGTCGACGCGTTGTACTGCTGCTCGGCGTCGTCGAAGTGATGCGCGACGGCGTGGGTGGCGGCGGCGTCAGCCACGGATGGCGACCTCCCCCGCGGCCAGGGCCGGAGCCTCGGGCGCGTGGTGCTGGTAGTCGTAGGCGTCGCGCGTGACGATCGGCGTGCGCGCGAAGTTCTCGGTGGGCGGCGGCGACGACGTCGTCCACTCGAGGCCGGTGGCGCCCCACGGATTCGCCGGCGCGACCTTGCCGTAGCGCAGCGACCACGCGAAGTAGCCGAGCGGCAGGGCGTAGCCGACGGCGAGGATCGACGCGCCCGCGGTGGAGAGGACGTTCAGCACCTGAAACTCCTCGGGGTAGACGTGGTAGCGCCGCGGCATGCCGAGATAGCCCAGGATGAACTGTGGGAAGAACGTCAGGTTGAAGCCGAGGAAGACGAGCACGCCGGAGACCTTGGCGAGCCACTCGGGGTACATGCGGCCGGAGATCTTGGGCCACCAGAAATGGATGCCGCCGAGGTAGGCCATGATGGTCCCGCCGACCATGATGTAGTGGAAGTGCGCGACGATGAAGTAGGTGTCGTGCACGTGCACGTCGAGGCCGAGGGCGGCGAGGAAGAGCCCGGTGAGCCCGCCCAGCGTGAACAGCCCGATGAAGCCGAGGGCGTACAGCATGGGTGATTCCCACACGATGGAGCCCTGGTAGAGCGTCGCCGTCCAGTTGAACACCTTGATGGCCGACGGAATGGCGACGAAGAAGCTCAGGAACGAGAAGATCATCGAGGCGTAGACCGACTGTCCGCTGACGAACAGGTGGTGGCCCCACACCAGGAAGCCCAGCGCAGCGATGAGCAGGCTCGACGCGGCGATGAAGCCGTAGCCGAAGACGCGCTTGCGCGAGAAGCACGTGATGAGCTCGCTGATCACGCCCATGCCCGGCAGGATCATGATGTAGACGGCCGGGTGCGAGTAGAACCAGAACAGGTGCTGGAAGAGGATGGGGTCACCGCCCAGCGCCGGATCGAAAATGCCGAGGTGGAAGGCGCGCTCCACCGCCACCAGGCCGATGGTGATGGCCAGGATCGGCGTGCCGAGCACCATGATGATGCTGGTGGCGTAGTTGGCCCACACGAACAGCGGTAGCCGGAACCAGGTCAGACCCGGCGCGCGCATGGTGTGGATGGTGACGATGAAGTTGAGGCCGGTCAGGATCGACGAGAAGCCGGTGATGAAGATGCCGATGCCCGTCACGACGACGTTCGTGGTCGACGCCGCGGTGCTGTACGGCGTGTAGAACGTCCAACCGGTGTCGACGCCGCCGGTCACCATCGCCCACAGCGTGAACGATGCGCCGATGACGTAGATGTACCAGCTCAGCAGGTTGAGCTTCGGGAACGCGAGGTCGCGCGCGCCGATCATGAGCGGGATCAGGAAGTTCCCCAGTACGGCGGGGATCGACGGCACCAGGAAGAAGAACACCATGATGATGCCGTGCATGGTGAAGAGCTTGTTGTAGGTGTCGCTGCCGACGATGTCGCCGGCGGGCGTGAGCAGCTCGAGGCGGATCAGCGTGGCGAACAGCCCGCCGAGCACGAACATGATCGTGATCGAGATCAGGTACAGCAGCGCGATGCGCTTGTGGTCCACCGTGAGGAGCCACGAGCGGACGCCGTAGTCGGCGTTCAGGTAGTTGGTGCGGGCGTCGATCTCGTGCGTGCTCATGGGGTGTGCTCGTGTTCGTCGGCTGCGGGGAGCGTCTTCAGATAGGCGATCAACTGCATGACGCTCTCCTCGCTGAGCAGCCCCTGGTAGGTCGGCATGATGGCCTGATGGCCCGCGACCAGCTTCAGGTGGGGCTGCAGGATCGACTCGCGCAGATACGTATCGTCGGCGGTGATGGTGGCGCCGCCCTCGAGCGTGACCGTGCTGCCGTAGAGGCCGCGCAGGCTCGGGCCGCGCGCGGTCTCGCCACCGGCGTGGCACGACGCGCAACCCTGCTGCTCGAAGATCTGACGGCCGGCGTCGGCGACCGAGAGGACGGCGTCCTGCTGCGTGTCGGGGCTCGCGAGCCACGCCTGGAAGGCGGCGGGCTCCATGGCGACGACGCGGCCGATCATGCCCGAGTGCAGCGTGCCGCAGTACTCGGCACAGAACAGATGGTAGGTGCCGGGCGTCGTCGCCTCGAACCACGTCGTGCTGTAGCGGCCTGGGACGGCGTCCTGCTTGGTGCGGAACGCGGGCACGAAGAAGCTGTGGATGACGTCCTCGGACGTGAGCGTGACCTGCACCGGCTGGCCCACGGGGATGTGCAGCTCGTTGATCTCGCGCCGGCCCTCCATGTGCTGCACCTTCCACATCCACTGCTTGCCGACGACGTTGATCCGCATCGAATCGTCGGGCGGCCGGCGGATGTTGGCGTACAGGCTGGCGCCCCAGAAGAAGATGATCATGACGAGGCCGAACGGAATGGCCGTCCAGAACACCTCGAGGGCGAGCGAGCCGTGGATGTCGGGGGGGACCTCGTTGGGATCGCTGCGCCGGTAGCGCACCATGAACACCAGGATCAGCCCGGCGATCAGTGCCACGAAGAAGATGGTGAGCGCGCACAGGAAGAAGAACAGCGCGTCGACCTGCGGGGCCAGCGTCGAGGCCTGCTCGGGGAAGAGCGAGAATCGCTTCATGCCGGGTGGTGCCTCATGCGGTCGCGCCGCAGCATCACGACGATGAACCCGCCGAGGGCGAGCAGCGTCAGCACGCCGCCGATCCGGACCGCATCGATGGCCACCTTGCTGTAGCGGCCCGTCGCCGGGTCGTAGTGGAAGCAGAACAGCAGCAGGGCGTCGACGACCGAGCCGATGCGCTCGTCGGAGGCCTCGACCAGCGACAGGCGCAGATCGCGCGGCGGGAACTCGACGCCGTAGAAGTAGTGCGACACGCGGCCGCGCGGCGTCAGCACGACGATGCCGCTGGCGTGCGCGAACTGCTTGCTGGCCTCGTCCCAGTGGTAGCGGAAGCCGACGGCGTCGGTGACGCGGCGGATCTCCGGCTCGTCGCCGGTGAGGAAGTGCCAGCCCTCGGCGGCGCCCGGACGGCGGTACTCGCCCAGGTAGTGCTCCTTCTTCTTGGCCGCCAGCTCGGGCGTCTCGTGCGCGTCGAAGCTCAGCGTCACGACGGTGAACTGGTTGCCGACGTCGAAGGGCAGGGCGCGCAGCATGCTGACGACGCCGTTCAGCACGATCGTGCACAGCATCGGGCACTCGTAGTACGCCGGCACGAGCAGCACGGGCTTGTCCTGCACCAGCTCGCCGAGCGTCACGCTGCGGCCGGTCTCGTCGCGGAAGCGGGCGTCGAGCGGGACCTGCGCACCGAGCCGCTGGTCGAAACCGACTTCGCGCAGCGGCGCAGGCCGTCCGGGCTCGATGACCGGGGCTGGACCGCTGCCCGTCTGCGCCCACGACGCCGCAGGCAGGGCGATCAGGAACGCCGCGGTCGCGAGCAGATGCCGGCGACGGATCATTGCGGCGCTCCGCCGGCGCGACGCTCGGCGAGGAGTGTCATGGCGCGATCGATCGGGATGCGGACGGTACCGCGCTCGCGATCGATGACGGCATAGGTGTCGAGGATGGCCTGCTCGCTCGCGCGCAGCTGGGCGAGGTCGGCTTCGGGATGGATCTGCAGCCGCGGTGCCGGTGGCTCGATCGGCCCGTACTCGCGTGCGAGCGGACTGGCCTTGGGGCTCTCCTCGGCCTCGCGCGTCTCGTAGAAGCGCATCAGCGGCCACGTCATGATCGCCGACAGGGTGAGCAGGGCGAAGATGCCAGCAACCCAGGCGAGGACGGCGCGGATCGAGACGTCGCGCTCCTCGTGGCCGACGCCGGCGTGTTGGATCTCGCTCATGACAGCACCGGAGCCGACGGATCGCGTAGCGGCAGGAGCGGCCGGCCTTCGAGCTGATGCACGAACAGCCAGAGCCAGAAGCCCCCCACCGCGGCGAGCGCCGCCAGGTCGATCAGGTGAACGGCGAACGCCTTCGGATCGAAGGCCGGCGCCACCAGCCAGAACATGTCGACGAAGCGCACCGCCAGGACCAGGAGCGCCACCGTGGCGAGGCCACGCGCGCTGCGCTTCAGGCTGCGCGACAGCAGGAGCACGAACGGCAGCGCAAAATGGAAGAGGACGATGGCGATGGCCACCCACTTCCAGGCCCCGCGCGTGCGCGCCATGTACCAGGTGATCTCTTCGGGCAGGTTGGCCGCCCAGATGATCAGGAACTGCGAGAGCGAGAAGTAGGCCCACAGCATCACGAAGGCGAGCAGCATCTTGCCGAGGTCGTGCAGCTGGTCGGCGTCGATGTGGCCCTCGACCGGCGGCTGCGTCCCGAGCAGCGCCGCCATGGGGATGACGAGCGCGAACGCCGTCAGCGCGCAGCCGCCCATGAAGAGCACGCCGTAGATGGTCGAGAACCAGTGCGGCTCGAGCGACATCACCCAGTCGATGGCGGCGAAGGTCATGGTGAGGCCCATCAGCAGCAGTCCGCCGCGCGAGATCAGCTCGAGACGCTCGGTGGGTTTCGGGTCGACGGTGCCGTCCTGCAGCAGCGACCAGCGCACCAGCGCGCGCATGATGAGCGTCCAGCACATGAAGTAGAAGGCGGCGCGCCCGAGGAAGAAGGGCACGTTCAGGTAGAGCGCCTTGTGCTGCAGGAGCGCGTCGTGCGCGACGTGCTCGGGCTGTGCCCACTCGTAGAGGTGGCTCGGGCCGAGGGCGATGGGCAGGAAGAGCAGCGCCATCCACGGCAGGGTGCGGGCGCCCGACTCGAGGAGCCGGCGGATCGCCACGCCCCAGGCCCCGCCGGTGACGTGATGGATCATCAGGATGGCGAGGCAGCCGAGCGCGCCCCCCGTCCAGAAGAGGTAGGCGATGAGATAGGCCTGCAGCAGGCGCGTGACGTCGGAGAAGCCGAGGATCAGGCACAGCACGATGCCGACCAGGCTGCCGATCATGCCGTAGCGCTGGATGCGGTGCAGCGGGTGATCCGCCGGCATGAGCAGGGTGGGAGGCGTGGACATCAACGGGCTCCCCCCGCGAGCGTCGCACGCTCGGACTCGGGGACGTCGGCGAGCGTCGCCGTCTGACTCAGCTGCAACGCTCGGATGTAGGCCGTGATCGCCCAGCGGTCGTCCACGGGAATCTGCTGCGCGTAGTTCGGCATGACGCCGAAGCCGTTCGTGATGACGTCGAAGAAGTAGCCGTCGCGCTGCTCGCGCAGTCGCTCGATGTGGAACGACGGCGGCTTGCGGTAGCCGCGCAGCACGATCATGCCGGCCCCGGTGCCGACGCGATCGTGGCACGGCGAGCAGAAGATGTCGTAGCGTTGGCGGCCGCGTGCGAGCAGCTCGGTGGTGACCGGCAGCGGTACGAACTCGACGTACTCCGCGCCGACGCGCCCGGTGGTGAGCGACGGATCACCGAGCTTGTCGGTGCGCCACACCGTGCCCTCGACCGGCGGGCGCGAGGCGCGGCCGTCGCGGAAGAAGCTGCTCGGCTCGAGCGGCTCGTACTTCGGCTGGTCCTGCATGTCCTGACGGCAGCCCGAGGCGAGCAGGGTGCCCAGCGCCAGGACGGCCATGGTGGTCGCGCGGCGCATCAGTGGTCCACCTCGTCCACCTGGCGTGGCTCGAGTCGTTCGAGGAAACGACGTGTCTCCTCGCGATCGAAGAGCGGGTCGTCGGCCTCGATGCAGAGGAAGAACTTGTCGCGCGTCGACAGCACGAAGCGCGGCACGTTGAAGACCGGATGGTAGGGCGTGGGCAGGCCGTTCAGTGCCAGCATGCCGAGCACGGCGGCGAGCGCCGCGCCGAGGATGGTCATCTCGAAGGTGACGGGAATGAACGACGGCCAGCTGTGGAACGGGCGTCCGCCGACGTTGATCGGGAAGTCGATCACCGACGTCCAGTACTGCAGCCCGTAGCCGCCGAGGCCGCCGAGGATGCCGCCGATCAGCACGAGCAGCGGCAGGCGGCTGTGATGGCCGCTCAGCAGCTCGCCGAGCTCCTCCACCGGGAACGGCGTGTAGGTGTCGAGGTGGCGGTAGCCGCTCTCGTGCGCCTCGCGCGTGGCGCGCAGCAGCTGCGGCAGGTCGGCGAACTCGGCCATGAGCCCGTAGATCGGCGGACGATGCTTCACGGCTCGTGCTCCTCGACGCGCGACTCGGGGAGCATGGTGCGCATCTCGAAGATGGAGATCATCGGCAGGTAGCGGATGAAGAGGAAGAACAGGCTCAGGAACAGGCCCATGGTGCCGAGGAACATGCCCCAGTCCCACACGCTCCCGGTGTAGAGCCCCCACGACGACGGCATGAAGTCGCGGCTCAGGCTGACGACGATGATGACGTAGCGCTCGAGCCACATACCGACGTTGACGAACATGCAGACGACCATCAGCGCGCCGGTGCTGGCGCGCACGCGCTTGAACCACAGTGCCTGCGGCACGATCACGTTGCAGAGGATGAGCATCCAGTACATGTGCCAGTACGGTCCGATGAACCGGTTCAGCATCATGTAGGCCTCGTAGATGTTGCCGCTGTACCAGGCCATGAACGCTTCCATGGTGTAGCCGTAGGCCACCACCAGTCCGGTCGCGAGGACGATGCGCGCCATGTAGTTCAGGTGCTGCATCGTGATGTAGTCCTGCAGCCCGTAGAGACGGCGCAGCGGGATCGCCAGCGTCAGCACCATGGCGAAGCCGGCGTACACCGCGCCGGCGACGAAGTAGGGCGGGAACACCGTGGCGTGCCAGCCGGGGATGACCGACACCGCGAAGTCGAGGCTGACGATGGTGTGCACGGAGACCACCAACGGCGTCGAGAGCGCGGCGAGCAGCAGCGACGCCGTCTCGTAGCGGTGCCAGTGTCGCGCCGAGCCGCGCCAGCCGAGCGCGAAGATGCCGTAGATGATCTGCCCGACCTTCGTCTTCGAGCGGTCGCGCAGCGTGGCGAGGTCGGGAATGAGGCCGACGTACCAGAACAGCAGCGACACCGTGGCGTAGGTCGAGATCGCGAACACGTCCCAGATCAGCGGGCTGCGGAAGTTCGGCCACATCCCCATCGTGTTGGGGTAGGGGAAGAGCCAGTAGTCGAGCCACGGCCGGCCGGTGTGGAGGAGGGGGTACATGCCCGCCGCCGCGACGGCGAAGAGCGTCATCGCCTCGGCGAAGCGGTTGATCGACTGGCGCCACGTCTGCCGCAGCAGGAGCAGAATGGCCGAGATCAGCGTGCCGGCGTGGCCGATGCCGATCCACCACACGAAGTTGATGATGTCGAAGCCCCAGCCGACGGGGACGTTGGGGCCCCAGATGCCGATGCCGCGGAACAGGAGGTTCGTGATCGTCAGCAGCATCAGCATGAGCAGCGCGAAGCCGATGCCGAAGCCCACGAACCACGCCAGCGGCGTGCGCTGCTGGCCGAGGACGATGCCGCTGATCTTGTCGGTGATGGAGCCGAACGTCTGGCCCGGCCCGATCAGCGCAGGGCGCGCGGGCGGCGTCTCGACGTCGGGTGCCATGGGCCCGGTGCTCACGACTCGTCCTCGAGCTCGGGGTTCGGATTGTCGAGACCGGCCAGATACGTCGTGCGCGGCCGCGTGTTGAGCTCGGCGAGGATGCTGTAGTTGCGCGTGTCGGCCTTCATCCGCGCCACCTGGCTCGACGGCTCGTTGATGTCGCCGAACACGATCGCCTCCGTCGGGCATGCCTGCTGACAGGCCGTGCGGATCTCGCCGTCGCGGATGGGGCGATCCTGGTTTGCCGCCGTGATGCGGACCTCTTCGATGCGCTGCACGCAGTACGTGCACTTCTCCATGACGCCGCGGCTGCGCACCGTGACGTCGGGATTGCGCGCCATCTTGAGCGTCTCGGTGTGCCAGTCGGCGTAGAGGAAGTAGTTGAAGCGCCGCACCTTGTAGGGACAGTTGTTCGAGCAGTATCGCGTGCCTACGCAGCGGTTGTAGACCATGTCGTTGAGGCCTTCGCTGCTGTGCACGGTGGCGTTCACCGGGCAGACGACCTCGCACGGTGCGTTCTCGCAGTGCATGCACGGCACCGGCATGCTGAGGATCTTCGGGCTGTCGAGGCCGCCCGCGAAGTAGCGGTCGATACGCAGCCAGTGCATCTCGCGCCCGTCCGCCACCTGTTGCTGGCCGACGACCGAGATGTTGTTCTCGGCGACGCAGGCGGCGACGCAAGCGTTGCAGCCGATGCAGGCGGTGAGATCGATGGCCATGCCCCACGCGTGCCCGGGATAAGGGTGCGGCGGAAACATGGAGTCGTCCGGGCCCGGGTCGTGCTCGCCCTCCATCGCGAAGTGCGGATCCTTGCGGTACTCCGCCTCCGTCGCGCGCCGCACGAGCGGACGCCCTTCCATGCTCTGGTGATCCTGCGTGCAGGCGAGGCGACGGCGCTCGCCGACGTCGCGCACGGCGAGACCGGTGGCGACGTCGGGCGCGGCCACCGTGCGTAGCAGCGTGGCGTCGAAGCCGATGCCGGTGACGACGGCACCGCCGCGCGAGCGGCCGTAGCCGAGCTGGACGCTGACGCTGTCTTTCGCCTGCCCGGGCTGCACCCAGACCGGCGCGCGCACGGTGCGCTCGCCGAGCGTCAGCTCGACGACGTCGCCGTTGCGGATGCCGAGCTGCTCGGCATTGGCGGGGGCCACCTGCGCGACGTTCTCCCAGGTGAGCTTCGTGAGCGGCTTGGGCAGCTCCTGCAGCCACGGATTGTTGCCGAAGCGGCCGTCGAAGATGTTCGGGTCGGGCCGGAACACCAGCTCCATGCCCGCGGCGGGCAGGATCGGCGCGGGGCCGCTGTCCCAGTCCTGCCGCACGCGCACCGTCTTCGCGGGCGACGCGCTGTCGGGCACGACGCCGTCGTGCAGCACGCGCTGCCAGAAGGCCTCGAAGTCGCCGCCGTGACGTGTGCGCCAGTAGGCGCGAAGCATGTCGTGCGCCGAGCCGCCGGGCTCGCCGCGCAGCGCACCGACGACCTCGGTCGCCGTACGACCGCCGTAGAGCGGCGCGATCAGCGGCTGCAGCACGCTGACGGTGCCGTCGTGGCCGCGCACGTCGCCCCACGTCTCGAGGTAGTGCGCCTCGGGCACGTGCCAGTGCGCCAGCTCGGCGGTCTCGTCGTCGTACTGGCTGAGATGGATGCGCAGGCCCACCTTCTGGAGGCGGGCCGCGAAGTCGACGTCGACGGGCGCGTCGTACACCGGATTGCCGCCGAGGATGATGAGACACTCGACGGTGCCCGCGTCCATGTCGTCGGCCAGCTGGCGCAGCGACGCGAGCTGATCCTCGGGGCGCGCCTCGATGGGCTCGACCAGGACGACGGTCTTGCCGACGGCGCCGAGCGCCTCGTTCATCGCGTGTGCGAGCGCATGCACCGCCGGCGGCTGCGCCTCGCCCGCGACCACGACGGCGGCGCCGCGGTGCGCCTGCAGGTCCTTCGTGACGGCGGCGATCCAGGCGGCATGCTCGGTCAGCACCGGCGAGCCGGCGACCTGGCGCGTCGGTACGCCGACGCCGGCGGCGATGGCGCGCGCCACGGCCTCGACGTCGCTCGAGCGCACGGGCAGGCGGTGGTCGGCCTTGGCGCCGGTGACGGTGAGCGTGCTCTCGACCGCGTACAGCCGGTTCATCGCACGGCCGTCGCGCGGCCGTCGTCCGCGTGCGACCTCGCGTGCGTAACGGACGTGGCCGGGACCGCTGGCGATCAGGTCGCTGTCGAGCGTCAGGATGACCGCGGCGTCCTCGAGTCGATAGACCGTGTCGACGTCCTCGCCGAATGCCTGACGGGCTCCGAGCCGGACGCCGTCGCGTCGCACCGGCTCCCATTGGTGCCAGCGTGCCTGCGGCATCTCGACCAGGAGACCCTCGATCTGGGCGGCCAGGCTGGGCGAGGTGACGGTGCCGGTGAGGAGGCGGAGCCCGGCGCCGCTGCGCTCGCGCTGGGCCGTGGCCAGCTGCCGGAGCGTATCGAGGAGCGCGTCCCAGGTGCGGATCTGTCCCGCGCTCATGATGACCTCGGCGCGGTCGGGGTCGTAGAGGCCGAGCACGGAGCCCTGGGCCATGGCGCCGGTGGCGCCGAGGCTCGACGGATGGAGCGGATTGCCTTCGGCCTTCGTCGGCCGACCCTCGTGGCTCTCGATGAGGAGCCCCGTGCCGTAGCCCGCCAGCGGCATCGCGGTGGCGTAGTAGAGCGGCTTGCCGAGGATCATCCGATCGGGCTGACGCACGTACGGGACGATGCGCTCCTCGGGCTGACGCGTGCAGGCGCTGAGGCCGGCCAGGGCGAGCGAGGCCGACATGAGCTTCAGGAAATCGCGTCGACCGGCGCCGGTGGAGGCGTCGGCGATGCCGGCGGCCTGGCGTGGGAACTCGAAGGCGAGGAACTCCGCGAACTCGTCGGTGCCGGCCAGCTCGTCGAGGCTGCGCCAGAGCTCGCGACCCTTCTGCTGCGCGAGTCGCTGGCGGACGACGGCCAGGTCGATCCTGGACGGCTTCGGGGTGTCGCTCACTGGTGCTCCTTGCTCCTAACGATGACAGGTCGAGCAATCGACGCGGGGGTGGACGTCGTAGGCCTTCTTGAGCTCGAGCCCGAGGGCGCGGGCGTCGCCGGGAGGCTCCCAGGCCATGTTGAAGACCTGGTCGCGCGGCCGCAGGTTGGCCTCGGGATGGCGGTGGCAGTCGAGACACCACTCCATCTGGAGCGAGTTCTCCTGCCAGACCTGATTCATCTCGTCGATGCGTCCGTGACAGGTCGCGCAACCGACGCCCTTGTGCACGTGGATGCTGTGATTGAAGTAGACGTAGTCGGGCAGGTCGTGAACGCGTAGCCAGCGGATCGACTCGTCGGTGCGGAAGCTCGACCGCACCGGCTCGAGGAACGCGCTCTGCGCCCAGATCTGGCTGTGGCAGTTGATGCACGTCTTCGTGGGCGGGACGCTCGCGACCGCCGACACCTCGACGCTGGTGTGACAGTAACGGCAGTCGAGGCCGAGCTCGCCGACGTGGTGCTTGTGGCTGAACTGGACCGGCTGCTCGCGCGCGACGTGGGCGCCGGTGGCGTAGTCGGAGCGCGTCAGCACGGCCAGGAACCAGAGCAGTCCGGCGACGATGAAGGCGGCGCCGAAGATCGTGACGCGAGAGAGCGTGTTCGTGCTGCGGTGGAAAATCTGCGCCATGACGCGGGGCGCAGTGTACAACGCGCGAGCCGCTATTCAATGGCGCTACGGCTCAGATCGCGTTGTCGGATGAATTAGGGGCGCTGATGCCGCGCCCATCGACGGGTGCGACGACGGTGTTCCATTGCATGCAGCTCGGGCAGCGACCCGTGTAGTCGGCGACGTCGCGCCCGCAGGCGACGCATCGGAGCCCGGTGGTGAGACCGAGGCCGGTGCCGATCGCCTCTGCGAACGCGGTCGCCGCGGCGCCGTCGTCGCCGCGCCGTCGCAGCAGCGTGCCGCGCAACGCGGCCACCAGTGGGCCCGGGGCGCTGGCGGGCATCGTGTCGATCACGGCCGCGGCGTCGTCGAGCGCGCTCACCGACAGCAGATGGCGCGCGTACATGAGGGCGAGCGTGGCGTCGTCGGGGTGGGTGCGGCGCAGGCCGCGGTAGATCGCGGTGAGCCGCTCGCCGCTGCCGCGAGCGACCTGATGCTCCTCGAGCCGTGCGAGCAGCACGGCCGCGGGATGCCGGCGGGCGCCGCGGACCCAGGCGCGACGTGCGGCCGCCGGACGGCCGGCATGGGCCCAGCGATCGCCGGCACTGACCCAGGCCGGCGTGTACGTCGGCTCGTCGCGCGCGAGGCGGACCAAAAGACGCGCGGCGCGCTTGTCGTCGGGCTCGGCGAGGGCGGCCTCGTAGCGCAGGCCGCGCAGCACGCGTGCCTCGTCGTCCAGCGCCGCCGGGGCGCGGACGCCAGCGATGATCTCCTGCTGCAGGCGCACCGCCTCGTCCCAGCGATGTTGCGTCGCGTACAGATCGCGCAGGCGGCGGGCCAGGCGTGGGCTGCCGGGACGCGCCTCGAGGGCGCGCTCGACGGCCACGGTGGCGGCGGTGAGATCGCCGGTGGCCTCGGCGGCGGCGGCGTGGAGGTCGAGCAGGTGCGGATCGAGCCCGACCTGCGGCATCGCCTCGTCGAGCACGCGGCGGGCGGCGGCGGGGTCGCCCTCGTGCAGATGCGTCTCGGCGAGCAGCGCCAGACGGGCGCCGTCGTCGGGCAGCTCGTGCGAGCGGTGCAGCAGCATGGTGCGCGCCTGCGCGTAGTCACCGGTCCACACCAGCTCGCGGGCGCGGGCCGTGGTGGCCTGGTGTCGAGCCTCGCGCGTCTGTCGGCGTCGGAGCCGCCATCCCTGCCAGCGACGTCGGGTGGCCCCCGCCACCGCGAGCGTGCCCACGGCGACACCGCCGAACACGAACGCCACCAGCAGGGCACCGGCGAGCGGGACGGTCGCGGTGCTGTTCGGCGTCAGGTGGACGATGATGGGCGTCGCGTTGGTGAGATAGAGGTAGCCGCCGGCGATGGCGACCAGCGCCGCGGCGATCGCAGTGAGCCAGTAGCCCATGCGACCCGGCTAACCGTTCTCCGTGCCCGTCTTCTGGCTGTTCGCCTGCGTTTGATACGGCTCCGGCAGCTCCACTTGGGGAGCGCGGGCCCACAGGCGATCGAGGTCGTAGAAGGAGCGCACCGGCACGTAGAAGACGTGCACCACCACGTCGCCGTAGTCGAGCAGGATCCACTGGCCGCGCTCGTGGCCCTCGACCGAGAGCGGCTTCACGCCCATGCCGCCGAGGTGCTGCTGGATGCCGTCGGCGATGGCCTGGACCTGCGTATCGGAGCGCCCGCTGCAGAGGACGAAGTAGTCGCCGATCGACGTCAGCTTCGTGGTCTCGAGCACGACCAGGTCGTAGGCCTTGCGGTCGAGCGCGGCGTGCGTGACGGCGAGGGCGCGATCCCAGCTGGAGATGGACGACGGCTTGGGCATCAGATGGTGGAGTGCTCGGAGCGGTACAGCTGCTCGGCCGCGATGTACTGCTCGACGGCGGGTGGAACGAGGAACCGGATGGAGTGCTGGGCTGCGACGTTGGCCCGGATGGCGGTGGCGGAGATGTCGAGAGCGGTGATGCGCTGCAAGCTCACTCCGTGTCCCGACGCGTGTCGGTAGCACTCACGCGCCGGATCATAACCAAACGACCCCTGTGCCGCAACGGGGAAGTCGTCGATCGTGAGCTCGGGTGGCCACGGCGGGCGCGTCATGACGACCAGGTCGCAGAGCGCGAAGATGGCTGGATACTCCCGCCAGGTGCCGAACCCGGCGAAGGCGTCGCGCCCGAGGACGAAGACGATGCGTGCGGTGTCGCCGACCTCGGCACGCAGCGCCCGCAGCGTGTCGACCGAGTACGACGGGCCCGAACGGCCGAGCTCGACGTCCCAGGCGCGGAATCCCGGCACCCCGGCGATCGCGAGCTCCACCATGCGCAGGCGATGGCGTGCCTCGACGATCGGCCCGGCGTCCTTGTGGGGCGGAATGGCCGCCGGCACGAGCCGCATCTCGTCGAGGCCCAGTGCGGTGCGGACTTCCTCGGCGGCGCGCAGATGCCCTAGGTGGATCGGATTGAAGGTACCGCCCAGGATCCCGATGCCGCCCGGTACGCGGGACACTTAGCCCCGGACCTGACCGTTACCGCGCACCTGGTACTTGTACGAGGTCAGCTCGCGCAGCCCCATCGGGCCGCGGGCGTGGAGGCGGTTCGTGCTGATGCCGACCTCGGCGCCGAAGCCGAACTCGTAGCCGTCGGTGAAGCGGGTCGACGCGTTGACGAACACGGCGGCGGCGTCGACCTCGTGCAGGAAGCGCTCGGCAGCATGGTAGTCGTTGGTGACGATCGCCTCGGCCAGGCCGGTGCCGTGGGCGGCGATGAACGCCATCGCCTCCTCGATCGACGGTACCACGCGCACGCTCAGGATGAGGTCGAGGTATTCGGTATCCCAGTCGGCGTCGCTCGCGGGCACGACGTCGGGCACGACGGCGCGGGTACGGGCGTCGCCGCGGACCTCGCAGCCGTGGGCGCGCAGCGCCTTCACCATGGGCGGCAGGAACGTGTGCGCCACCGCCTCGTGCACGACGAGGTTCTCGAGCGCGTTGCACACGCTGGGCCGCTGCACCTTGCCGTTGAGACAGATGCGCTCGGCCATGCCGAGGTCGGCGGCGGCGTCGACGTAGAGGTGGCAGATGCCCTCGAAGTGCTTCACGACGGGGATGCGGCTCTCCTCCATGATGGTGCGCTTCAACGTCTCGCCACCGCGCGCGATGACGACGTCGATACGATCCTCGCGGCGCAGCAGGCCGCGCACCACTTCGCGTCCACCCTCGACCAGCTGCACGGCGGCGCGCGGGATGCCGGCGCCCTCGACGGCGTCCTGCAGCACGCGCGCGATGGTGGCGCTGGTGTGCTGCGACTCGGAGCCGCACTTGAGCAGCACCGCGTTGCCCGACTTGAGGCATAGCGCGGCCGAGTCGGCGGTGACGTTCGGGCGCGATTCGTAGATGGTGAGAATGACGCCGATCGGCACCCGCACCTGCGCGATCTCGATGCCGTTCGGACGGCGCCATGCCGACATCGTCTCGCCGATCGGGTCGGGCAGAGTGGCCGCCTCTTCCAGGCCCACGGCCATGGCGTCGATGCGCGCGGGCGTCAGCGTCAGACGATCGATGAAGGCAGCGTTCTCACCCGCCGTGCGGGCGCGCTCCACGTCGACGCGATTGGCGTCGAGGAGCACCGTCTCCGCCTCGCGCAGACCGGCGGCGCCGTCGCGCAACGCGCGGTCCTTGGCGACGGTGGACGCGCCGGCGAGGACGCGGGCGGCGGCGCGCGCCGCCGCCGTGATCGTCTCGACGGTGCGCTCCGCCTCGGCGGAGATCGGAGCCTGCATGGCCGGGGAATCTAACCGACGCTGCCCGGTGGCGCTACCGTTGGCAGGGCGTCGCACCTGCGCTACGACCGCGCATCATGGAATTCGGTCTGCAGATGATGAACCACGAGCCGGCGCGTCTCCGCGACATCGCGCAGGTCGCCGAGGGACTCGGCTTCGCCTTCCTCTGCGTCCCGGACCACTTCCTCTACGAGGGTCCGGAGCACCAGAGCGATCCACGCCATCCGGGGTTCGACCCCATGCTGGCGGCGGCCGTGCTGGCCGGCGCCACGACGCGCGCGCGCATCGGCCATCTCGTGCTCTGCAACCTGTTCCGCCATCCCATGCTGACCGCGCGCAGCCTGACTGGACTCGATCATCTGAGCGGCGGACGTCTGGTCGCCGGGCTCGGCGGCGGCTGGACCGAGCGCGAGTTCACGATGACCGGCATCCCGTTCCCCGACGTCACGACGCGCCTGCGCATGCTCGACGAGGCGCTGCGCTGCATCCGTGGCCTCTGGACGGAGGAGCAGACGACCTTCCAGGGCGAGTTCTACCGTCTCGACGGTGCCGTCCACTGGCCGAAGCCGGTGCAGACGCCGCACCCGCCGATCCTGATCGGTGGCGGCGGCAAGGGCCTGCTGCGCGTGGCCGCGCGCCACGCCGACATCGTCAACGTCATCGTCGAGACCGGCCGTACCGGCTACATCGCCCTCGGCGAGGTCGCCAAGCTGACGGACGAGCGTTTCCAGTCGCGCGTGAAGTTTCTCCGCGACTGCGCCCGCGAAGAGGGCCGCGACCCCGGCAAGATCCAGATCAGCAACGTCGCCTTCACGACGATGCTGACGAAAAGCCCCGAGGAAACCCAGGAGAAGGCGGGCATGTTCGCCCCGATGTTCGGCTCGGTGGAGGGAGCCCTCCGATCCCCGAACTTCCTGATCGGCACCCCCGACGAAATGATCACAGAGATCCGCCGCCGCAAGCAGACCTGGGACATCGACCAGACGATCATCTCCTTCGTCAACGAGAAGGCGCTGCGCGCCTTCGGCGAACAGGTGATGCCCCACGTAAAGTAGAAGCAGAGGAACGGCACGCGGCGCCGCGCGCGTCGATGTGGATGGCGAGGGGTCGGGGGTCTGGGTGGAGCGAGTTGGCGAAGCCTCCGAGCGAAACCCAGGCCCCCGACCCCTCGGACTGAACCCGCAATCTAGGAGGGCGGCGCCTCGCGCCGGGACAACACCACGAGGTCGTCGCGGTGGATCACCTCCGCCGCCCCCTTGTACCCGAGCCGCGCCTCGATCTCCTTCGACTGCGCGCCGATGATCCGCTCCACGTCGGCCGCATCGTAGTTGACCAGCCCGCGCGCGATCTCGGTGCCGTCGGGACCGAGGCAGCGCACGCACTCGCCTTCGCCGAAGCGGCCCTCGACGGCGCGCACGCCCGACGGCAGCAGGCTGCGACCGCCCTGTGCCAGCGCGCGTTCGGCGCCCGCATCGAGATGCAGCGTGCCGGTCGGACGCAGCGCGTGCGCGATCCAGTGCTTGCGCCGCCCGAGCCGGTCGGCCTGCGCCAGCAGGAGGGTGCCGACCTCGGTCTCCGGATCGAGGATGTCGCGCAGGACGTGGCGGCGCCCGCCGTCGGCGATGATGGTGGGAATGCCGGCGGCGGCTGCCTTGCGGGCCGCGTCCACCTTCGACGCCATGCCGCCGGTGCCGACACCCGACAGCGCCGGACCCGCGGCCCGTCCGACCAGTGCATCGTCGGCAGCGGCGACCGGCACCAGCGCGGCGTCCGGGATGAGCCGCGGATCGGCCTCGTACACGCCGGCGACGTCGCTCAGGATGATGAGCAGGTCGGCTTCCACCAGCGACGCCGTCAGCGCCGACAGGTTGTCGTTGTCGCCGAACTTGAGCTCCTCGACCGACACGGTGTCGTTCTCGTTCACGATGGGCACCGTGCCGAGCGCCAGCAGCGTGCGTAGCGTGTGGCGCGCGTTGAGATAGCGACGACGGTCCGCGAGGTCGGCGTGCGTCAGCAGCACCTGGGCCACCGTGCGGCCACGCGCCCGGAAGGCGCGCTCGTAGGCGGCCATGAGCGCCGGTTGTCCGACGGCCGCAGCGGCCTGTCGCCACTCGAGCCCGGGCCGCCGGCCGCCGAGCTTGGACGCGCCCGCGGCCACGGCACCCGAGCTGACGACGACGATCTCGCGTCCACCTTCGATCGCGGCGGCGACGTCGGCGGCGAGCGCGCGCACCCGCGCCGCGCGCAAGCCGTCGCTGCCGGCGAGCACGTTGCTGCCGATCTTGACGACGATGCGCTTCGTGCGCCGCAGTAGGGTGGCCTTCTGCTGCGTCTGCATCATGCGGACGGCTCGGGGGCCGCCGGCTCGGGCGCGGCGTCCCGGCGCGCCGCCATCACCGCCGCAGCGAGCAGCTCTACCAGCGCGCGCGTGCCCTCACCGGTGGCGCCGGAGAGCTCGTGCAGCGTGATGCCGCGTGCCGCCAGCTGCTCGCGCACGGCCGGCAGGCGTTCGCGCGTCTCGACCAGATCGTTCTTGGTGGCGGCGACGATCTGCGGCTTCGCGGCCAGCTCGGGGCTGGCGAGCGCCAGCTCGCGATTGATGGTGTCGAAGTCCTCGATCGGGTCGCGGCCGGTGATGCCCGAGACGTCGAGGAGATGGACGAGCACCGCCGTGCGCGACAGGTGACGCAGGAAGCGGATGCCGAGCCCCTGACCATCGCTCGCGCCAGGGATCAGGCCGGGGACGTCGGCGAGGACGAACGTCATGTCCTCGTCGACCCGCACGACGCCGAGGTGCGGTACCAGGGTGGTGAACGGATAGTCGGCGACGCGCGGCTTCGCCGCCGAGACGGCACGGATCAGCGTCGACTTGCCGACGTTCGGGAAGCCGAGCAGGCCGGCGTCGGCGAGCACGCGCAGCTCGAGGCGCAGGATCTTCTGATCGCCGGGCGTACCGGGGTCGGCACGACGGGGGGCCCGGTTCGTCGACGTCGCGAAGTGCATGTTGCCGCGACCGCCCTTGCCGCCGCGCGCGACGACGGCCTCCTGGCCGGACTGGCGCAGGTCGGCGATCAGCTCGCCGCTGGCGTCGTCGTGCACCATGGTGCCCGGCGGGACACGCAGGACGAGGTCCTCGCCGGCCTTGCCGTACTGCTCCTTGCCGCGACCGTGCTCGCCGCGTCCGGCGCGCAGGGTCTGCGGATAGGACAGATCGAGCAGGGTGGAGAGGCCGGTGTCGACGCGCAGGACGACGTGGCCGCCGTCACCCCCGTCGCCACCGTTGGGGCCCCCACGCGGCACGTACTTCTCCCGGCGGAAGCTCAGGCACCCGTTGCCCCCGTCCCCGGCTTCGACACGGATGCGGACTTCGTCGACGAATTTCATGCGCGGGCGGCATGCTAGCCTGTGCGTCCCGCGCCCACAAAGCAGGGGTGGGCGGCCGTCGAAGCGCTATCGCAATTCGCACGGGAGGGGCGGGGCCTTGTGCAGACGGAAACTGGCGGTTACCTGGCCGCATCGATGATTCGCCTCTCGGCCCACCATCAGATCGAGCTCGCGCCGCAGTACCAGGAGCTGGCCGACGACCCGCCCGACCACGACCACGTCATCCTGACCCTGGCGCGAAAGATGGCCAACGATCAGCCGCTCATCCAGGGGGATCTCGTCGTCGCCGGGATCCAGACCCGACAGCGGTACGCGCTCGCCGACGCCTACCCCGTCCACTTCCGTAAGACCTACTACCCGACGTGCTTTCACCAGCATCCGGACGTCGAGTACCGAAATCACGCGCTCGCGTCGGAGATACTCGCGAGCCCACCGCCGATCGGGTCGACGCGGACCAGCTTTCGCAGCTGCTTCATTCCCGGGCGGCCGATGGATCGTCTGTTGCCGCTCGGCGAGCCTCCGGAGCGAGGCCTGATGCCTGCCCGCGACGCCGATCCGCTCGCCCTCGTCGGTTTCTGGAAGATACTCGAGGAGGTGCATGCCCAGGTCGCGCGGCTCCATGCCCGCGGCCTTGCCCACGGTGACCTCGTCCTCCACAACGTCGTCGTCTCCATGGCGCCCCTGGGCGCCTATCTCGTCGATTTCGAGCAGGCGCGACTGCGGGACGAGGCTGCCTCCGCCGAGGAATGGACGGCGATCGTCGACGCCGACTTCATCCACATCTTCCGCCAGGCGCTCCACATCCAGTGCACGCTCGGCCGACAGGCCGGGGCGCTCGCTGACGCGGCGCTCGCGGCGCTACCTCGCTTGTTCCCGGATATGGCCAGCAGGTTCCTGGAGGCGATCGGTACGGGCGCTCGCTTCTAGGTCGAGGCGATGGCGAGCGAATCGACGCCGACAGGGGCGACGGAACGTCTCCGCAGTGGACGCGACGACCGTGATCGCCGTCACCTGCGCTCCTTCGAAGCCCTCCGTCCGATCGGGAACCCGGCGGGAGCCGGCGGGCTCGACCGCGGGCGGAGATCAGGCCTGGGCGGGAGCTTCGAGCGGGACGACGCGGACGCGCTTGCGATCCTTGCCCATGCGCTCGTACTGCACGGTGCCGGCGATCAGCGCGAAGAGGGTCCAGTCGCGACCGACGCCGACGTTCGGGCCGGGGTGGACGCGAGTGCCGACCTGCCGGACCAGGATGTTGCCGGCCTTGCAGACCTGGCCGCCGTACACCTTGACGCCACGGCGCTGTCCGTTGGAATCGCGACCGTTGCGGCTGCTGCCCTGACCTTTTTTGTGCGCCATCTGGGTGGTCCCTTGGTGTCTTTCAGGCGATCTCGGTCACGCGGACCGTGGTGATGCTCTGCCGATGACCGCGCCGACGACGATAGTTCTTGCGGCGCTTCTTCTTGAAGATGAGGATCTTCTTGGCGCGTCCCTGGGCGACGATCTCGCCGCGGACGATGGCGCCATCGACGAGCGGCGTGCCGACCTTGATCGCGTCACCTGCGGTGAGGAGCACCTCGGTGAACTCGACGGCGGCGCCGGCTTCACCATCGAGACGTTCCACATGAAGCAGCGTGCCGGGCTCGACACGATACTGCTTCCCCCCAGTGCGGATCACGGCATACGTCATAAGGATATTGAAGGTTCGAGCGACACGCTTGCCGCGCCGAGCGAACGTCTGTACTTCAGGGTCCGCGGGGTGTCAACCATGATACGGCTCACCCTCTATGGCCGGGTCGATTGTTGTCTCTGTCACGAGATGCGCGACGTGGTCGATCGCGTGGGCCGCGAGGTGGCGGTGGTGGTGGAGGAGATCGACGTGGACGGAGACCCGGCCCTGGTGGCCGCGTATGGGCACGAGGTGCCCGTCCTGCTGGTGAACGGCCGCAAGGCGTTCAAGTTCCGGGTCACGCCCGAGGCGTTGCGCGCCCGCCTGGCGCGTGAGGCGGGGTAGCGCGCCGTGCCCATCATCGCCGTCGACGCCATGGGGGGGGATCTCGGACCCGGGGAGGCCGTACGCGGGGTCGCACAGGTCTCCCTCGACACCGACATCGAGTGCCTGCTGGTCGGGGACGAGCAGCGCATCCAGGCGGTGCTCGAGCAGGTGCCGTACAACCCCGAGCGCATCGAGATTCTCCATTGCCGCGAGCAGATCGGCATGGATGACGACCCGCACGAGGCCATCCGTACCCGCAAGGACGCGTCGTTGCTGGTCGGGGTGCGGGCCGTCGCCGAGGGACGCGCCGACGCCATGGTGTCGGCCGGCAACACGGGGGCGTGCATCCTCGCCTGTGCGAAGCACTTCACGCTGCTGCCCGGCATCAAGCGCGCGGCGCTGGCGAGCGTCTTTCCGCGCTACACCGAGTATCCGGGGCAGGACGCACTGGCGTTGCTCCTCGATGCCGGGGCCACGGTGCGGTGCGAACCTGCCGAGCTGGTACAGTTCGCGCTCATGGGCAGCGCCTACGCACGTCGTATCTCGAAGGTGCCGAGCCCGCGCGTCGGCCTCCTCAACATGGGCCGCGAGGAGGGGAAGGGGGGCGAGGTGCTGGCCGAGACGCATCGTCGCCTGAAGCAGCTCCCCATCCTGAACTTCGTCGGCAACGTCGAGGGCAACGAGCTGGTGCGCGGTCGTGCCGACGTCATCGTCTGCGAGGGAATGCTCGGCAACGTCGCGCTCAAGCTGTTCGAGGGCGTCTCCGAGGTGCTCACCGAGGTGGCGCGCGCCGCCGCCGAGCGCCGTCTGATGTGGCGCGTCGGCCTGCGCCTGCTGTCGCAGGGCATCGAGAAGGTGCAGGCCCTCACCGACTACAGCCAGTACGGCGGATCGCCGATCCTCGGTTTCCAGCAGCTCTTCATCAAGTGTCACGGGCGTTCCGAGGCGCGCGCCGTGGCCAACGCGGTGAAGGTGGCGGCGAAGGCGGTGCGTGACCGCGTGCCGGCCGAGATCGCCGACGCGCTCGGAGGTCATGCGTGAGCCTGATGCGTCGCAAGCATCCGGCGCGTGCGCCGTTGCCGCCGCTCCTCTGCCGCTGGGACCTCGACAAGACCTACCTGCGCAGCGAGTTCGACACTCTCCGTCAGCTGTGGCGGACGGCGCGCGAGACCGGCGCCGACAAGATCGAGGTGCCGGGCGTGGCCGACGTCATCAAGGGCCTGCGCAGCGCCGCCGATCGACGCGAGCGCCCCGTCGCCATCCACTTCATCTCGGCGAGCCCGCCGCAGATCGGCAAGGCGATCCGCGACAAGCTGGCGCTCGATGGGGTGCCCTACGACGGCATCGTCTTCAAGGATCAGCTCCAGCACATTGCGCGCGGGCGGTTCAAACACCTGCGCGAGCACGTCGGCTTCAAGCTCGCCGAGCTGCTGCGTGGTCGGCAGGGGAGTGCGCCGGGTACGCGCGAGCTGCTCTTCGGCGACGACTGGGAGTCGGATCCGCTGACGTACTCGCTCTACGCCGACATCGTCGCCGGACGCCTGCCGCCCGACCGCCTCGCCCCCATCCTGACGCGCATCGGCGTCGACCCGCTGGCGGTGCCGGCCGTGCTGGCGCTCGCCGAGGAGGTCGGCGGTGCCGAGGGCGTGCAGCGCATCTTCATCAATCTCGAGCGCCGCACGCCGCTGGCGACGTTCCAGCTCTTCGGTCCGCGCCTGGTGCCCGCCTTCAACTACTTCCAGACCGCCATCGTGCTCGCCGCCGACGGGCTGCTCGACAGTGAAGACGTCGCGCGGGTGGCACGCACGCTGCTCGACCGCTCGGGCTTCACGCCGCGACGCCTCGACAACTCGCTGGCCGATCTGCTGCGGCGCAACCTAGTGTCGCTCGACGCCGCCCGCGCGCTGTCCGATCCGCTGCGCACCGACGGCCTGCTGCCGGCGGCCACCCGGCGCCGCGGCCAGTGGCTCGAGCGTGTGCGCACGCGCATGCGTCGTCTGCGCCGCCGTGCCGTTCCCGAGTCACCGCAGACCGGTCCGCTCGACTACGACGCCATCCTCGACCGCTTCCGTCCCGCGAAGCATGCGGCGGCCGACGCCGGAGCGGCGTCGTGACCGATTTCGTGATCGTCCTGGTGACCGCCGGCAGCGCCGACGAGGCCGCGCACATCGGCCGCACGCTCGTCGAGGAACGGCTGGTCGCGTGTGCCAACGTCGTCGGGCCGATCCGGTCCATCTATCGCTGGCAGGGCGCGATCGAGGACGCCAGCGAGCATCTCCTCGTATTGAAGGCGCGCGCGGCCGACGTACCGTCGCTCGAGGCGCGTGTGCAGGCACTCCACTCCTACGACGTCCCCGAGGTGCTGGCGTTGCCAGTCGCTGCCGGTGGCGCGAAGTATCTGACGTGGCTCGCCGAGGCGACAGACCGCGCCCGCTGAGCGCGCCGGCGGCGCGGCCGCCGATGACCCGCGAGTTCTCTGCCGGTGGGCTGGTGTACCGGCGCGCGCGCGGCTTGTGGATGGTCTGCCTCGGGGCGCGCAAGCGGCCCGACGACGGGACGCTGGTGTGGGCCATGCCGAAGGGCCACGTCGAGGCCGGGGAGACCATGGAGGAGGCCGCACTGCGCGAGGTCCGCGAGGAGACCGGCCTCATCGGCGTCATCGAGGATCGGCTCGGCGACGTCACCTACTGGTACGCGCGACGGGCGGACGACGGCAGCGCGGTGCGCGTGCTGAAGCGCGTGCGCTTTTTTTTGATGCGGCACCGCGGCGGACGGTTCGCCGATCGCGATCGCGAGATGGATGCGGTGCGCTGGTTCCCGATCGAGACGGCCGAGACCGTCGTGCCGTATGCCAGCGAGCGGCAACTGCTGCGGACGGTGCGCGAGCGGCTCGACGCCGTGGACCCCCGCAGCTAGGGCTCGGTGCGGAGTCTTGGGTCGGCCTCCTGGGCCCGTCCAGGATGGGTTCGATCGAGGGCCACTCCATCGCGGTGCTGCTTCATGCGTCGGCAGGGTGCCCGCGATGTCGGCAGCGTCATCTGCCTGAAGGAGCATTTCTCCACCTGCTGATGGACGTTGGCCGCCCATGGCACGGCGGCATGCGCCTTGCTGTCCATCCCGGAACGTCCGCGATCTGATCGACCATGATGCAGCGATTCGCCACCCGACCGAGACTGATGACGCTGATGGCGCTGGCCGTCGGGCTCGCCGCGCCGACGCTGGCCGCGGCGGCGGCCGCCGGGTTCGCTGGATCGGCGCCCAGCGGGGTCCTGCTGCTGCGCGCGAATGCGGCACAATGGCGCTTGCTGGCAGCTGCTGGGTCGGCCTGCGGTCGTTGCCCGCAGCTCGCACGCGGGTCCGGTCCTCGCACCGCGCCGACCAGCGTCACGCCGTTGCGCGGCGCCAGCCATCGACAGGATCACCGACCCGCGCCGGTGGCGCGCCGTCACGGTGTTTCCGGAATCCACTCGCTCGACGGCCGGCGCGACGACATGCGGAACCGTCGTCGGTCACCTGCCTCGTCGATTCCGGTCCGTACCATGTCCCGACTCGGGCGCTGGCGGGTGCAGTCCGCCGTCGGTCGCCTCGATCGTCATCTCGTAGTCTCTGGGGCGCTCTTCTACGAAGCGCATGCACCACCGCGTCGGACCGCGACGCACCGCTGCGACTCCCTGTAGTCGCAATCGTGCCGGCGTTGCCGGCCCCGTTCGCCGACCACATTTCCGTTGGTCGGGCGGACACCCCAGCCCCCCAAAAGGAGACTCTCGATGATGACGAACGTCATCCGTTGTGTTGATACGCCCCTTCGCCGCGTTGCCGCCGCGGCCACCAGCTTCTCGATCGTGTGGGCAGCGGCGGCGCACGCAGAGGACGTTGCCCCGCCGGTGATCGATACCGGTGATACCGCCTGGGTGCTCACGTCTTCGGCCCTCGTTCTGATGATGACCCTGCCGGGTCTCGCGCTCTTCTACGGCGGCCTCGTGCGCGCCAAGAACATCCTGAACGTCTTCATGCAGTGTGTGCTGTCCGCCGGCATCGTCGGCGTGCTGTGGATCCTCTGCGGCTACAGCCTGGCCTTCGGCACCGGCAACGCCTGGATCGGTGACTTCTCGAAAGTGATGCTCTCGGGCGTCACGCTCGACTCGGTGGTCGCGAACTTCGCGTCGCCGCCGCGGAACATCCCCGAGTACATCTTCATCATGTTCCAGGGCATGTTCGCGATCATCAC
>DASYLJ010000176.1:0-30466 GCA_036009625.1 Binatia bacterium
CCTCGCTGCGGTCGAGTCCGCGGCGGCGGCGGTCGAGGCGGCGCTCGCCGCCGAACACGCGCGCTGAGCCCGGCTCAGCGGCGCGCCGGTCGACAGCCGTCCGCCTGCGCCTCGTCGACGGTGGCGTAGCAACGCTCCGCACGCGTCTCGGCGTAGTGCTCGTCGCCTCGGCGATGCACGATGCAGCGCGTGCCGTCGCGGGTCGTGACGTTGCCCTTGAGCGGATGGCTGTCGGGGCATCGCCCACCGCCGAGCGGCGGAACGCCGTGGGTCGGTCCGGGCGACGACGGCAGGACGGGCTCGCCCCAGAGTCCGGCACGGCTCGCGCGTGCTGCCTGCTCCGCAGCGCGCAGCTGGGTCACGCGGCGGACGTTGGGCGGCACCGTGAGCAGACGGCCCCAGCCGCGCTCGAGGATCAGCGCGTTCACCAGCACGTCGTCGAGCCAGACATAGGCGAGCATGCGGCCGTAGCGGTCGCGTGGCTCGACGTCGGCTTCGAGCGCGACGGTGCGTCCGGCGAGACGGCCGACGACGAAGTCGCGTGCCGCGCGTCCCTGGGCCTGGATGGCGTCGCGCGACTGGCCGCTGCGGGCGACGTCGCGATCGAGCTTGTCCGAGTCGTGCATCTCCGGCGTGTCGATGCCGATCAGCCGGACGCGCTTGGTAGCCCCGTCGACGCGCACGACGATGGTGTCGCCGTCGGTCACCTCGACGACGGTGGCGGTCCGTCGTGCCGGTACGGCAGCGTGCGCGACGGCTGCCAGGACGACGACGGCGAGCGCGAGTGCGCGCCGGTCACCCACGCGGCAGCAGCGAGACGCGCTTGTCGTCCTTGACGGTGGCCAGCAGCGTGGACACCGACTGGCCGAGCTTGGGATGGATGACGTGCGGTGCCAGCTCCGCCAGCGGCAGGAGAACGAAGCGGCGCTTGTGCATCTCCGGGTGCGGAATCTTGAGCGTGCGCTTCGCTATGACGTCCTGGTCGAACATCAGGATGTCGAGATCGATGATGCGCGATCCCCAGCGCTTGCCCTTGACGCGCTTGCGCCCCATCGCTTCCTCGATGGCCTTCAGCTTCTTCAGCAGGGGCTCGGGCTGGAGCTCGGTCTCGATCTCGATGACGCTGTTGACGAACCAGGTCTTGGCGTCTCCGAGCGGCTCGCTCTCGTAGAGCGACGAGGCGCGCATGATCTTGGTGTCCGGTAGCTGCGACACCCGCTCCATCGCCTCGGCGGCGTTCGCCTTGCGGTCTCCGAGGTTCGAACCGATGCCGATGTGGACCCGATGAGGCATGCCGTCGCTCGGGGTCCAGTCGGCCTCAGGCCACCGGGTCCATCGGACTCCCGGGTGCAGGAGCCTGGATTCGCTCGACTTTTCCTGCGCTCACCACCGGGGCGACCTCATCCGCGGCCGCTTCTAACCGAGTTGACGACTCTTTACAAACAATGGTTGCGATGTCGTCTCGGTCGCTTACGGCTGCACCTGCTGCTCGACGACGCCCGGCGGCGGCGGCTCGGCGAAGAAGGCGGCGTAGCGCTCGTCGCCGTTGAGGTGTCGCTCGAGGAACGGCACGACGTAGCGCAGCACCTGATCGTGCGCCTCGTCCTGGTCGAGCGTGGTGGGCGGATTGCAGTCGGGGCCGGCGAAGCAGAGGTTCGAGAAGGCGTAGTGGCCGGCGTGCTCGATCTCGACCAGGTACTTCGGGGCGACGTGATTCAGGTAGGCGGTGCGGGCGTTCGGGTTGTTCACGACGGTGTCGATGTTGCCGAGGATGGTGAGCGAGGGCACCGTCAGCGTGAACCCCGGCTGGGCGGCCGGCGCCATCGGAATGGCGACCTTCACGCGCGGCTCGATCTGCTGCACGAGATAGACGGTGAGGCCGCCGAAGGAATGGCCCGCCATGGCGATGCGCGTCGGGTCGATCATGCCGAAGAACGGCGAGCCGGGGTCGGCGTTGGCGGCGAGGAGCTGATCGAGAACGTAGACGATGTCCTGCGGGCGCTCCTGGAACGAGGCCACCTGTGCCGCGGGGCTGCCGCAATTCGGGAACTCGTTGAGCGTGTTGCCGGGATGCGGCGGCGCCGCGACGATGTAGCCGCGCGACGCCAGGAGCGGCGTCAGGAAGACGCTCTGCAGCGGGTAGCCGCACGACCCGTGCGAGAAGAGCACCAGCGGATAGGGCGCGCCGCTCGGATCGACGGGAGCGCCGACGACGCCGAGGCCGGGCCCCGTGATGGGACCACTGCCGGGGGCGGCGGGATACCAGATGGCGGTGTCGAGGGCGCGCGGGTTGCCCGGGCTGGCCACCGAATCCTTGGTGTAGACGATCTGCCGGAAACCGGGGGCGAACGCGCCCTGGTCGCGGATGTCGTCGCACGTGCCCGCGCTCCACGTCACGGCGTCGGCGCAGAAGTCGATGTCGGTGCAGGCGGTCGCGTCGAGCTTGCTGGTGTCCTTGCATCGGGTGTCGCGGGTGAGCTTGCAGCTGGGCGCGTCGTTGGACGAGGCCACCCGGCCGCATGCCACCTTGGTGCTTCCACAGGCGGCACCCTTGTTGACGGTCTTGGCCGTCTTGACGCACTCGGGGCGCAGGACCGTTCCCAGGAGGACGTTGCGGGCGCACTTCTGCCAGATGCCGCGGCTCGTGGCGGCGCCGCACGGACAGGCGGCTTCCGTCGCCTCGCGCAGGTCGGCGAGCGCGCGCTGATCGCCGAGGGTGGAGGCGCCGGTGAGGCACGCGTCCTGCGCCGTGGCGGGGGAGAGTGCGGCGAGCAGGAGTGCCAGGGCGAGGACGACCGTTCGCATGCCTGCGCGATACCACCCGCAGGGGGGCGGCACGCAAGGCGCATTGCGCTCAGCGGTCGAAAAGCTGCCGCTACAGGCCGAGGACGTCGCGCATGGCGTAGATCGCCGGCGGTCGATCGGCCACCCAGGCCGCCGAACGGAGCGCTCCGCGGACGAGGCATTCCCGGCTCTGGGCGCGATGGATGAGCTCGATCCGTTCGCCGAGGCCGCCGAAGAGCACCGTATGATCGCCGACGGCGTCGCCTGCCCGCAGCGCGACGATGCCGATCTCGTCCGACCGTCGAGCCCCTACCTGGCCCTCGCGCGCCAGGACGGCGGCCTTGGCAAAGTCCTGAGCGCGGCCGGCGGCGAGCGCGCGACCGAGAGCCAGGGCGGTGCCGCTGGGGGCGTCCTTCTTGGAATGGTGGTGCAGCTCGACGATCTCGCCCTCGAAGCTCGCATCGAGCAGGCGCGCCGCCTGCTGCACCAGCTCCATCAGCACGGTGACGCCGACGCTGAAGTTGGCGGCGACGACCGACCGCGTGCGCCCGGCATGCGAGCGCATCTCGGTGTCCTGGCCGGCGTCGAAGCCGGTGGTGCCGATGACCAGGCCCGCACCGCGCTCGGCGGCGAGCCGCGCATGCGTGACCGTGGCGGCCGGCACGCCGGTGAAGTCGATCACGACGTGCTCCGGCCGGCAGATCGCCGCCAGATCGGCGGTGATGGCGACGCCGAGCGGGCCGCCACCCGCGACCGCGCCGGCGTCCTCGCCGAGCCGTGGGTGACCCGGTGCTTCGATCGCGCCGGCGACACGCAGCCACGCGTCCTCGCGTCCGAGGGCCACCAACATGCGACCCATGCGGCCGGCGGCGCCGCAGACGACGATCGGCGTCGGCTCAGGCGAGGTCATACTGGCGCAGCACGGCGGCGAGGCGCTCGCGTGGTCCCTCGCTCATGGGCGTGAGCGGCATGCGGAACTCATCCGCGCAGATGCCCATCATCGCCATCGCCGTCTTCACCGGGATGGGGTTCACCTCGAGGGAGAGGGCGTTCATCAGTGGGAGCAGATCGCGCAACAGCGCGCGTCCGCGGCCGAAGTCGCCCGCCAGCAGCGTGTTCGTCAGGTCGACCATCCGATGCGGCACGAGGTTCGACGCCACCGAGATGACGCCGACGCCACCGGCAGCGACGATCGGCAACGTCATGATGTCGTCGCCCGCCCACACCGCGAAGTCGGTCTCGGCCGTGGCGACGATCTCGAGGACCTGCGCCATGGAGCCGCTGGCCTCCTTCACCCCGGCGACGTTCGGCACGTGCGATAGACGCGCCAGTGTCTCGGGTGTGATGTGCGACGCCGTCCGGATCGGGATGTTGTAGACCAGGATCGGCAGCCGCGTGGCCTCGGCGACGGCCTTGTAGTGGCGAAAGATGCCTTCCTGCGTGGGCCGGTTGTAGTACGGCGAGATCAGCAGCGCGCCGTCGGCGCCGGCCTGCTCGGCGGCACGCGTCAGTCGGATCGCCTCGTTGGTGGAGTTCGAGCCGGTGCCGGCGATGACGGGCACGCGACCATGCGCCATCTTCACCACCTGACGCACCACCTCGGCGTGCTCGTCGTGCGTCAGCGTG
Organism: Binatia bacterium; assembly: GCA_036009625.1. GTDB lineage: Bacteria > Desulfobacterota > Binatia > DP-6 > DP-6 > DASYLJ01. The sequence continues at coordinate 4,411 of DASYLJ010000176.1, forward strand.
GCCGACTCGCCGGTCGAGCCGCACGGCACGAGGCCGTTGATGCCGGCGGCGATCTGCGACTCGACGAGATCGCCGAGCGCGCGGTAGTCGACGTCGCCGTCGCGGAGGGGCGTGATGAGCGCCGTCAGACAACCGGTCCACATGTCCTATACCTCGATCCGTCCTTCGAACACTTCGACCGCGTCACCCGTCATGCGGACGTGATCGTCTGGCAGCCACTCGATCTCGAGATCACCGCCCGGGAGCGACACGCGCACGGCGCGCTCGGTGCGACCGGTGCGCGCCGCGGCGACGGCCGCCGCGCAGGCGCCGGTGCCACACGCCTGTGTCTCCGCCGCGCCACGCTCCCACACGCGCATCTCGAGGTGCGTCCGACTCACGACGCGGATGAACTCGGTGTTGACGCGCTTCGGGAAGAACGGGTGATGCTCGAAACGCGGGCCGAGCGCCGGCAGGTCGAGGCCGGCGATGTCGTCGAGAAAGACCACGCAGTGCGGGTTGCCCATGGCCACGCAGGTGACGCGATACTCGCGCCCCGCGACCTCGAGCGGCCGCTCGACGATCTCGCCGTCGGCGTCGACCGGAATGCGACGGCCGTTCCACTCGGGCCGGCCCATGTCGACGGCGACGCGCACGACGCGACCGCCCTGACGCTCGACGTCGATCGTGAGCACGCCGGCACCGGTCTCGACCCGCAGTGGAGCGGCGGTGGAGAGCCCACGATCGAGCACGAACTTGGCGAAGCCGCGGATGCCGTTGCCGCACATCTCCGCCGTGCTGCCGTCGGTATTGACGATCTCCATGCGCACGTCGGCACCGGGGACCGCCGTGTCGTGCAGCAGGATGAGGCCGTCGGCGCCGATGCCACGATGGCGATCGCACAGGCGGCGTGCGAGGTCGGCGGTGTCGCCGGGAAGGCCGCCGCGCGCGTCGACGTAGACGAAGTCGTTCGCGGTGCCGTGCAGCTTGACGAAGGGCAGGGTGGCCATCGGAGGTTTCATTGGGATAACGCCCGCCTGGCGCAGGGTCAACGTCGCGAGCGGGTCAATCCTGCGGTTTCTCGGGCTCGGCTTGTCCCACCGTGATGGCGACGGGGCCCGCGGGCTTGCTGTAGTAGTCGTCGAGGGTCACCGCGATGGCGCGATAGAGGAAGCGCGAGCCGACGGGTGCGTTGGTGTCGACCCAGGTGGTACGCCGCTCCTGACGGAACCGCTCGCGATCGACGACGGTGACGCGTCCCACCTCGGTGAAGACCGGTGCCGCACCTTCGCCGGGCGCGCGCTCGACGGCGACATAGGCGAGGTCGTTCATCTTGCCGCCGCCGGAGTAGCGGTTCGGCCGTCGCCAGCTGACACGGACGCCCTCCGCCACCGACGCCACCGCGAGATTGCCGGGCGGATCGGGCTGGACGAGCTGTGGGGCGAGCGGATCGTTCTTGAGCCCGCACGCGATCGTCGTGACGAGCACCGTCGCGAGCAGCAGCCGTCGGGTCATCGCCGCGTCTCCGCACGGCTCTCGCGCGCGGCACGCGCGAGCTGTCGGGCCACCTCGGCCGGTGCGGTGCCGCCGATCACGCGTCGACGTGCGACGGAGTGCTTCGGCGTGAGGCGTCGCAGCATCTCGGTGGTGAGCAGCGGCGAGTGGCGGCGTAGCGTCTCGGCGTCGAGCGCACGCAGCGCGGTGCCGGTGGCGAGGCAGTGGCGCACGAGGCCACCCGTCACCTCGTGCGCCTGGCGGAAGGGCAGTCCGAGCTCGACGAGCGCGTCGGCGACGTCGGTGGCGAGCAGCAGACCGTCGGCGGCCGTCGCCATGCGCGCGGTCTCGAACTGCAGCGCGGGCAGCATCTCGGCCATGATCATCAGGCTGTCGCGCAGCGACGTCGCGGCCTCGAACAGCGGTGCCTTGTCCTCCTGCAGATCGCGATTGTACGCGAGCGGTAGGCCCTTCAGCGTGACCAGGAGGCCCACCAGCGCACCGACGACGCGCCCGGTGCGGCCGCGTACCAGCTCGGCGACGTCGGGGTTCTTCTTCTGCGGCATCATCGAGCTGCCGGTGGCGAAGGCATCGGGCAACGTGATGAAGCCGAACTCATCGGTGGCCCAGAGCACGATCTCCTCGGCGAGACGACTGAGGTGCACGGCGGCGATGGCGGCGGCGGCGAGGAACTCGACCGGTGCGTCGCGATCGGCGACGGTGTCGAGGCTGTTGCGGCTGACGCGGGCGAAGCCGAGCTGGCGCGCGACGTAGGCGCGATCGATGGCGAAGCCGGCGCCGGCGAGCGCACCCGCGCCGAGCGGCAGCTCGTCGGCGCGCGCGCGGCAGTCGGCGAGGCGCGAGCGGTCGCGCGACAGCATCTCGTGGTAGGCGAGGAAGTGATGCGCCAGCAGTACGGGCTGCGCGCGCTGCATGTGCGTGTACCCGGGCAGCACGGCGGTGCGATGCCGGCGCGCGACGGTGACCAGCGCGCGCTGCAACGTCGCCAGCGCGGCGTCGACGGCGAGGCACTCGGCGCGCAGCCAGAGTCGCAGGTCGAGCGCCACCTGGTCGTTGCGGCTGCGGCCGGTGTGCAGCTTGCCGCCGACGGGACCCACCAGCTCGGTGAGGCGCCGCTCGATGGCCATGTGGATGTCCTCGTCGCTCGGACGGAAGCGGAAGGCGTCGTCCTCGAGCTCGCGCGCGACGCGGGCGAGGCCGCGCTCGAGCCGTCGGCCCTCGGCAGGCGTCAGCAGCGTGGCGCGCACGAGGCCGCGGACGTGGGCGACGCTGCCGGCGATGTCGTGCGGCCACAGCCGGCGATCGACGGCGAGGGAGCTGGTGAACTCCTCGACGATGCGGGCCGTGGGCGCGTCGAAGCGTCCACCCCAGGCCTTTGCGGCCGCCGGTCGCCGTCGGGCGGCGCGCCTCATTTCGCGTTGCGCTCGACGAGCGCGCGGATGCGCAGCCGCAGGCTGTTCAACCGGATGAACCCGCCCGCATCCTCCTGCCGGTAGCCCCCCGCCTCGTCGAAGCTGGCGAGCTTCGGATCGTAGAGCGAGCGCGGCGCCTTGCGGCCGACGGTGCGTACACTGCCGCGATACAGCCTGAGTCGCGCCGTGCCGGTGACGGCGCGCGACGCCTCGTCGATGGCGGCCTGCAACATGAGGCGCTCGGGCGCGTACCAGTAGCCGTTGTAGACCATCTCGGCGTAGCGCGGGGAGAGCGCGTCGCGCAGGTGGAGCACCTCGCGATCGAGCGTCAGCGACTCGACGGCCTGGATCGCCATGCGCAGCGCGGTGCCGCCCGGCGTCTCGTAGACGCCGCGCGACTTGAGGCCGACGTAGCGGTTCTCGACGATGTCGACGCGCCCGATGCCGTGCCGTCCGGCGATCTCGTTCAGACGATGCAGCAGCGCCGCAGGCGAGAGTCGTTCGCCGTTCACGGCGACGGGCGTGCCGCCCTCGATCTCGATCTCGACCTCTTCCGGCCGATCGGGCGCCTGCTCGGGCGCCACCGTCAGCTGGAACATGTCGTCGTACGGCCCCTTCCACGGATCCTCGAGGATGCCGCCCTCGTAGCTCACGTGCAGGAGGTTGCGGTCGCTCGAGTACGGCTTCTCGGCCGTGACCGTGATCGGGATCTTCTTCTCCTCGCAGTAGGCGACGAGATCGGCGCGACCCTTGAACGTCCACTCGCGCCACGGCGCGATGACGGCGAGCTCGGGGGCGAGCGCCGCGAACGTCAGCTCGAACCGCACCTGGTCGTTGCCCTTGCCGGTGGCGCCGTGGGCGACGGCGTCGCAGCCCTCGGCGCGGGCGATCTCGGCCTGACGCTTCGCGATCAACGGTCGCGCGATGGACGTGCCGAGCAGGTACTGGCTCTCGTAGATGGCGCCGGCGCGGAACATCGGGAAGACGAAGTCGCGCACGAACTCCTCGCGCAGATCCTCGACGATGCACTTGCTGGCGCCGGTCTTCTTGGCCTTGGCGTCGAGGCCGTCGAGCTCCTCGGCCTGGCCCAGATCGGCGCAGAAGGCGACGACCTCGGCCTGATACTGGTCGATGAGCCAGCGCAGGATGACGGACGTATCGAGGCCGCCGGAATAGGCGAGACAGATGCGACGCACGGGGGCTGCCATGACGGCCAGCCTCCTACCACAGGGTCCCAGGACGGACCAGCAATGATGGGCCCTCAAGTCATGGCGCACATGTGCCGACACTCACGGGTGGAGCGATGGTGGATGGTGAGGGTGGTGCGATGCGCGAGTCGGGCGAGTCAAATCTCTGGCTGACGTTTCGGGGGGCGATCCCGTCGCTGGGCGTGGCCTGGCTGACGTGGGTGATCGGTGCGCCTCTCCTGGCCCTGCTCTGCGGGGACGCGGTCGGTATGGCGGGCGCGCTCGTGCCGATCGTGGCGGCGGGTTGGCTGCTGGCGCGGCATCTGCCGTCGCCGGTCGATTGCCTGCGCCGCTTCCATCTCGACGACGGTGAGCTCACCGTCATGGGTCCCGGTCGGCTCGTGCGACGCATCTCGTGGACGGACGTCGAGGGCCTGACGCAGGATCGGCAGTGCCTGACGCTCAGGGGCGCCGGCCCGACGATGCGCGTGCCGCTCGCCGGTCTGCGCACTGCGCGCGCGTGGGGCACCGTCATGGTGCGCGTGGTGCCGTCGGTGGCGGCCCAGCTCTGGACGCGGCTCGAGAGCGGCGCGCTGACGCTCCGCCCGGCCCTCGATCCGCCGACGCCGTCGGTGGCGTGGTGGGTCTGGCTGCCGCTGGCACTGTCGGCGCTGGCCCTGAACCGACTCGAGGCGATCCTGGTGGTCGTCGGCTTCGCCGCCGGCGAACGCGCGCTTGCCTGGGGACTCGCGCGCACCGGCACCGTCACCGTGACGGAGCGCGGCATCGAGCTGTTCGGACGTCGCGGACGCGATCTGGTGCCGTGGGGCGAGGCGGTCGTCACGCCCTCGGTCGAGGGCCTCGGCGTCGGACGACCGGGACGCGAGCCCGGCCTGCTGTCGACGATGGCGGCCGACTTCTGGGCCGCGGCGCCGGTGATCGAGCTCCGCGCGCAGCTCGGTCCGGACTGTCCCAGCGAGGTCTGCTTCCGGGCTCGCATCGAGGCCGAGGGCCTCGCGGTCGTCGGCGAGATCGAAGCGCTGTCCTAGGCGCGACGGCGCCTCACGACCGACGAAACGGCAGGAAGGGGAGCGGCGGCGCGGTGTCGAGCGAGAGCGGCGTCTGTCGTGCTCGCACCAAGCCCGTCCAGGCGCCCGCGACGACACCGCGACCCCAGCGGGCCAGGTACAGCGCCCGTCGCGCGGTGCCGAAGTGGCCCTCCCAGTAGTACTGGCTCATCAGTCGAAACGGATACTTCGTGCGCACGATGCGGAGCACCTCGAGCAGCCGGTGCGGGGCATCGTCGACGGCGGTCTTGAGCGCGAAGTAGACGTCGGCGCGCGCCATGCTCTCCCAGTCGAGATCGTACGGTGACCGCCGGCTGTGGCTGGGAGCGCGCGCGTGGCGCACGACGCCCGTCGGTGCGTACGCGATCGGGCGACCGAGACGGGCCAGGCGCACGCACACGTCGGTCTCGTCGAAGTGATAGGTGAACGCCTCGTCGAAGCCGCCGATCGCGAACAGCGCGTCGCGGCGGAAGGCGCAGTTGTTCCCCTGCACGGCAGGAAACCAGGTCGTGCCGTTGCCGTGCTCCGCGGCGGCCTCGAACGGTGTCCGCATCTCGGCGTACGCCGACACCAGGCGACCCTCGAACTCCCAGTCGTCGCCGTCGCCGATCAGGACCGGTCCGCCGACGCCGCCGAGCCGCCGGTCCTCGTCGAGGACACCGACGAGCGCGCGCAGCCAATCGGATGCCGCGGGGAGAGCGTCGTCGTCGATGAATGCGACCACGTCGCCGGCGGCGGCCGCGATGCCGAGGTTGCGCGAGCGGCCGAGGTTGGCGACGGCGCAGACGACGACCTTCACCCGTCCCGCCACCTCGCGCAGCACCTCGGGCGTCGCATCGTGCGACGGACCCGCGACGACCACGACCTCGAACGCCGGGTGATCGAGCGTGCGAAGCCGCTCGAGGAGCCGGCGGAGGTATGGCGCGCGGTCGAGCGTGCACACGACGATCGTCGCACGTGACGCGGTCATCGACCCCGGTGCTCTATCCCGAGCCAGCGCCACATGCGAGGGTGCCCGACGATCCCGTGTGTGGAACGGCACGGGCAGTGGACGGCTCGGTATGATGGCTCGCGTTGACCCCGGGAAGGTTTTCCCGCATCTGCTCAGAATCTAGCCTATTGTGTGAATGGACTACCGGACATTGCTGGCGCGAACGAACCCGCCGGGGACGTGACGGAGCCTCGCGGACCGGCCATCGCCGCACACGGGATCGGAAAGCGCTACATGCTCTACGATCGTCCGCACGAGCGACTGAAGGAACAGCTCCTGTGGCGCTTCGGCCGGCGCTTCGGGCGCGAGTTCTGGGCGTTGCGTGACGTCACGTTCGAAGTGGGTCGTGGCGAGGCGGTCGGCATCGTCGGACGCAACGGCAGCGGCAAGAGCACGCTCCTCCACGTGATCGCCGGGACGCTCGCGCCGACCACCGGCCGGATCGAGGTCGCGGGACGGGTGGCGGCGCTGCTGGAGCTCGGCAGCGGCTTCAACGTCGACTTCACGGGACGCGAGAACGTCTTCCTGAACGGCGCCATCCTGGGCATGTCGCGCGCCGACATCGCGCGACGCTTCGACGCGATCGCCGCGTTCGCCGACATCGGCGCGTTTCTCGATCAGCCCGTGAAGACGTACTCGAGCGGCATGGTCGTGCGGCTCGCGTTCGCGGTCCAGGCGCACGTCGACGCGGACGTGCTCATCGTCGACGAGGCGCTCGCGGTCGGGGACGTCTATTTCCAGCACCGTTGCATGCGCCGCATCCGCCAGCTGGTCGACCGTGGAACCACGCTCCTCTTCGTGTCGCACGCCACCGACACCGTGAAGCGTTTCTGCCGTCGGGGCATCTGGCTCGACGGTGGCGTCGTCCGCTACGTCGGCGAGGCCGGCATCGCAGCCGAACGCTATCTGGCCGACACCCGCATGCGACAGGCGGGACGGATGGACGAGGCGTCGACGGACGAGCTCGACGCCGCGCCGGCAGCCGTCCAGGCGCCGACGGGCCTCCTGCCGCACACGCTCGGTGACGTCGACCTCGGCCGTGACGGGCTCTTCGTGCGTGGGACCTGGTCCTGGTCGACGCTCGACGACGGCCGGACGCTCGGACGTGTGACGCGCGACCCGGCGGCCCTCGCCGGCATGCGCGTGACCGGTACGACGCTCGCGCTCACCTTCGCCTGCGGGCCGGCGGCGAGCGCCGTCGACGTCATCGTCGACGGTGCGTCGCGGCGGCTCGAGCTCTACGCCCTCACCGCGCGGCCGCAGACGTATCGTTTCGCGCTCACGGCGGGCGAGCACGTCGTCCTGCTCGCTCCTGCGCAACCGCGGGGCGCGGATGGCATTCACGTGTCGTGGCTCGGCGGTCGGGTGGATGCGCCAGCGGCGCTGCCGTTCCGGTCCGATCCCTCGCTCGGATTGACCGACGGTGAGGTCGGTCGCTATGGCTCCGGCAAGGCGCGGATCACGGCGGTCGAGATACTCGACTGGGTGACGGACCACCCGGTGAGCGCGGTGGTGTTCGGACAACGGGTGCGGCTCCGCCTGCACGCCGAGCGCATCCGACCCGTCGAGGGCCGGATCGAATTCTCCTACATCGTGCGTGATCGCAATCGCATGGACATCCTCGGCACGACGACGATCGACGAACGGCTGCGCCTCGATGCCACGGCGTCTCGCTTCGTCGTCGAGTTCGCCTTCGACGTGCGCCTCGGGCCCGGATCCTACTCCGTGCTGGCTGCCGTGGTGGAATGCTCGGAGGATCTCACGCAGCGTGTTCCGATGGACCAGATCGACATCGCCGCCGTCCTCGACGTGGGCGGCGACCCGCAACGACCGGTGTGGTACGTCTACCACGAGCCGGTGGTGGTGGCCGCCGCCACCTACGGACCCGATGGGGCTCCCCATGGCGGATGATCCGCGTCTCGAGCACCTGCGCCATCTCGGCGCGCGCGTCGGTCGGGACGTCTTCCTCGGCGCCGACGTCTACGTCGAGGCCGATTTCGCACCGCTGCTCCGCATCGAGGACGGCGTCGTGCTGGCGCGTGGAGTCACGATCCTGCTGCACGATTCGGCGCTCAACAACGTCCTCGGCGAGCCCCTCAAGTTCGGACCCGTCGTGCTCGGCGAACGGTGCTACGTGGGGGCGAATGCGACCATCCTGTGCGGCGTCGAGGTCGGGGCGGGGGCGGTGGTCGGGGCGGCGTCGGTGGTGACGCGAGACGTGCCGACCGGCGCAGTCGTCTGCGGCAATCCCGCCCGCGTCCAGGGCACCGTGCGCGAGCTCGCCGCCCGCCACGAGGCGCTGCGCACGACCAGCGCGCGTTTCCACTACCTGCCGAGTCCCGCCTGGCGCGAGCATCGCGACGGCGAGCCCGCGGCGCGCGCTGGTGAGCGCATCACCGCCTTCGTGCGCGCGGCGGCGGGCCTGAAGGAGCCATCGTGACGCTCGAGCGGTCGGATGTCCCCGAGGCACCCGATGACGCCATCCCGGCGGCCCCGGGTCCGGATCTTCCCCCCCCGCTGCGATCGGAGCTGGCCGGCCACCTGCATGGGCTGCATCAATCGACGGCGCCGGCCTTTCCCACCAACGGCCCGCGACTGAACGCGCGCCTCAAGCGCGCGTTGAACGCCGTGCTGGACCTGGTCGGGCTCTCGCAACGGCGCTTCAACCAGGCCGTCGCCGAGACGCTCACGCTCATGATGGCCGAATCGCGTGGCCTGCGCGCATGGCTCGAGGAGCGCGCCCCCTTGCTCCCGAGCGCGCCCGATCTGGCGGCGCGCCTCGATGGGCTGCGTGGCAGCGTGCAGGAGCTGCGGCTCGACGTGCGGTACCTGCGCGACCACGTCGCCGCCACGCGCCAGGGCATGCAGACCCTCGACGAGCGTGTGAGCATGCTGCAGGCGCGCCTCGACGCGGTGGCGCCGGTCGGGCAGGCGGTGGCCGGTGCGTCCCAGCCGGGTGGGTGGATCGGGCACGTCGGCGCGACGCTCGCTGGCCTCGACGACGGACTCGCCCGCCTGCGCGTCGCGAACGACGATCATGGGCGCTGGTTCGCGACGCTGCAGCGGAAGTACGAAGCCCTTTCCGTCGAGGCGCGTGCGATCGTGGAGGATCGCTCCAGCGAGCCGCCCGCGCCCCGCATCATAGACCCGGCCGTCTACGCGCAACGGACGGCGGCGATGGGAGACGCATTGCGCGTGAATCTCGGCTGCGGCGAGCAGCCGTGGCCGGACTACGTCAACGTCGATCTGCGGCCGTTGCCGCACGTCGACGTGATCGCGGACGTGCGCCGGCTGCCATTCGAGCCGGGGTCGCTCGCCGAGCTGGCGTCGGCACATCTGGTCGAGCATTTCCGTGAGCACCAGCTCCGCACCCGGGTGCTGCCGTACTGGCGCACGCTGCTGCGTCCGGACGGATGCCTCCGCATCGTATGCCCCGACTGGGAAGCGATGCTGGCGCGACTGGGTGACGGGCGCATGCCGCTCGCAGACTTCAAGACGATCACCTTCGGCATGCAGGACTACGAGGGCGACGACCACTTCGCGATGTACACGCCCGACACCCTGACGGGCATCGTCCGCGATGCCGGCTTCAGCGACGTCCGGGTGGTCGCGCGCGATCGGCTGAACGGCCTCTCACCCGAGATGGAGGTCGTCGCCCGGTCGTGAGCGTGCCCGACGCCACCGCCGTCCATCAGCTCGCCGAATCGCTCGACTGGGGCGACGGTGTGTCCGGCATCGTGCGCCGGACGGCGTCCATCCTCGCGGCATTCGGCGAGCCGGCGGCGATCCTGTCGTGCCCGGTCTGGGTGCCGGACGAGCTGCGCTGCGAGACGCAGCCGCCGGCGGCGATGCTGGCGACGCCTGCACCCGGCCTCGTCTTCCACTACTGGGGCTACAATTCGTGTACGTGGATGCTCGACGCGACGCCGGCGCGGAAGGCGATCTGGTACCACAACATCACGCCGCCGCGCTTCTTCACCCCGGAGCTGCCGCAGCACTGGATGACGCGGCAGGGCTACGTGCAGCTCAGTCAGATCGCGAGCCGGTTCGACCTGCTGATCGGGGACTCGCAGCACAACCTGGCGGCGCTCGTCCCCTATCTCCGGCGGCCGCGTCCGGCCGTGCACGTGTACCCCATCGTCGAGCCGGCCGCCGAGCGCGCGGCGGCGGTCGACGGGGCGCTGCGCGATCGGCTCGTGAGCTCGGCGGGGACCAAGCTGCTCTTCATCGGGCGTGTCGCACGCAACAAGCGGCACGAAGAGCTCCTCCGCGCGTTCGACGTCTACCGCCGGCGCTTCGATCCGACCGCGCAGCTGTGGCTGGTGGGAAACGACCAGTGCGACCCGCCGTACCGCGCGGAGCTGGAGACGCTGCGGCGCTCGCTGCCCTCCGGTGAGGCGGTCACGTTCACCGGCAAGGTCTCCGACCTCGCGCTGCGTGCGCATCTCCTCGCCGCCGACGTCTTCGTGTGCGCGTCCGAGCACGAGGGTTTCTGCATCCCGATCGCGCAGGCGATGGCGCTCGACGTGCCGGTGGTGGCGCGGGCGACGGCGGCCGTGCCCGAGACGCTGGGTGACGGCGGCATGCTGCTTCCGATGTGGGATCCCGGGATGATGGCGGAGGCGATCTTCGCCGTCCGTCCGGGTGGCCCGCGGCGGGATGCCGTCCTGGCGCACCAGCGTGTGGCTGTGACGCGCTTTTCGGCGGCCGCCGCGTGCGAGCGCATCGAGGCCGTGGTGCGGTTTCTCCGCACCGGCGAGGTCGGCGCATGCATCCAGTGGCTCGCACCGCGGTGGTACGAGCCGAACGAGGACGTCTCGCGTGGCCTGGGCTGACGAGGTACCGGCGGGGCTGCCGCCGCTGCAACAGGCGGCGCTCGAACGCCGGCGGTCGCTCCTCGCGATGCTCCCGGTGGGATCGCTCGTGGGCCGTGTCGGCGTGGAGCTCGGAACCGGGGCGGGCGTGTGGCGGGACGACCGATTCGCCGGTGCGGACGCCTCGGCCGACGTGTTCTTCGCCCGCGACGGCCTCGATCGCGTCGACGACACGGAGCGCATGCTGGACGAGATCCATCGCCTCCTGCGACCGGGCGGGCAGCTCGTCGCCGCGGTGACCAACGCCGACGCGCACCTGTTCGCGCGCGCCCGCATGCGACACGGCGTCGCCGCGGATCGTCCGGGGCTCGTCGGCTATGACGAGTTGCTCCGCCTGCTCGCGCCGCGCTTCGAGGTGGTGGCATCGCACGGCTACAACGCGACGCTACACCCGACGCTCGACCCGACCGTGGGCGCGCTCGATTTCGCACGCGCCTGGTGCGGCCAGCTCGACGCCCGTCCCGACCTCGCGACGCACGTCGTCCTGCTGGCGCGATCACGCGGCGACTGGCGGCCGGGACGGCGTGGAACCCGCGTCGTGGGTGCGGACGACCCCGCGATCGCGTGGGAGGGCCCGTGGGCGCGCGCGCACCTCGCCGACGGGATCGACGGATGGCTCGGCAGCGGCGGCGATGCGTCGGTCCTCCAGGTCGAGGTGCACGCTACGGACGTGCTCGTGTTCCTGTGGTCGCATGGGTGGAGCGGTCGGGCGTCGATCGCGGTCGACGGCGTGGAGCGCCCCGTCGAGCTCTATGCGCCGGAGAGCGGGTTTCGGCGCGTCCACCTCCGCGGCCTGACGCCGGGATCGCATCATATCCGGGTGCGGGGCAGCCGGGGCCGCCATCCACGCGGTGCCGGCGACCAGGTGATCTTCCACAAGCTGATCGCCTACGACGACCCGACCCACCGCCTGCCGTCGGCAGAGGAGCCCGCAATGGATTCAGACGCCAGCATGGGGACTCGTCCCGGGCGCTTCGGCATCATCTATACGACGCCGGCCCACATGACGGGCTCGGAACGCGTGCTGCTCTACGGCTTCACGTTCGGCCTGCGGCCGGCGCGGACGCTCGAGATCGGAACGTTCCGCGGCGGCTCGGCCCTGGTCATCTGCGCCGCGCTCGACGACATCGGCAGTGGCGCGCTCGTGTGCGTCGATCCCGCGCCGCAGGTGGCGCCCGAGCACTGGGCGCAGATCAGCCATCGCGCGACGCTGTTCGCCGAACCGTCGCCCGATGTCCTGCCGCGCGCGATGGACGCCGCGGGCGGACCGTTCGACCTGGCCCTGATCGACGGGGATCACCAGTTCGCGGGCGTCGTCCGCGACATCGAAGGCGTGCTGCCCGTGCTCGCCCCCGAGGCACATCTCCTCTTCCACGACGCGCACTATTTCGAGGTCGCGGCCGCGATCGATCGGATGCTCGCCGCGCACGCCGACGTCCTCTCCGATTGCGGCATGGTCTCCACCGAACGAACGGTGGAGGACCGCACCATCGACGGCCACCAGGTCGTGTGGGGAGGGCTGCGTCTCCTGCGCTACCGACGTCCGCGATGAGCGATCTCACCGTCTCCGTCATCATCACGACCTACGACCGCGCTCGTCATCTCGAGCGCGTGCTCCCCGCCTTTCATCATCTGCGCTTCGATGCCTTCGAGGTGATCGTGGTGAACGGCCCGTCGAGCGACGACACGGCCGCCGTGCTCGGCGCCTGGGCGGGCCGCATCAAGGTGGTCGACTGCCCGGTCGCGCACATGACCACCGCCCGCAACCTGGGCCTGCGGCAGGCGGCCGGGGACGTCGTGGTCTTCATCGACGACGATGCCCGTCCCGCGACGCGCGAATGGCTCGACGTCATCGTCGGCGTCTTCGCCGACGATGCGGAGGGTCGCGTCGGTGCCGTCGGTGGCCCGGCGTGGCATTGCGACACGGACCTCCTGCAGTTCGGGGGTGGCATGTCGTCCGACTACGGTCTGCAGGTGTTCGTCGGCGCGGACGGCGCGGGTCCGCAGCCCGACGGGCATCGCTGGGTGCGACGGACGATCGGCTGCAACAGCGCGTATCGCCGCACGGCACTGCTCGCCATCGGCGGCTTCGACGAACACATCACCTACTACGGTGACGATGCCGACGTGGCCCTGCGTCTCGCGCGTGCCGGCTACGAGACGGTGCACGCGCCCGCCGCCGGCGTGCGGCACTACCCGGCGACCTCGAAGCATCTCGGCCCGCCGTTCATCCGCAACCGTCGCGTCATCACGCAGGACGACACGTACTACTGCCTGAAGAACGGCGACGACCCGCTGCCGCGCCGGCTGCTGCAGACGCTGCGCTTGGCGCCGCGGAAGCACTACGTCGGCGACATGTTCCGACTCGCGAGCGACGGGCAGATATCGCGTGCCGCGCTGTGGCGCTTCCTCCTCTGGCAATGGCCGCGCGGCCTCGGGCGCGGGCTGCGGCTCGGGCTGCTCCACGAGCGCGCCAATCGCACGACGGCGACGTCGCCGCCGCCGCTGCTCCGGTTTCCGAAGTCCCGTCCGTCGACGCGCCTCCGCGTCTGCCTGGTGACCGATCGCATCCCGCCGTGCGATCTCATCGGTGGTGTCGAGCGCTACACATGGGACCTCGCGCGCGGACTGCACGAGCTCGGGCACGACGTCCATCTCATTGCGCAGATCGGCGACCGCGTGCGCCGCGAGAGCCTCGACTTCACCATCCATGGCATCCGGCCGGTCGATCTGGACGATCGGGTGGGCTTCACCTGGCATCCGATCCTCACCACGAACGCCCGCTACGCCGTCGCCGTCGCCCGCCGCATCGCCGCGCTGCAGGCGGAGGGGCTCGCGTTCGACGTCGTGCACGCCTCGAACTGGAACGCGCCCGGGGTGGCGGTGCTGCGTGCAGGACTGGCGCCGCTCGTCCTGATGCTCGTCACGCCGCTCAGCCAGATCATGCAGGTGCAGCACTGGGAGCCGAACGACGATCTTCGCCGCTCGCTGGAGCTCGATCGCTGGCAGATCGAGCACGCCGACGCGGTGTGCGTGCCGTCGTGGGGCGTGCTCTCGACCTACCGCGACACCATGGGTCTCGACCTCGAGCCGCAGCGGGCGACGATCCACCGCACGCCGCTCGGCATCGCGCCGACGGGCGAGCCCTCGGCGCTCCGGACGGGGCCGCCCCATCGCCTGCTCTTCGTCGGGCGTCTCGAGCCGCGCAAGGGCATCCAGGTGCTGCTCGATGCGCTCCCGGGACTCCTGACGGCGCATCCCGATTGGCACTGTGATCTGGTGGGCGACGCCAATCCGCTGGTGCCGGGGACCGACGTCACCTACCGCGCGCAGTTCACGGCCATGCACGCGGGCACGCCCTGGCTCGACCGTGTCCACTTCCATCACGCGGTGTCCGACGCCCGGCTCGCACGCTTCTACGCCGACTGTGACGTCTTCGTCGCACCGTCGCTCTTCGAGTCGTTCGGCCTGATCTACCCGGAGGCGATGCAGTACGGGAAACCCGTCGTCGGATGCCGGACGGGCGGCATCCCCGAGAGCGTGCGCGATGAGATCGACGGCATCCTGGTCGAGCCGGGCAGCGTCGACAGCCTGGCGGCGGGACTCGATCGGCTGATGTCCGATGCCGCGCTCCGCGCACGCATCGGGGCCGCCGGTCTGGCGCGCGTGCGGGACGATCTCAACCATCGGGCGATGGCCGCGCGCCTGACCGCCGTGTACGAGCGGGTCGCAGCGGATCGGGGCGCCGGGCGTCACCGCGCGCCGACCGCCGCGTGGGGCGACGCCGACGGTGCGCATCTGATCGGCATCCTCGATGCGCTGGCGGCGCACGTCGCGGCGGCGGCGCCGGTCGCCGCGGGTGCGGAGGTGGCATCACGTACGCAGCGCCTGCGCGAAATGCTCGAGCACTTTCGGCGCGAACCGATCGGCGGCCGCCTCCTGTCACTCAAGCGGGTGGTCTACTGGTTCACGGCGTCGGCATTCGACCGTCAGGCGAAGGTGCAGGAGAACATGCTCGCCGTGCTCGTCGAGATGGAGCAGGAACTGGCGCAGCTGCACGCGCGGCGTGACACCGCGGCGGAGTCCGCTGACGCCCCGACCGCATCGCGGCCGGGGCGCTGAGCATGGTGTCGCATCGTTGGCAGACACGGGACGCTTCATGACGGGGATGGCGCCGGCCGTCGCGGCGTGGCCCCGGGTGTCGATCGTCGTGGTCACGCTCGATCGTGCCGACTGGCTGCGGCGTCTGTTGCCGGCGCTCGACCGGGTCGACTATCCTGCCTTCGAGGTCGTGGTCGTGAACGGCCCCTCGCGCGACGACACCGCGGCGCTGCTCGAGCAGCTGCGGGACCGCGTCAAGACCGGTCGATGCGCGACGGCGAACCTCAGCCGCTCGCGCAACATCGGCATCGCGGCGGCGGCGGGCGACATCGTCGTGTTCATCGACGACGACGCGCTGCCTGCCGACCCGCAGTGGCTGCGGCATCTGGTCACGCCGCTGGTCGACGACACCGCACTCGGGGCCGTCGGCGGCCCCGTGCTGCGCGGGGACGAGGACGAATGGGAGTTCCAGGGCCGGCTCGCGTCGGACTATGGCGAGCTCCGCGAGCCGTTCGAGGCGGCGGCGCTCGGGCTGGTCGCCGATGGCCAGCGGTGGGTCCGCTACACGCAGGGCAACAACTGCGCATTTCGTCGTGAGGCCCTGGTGGCGATCGGAGGCTTCGACGAGACCTTCACCTACTACCTGGACGAGGTGGACGTCTGTCTGCGCCTCGCCCGGGCGGGACGTCCGATCGCGCTCGCGCCGCGCGCCATCGTGCGGCACTACAGCGCGTCGGCTGCGCACCGGAAGTCGTGGCATGACCGCAACTGGGACGTGATGGCGCGCAGCGACGCCTACTACTGTCTCAAGAACGGGGCCGATGGACTGCGCGCGCGGCTCCGGCGGACGTACGCGCTCATGTACGAGAAGTGGCCGTATCAGGCGATCGTCACGTATCACCGCCAGGGCGCCTACGGTCGCAAGCGTCGCGCGTACTACCTGGCACGCTGGTGGCGCGGGACGGTGTCGGGACTCTGGCTCGGGCTGACGCGACGCCGACCGACGCCGCTGCGTCCGCACGACCTCCCGCCACCGTTCCTCGGGTACCGCGCGCGCTGATGGACGGCGCGCGGCGAGTGTGGGAGACGAACGCGATGGATGGCGATTCGCTCGAGGCGAAGGTGCTCGCCCGCGATTGGTTCCACCGCATCGACCTGGGCAACGGTCTCGTCACGCCCGGCATCGACGACAGCCCGCGCAAGCTCGACGGCCTCCATCTGCCGGCCGATCTGACCGGCAAGTCGGTGCTCGACATCGGCGCCTACGACGGCTTCTTCTCGTTCGCCGCCGAGCGCCGGGGGGCGGCACGCGTGCTCGCCACCGACAAGGTGTGCTGGAACCTGTACGGCATGGCCACCAAGGGTGGCTTCGACCTCGCCAAGCGGGCCCTCGGATCGCGCGTCGAGGAGCTCGAGATCAGCGTCGAGGACATCACGCCCGAACGCGTCGGCACGTTCGACGTCGTGCTGATGCTCGGCGTGCTCTATCACGCCGAGGACCCGTTCCGGTACGTGCGGATCGCGTCCGCGGTGTGCCGCGAGCTGCTGATCATCGAGACGCACGTCGACGCGGAGGACTATCCCCGCCCGGCGATGGTCTTCTATCCGGGCGCCACGCTCAACGGCGACACCACGAACTGGTGGGGCCCGAACCGCGCCGCGGTCCAGGGCATGCTGCTCGAGTGCGGCTTCCGGCGCACCGAGGCGTTCGAGTGGTCGCCCCATCGGGTCGTCTTCCACGGCGTCAGGTGATTGGGTCGGCAGGCCGCGCGCGCGGCGGCCACACCGGCGTCCCCCGATCATCGAGCACGATGGCGGTGTCGGCGGTGAGCGCATCGGCACCGGGGCTGTAGACGCGGAGCTGCCCCGTCCAGCGGAGCTCGGCGACGTCGAAGGCGAGGGTGTGATCGGTCCAGCGGCCCGGTAGGAGCTCGGCGGCGCGGATCTCGCGCCGCGCGATGCAGGGATCGGTCGCGCCGTCGGCGATGGCATCGATGACGGCGACGACGGTGTCGTCACCGACCGGTGCTCCGCCACGGCGGAGCGGAAAGGTCACCTCGTAGTGGCCGGCGGCGAACGGCATGTAAGGGCCGAAGAGCAGGTAGCCCGTCGTCGCGGCCGACGCGGCGACGACGTCGCGGCCGTCCTCGTGGCGGCGCTCACCGACCTGCGAGAGCAGGCGGCGGCAGCGTTCCGGCCACGCGACGCGGAAGATGGCGGCATGCCGGTCGCGCAGGCCCTCGGTGTCCGGAGGCCGCGTGCTCCGGCGTGCCTCGAGCCACCAGATGAAGGCGTCGTTCGGATGACGAGCCGCGAGCTGCACGCGGCGCACGATCTCGTCGCTGGACGCGCCGGCGGCAAACGGGTCGAGCGGCAGCGTCTGTCCGGTGTCCGGATCACGACACAGCCACACGCCCCGCAGCGATGTGACGTCGAAGCCCGCCAGACGAGCTAGCTCCGACGCTTCGTCGGGTGTGAGCTCGATGGTGTGCTCGTTCATGCTCCAGGTGAGCAGGTTCGCGATCTCGCGATGCGGCGAGTCGATCACGAGGTGCCCGCCCGGGCGCAGCACGCGCGCGCATTCGAGCAGGAACCCGACGACATCGTCGGCGAACAGGTGCTCGATGTTCTGACCGGAGAACACCAGGTCCACGGTGTGGTCGCCGACCTCCGGCATGTCGGCCACGCTCGACGCGATCCATTCGACGCCCGCGGGCAGCACGTCGGGTCGGGGCAGATAGCGCTCGACGCCGACGTGGCGATCGACCGCGCCGTACCACTGCGCGATCCAGTCGAAGTACCACGCCCCCGAGCAGCCCGCGCTCAGGAGCACCCCCGCCGGCCGCGGCATGCGCGAGAGCTCGACGCTCCGTTGCGCGTGGAGGAAGTCGTGGAACGACGTGTAGAGCGGCGCCGGCGCGAGCGGCGCGGGTGCCGGCGCTGGTGGGACCGCGGCGGGTGGGGCGAGTCGGTGAGCCGCTCGTCCGAGCAGGGTCGCAAGGCGCGCGCGGAGGCTCATCGCGGTGGCGTCGCGTCACAGCACATCGGCGAATCCCGTCCGCGTGATCATGAACCAGGCGTAGCCGAGCACGAGCACGGCGAGGCAGAGCGCCAGCGCCACGGTCCACGACGCCCAGTCCGGGGACTGTCCCCACACCAGCGTGCGCCGGAAATCCTCGACGATGCTCGAGAGCGGGTTCAGCGTGAGCAGCTGCCGCAGCGGCTCGGGCACGGCGTCGCGACGGTAGAAGACCGGGGTCAGGAAGAACAGTATCTGGGTGGCCATGGCGACGGCGTAGGTCGTGTCGCGCAGATAGACGCCGAGCGACGCCAGGAACCAGCTGATGCCGAGACAGAGTGCTATCAGGGGCAGCGCCGCGATCGGCAGGAGCCAGACCGTGTGCGAGATCGTCCCGAAGGCGACGAGGCTCCCGGCGAGCAGGATCGCGATGTTGACGACGCCGTGGAAGAGGGCGGCGCCGAGTGCGCTCACAGGCAGGATCTGGACGGGGAACACGACGTTCTTCACGTAGTTCGCATTCGCGATCACGAGCGTCGGAGCGCGTGTCACGACCTCGGCGAAGACGTTGAACGCGATCAGGCCGGCGAACAGGGTGAGGGCGAACTCCCCGCGTTCGGGTGGCGCCCCGTCGGGACGCCAGCGGGCCTGGAAGATGGTGGAGAACACGAACGTGTACGTCGCGAGCATCACGAGCGGCGTGATGAGCGACCAGAGGAGCCCGAGATACGAGCCGCGGTAGCGCGCCTCGACCTCGCGCCGCACGAACTGCACGAGCAGCTCGCGATGCGCGTAGAGGTCGCGGAACGGGCGCAGCGGGTTCAGGAAGCGATACCACACGGCTGTCCGCTCCTCCTCGGGGGCCGTGGCTAGCAGATGACCCGGAGGCGCGCCAGCCGGTCACGACGGTGGGCGAAGGGCGCGCAGTGCCGCCACCGCGCGCTCGTGTTGCCCGGCCGCGTTCGGGTGCAGGCCGTCCGCTTCGAAGTCGAGGCGGGTCATGCCGCCGTCGAAGTCGACCAGCCGGTCGGGTGGGAAAGCGCCGCGGAGCGCGGCGTTCAGGGCGGCCAGGGCGGCGGCGTGATCGGGTTCGGGCGGATAGCTCGGCGGCGCGAGTGCCACGAAGGCGATCGCGCCGGTGGCCTCGACGCGCGCGACCACCGCCCGATACGCAGCGACGATGTCCGCCGTCGAGCGGCCGCTGCGGACGTCGTTCGTGCCGAAGGCGAGCACGACGGCGTCGGCGGGCGCGGCCGCCCCCGCGGCATCGAGCTGCGCATCGGCGAAGCTGCGCTGATCGTTCGGACGGGTCACGGTGGCGCCGCCGACGGCATGGTTGGTGAAGGTCCAGGCGGGCACGCGCTCGGCGGCGAACTCGCACCATTTGGGGGTGTGCGGCGGTGGCCAGCGTGTCTCCGTGTTCGAGTCGCCGAGACACGCGACCACGATTCGTCCGTCACCGTCGACGTCGCGCACGCCGGCGGGTGGGCCGCAGGCCGTGACGGCGAGTGCCAGGGCGAGCAGGCGGATCGCGACCATCGGTCGTGTTCTCATCGCGCCGCTGGTGGACGTCGTCAAACCGACGGGTTGCGCCGTTGCGTGACGGGGATAATCGTCGAGTCGTCCCGCCTGCACGCCACCATTTTGACGCTCGACGCGATTCCAACGCCGCCCCGGCCGGCAGACCCCCCTGGCCCGTGTCATGGGGGCCGTGCCACCGGCTCGCCGGTTGCTAGGATGCTCGCCCGCATCCTCGCGCTCGTCCTGGTGATGGTGTGCGCCGTACCGGCCGTTGCGGGTGGAGGACGCGCCCGCGCCCTGCTGTGCCGACAGTCGTGCGGGACGGCCATTGCGACCTGCGTGGAAGCGACCGGACGGCTCCGGCGGTGCAAGCGCCAGGTGATCCGTCGCTGCAAACGCGGCGGCCTCTCGGTGTGCGCGCCGCCCGAGACCTATGCCGTGACGACGAACGGCAGCGACACTCCGGGATGCGGCGCCGCCGATGCGCCATGTCGCACGATCCAGTTCGTCGTCGATCAGCGCGTGCCGCGCGACGGTGCCGGTGTCGTCAGGCTGGCCGCTGGTACGTATGACGGCGTGGCGAGCTGCCCGGCCGGCGGTAGCGCGAGCCCCGCGGTCGTCTGCGTCGTCAACAAGCGGATCACGCTGCTCGGCGGGTTCGTGCCGCCGAACTGGGACACGCCGTCGGACGACCCGGGCGCGACACGGATCGACGCGCAGGGGGCGGGGCGTGGCGTCCACGTCGTGCGCGGCGGTGAAGTCGGACCCACGACGAGCCTGGTGGTGGACGGCGTCACGATCCAGAACGGCGTCGCCGTGGGCGCGGCGAGCGGACCGCTCGCCGAGCGCTCCGCATTCGGCGGCGGCCTCTATGCCCAGCACAGCGCGCTCACGCTGCGGAACGTGGTCTTCCGCGACAACGAGGCCCGGGGTGCCGGCAGCGGCCAGGACGAAGGGGGGCGGGGTGCGGGCGGTGCGCTCGTCGCCTACAGCGGCTGGGCGTCGGTGCTCGCGCCTGCGATGCTCGAGCACGTGACCTTCGCAGGGAACCGCGCGGTCGGGAGCAGCGGCGCCGCCATGGGCGGCTACGCGCTCGGCGGTGCGATGTTCACGCACTCGATCGCCGTCACGGGCGATGACGTCGTCTTCACCGATAACACCGCGACCGGCGGTCCCACCGACGGCGTCGGGACGAATGGCACCGAAAAAGCCGACGCCCTTGGTGGTGCGCTGGCGGTGGGCATCCACGGCGTCGTCGAGCTGCGGAACGTGCAGGCGACCGGGAATGGCGCCACCGGCGGAGCGGCGCCGAACGGTGAGGCCGGCGGCGCGTACGGCGGAGCCGTGTTCGTCGAGAAGGGCGCGCTCACGGTCGCGGACTCCCGATTCGAGGGCAACCGTGCGATGGGCGGCGCTGGGATGAACATCACCGTCGGCGGCTCGATTGCGCAGGGCGGCGCGCTGCAGACCCTGAACTCGAGCCTGACGCTCGATCGCGCGCTCGTCATCGGGAACGAGGCGCGTGCCGGTGACGGGGTCGTCAACGGCGGCGTCGCCGACGGCGGTGGCGTGGCGATGATCCTGGGCGCGTTCGAGGACGTGACGCGGCCGTTCACGATCCGCAACACGGTCGTCGCCGACAACGGCATCGTCCACGGCGCCGGGGCGCGCGCGGTCGGCGCAGGTGGCGGCGTCTTCGTGAACGGCGCCACGGGCACCGTCGAGCACGCGACCGTCGCCGACAATCGCCTGGGCGATCCGAACGACGTCGGCGGCGGGATCGCGGCGCTGCCGGTCCCCGGGTGGGAGACGCACGTGACCGTCGTGGACAGCATCGTCGCGAACCATCGCTCCGTGGGCCTCGACCCGCGCGCGTATGCCAACGCCGGGCTGTGGGTCGCGGAGGGGGGAAGCGCCGACGTCACCCGCGTGTTGTTCGCGAACAACCGTCACGACTCGAATGCCAACATCGACGATCCCTTCAACCTGCCGCCCGGCGCTTTCACCCTGAGCGGAGTCGCGACGGCGGCGGATGCCGGCTTCGCCGGGCCCGCCGACTACCATCTGGGGCCGGGCTCGCCGGCGATCGATCAGGCGGTCGGCAGCAGCATGACGGTCGACGGTGATGGGACGCTCCGGCCGGCCGGGGCGGCGCCCGACCTCGGCGCCTACGAGCGCGTTCCCTGACGAGGGTTCGTCGAGCTCGCCGGCGTCATCGCGCGCGATACACATCGAAGCCCGCAGCACCATGCGACCACGTGAACCCGGTGGCTTCGAGCCAGGGGCCGAGATCGCGACTGACCTCCGGGTGCAGCACCACCCAGCCGACGCCGAGTCGCTCCCGATCGGCGCGCGCCTCGGCGAGCGTCGGCTCGCGTGGCGGGTTGGCTGTCGGCCACGGCGGGGCGTCGGTCGCGTCACCGTACTGCCGGCGCAGCAGTGCCGCATAGAACGGATGCGCGGCGAGCTCGTCGAGACGCCAGTCCGAGAGGCGGTTGGTGAATCCCCACGCGATCGGGTGGTGATGCTGGGCGCCGCGCAACACGGGCTCGGTGCGGTAGTCGCGGACGCCCGCGACGGTGATCGAGGTCACCCAGCCGAGCGGGACGTCCACCACGATCGACCGCGACGGGTCGCGGCGGATGGGGCCGTACACGCGCGGCCGCGCGACCGGGATGCGCGCGTCGACGTTTGCCACCACGGCCATCTCGAGCACCGCGACCGAGGCCAGAGCGAGCAGCGCCAGACGCGCCGGACGCGAGCGCTGGGCGAGGAGCCACTGGACGCCGAGGCCGGCGAGCAGCGTGGCCGGGAGCGCGGCGAGCATGTTGAAGCGTTGCGCGACGCGGAAATCGCCGAGGCCGGGCAGCTGGACGAGCCAGGAATAGGGGAGGATCGCGGAGAGGGGCTGACCTCGCACGGTCATCGGGAACGGCGTCCATCCCGCGCGGAGGTGATCCGTCGGGTGCTCGCCGACGGCGATGCGCGGCCCGAGCGCGAACACGAACGCCACGAGCCACACGGCTGCCGCCCAGCGCGCGAGTCGACGCCGCCAGCATCCGACGACGCCGATCGCGGCCAGCACGAAGACCGCCATCCCGGTCGTGGCCGGCACGTCGAGGTTGGTGGCGAACATGCGGTCGAGCATGGCGGCGACGACCGGCGGGACGTGGATGCCGGGACCGGGACGCACGAGCGCCAGCACGTCCGTGCCGAAGATGCGGTAGCTCATCGCCATCAGGGCCGCGTCCGACTGGTACGCGCCGGACCGCGTCGCCTGGGCGGCGACGTAGAGCTGCGGCGAGATCGTCAGGAGCAGGAGGCCGACGGTGACCAGCGCCAGCCCCGGCGCGTGGCGCATCGGGACGCGTCGGACGGTGACGGCGACACCGAGCCAGTAGAGGCCGACGAGGGCGAACACGAGTGGTGCGATGGACACGTCGATCAGCACCGTGGCCGCCAGCGTCAGGCCGAGGACCGCGGCGTCGCGGATCCGTGCGCGGCGACGAAGGTGGATCGCGGCGAGCAGTGCGAGGGGCATCGCCACCATGCCGGCGGCGAGCATGACATGGACGGCGGCGCGGCCGAGCGTGATCGGGGCGAAGCCGTAGAACGCCCCGGTCGCCACGGCGGCGGCACGCGACAAGGCGAACGCGCGCGCGAGACGGTAGGTGGCGTACGCCGCGAGCATCGGCAGGAGCACCGACAGCGCGTTCACGGCCTGGGCCGGGCCGAGCAGCAACGTCACGGGCATCCAGACGACGCCGATCAACGGCGCCAGCGCGAAGTACGCCAGCGACGTTCCCTGCGGCGCGAACATCGCGTCGGTGACCCACGGGTTCCGGAGGTGGAGGACGCACTCCTTCATCCACCACAACGCCCAGGCGCTCGTCGTGCTGTCGATGCCGAAGAGCTCGCCACGCCGGATGCTCGTGACCATGGGCCACATCGCGTAGCCACCCAGCAGGACGTAGGCGGTGATCACGGCGAGCTCGCCCGCGAGCACGTCGCGACGACGACGCGAGACGCCGGCGGCCGGCACGATCGGCCGATCCGCGCCACGATCCTCGAGCGGGCGTGGCATGGCGCGGCTGAATAGCATGTCGCCGGTGACGAGTCGCCACGCGACGCTGCGAGGGTTGGACTCCGTCGCCCGCTGGCCTTGGGACGCTCAGCCGTCGACGCCGAGGAGCTGTGGCGGCATGAAGCGCTGCTGGCGCGTCCGCATGCGACATTCGTAGTAGGCGCGCGCGTAGCGCCCATCGGGGTCGCCGAGGCCGAGCGCGGTGCGGAGATCCAAGACCAGTTGGTAGCCGCCGACCAACGTCGGATCGATGCGGTCGCCGAGCCAGCGCTCGAGATCGTGCAGCACCCGGGTCGCGACGTCGACACGTGACCCGCCGCCGTAGCGCAGTACCTGGATGCGATGGAAGCGTCGCTCGTGCGCAGTGCTCGCGATCGGGTCCACGGCGTTGACGACGACCAGCCGTCCGGGGCCGCTGCCGCCGAGGTACGTCGACGGGGTGTCGTAGGTGGCGCCGTTCGCCGGCAGGTAGGGGCCGGTGTCGAGCGCGGTATGCATGTACCCGACGTCGGTGGCCAGGAGGACGTCGCCGGCGCGCGTCGTGCGGGCGAGATGCGCCCCGACGCGTGCCCAGGGCCGCGCGCGCTTGTCGGCGTCGAGCCGCGCGATGGCCGGTATCCAGGTGGCGACGATCACGAGCAGTGCGATGGCGCGCGCCCGGCGCGGCAGCGTCGTCACGCCGGCGGCGACCAAAATCAGCAGGGGGGGCAGGACGACGAGCAGATACCGCGCCATCGCCCACGGGAACGCCGACAGACCGACCCACGACGCGGCGATGACCGGGACGACGACGGCGACCACGATGGCGCGGAGCCGCGGCTCCACCCCTGCGGCCGCGCGTGCGCCGAGCGCCGCCAGTGCCAGTGACGGCAGGACGAGGAAGCCGGCCCCGAAGTACTCACGCAGCGCGTACGGAACCCACGCCAGCGTGGTCGGTGGGACCGCGGCGTTGCGCACCGAGTACGCGCGCATCGGTCCGATCACCGGCAGATAGATGGCGACGACCACCACGGCGGCGACTACGAGCGGGCCGAGCAGGGTGCGAGCGGCGCCAAGCCGCTGTCGCCACGGACGCGGATCGCGGTACCACCACGTCACGCCGAGAACGGCGAGCGCCGCGGCGAAGTAGATGGCGTTCGAATGCATCACGCACGCGAGGGTCATGCCGGCCGCACACCACACGCCGTCACGTGTGCGCTCCGTCCGCTGCCAGTCGAGAAACCCGATCAGCGCCACGAGCACACCGACCAGCAGCAACGCGTACGCGCGCAGCTGGACGGCATAGAAGAGCAGATACGGATTCGCGGCCGCGAGCGTCGCCGCCATGAGCGCCACCGACGGCGACGCGACCCGCACTCCCACCGCCGCGACGAGCGGGACGACGACCACGCCGGCCGCGAGCGACGGCAGGTTCATCACCCACGGATTCCACGACGACAGCGTCCCGAGGGCCTTCGTCATGGCGATGAATACGTTCATCGACAGCCACGGATCGATGAAGTTGCTGAGAATGAAGCCGTAGTCCCGCTTCATCCAATACAGCGTCCCCACCTCATCCCCCGTGAACGGCCGCCCCCACTGAAACCAGAACCGCAACCCCGCGCCGCCGAACGTGATGACGACGAGCGCCAGCTTCAGGCCAGGCGACAGATCACGAAGGCGACGCACGTGCTCACCCATCACGCCAACTCACAGGAGGAGGGGATGGGGTGGCACCGCCGGTCGCGTGTTGTGGGCTCGGGAGGGCGTTGGTGGCGTCCGAGCGGCGAGTTGCGAGCACGCGGGTGGGGAAAGGGGGCGGCGCGGTGCCGTGCGAGCTCCGAGC
This sequence comes from Binatia bacterium, assembly GCA_036009625.1. Taxonomy (GTDB): domain Bacteria; phylum Desulfobacterota; class Binatia; order DP-6; family DP-6; genus DASYLJ01. Next base: position 29,986 of record DASYLJ010000176.1, read on the forward strand.
AAGCCGGACGCCACCAACGCCCTCCCGAGCCCACAACACCTACGAGGAACGCCCCTCCAGCAGCCACACCATCACCGCCTTCTGCACGTGCAGCCGGTTCTCCGCCTGATCGAACACCACCGACTGTGCCCCCTCGAGCACCGCGTCCGTGATCTCCTCGCCGCGATGCGCGGGCAGGCAGTGCATGACGAGCGCGTCCTTCTTCGCCAGCCCGACGAGCTTCTCGTCGATGCGGTACGGCTCGAAGACGTCGCGCCGCTCGTCGGCCTCGGCCTCCTGTCCCATGCTCGTCCAGACGTCGGTGTAGACGACGTCGGCGCCGCGCGCGGCCTCGGCGGCGTCGTGCGTCACGGTGACGTGACCGCCGGCCTCCTTCGTGATGGCCGGATCGGGCTCGTAGCCGGGCGGGCAGGCGAGGACGAGGTGGAAGTCGAGCTTCGCTGCCGCGTCCATCCACGAGTGCACCATGTTGTTGCCGTCG
>DASYLJ010000177.1:0-50125 GCA_036009625.1 Binatia bacterium
CGCCGCAGCTCCAGCCGGGTTCGACGGCACAGCTCGCGCCGCAGCCGTCTCCCGCCGCCGTCCCGTGGTCGTCGCAGGTCTCGGCGCCGCGGACGAGCCCGTCACCGCAGGTCGCCGCGCACATGCTCGGCGCCCCGCCGCAGGTCCAACCCGCCTCGGTGTGGCAGGTGGCGTCGCAACCGTCCCCCGTCGTCGTGCCGTGGTCGTCGCAGGTCTCGGCACCGAGGACCCGGCCGTCCCCGCAGATGGGCTGGCAGACGGTCGGCGCGCCGGCGCCGCAGCTCCATCCGACCTCGAGCTGACAGGTCGCGCTGCACCCGTCGCCGGACGCCGCATCGCCGTCGTCGCAGGCCTCGGCACCGTCGATGCTGCCGTCGCCGCAGGTCGTGGGCTCGTCGCAGCTGTCGTTACCGTCGTTGCCGTCGTCGAGAAGGTCGCAGTCGCGGGTGAGCCCGTCGACGGCGTTCAGCATCTCGCAGGTCCGGCAGGCGATGCGCTGGTCGAAGCAGGTGGTCATGCCCGCGGTGTTGGTGGCGCCGCAGCCCGGGAAGGCCTGCGCGATCGACACACCCTGGTTCTGACACTGCGCGGCGATCAACGACCGCGCCTTGTCGGTGCAGCTCTTGGCGATCATGCCGATCGGATCGGGCTGAGCGCTGCCGGTGCCGAGACACCTGTCGCGCAGTGTGTTGGCGTCGTGGATGGCGCCGCTCAGCATGCCCATCTTCTTGCACGTGTTGAACTCGCGGAGCCGGGTCGTCTGACACTTGGCCGCGGCCTTCAGCACGACCCTCTGGCACCCGCGGGCGGCGGACTGGGTCGAGAGCCCCTGTTCGACGGGGTGACCGAAGAAGTCGCCGAGCAGCGCCGTGGTCTCGGCCAACGCGTGCTCAGCGTGCCCGACGAGGTTTGGAGGGCCGAACGGCGGCGTCCCCGCGCCGCAACGGTCCGCGGCCTTGTCGAGGGCCTTCTCGACCGCCTTCGCGACCTTCGCCGACGCGGCCGGTCCCGCACATTCGACGACCGTGGGCGTGGCGAGCGTGCCCTTGCCGAAGTCGCCGACGCAGGCGCCGATCTCCCTGTGCACGACGAGGACCAGCTTGCGGGTCTCGGCGTTGATCGCCTCGATGCATCGGCGGTCGTCGCTCGAGACCTGCGCGGCAGCGGAGGTGACGAGTGCCATGAACGCCGACAGCGACACCACTGCGATACGGAGAGAAGATCGCGACCGCGACTTCATGAGGCCCCCTTGCCGTGGCCCCCGATACGACCAGGACCGCCCGACGCTTCGGGCTAGCATCGCCGCGTCGCAGGGGTCAAGAAAAAGTGGTTGAAAAATGAGCACGGGAGGACGACGGGATGCACCTCGCTCTCACGTAGTTGTCTAGCCCCAACGGCCCCCTCGCCGGGGTGATTCCGCGGCGAAGGTCGATCGCCGCCAGGTTGCGTCTCCCGTCCCTTCCTGCGACATCGCCCGCATTCCGCCCGAGCGCCGGCACATCGTCGCGGCGTACTTCGCCGTCTTCCTCTGCACCGGCGTCTGGGTGCCCTACCTCCCGCTCTGGCTGGCGTCGCTCGGCTTCGACGGCTGGCAGGTGGGTGTGACGATCGGCATGCAGCCGGCGCTACGCTGGCTCTCGGCCGTCGTCGTCGCGGCTGCCGCCGATCGCTGGCGGAAGCGGCACGTCCTGCTCGTCGGCACGGCGTTGCTCGGCAGCCTCTGCTTCCTGCCGCTCCTGGTGGTGCAGTCGTTTCCGGCGGTGCTGATGGTGCTCGGGGGCATTGCGGTGCTGCACGGCTCGTTGATCCCGCTGCTCGATGCCGTCGTGCTCGATGCGCTGGCGCGCTCGGGCGGCGACTACGGGCGGCTGCGTATGGCAGGGTCGGTGGCGTTCGTGGTGGGCGCGTTCGGCAGCGCACCGTTGCTCGCGCGGACGTCACCCGCGCTCATCCCCGTCCTGCTCCTGGTGCCGCAGCTGGTCCTGGTGCCTGCCCTGTTGCGTCTGCCGCGCGAGCAGCCCGGTCATGCGCACGACGCGCGACCGCCGTGGACGCTGCTCACGCCGCCGCTGCGCGCATTCCTCGCCACCGCGTTCCTGCTGCAGCTGAGCTGCGGCGCGTGGGGTGGCTTCTTCGCCATCCACACCAAGGCCCTCGGCCTGTCCGACGCGGTGCCTGGTATGGCGTGGGGGCTCGCCGTCGTCGCCGAGATCGTGCTCTTCGGGTGGGGACGTCGCCTCGTCGCGCGGTTCGAGCCTGCCGACCTGATCCTCACCGTGCTGGTGGTGACGGTCGTGCGCTGGCTGCTGACGGCGGTGGTGACGAGCGAGGCGCTCGTCATCGCAGTGCAGCTCGGGCACGCGGTGACCTTCTCGGTGTTCCATCTCGCGACGATGATGCTGCTGATGCGGCTCGTGCCGCCCGCCAACAGCACGAGCGGGCAGGGGCTCTACGGCGTGGTGGCGTTCGGCCTCGGCGGTAGCGCCGGCCTCGTCCTGGCGGGTGCGTTGGTCGATCGGGTGGGCGCGGATCGGGTCTTCGTCGTGGAGGCCGTGATCGCGGCGCTGGCTCTGCTGCCGGCCTGGCGTCTGCGGGGCCTCCTGCGCGAGGCGCCGCCGCAGTTTGCGCCGGCGACGGTCGCCCGATAGCCGAGGACGGCCATGACCGATCCGCACGTCGAGTACACGAGCCGCCTCGCCGCGCGGCGCGACACGGTCGCCCGGCTCGAGCGCACGGAGGAGCGGCTCGGCCTCCTGCGCCTCGGCTGCATGGTGGCGGCCGGCGTCGTCGCCTGGTGGGCGATCCGCGACGGCGCGTTCTCGCCGGCATGGACGCTGGTGCCGCTGGCGGTGTTCGCGGTGCTGGTCGCGCGCCACTGGGACACGACGGCGGCGCGCCAGCGCGCCGAGCGTGCGGTCGCCTTCTATCGGCGCGGTCTCGCCCGACTCGACGGGACGTGGATGGGCGGCGGCGAGCACGGCGTGCGCTTCGTCGATGCGCTGCATCCGTACGCCGACGATCTCGATCTCTTCGGAGCGGGATCGCTGTTCGAGCTCCTATGCACCGCGCGCACGCGGGCGGGCGAGGACACGCTGGCCGCATGGCTGCGTGCCCCGGCCGTCCCGGATGACGTCCGCTCGCGCCAGGCGGCGGTCGACGAGCTGCGCCCGCGCCTCGACCTGCGCGAGGACATGGCGCTGCTCGGTGCCGACGTGCGGGCGGGCGTCGATCCCGATGCATTGCGCGCCTGGGCGCAGGCGCCGATCGTGCTGACGGCGCCGTGGGCGCGATGGCTGGCGCCGTTGCTCGCCCTGCTCGCGACCGGGGCCGCGGTGGCATGGGCGCTCGGCGACTGGGTGCCGATCGTGGTCGTCGGTGCGGTCGAGTCGGTCGTGGCGCTGGTGCTGCGCCGTCGCGTGCAGCACGTCGTGCGCGCGGTCGAGAAGCCCGGCCGCGATCTGCGCCTGCTGGCGGAGATGCTGGCGCGCCTCGAGGCGGAGCGGTTCACGTCGCCGCGCCTGACCGCGTTGCGCGCCCTGCTCGACACCGACGGACAGCCGCCGTCGCGACAGATCGCGCGGCTCAAGCGTCGCATCGACCTGCTCGACGCGCGTCGCAACCAGGTCTTCGCACCGGTCGGCTGGCTGCTCTTGTGGACGACGCAGGTGGCGCTGTCGCTGGAGTCGTGGCGTGCGGCATGCGGACCGTCGGTGGCGGGCTGGCTCGCCGCCGTCGGCGAGGTCGAGGCGCTGTGCGCGCTCGCGGCGTACGCCTGGGAGCATCCCGAGCAGCCGTTCCCCACGTTGACCACCGGCCCGCCGTCGCTCGACGGCCGCGGCCTCGGGCATCCGCTGCTCGCGCCGGGCAAGTGCATCCGTAACGACGTGCGTCTCGGCGGCGACGCGCCACACGTGCTGGTGGTGAGCGGGTCGAACATGTCGGGGAAGAGCACGTTGCTGCGCACCGTCGGGTTGAACGCGGTGCTGGCGCAGGCGGGCGCACCCGTGCCGGCCGACGCGCTGTCGCTGACGCCGCTCACCGTCGGCGCCTCGATTCGCGTGCAGGATTCGCTGCAGGCGGGGACGTCGCGCTTCTACGCCGAGGTGACGCGCATCAAGCAGCTCGTCGACCTCGCCAGCGGCACGCCGCCGCTGCTCTTCCTGCTCGACGAGATCTTCCACGGCACCAACTCGCACGACCGCCGCATCGGCGCCGAGGCCATCGTGCGCGGCCTGGTCGAGCGTGGCGCCATCGGCTTCGTCACCACGCACGACTTGGCGGTGGCCCACATCGGCGACGAGCTCGGCGTGAAAGCCACCAACGTGCACTTCGAGGATCAGCTCGTCGACGGTCGCATGACCTTCGACTATCGCATGCGCCCCGGCGTGGTGACGAAGAGCAACGCGCTGGCGCTGATGCGGGCGGTGGGTCTCGAGGTCTAGCGGAAGGTCGCCCACACCGGGGCGTGATCGCTCGGCTGCTTGCCCTTGCGCGCGTTGCGGTCGACGCCCGCGGCGACGGCGCGCTCGGCGAGTGGCGGAGTGACGAAGACGTGGTCGATGCGGAGCCCGCGCCCCTTCGGGAACGACAGCATGCGGTAGTCCCACCACGAGTACAGCGGCTGGTCGGGGTTCAGCTGGCGCACCAGGTCGACGAAGCCCGTCGCGCGCACCGCCTCGAGCGCCTCCCGCACCGCCGGCGCGAACAGCACCGTGGTCTCCCAGAGCGCCGGATCGTGGACGTCGATCGGTGCGGGTGCGACGTTGAAGTCGCCGCACAGCGCCGCGGGCGCGGCGGTGTCGAGGTGCACCCGGAGCCACGTCGTCAGGCGCTGCATCCACTCGAGCTTGTAGGCGAACTTCGGCGACGTCGTGGTCTCGCCGTTCGGGACGTAGGCGCACATCACGCGAACGCCGGCCGTGGTGCCGACGAGGAAGCGCGACTGCGTGTCGTCGCCGCTGTCGCCGAAGCCGTGCTGGACGTCGGTGATGGGCGTGCGCGAGAGGATGGCGACGCCGTTGTACGTGCGCTGGCCGTGGATGACCGCCTCGTAGCCGAGCGCGGCGAGCTCGGCTGTGGGAAAGTCGCCGTCCTCGACCTTCGTCTCCTGCAGGCAGAGGACGTCCGGCTGATTCTCGGCGGTCCAGGCCAGCACGCGGTCGTGGCGGGCGCGGATGCTGTTCACGTTCCAGGTGACGAGCTTCATGGCGGCGTTCTCTGTAGCTCAGCGCGGCCTGGCGCGCAGCAGGAGGGCGCGTTCGCGGCGCTCGGTGTGATCGATGTAGGTCTTGGCCGCGATGGCGTACCCGATGCGCGTCTCGTCGGTGCCGGCGAAGCGCGAGCCGACGAACCAGACACGCGGGGCGCCGGCGACGGCACGATCGATGCCCGCCGGGAAGTTGGCGCCGTCGATCACGATCACGGCGGGGTCGTCGAGCCGCGGCACGAAGCCGACCGTGACCAGCTCGTTCCTGTCGAGGACGGGTATCTTCGCCTGGTAGTAGCCCCAGACGAAGGCGGTGCGCGCATAGAGCAGGACGCGGTCGTCGGGCATTCGCGCCGCTTCGAGCTCCTGGATCAGCGGGCCGACGTCCTCGGGACGCTCCACCGATGCCATCGCGGCCCAGGGTCGATCGCGGCCGACGACGATGCCCAGCGCGACCAGCCCGACCACGGCCACCGGGCGCAGCAGCGGACGCGTCCAGAGCGCCATCGTAGCGCGCGCGGCCGCGGCGCCGGTCAGGACCAGCAGCGCCGTGATCAGGAAGAGGCTCGTGCGCACGATGCCGAGTGGCACGACCTGCAACGCCGACAGCGCGACGATCTCGAGCACGAGCAGGCCGACGACCAGGGCGACGGATCGCGTGCGTGGATCGCCGACGAGGCCCACGACGGCGGCGGCGGCGACCCACACGCCGTAGGCGCCGAGCCCTGGAACGAGCAGACGGTCGAAGGCCGCGCGCGCTGCGGCCGCCGTGACCGCCACGCTTCCCGTCGGGAGATAACCCTCGGCGTAGTAGTCGTGCAGCGACGCCGGCATCCCGGGTCGGAGCACCAGGGCGTACCACGCGACGTCGAAGAGACCGACGACGAGCGTCAGCAACGCGACCCGCCGTGCCGGGAGACCGTCCCGGCGGACGAGGGTCGCTATGAGCACGATGGCGAGCACCGGCGGGGCGGCGAGGATCTGCGCGTTCGACACGGTGGCACCGACGGCGAGCAACAGACCGAGCCACCGCAGCCCGCGCCGGTCGCGGATCGACGCGTCGGCTGCCAGGAGCGTTGCCAGGATCAGGGCCGCTTCGGCGCTGTACTGCTTGAGCTGCTTGGCCCATTGGATCGATGCGGGGTCGAGGGCCACGAGCGCCACCGCGAACAGACCGCCGAGCGCGTGCCCGGCGAGGCGCGTCCCCAGCCGCCACGCGAGCCACAGCGTGAGCACGCTCCAGGCGAACGGCAGCAGGCGCAACGAGAGCTCGGCATGCGGCAGCAGGGCCAGGGGTCGAAGGAGTGCGCCCCAGAGGACCGGCGTCGTGGCCATCGACAACAGGAACTGCGACAGCCCCTCGACCCGCGTCGAGATCGCAACCCAGGCCTCGTCGTTCCAGAACCCCCACCGCGACAGATCGTGCCAGCGGTATCCGACGCCGACCAGCGCCACGACGCCTGCGCCGGCGGCCATGACACGCTCCGCACGAGTGGACACGGCGATTCCGTACAACGCCACCCCGACGCCGGCCAGTCCGATCTTGTGCCTGCATGGCGCCTGCAATAAGTTTCCGGCGCCATGGCCGCCCCCGCCCGCCCTATCGACGGTCGCATCGCCCGCAGCGTGCGCGCTCGCGCCGCGATCGTGGAGGCGTTGCTCGACCTCATCGAGGGCGGCGACCTGCGGCCGAGCGCGGCGCGCGTGGCCGAGCGTGCGGGCGTCTCCCTGCGCTCGGTCTTCCAGCACTTCAGCGACGTCGAGTCGCTGTTCGCGGCGGCAGCCGACATTCAGACCGAGCGCCTCCTGCCGCTCGTCAAGCCGTTGTCCGTCGACGGATCGCTCGCGACGCGCATCACCGCGTTCGTGGTGCAGCGCACGCGCGTGCTCGAGGTGATCTCGCCGGCACGGCGCGCGGCGCTGCTCTCCGAGCCGTTCTCGCGCGAGATCCAGACTCGCCTGCGGCGATTTCGTGCCGACAAGGCCGCGGCGGTGCGCCATCTGTTCGCGTCCGAGCTGGCGGCGCGTCCCGCGGCCGAACGACGTCGACTGGCGGCGGCCCTGGTCGCGGCCGGCAGCTGGTCGTATTGGCAGGCGTTGCGCGAGCACCAGGGCCTGTCGCGTGCCCAGGCCGCGCAGGTCGTGCACCACACCCTGACCGCATTGCTGGAGGGCCGCCCATGACCGTGCTGCGAACCCCCGACGAGCGCTTCGCCGACCTCGCCGGCCATCCCTTTGCGCCGCACTACCTCGACGTCGACGGTCTACGCATCCACTACGTCGAGGAGGGGCCGCGCGATGCCCGACCCGTGCTCATGCTGCACGGCGAGCCGTCGTGGTCGTATCTCTACCGCAAGATGATCCCGATCGTGACGGCGGCGGGGCATCGCGTGATCGCGCCCGACCTGATCGGCTTCGGTCGCTCCGACAAGCCCGCGGCGCGCGAGGACTACACCTACCAGCGCCACGTCGACTGGATGCGCGCCGTCCTCCTGGGACTCGATCTGCGCGACGTCACGCTCGTGTGTCAGGACTGGGGCGGCCTGCTCGGGCTGCGTCTCGTCGCCGAGCATCCGGAGCGTTTCGCCCGCGTCGTCGCTGCGAACACGTTCCTGCCGACGGGCGACACCCCCGCCGGTCCCGCCTTCCTGGCATGGCGCAAGTACTCGCAGGAGACGCCGAGGTTCCACGTCGGCGGCATCATCCAAGGCGGCTCAGCGACGACACTGCCGCCCGAGGTGATCGCCGCCTACGACGCGCCCTTTCCCGACGACACGTACACGGCGGGCGCGCGGCAGTTTCCGGTGTTGGTGCCGATCACGCCCGACGATCCCGCCGCGCCGGCGAATCGGGCGGCGTGGGAGGTGCTGCGACGCTTCGAGAAGCCGTTCCTCACGGCGTTCAGTGATCGGGATCCTGTCACGGCGGGGGGCGACCTCCTGCTGCAGCGGGAGATTCCCGGGGCTGCGGGGCATGCGCACCGCACGATCGCTGGCGGTGGGCACTTCCTGCAGGAGGACTGTGGGGAGGAGCTGGGGCGGGTCGTCGTCGAGTTCATCGGGCGCACCTGAGCGGTCGGGGGTGGCGGCGTGGCGCGGTCCGAGGTGCCACCGGCTGCGCGCGGCACTCGCACGGCACCCCCCGCACCATTTCCCCTCCGCGCGTGCTCCTGACGCGCTCGCTCGGTGGCACCTCGGCCCACGCCACACCGCCACCCCCATGTGACGGATTTCTCGTCGTTGTTTCTCTGACTGGCGCCGATCCGATACGACATCCTGCGCATGGCTGATCCTTCGCTCGTTCGGCGGCCGATCAAGGCGCGAGAGTCGTCTTGGGCGGCTTCGATTGCGTCGTCGCTGGCAAAGGCCGGGGTGGCGCCGAACCATATTTCGATTGCGAGTGTCGTCGCCGGGGCTTTGGCTGGATTGTGCTTCGTGATTGCGGGGCACTCGTCGTCGGTGGCGGTGCGCGTACTTGCGTTCGTTGGGGCGGCTGCGGGGATTCAGTTGCGGCTGCTGTGCAACCTGTTCGACGGCATGGTCGCCGTCGAAGGCGGGCGGCGCACGAAGTCGGGCGAAGTGTTCAACGATCTGCCGGATCGGATCGCGGATCCGTTCATTCTCGTCGGCGCGGGATATGCCGTTTCCTCGACGTCGTGGGGCGTCGATCTGGGGTGGGCAGCTGGACTGCTCGCGGTGCTGACGGCGTACGTGCGCGTGCTCGGCGGGTCGACGGGGATTCCGCAGTCGTTCATGGGGCCGATGGCGAAGCAGCATCGGATGGCGGTCATGACCGGCGCGGCGCTGCTCTCGGCGGTGGAGACCGTCGTGCTCGGGAGCGATCGCGTGCTGGTTCTGGCGCTCGTCGTCGTCGTCGTCGGGTGCATCGTCACCGTCGTGCGGCGCACGCAGCTCGTCATCGCGTCGTTGGAGGCGCGGTGAAGAATCACCCGTTGGCGAGCGCGCTCGCGTCCACGGCGCGGCTGGTGAGTGGCGTGAAGCCGATGTGGATGGGATGCGAGCCGAGCGCGTCGCGACGGGTCTACTTCGCGAACCACACGAGCCACCTCGACGCCGTCGTGCTGTGGTCGTGTCTGCCGCCGGTGCTGCGCGCGAACACGCGACCCGTGGCGGCGCGCGACTACTGGCAGCGCGGGCGCGTCCGACCCTACCTCGCCGCGCGCGTGTTCCGTGCGCTGCTGATCGATCGCGTGCCGCCTGCCGATGCGCCGCGCGGACCGTCCGCCGTGGACGTCATGCTCGAGGCGCTCGACGAGTCGTCGCTCATCCTGTTCCCCGAGGGCACACGCGGGCGTGGCGACGTCGTCGCGCCGTTTCGCGCCGGGCTCTACAAGCTGGCGTCGGCGCGGCCCGACGTCGAGTTCGTGCCCGTCCACCTGGAGAATCTGAATCGCATCCTGCCGAAGGGCGAGGTGCTGCCGGTGCCGCTGTTGAGCCGTGCCCACTTCGGTACGCCCATGCATCTCGCGTCCGACGAGCCGCGTGACGCATTCCTCGAACGCGCCCGCGCTGCGGTCGAGGCGCTGGGAGCATCATGAGCCTCGTGATCGACGACGACCTGAAGTGGCTCTTCGGCGGCGTGCTCGGCCTGCTGGTGGTGTCGAGCGTCATCGGCGTCATCCTCGCCAAGACCGTCACGAGCGAGAGCGGCCGCGCCACCGTCGAGAACCTGAACGCGCGCGTGAAGGCCTGGTGGGGCATGTGCGCCGTCTTCGCGGTGGCGCTGGCGACGGGCGGTCTGGGCTCGGTGGTGCTGTTCGGGCTGGTGTCGTTCCTGGCGTTGCGCGAGTTCGTCACGTTGACGCCGACGCGTCCCGGCGATCATCGCGCGCTATTCGCGGCGTTCTTCGTCTTCGCGCCGCTGCAGTACGTGCTCGTCGGCATGCAGTGGTACGGGCTCTTCAGCATCCTGATCCCGGTCTACGGCTTCCTCTTCATTCCGAGCCGCATCGTCGTCACCGGCGACGTCGAGCATTTCCTCACCCGTGCGGCGACGATCCAGTGGGGCCTCATGGTGTGCGTGTACTGCGTCAGCCACGCGCCCGCGCTGCTGATGCTGCACATCCCCGGCTACGAGGGCCAGAACGCGAAGCTGCTCTTTTTCCTGGTGCTGGTGGTGCAGGTGAGCGACGTGCTGCAGTACGTCTGGGGCAAGACGCTCGGCCGCACGCCGATCGCGCCCAAGGTGAGCCCGAGCAAGACGTGGGAGGGCTTCGTCGGCGGCGTCGCATCGGCGACGCTGATCGGCGGGCTGCTCTGGTGGGTGACGCCGTTCACGCCCCTGCAGGCCGCGGGCATGTCCCTCGCGATCACGCTGATGGGCTTCGCCGGCGGTCTCACCATGTCGGCAGTGAAACGCGACCGCGGCGTGAAAGACTTCGGCACGATGATCGAAGGCCACGGCGGCATCATGGACCGCATCGACTCGATCTGCTTCTCCGCCCCAGTCTTCTTCCATCTGACGCGCTACTTCTTCACCTAACCGAACCACAACCCAGCGACGCGGATCACCGCGCGGCAGAGCATCGTCGGTCGTTCGCCGTGTGTGTGTCACCGGCTCTCGGCAGTGTGGTCGTGCGGGTGGGGTGATGGGGGCGCTCGGTACCCGTCAAGGAGCGAGTCGTGAGTGAGCGGGAGGGGAAGGGGCGTGGGGTGGTGCCGAGCGAGCGTCGAGCGGACGACGGGTACCGAGCGCCCCCATCACCCCACCCGCGCACCGACCCCGCAGAGGCTTGACGAGCCCACACCCGGCAGGGCACGGAACGGGGATGCCCTATCGCGTGATCCAGTGGAGCACCGGGAACGTCGGCCGTCAGGCCCTGCACGGGATCATCAAGCATCCCGACCTCGAGCTCGTGGGCCTGTGGGTGCACGGCCAGAACAAGGTGGGGAAGGACGCCGGTGAGCTCATCGGTCTGCCGCCCACCGGCGTGAAGGCGACGAGCGACGTCGACGCGTTGCTGGCGCTGAAGGCCGACTGCGTCTGCTACACGGCCACCGCCGACCTGCGGCCCGGCGACGCCATCGAGGACATCGCGCGCATCCTGGCGTCCGGCGCGAACGTGGTGTCGTCGTCGGTGGTGCCGCTGGTCTACCCGCAGGCGCCGCGCAACGCCGCGCTGGCGGAGCGCATCGCGGCGGCGTGCGAGGAGGGCAGGTCGTCGTTCTACACGTCGGGCATCGACCCGGGCTTCGCGAACGACATTCTGCCGCTCACCCTGCTCAGCGCCTGCGAGCGCGTCGACTCGGTGCGCATCATGGAGATCGTCAACTACGCCACCTACGATCAGGGCGAGGTGCTCTTCCACACCATGGGCTTCGGCCAGGCGCTCGACGCGACGCCGCTGCTCCTGACGCCCGGCGTGCTGACGCTGGCGTGGGGCCCGACGGTGGACATGATCGCCGCCGGCCTCGGCGTCGAGCTCGACGAGATCCGCGAGGTGCACTCGCGTCTGCCCGCGCCCGACGAGGTGACGGTGTCGGCGGGCAAGGTCGCCAAGGGCACCACCGCGGCGCTCCGCTTCGAAGTGCAGGGCATGGTGCGCGGCCGGCCGGCCGTCATCGTCGAGCACGTGACCCGTCTGCGCGACGACCTGGCACCCGAATGGCCGCAGCCCACCGGCTCGGGATGCTACCGCATCCTCATCGAAGGCTCGCCGTCGATGACGTGCGAGCTGACGCTCTCCGGCGACGACCGCGACCACAATACCGGCGGGCTGGTGGCGACCGCGATGCGGCTGCTGAACGCGATTCCCGCGGTGTGCGCGGCGAAGCCTGGCATGGTCTCGCCGCTCGATCTGCCGATGTACACGGCGAAGCATCTCGTGGCCTGAGCCGTTGCAGTCTGGGAGGGGTGTGCGAGCACGTCTCTACGACCTGCTCATCGTGCCCCTCACGTCGTCCTGGTACGACGCGGTGCTCGGTCGGCTGCCCGCCGGCAGTCGGCTGCTGGATGTCGGCATCGGGACCGGTGGCGCGTTGCTGGCCCATGCGGACCGGCTGCGCCGGCAGGATCTCTCGGTGATCGGCGTCGACATCGATGCCGACTACGTCGCCCACTGTGCCCGCGAGATCGAACGCCACGGCGTGGCGGACCGGGTCGCCGTCTGCCTCGAGTCGATCTACGACCACCACGGCGGCCCGTACGACGCGGCCTACTTCAGCGGCAGCTTCATGCTGCTGCCCGATCCGCCCGCCGCCGTGCGCCACGTCGCGACGCTGCTCGCACCGGGCGGATACATCTACTTCACGCAGACCTTCGAGCACGAGCGATCGCGCGTGCTGGAGGTCGTGAAGCCGATGCTGCGACGGATCACGACCGTCGACTTCGGTCGCGTCACCTACGAAGCGGATTTCGAGCGTGCACTCGCAGCGGCAGGTGGCAACTGCGAGGAGCGCGTCGTCCTGCATGCGGGACGACGGCGGTCGGCGCTGCTGCTGGCGGTGCGTGTCCGAGAAGGTATGTGTGCGCCGTGACGTTGCCCGTGACCTCCGACCTCCCGACGCTGCTGACGCGACTCCGCACCGAGGAGCGCGCGCGCCAGGCGGAGCTGGCGAGGCTCGAAGCGCGGCTGCGCGAGTTCGAGGACGTCGAACGCCAGGCGTATGCGCGATGGTTGCGGCACGAGCTGGGTCCGGTCCTCGCCATCCTCGAAGCACGCCGGGACGAGCTGCGTGCGCGTCGTGCCACGGCCGAGCGGGTGATGGCATTGGCCGACCAGGAAGGATGGCATCCGCGCGAAGCCCTCTACGTGGTGCTGAACCCACGTAGCGAGTCGCCACCTGCCCGCCGCGATCGCATGGACCCCGACGAGGTCGCAGCACGACGGCGTGCGAAGGTCGACCGCAAGCGTGCCGAGCGGAAAGCGGCGCGCCGGGCGACGCCGGATGCCGCCATGCCGGGTGACGGCGTCGCGGCATCGAGCGCCGCTCCACGCTCCCGACGCATCGCCGTCTACCGTGCCGTGGCACGCCGACTGCATCCGGACTCACCGACCGTCGTCCGTTTCCTCGATCCGTCGCGCGCGAAGGCGCTGTGGGTCGAAGCGACCATCGCGTATACCGCCGGCAACCTCGAGCGCCTGCTCTCCATCGCCGCCTGGCTCGACGCCTCGGAGGAAGGCGACGCCGACCCCATCGTCCCGTCCTCGCTGAGCGAGCGGTACGAGCGCCTGCGCGCGCTCACCCGTTCGACCCGCGCACTGGAACGCCGGCTAGAATCCCTGGCGGATGATCCGGCGTGGGAGTTCTCGCTCCGGACGCCGCGCGACCGGCGACGTCTGCGTGCGGCCGCCGCCCAGATGCTCGACGAGGAGATGGAGCTGGTCGACGCGGCGCTGGCCGCAGCCGCCGATTTTCTCGCCGCGATCGGATCGCCGCGTCCGCCACGCCGCTCACGCTGACGTTCCGAGCCATCCGCGCGCGACGCCGGCTCAGAAGCCGACGGTGGCCAGTGCCTTCGCGATGCGCTGGCGCGTGCCCGGGTCGGCGAACGGGAATGAGCGGAAGAAGTCGGCCTCGGTGATGGCGCCGTTGCGCTCACGGGCGTTGGCGGCCCATGCGGCCGCACGCGTGCGATCGCCGTTCAACGTGTGCGCCACGGCGGCGATCAGCGCGATCAGCACGTGGGCGCCGGGCGATCGCGCCGCACGCTCCGCCCAGATCGCTCCCTCCGCGGTTTCGCCGTCGACCATGTGCGACAGCGCCCGCGTCGCGGTCATCGCGTAGTGCAGTGGATCGAGAGGGCTCAGCGTCATCGCGGTATCGGCGTCGGTGCGTCCCTCCGCCCCGCGACCGGAGAGCGTGTGCGTCCAGGTCCGCGCATAGACGCCCTGGGCGTAGTTCGGGCTGATCGCGGTGGCACGATCGAGCCACCCGAGACTCGTATCGAGCTCGCCGCCGAGCCAGAAGCTTCGGCCCATGGTGAGGTTCGCGAACGGGTCCAGCGGATCGAGCTCGACGCTGCGCTCCGCCGCGCGTCGCGCGTTGCGGACCTCGGCGTGCAGGTCCGGCGTGTAGCGCAGGAAGGCGTTCTGGAAATGGACGAAGGACAGTCCGGCATGCGCGCGTGCGAAGCTCGCATCCTCGGCCACCGCGCGCGCGAACAGCTGGCCCGCCGCGGCGTTGTCGTTGCGATTGAAGCGGAACATGTGTTGCAGCCCGAGATGATACGCCGACCATGCATCCAGGTTCTCCGGCGCCACGAGACGTGCGGCGCGCGCCTCGTTGAGGGGAATCTGCAGCTCGAGCGCAGCGACGAGCCGCGCCAGGATCGTGCTGCGCGTGGCGTGGACGTCGGCGATGCGCGACACCAGGCGATCGCCCCACACCACGCCGGTGCTCCGCGTGTCGACGAGCCGTGCCGTCACGACGAGCGTCGAGTCCGTGATCTCTACCGTTCCAGACAGGCCGTAGCGCACGCCGAGCAGTGAGCCGACCTCGGCCAGATCGGGTGCCGCCGAGCGGAACCGGAACGACGATCCCCGATCGATGACGAACAGCCAGCGCAGCCGCGAGAGCTCCGCGATCAGCTCGTCGGGCAGCGCATCGGCGATGGTGGCATAGGGTCCGGGCTCGCCGAGCAGGCGGAACGGCAGCACCGCGAGCGACGGCTTCGCATGCTCGTCGTGCACCAGCATAGTCGACGCGATCCCGCTCACGTCCTGCACCTCGGCGACGAACCGGAAGCCCTGGCCGTGGACGGTGCGGATGAAGCGCTGCGCCTTGCCGTCGTCGCCGAGGGCCCGCCGCGCCGACTTGATGCGGCTGTCGAGGGCCGAGTCGGAGACGATGCGTCCGTCCCAGACCTTTTCGATGATCTCGTCCCGGGTGACCAGGCGTTCGCGGTTCTCGGCCAACAGCAGCAGCAGAGAGAACACCTGGGGCTCGACGGGGATCACCTCGTCGTCGCGGCGCAGCTCGACCTTCGAGCGATCGAGCTCGAAGCCATCGAAGCGGTGGATCATCGGGCCCGACTCTATGCCGCGGGTGTGCTCATTCTCCAGCCCGTCTCCAGGTGCTCTCCAAGCACCCGAGTCGGCTCGACGCTACGACTCTGGGCACGGTCGCCGGAACGGTTCCCGACACCGAACCCGCAGAGGAGAGATGCCATGCCGCTCATCACGATCGATGTGATCAAGGACGTCTTCACGCCGCGCCAGAAGCAGGACCTCATCAACGCGGTCACCGAGGCGGCCATCGCCGTCGAAGGCGAGAGCCTCCGCCCGGTCACCTGGGTGCGGATCAACGAATTCGCGCAGGGCGACTGGGCCATCGGCGGCAAGCGTCTGGTGGCTGCGGACGTGCACGCGATGCAGGCGAGCAAGGTCGCCTGAGGCCGTCGTGATGGCGCGAGCGAAGGGGGGGCGGCCTCGCGCCCCCCGTGCGCCTCGCTCAGCGTCGCTTCGCCGGCACCCGCCGCAGGGTGCCAGCGTCCGCGGCGCCGACGCTGCGGCGGCAGAAGCGCACCAGCGTCGCGACGATCTCCTCCTCGGAGGTCATCTGCCCGGCGACGGGAGAGAGCGGGCCGACGAGGGCCTCGGCGATGGCCCCCACCAGGGCCGCGGCGCTGAACTCGACGTTCTGATCCGGGATCTCCCCGGCGGCGATCGCCTGCCGCAGCAGCGCTGCCATGTTCCGACAGTACGTCCGGCGATAGACGAGCCGTTCGGCGTCGACCAACGGATCGACGGGCTCGTGCAGCAGCGCCCAGGCCAGCCGTCGATGGCGCAGCGCGCCCCGGGCGTGCGCCGCCACGGCAGCCTCGAGGCGCGCGATGCAGCTCTGCGACGACGCGGCCTCCTCCACGGCGGCGAGGTCGCGCCGGGCGGCATCGCGGAAGACGTCGACGAAGAGCTCGGCCTTGGAGGGAAAATGGCGGTACATCGCTCCCGCCGCGACGCCGGTGCGGTCGGCGATGGCCTGGACGGATGCCGCCGCGTAGCCGCCCTCTTCGAGCAGCTCGCGCGCCGCGTCCACGAGACGTTGGCGCGTGGCGACCACCGGCTTGTCCGACGATCTGGCGACGCGTGACCGCAGCCGTGGCTTCGGCCGACGCGTCGTCACGCGGCGACTCCCGCGGCGTCGAGCTGCGCGTGCAGCGTGTGATGGAAGTGCACGATGGCGCTCTCGAAGCGCCCGAACGTGAAGGCCTCGTTGGCGCCGCTCGCGAGCCCGCGCTGCACGGCGCAGAGCACCTCCTGATCCTCGAGCGTGCCGGCGTCGACGAGCGCCGTCGCCTGCTCGATGAACGCCTGCGCCGGCGCGTCGCTGGGGTCGTGATCGCTCAGCATGTAGGTGACGAACCGCGTGCGGTCGACGGCGAGCGGCTCGAGCGCGACCATGAAGATGCGGCGCGGGAACGTCGCGACGATCGCGTTCGGGAAGAGATGGTAGACGTAGGTCAGCGTCCCGTCCGCGGATCGCTGCGCGGGGGCGAGCTCGCGCTGCTTCCTGATGGCGCGGAACGGGAACGCGATGCGGTTGTTGCGGCCGAAGCGCTCGACGACGTTCAGGTTGTCGAACTGGAGCGGGTAGAAGGTGTCGGGGTGGGTCGAGCGGATGTGGTAGCCCTCGAGGAACCCCTCGATGACGACCTTCCAGTTGGCCGCCACGTCGCGCTCGTTGACGGTGACGAACCGGAAGCCCGGGCCGACGAGCGCCGGCAGCGCGTCCAGCTCGGCGCCGGTGACGGCCGGCGTGTCCTGCGTCACGAACACGAGACCCTGGCGCTCGACGGCGTCGACCGGCACCAGGCCCATCGTCGTCGTGTCGAGGCCTGGAAAGCCGTGTGCGCCGGGAACGTGCCGGAGGCGTCCGTCGAGCTCGTAGGTCCAGCCGTGGTAGCGGCAGACGAGCGCGCGCTCGCAGCCAGTGCCCTCGACGACCTGCGTGCCACGGTGACGGCAGGCGTTGCGGAACGCGCGCACGCGACCGTCGTCACCGCGGACGGCGACGATCGGGGTTCCTGCCGCCTCACGCGCCACCCACGATCCAGACGCCGGAAGCGCCGCCGACGGGCAGAAGGGCGTCGGATAGCGGCGCAGCACCAGGTCGCGCTCCGCCGCGAAGCGCGTCTCGGAGCGGTAGTTGGCGACCGGCTCGGTCCACGTCGTATCGCCGAGGTCGGTGGTGCGGTTGTCGATGTGATCGAGGATGCGCTGAACGACCGTCGCATCGTCGGCCAGCCGGCTCACCGTCGTCATGACGCCTCCGATGTGTGGTCGCGCCAGCTGCCCGATGCATAGTGCTCGAGCCCGCCGAACAGCTCGCCGGTTTCGATCGTGGCCATGCCGTGGCGGTACTCGCCCGCCAGCGCCTCGTCGAGCCCGAGTGACCACTGCTCGTACGACGAGCGTCGATCGCTGCGGAGCGCCGCCTGCGGCCGGCTCGCGATCTCGCGCGCGAGGGCGATGGCCTCGGGCAAGGCGCGGCCGGGCGGCACGAGCCGGTTGGCGAGCCCCATCCGCTGCGCCTCCTCGCCCGAGACGCCACGTCCGGTGAGGATCAGATCGAGCGCGTGCGAATGGCCGAGCAGCCGCGGCAGTCGCACGGTGCCGCCGTCCATGAGCGGGATGCCCCAGCGCCGGCAGTAGACGCCGAACACGGCGTCGTCGGCCGCGACGCGGAGGTCGCACCAGGCGGCCAGCTCGAGGCCGCCTGCGACCGCATGCCCTTCGATGGCGGCGATCACCGGCTTGCCGAGCAGCATCCGTGTCGGTCCGACGGGGCCGTCGCCGTCGGCCGCGACGCGGGTGATGGGCGTGCCGTCGCCGCTGCGCATCGCCTTCAGGTCGGCGCCGCAGCAGAACTTGGCGTTCGCACCGGTCAGGACTGCGACGTGGAGCGCCGGGTCGGCATCGAAGCGACGAAAGGCATCGGCCAGCGCCTCGGCGGTGGGGCGATCGATGGCGTTCGCCACCTCGGGTCGGTCGAGCGTGACGACGACGATGGGGCCGGCGGGTTCGTAGTGGACGGGCATCGGAGCCTCCTCGGGTTGGCGTGTGAATCCACGTTCACGCTGGTAGTGAATCGGGATTCACGAGTCAACGGGGGGCGGCGGGCGGCGCTATTCGGTGGACACCACGCCACACGCTCCGGATGGGCCGACGCGGAGGCTGGCGTGGATCGGCATCGCCGCTCCGAACCCGGTGCGGGGTGTCTTCAGCACCAGCTTCCGGAGGGCACCTTTCCGGATGGTCGCCCGCGCGATGGTGAAGGCCCCCACGGCGCTCTGTTGGAACTGGCCGCGGCCGACGCGGCGCCATGGCCCGGCGATGACCTGGCAGCCGGCCTCCGCCGTCGAAATCACGACGGTGGTTTCGGCCGCGTCGAAGAGCACGCCGGGCGGTGGCCGCGCGACCACCGACAGGCGCAGGCCGTTGCGCCCATACGTCGCCGTACCGGTGATCGGCTCGGCGAGTGTGCAGCACGCCGGATCGTCCGCGTCGACCAACGCGTTGCCGTCATCGTCGAGGCAATTGTCGCAGGTTTCGGTGGGGGCCGACGTCGCCATCCCGCAGTTGCACGAACACGACGACGCGGTCGTGCCGTTGTCGGCGCCGTCGTCGCAGAGCTCGCCGAGATCGGTGTCGAGGAAGCCGTCACCGCAGGCGGCGCCGAGGCACGACTGCC
This sequence comes from Binatia bacterium, assembly GCA_036009625.1. Classification (GTDB taxonomy): domain Bacteria; phylum Desulfobacterota; class Binatia; order DP-6; family DP-6; genus DASYLJ01. The sequence goes on from DASYLJ010000177.1 coordinate 18,859, forward strand.
CGGCGTGGATCGGTGCCCCGATGCCGATGATCGGTCCGGTCTGCTTCGTGAAGCCGAGCACGACGTCGTACTCGGCGCGGCTGCCGGTCGATGCGATCGGGTTCTGGTCGTAGCGCTCCGTGGGGGTGCACGGGAAAAGGCTGCAGTCGATGTCGGCGCCGCAGGTGCGGACGCCGTCCTCGCACACACCCGCGTCGCACGTCCGGTCGCATGCGAAATCGCCTTCGCACTCGGCGAACAGCCCCGTCGTTTCGGGGCGCTTGCAGGCGGTTCTCGACGTGGCCAGGCAGCTACCGTCGGCGCAGCCTTCGACGCCGAGCAGGCTGGCTATCTCGGAGGAGTAGAACTTGTATGCCAGCCACGACCCCTGGGGGAGATGGGTTCGAACGAGCTCGGTCTCGGTGAGGCCGGTGACGCCGTTCTCGCTGGACACGCACAGCTGCGCCGGTTGGTTGTTGTCATCGCAGGCCGGGTACTGCACCGTGGTTGCGACGTCGTTGCGCGAGCACAGGACGGCCCCTTCGGTGCGCAGGACCCAGCTGGCGGTGCTGCCGGCTGGACCGCAGGCGTCACCATGATCCGTCACGGTGAACGTGATGCGGGCCGAGCGGTCACCAAAGGTGCCGAAGCTGCGTTCCCCAGGTGGCGGCCCCCCCGCACGTGCGTTACCGCCGAGGACGACCAAGGCGCAGAGCAGCAAGGTGCCCAGGTGCATACGCCGCTGGAGCGGTTCGATGCCGCGCATGTCGGCAATGACTTAGATCGTACGGTAGTGAAGGCACAAGGAAAATCGGGTCTCACCGTCGCGGGGCCAGCTCGCAGATACCCTCCCATGGCACGGACGGGGGATCGTCGCGCAGCTGGCGGCATCGGTCACAGTAGAGCCGTACGGCAGGATCGTCGGGATAGTCCCGCGCCAGGCGCTCGAATCGCGCAAGGGCCTCGGCGAAATCACCCGCCAGGTACTCGGCTCGCGCACGCACGAAGTGATCCTCGAGACGGCGTAGTCGTCCGTCGAGATCGTCGCTGACCGTCCCCAGCAGCTCGTGGACGACCAGCGGCGCTTCGCGGTCGGTGATGCGCACGCGATCCAGCTCCCGAAAGACGAATTCGGAGCCGGCGCTGCGTCGGGTCGCGTCGCTGACGAGGATCGGAGATCCATGACAACGCAGACGCTGCAGCGTCGCGGCCATGTCGGCAGCGTCGCCGCGGGCCGTGAAATGAACGTCGAGCCCGTCGCCGAAGTTGCCGACCAGGGCGTGTCCCGATGCGATGGTGACGGGAAGCAGCGGCGCGCTCGCAGGGGCATCGTGGAGGAGGGCGAGTGCACCGCGGCAGGCGGCCGCGGCGTGGTCCGGACCCACCATGCGGTCGTCCCAGAACGCGGTCAGGCCCAGGCGAGTTCGGAGGTCCACGATGCCGCGGGCCGCGACCAGTGGGCGCTCCAGGGCATGGCGCGCCTCGTCGTCGAGGACGTCCACGGGGCCGGTCATCAGCACGGATGCGTCGGCATGCACGGGCGCCTTCGTGACGTCGGGAAGGATCGTGTTGAACAGCTCGCTCGAGGCATCGATGCCGGTGTCGTCGCGCGCGAGACCGACTGCGGTGGCATCGGCGATGCGCGCCAGATGCGCCAGCTCCTGCGGGTCGTAGACCTCGCCGGAGCGGCGAACGCCGAGAACGATGAAACCGAGGAAGAGTGGTCCCTGGCGTAGCCCGAGGACGATCTCGCCGTGCAGCCGGGTGAGGACGTGCCGCTGCGACGGCGGAATGCGCATGGCCGCCAGGGTGCTCCAGCGGACCTGAAGGTCGGCGACGCCTGGAGCATGGTAGAGCACCGACAGGATCGGATCGTCGAGCGACAGGGTGGATGGCGGGGCCCGGCGCCCCGGACGCCCCTGGGTGAACGCGGTCCGGAAGGTGGTGCCCTCGCGCACGTAGCCCGTGCATTCGGAGACTCCGATCAGCGTCATCAGACGCTCGCACGAGAGCCGCAGCACGTCGCGTGCGTCCCGACGCGTGGCGAGATCCGCGAGGAGCTCGTCGGTGGCCGTCGCGAGTCGCCGGCGTTCCGACCGGAAGAGGCGGTCGACCACGGGCACGATCACCCACGCACGCAGGACGAGGGCTCCGACCAGGAGGGCGACGGTCATGATGGTCGCGACCAGCCGTCGCAACGCCTCGCTGGCCTCGCCGGGGACGAGCTGCTCCACGGCAGCGCGGGTCACGTCCGGATAGACGAGCAGGCCGCCGCAGGCCACGACGAACAGCGTCGAGTACAGCATGGTGGTGCCGGCGAGGAGCCGATCGATGTCGAGCAGGTTTGCTCGCGTTACCGCGACCAGAATCGACAGCGGAATGAGCGCCTCGCAGAGCATCAGGACGTCGTGGAGCCAGTACCATGCGGACCCTCCGATGCCGGCGACGGCGTTGGCGAGGGCGACCGGGAGCAACGCGGCATAGAAGCCGAAGTAGATCCACTTGATCTGCAGGCGTCCGCGGGGATCGGCGTTCCGGTAGTTGCGCGTGATGAGCGCTAGGATCGCGACCACGAACACGAGATTGACGACGTACATCCCGACGATGCCGAGCCACGTCGGAAGGGGGCCGCCGAGGACGTAGGTCAACACGAGCGGACCGAACACGGCGAAGAGCCACGGCCAGTATTTCGGCGGGGGCGGCGCCGAGGATTCCGGCACCATGGCGATGGGGCGGACCAGAAGCGGAAAGACCAGTGTGGAGCTGACCGCGAAGACCGTGAGCCACATCCAGCTCATCGCCGGCGTCCCGCCGAAGAACCACAGCCAGTGCAGGGCCAGGAGCAATGCGCCGACGTAGACGGCCCGAGCGAATGCGGAGTGCGGTCGGCGCAGGAAGACGAACAGGCCGGTGAACACGTAGACGCCGGTCATGACGGGAAGGCGCCATGCGGATGCAACCGGGACGAAGGGAAGCTCGGTCACGAGTCGCGTGCCGCCGCGATCGATCAGGGCCGGCACGACGCCGGTGGGGGATCGCCAACGCTCGTCCTGTGCCGCGACGAAGACGTCGATACGACCGGCGCCGGCGAGGTCGGTGGTTCCGACCGACAGCAGGCGGTCGCCCGGCCTCGGCATGGTGTCGCTCGTCGCGGCCGTTCCCGGCCAGTACGCCTGGACGGTCGGATGGTCGGAAGAATCCGTTGCTGGTGTGACGTACACCCCGACCCATGCCAGGCCATGGTGGAGCATCTGTGCGCTCCATGCGCCGACGGCGACGAGCCAGAGCAGGGCCAACGCGAGCATGGCGACCTCGCGCAGACCGAGGTCCCCGGCGCGATCGCGTGCGCCTGCGGTCCAACGACGCCACGACGCGTCCTGGGCGGCGATCGGTGGTCGCGCGGGGGGCCATGGTCGATCGGAACGATGCGGATGGTCGCCCGGTGGGGTGGAGGCGGGCCGCTCGAGCGCGCGATCGAGGAGACGAATGCGGTCGGTGTCGACGGGACGCCGCGGAATGCCCAGCGCCTGCACGCCGGCGCGGATGGCCGGGAGCGTTTGCTCCAGAGACGCATGGGTCAGCCGGGTCGAGGTCGCGGCCCCCACCATGAATGCCACGTTGGGTGCCCGGCGCTTCAGATCGTCGTGGGTGATGTCGAGCAACAGCGGAACGAGCGGCTTGCCGCCTTCCACGGCTGCGAGGAGCTCGCGATCGACCTGCGGCGAATGCAACGACCGTGGAGACAGGATCACCAGCAGGGCCGTGGACGCGGCGACCGCCCGTCGAACGCGTTCGACGTAGGAGGGCCCGGTCTCCGTGTCGACCTCGTAGATCCAGGTCGCATGACCGGCCACCTCGAGGTCGCGCGCGATGATGAGAGCGACGTCGGCATCTTCGGCCACGTGGCTTATGAAGATCGTGCTCATGGCGTCGCGCGGCGACGGCTACCACGACGGGTCGTCACCTCGCCAGGCGCGTCATGCGGATCGTGAGGAGCACGGCGAGCGCGAGTGCTATGGCGAGCGGGGTGTCGCCGGTGCGTTGATAGACGGTGGTTCCGTCGAGGGGGACGATCATGGCGTTCAGGACGTCGGGTCGACCGAAGCTGCTCGTGCGAGACAGTCGCCCCTGCGGGTCGATGACGGCCGAATACCCCGTGGTGGCCGCGCGGAGCAGCCATCGCCGCGACTCGATGGCGCGAAACGACGCGATCTCGAGATGGTGGCGTGCCGCCGCCTCGCTTCCGAACCACGAGTCGTTGGAGAGGTTCAGGAGCAGCTGTGCGCCCCCGGCAACGGTTTCGCGGACCAGCTCGGGATACATGGCCTCGAAGCACAGGAAGATGCCGAGTCGCCCGGCCCTGGACGTCAGCACGCCTGACTCCACACCGCCGGTATAGTGCGTCGTGCCCGTGGTTTCGGCGAAGGGCACGAGCCGACGCTTGTCGTATCGTCCAGCGAGGTCACCGTCGCGGACCAGAAAGACCGAGTTGTGATAGACGGTGCCGGCGGTGTCGGTGAATGCGTAATGCGGTGCGCCGAGAACGAGATCGCTTCCGAATCGGCGCGATCCATCGAGGAGCTCTTCGCGCTCGCGCGAAGCCTCCTGCGGGTAGAAGCTGACGGCATACTCGGGCCAGACGATGAGTGCCGGCGGCGCCGTGCTGGTGCTCGAGAGCGCCAGATGCTCCGCGAGGCCGACGCGCTGATACTCCGGGAGCCAGTGCAGTCCGCGACCGACGCCGGCCTGCACGACCATCACCGGCACGTCGGGCGTGGGCGCCGGCCGCGTCAGCTGCCAGCGTCCGTACACGATCGTCGCGACGACGGCGCATCCCACCGCGGCTGTCGACCAGCGCTGGCGGCGTCCGCGGAGATCCGGAACGAACCTCGATGCCACCAGCGCGTTGACGGCTGCCACCAGCATGCCGCCGGCGTACGGACCGGCGAGATCGGCGGTCTGCGTCAGGGTGGGCCAGTGTACCAGCGCGTACCCCGAGAGGACCCAGGGGTCGCCGCCGAAGGCGCGGGCACGGACCAGCTCGTATCCTGCCCACGCGAGGGCCACGCGTCCGGGGGAGGCCACGCCGGCGCGCGCCATCCAACCGACCGCGGCGCCGAAGGCCGCGCAATAGATGCCGGCGTGGGCCATGCCGATGACGGGTAGGCTGAGCCACCCGATCCACGCGGGTTGCTCGAAGTAGACAGAGATCATGCCTGGGAACCACGTGCCCGTCTCCACGCCGATCGCGGTTCCCCAGAGGAGGCCGAGCAGGGCGCCCCGCAGGGGGCCGTGGCGGGTGAGAGCGACCAGGAAGGGGATCAACGCGACCCAGATCAGCGGCGTGAACGACCATGGCGGAAAGCAGGCCGCGTACAACGTGGCGGAGGTCAGGACGAGGAGGGCGGAGACCAGCACGATGGGCTCCGAGCCAGCTAGTGGGCGATGCGGGTGCCGTCAAACGGTTTTGGGATGCGCGGAAACCGACGACCGGCGCTACACGATCTTGCGCACCCGGAATCCTGCCCGCTCGACGAGCAATGGAAGGTCCCGGATGGTGTTGCGATCCCTGACCTTGTCGGGCTCGGTGAGCAGGTCCCAGGGTATCAGGAGCGGGTGATGCTTGCGGGCGTCGTCGCGCTTGGGGGCGAAGGTCCAGCCGCTTCTTCGACGTTCAGCCATCCAGCGATCGTGCTCGCGCATCGCGAGCATCTCGATGTCGGCGTCGGTGATGATGATCTCCGACGGGCGCATGCCGTGGCTAGGAGCGAGCTCATACCCGAGGAGACGGAGCTTGTCTGGAATGTCCGCCACGTTGGCGCGGTTCGCATGCCGGAGATCCTCGGTCAGATCCTCCCAGGGGCGCATCGACCTGTTGGTGAGCGGAGTATCGCCGCGCATCCGGGATTCCGCGCAGTAGCTGTCGTGCTGCGCTCTCGCCAGGTCCTCGAGTGCGAGCACGCGTTGCGGGACGACGCGGTAGATGCGGTAGCGGCCCGGATAGCCCTTCGCGAGCGGAATCGTGCCCCCGTACTCGCACACGAATCCCTCGTCGCCCGCCGTGTCGTGACCGATGCCGGCCGACTGCCGCCGGCGCTCGATCTCGGCGCCGAGCTCCGCGAGCGCGGCGAACTCCTCACTCGCGAAGACCTCGCCAGGTCTGGTCACCGGTTCGATGCGCGCCGCCCGGTTCACGTGCGACCCGGTGAACCCGAGCCGTCGAACGACCGGGTCGTAGTGCATGACGACCGGACCGGCGTGGAGCCCGGTGCGGATGTTCAAGGGATGCTTCTCCCCATCGAGCTCCCAGTAGAGGCCCAGCGCGAGCCACTCGTCCCGACCTTCCTGCACCAGCTGGGCGAGCTCCAACGCGAACAGACCAGCGTCACGCGCGAAATCGAACACCGCGTAGATCGCGTCACCCCAGGTGTTGACGCTGCACGGCGCGTGCTTGCTCGTCGCGATCAGCTGGGCGACGCGCCCGAGGAAGGCGCCGACGAACTCGGGGACCACCTTTTCGGTGAGCTTGCTGTAGCCGACGATGTCGGCGAACAGCATGCTCTTCACTTCCTGGTGCATGCTCGATCGCTCGCACCTACGGACCCACGGTTCGTGGGTGCCGACGCTGTCGTGGTCCACCGGCACGGCCGGTGGCTGGACGATGATCGGCTGCTCCTGCAGCTGCCCGTGCCAGAACCAGTAGGTGGAATCCGTTCCGCCCGCGCCGCGGCCGGGGAACCCGTTCCAGAAGACCATGGGCTGGATGTCGAGCCGTGATGCCCGCGCCGTGTAGAGGGCGATGCCCGCACTGACCTCCACCATGTATTCCCAGCCCACGTCGCTGCTGGGCTCGTAGACCTGACCGATTTCGCGGATGGTGGCCGCGCCATCGATCGCGCGCTCGAACAGGGGCTGCCAGACCGGCGGGCCGGGCAGATCGAACGGCTCGATGCTGGTGCGACGGAACTCCTCCTTCGACCATGGGAGGACGAGGTGGACCGTCCCCCCACGTGCCAGCAGGGCCTCGGCGAACAGGAGATCGGCACCAGCGCACGCGCTCACGAGACCGACTCTCGCTTGCAGGGTGTCGAGCTGCTTGCGGAGCGACTCACGCGCGCCCTCGATTGATTCCGGTGGAAACCGCACGCGCTCGCCCGGACGATCGGGAAGATGGCCGGCGAAGACGATGAGCTGCAGCGGCGGGAATGCGGACTTGAACAGATCGCGCGGCTGGCCGAGCGCCTCGGCCAGGAATTGCGCCCAGTAGCGCCGCTCGGCGAGCTGCGCCGTGGTGACGTTCTCGATGGTCTGCAGCAGCTCGTAGTGCCTCGTGGCCGCCTGCACGTCGCCGAGCACGGTGAGCGCGGTGGCGCGCGCCCATGTCGTGTCCAGACTCGGGCCCTCGTCGTCCTCGCGCGCATTCACGCGGGTGACGACGTCCCGCGCCTTGCTCCGCGCCTCGTCGCGGAGGGCAGATCCTTCCTCGCCGAGGACGAACGCGGCGGCGGCGGTGAGGACGAGGGCGTCGAGCTGCGTTGGGTCGAGTGCCAACGCACGCTGGTAGAACCCCAGCGCCTGCTCCGCCGTTCGGACGTAGGTGGCCTTCGCCGCCACGTGCTGCGATTCTTCACGGAGGATGTCGCCCAGCTGCAGGAGGATCGCGAACTGCATGCGCCGGCCCAAGACCGGTCGGGAGCGGGGATCCAGACACGGCTCGATCACGCTCCGTGCGTCTCGCGTCAGGCCGAGTCGCGTGAGGGCGGACGCGTAGTCCATCCGGACTCGGACGAGCTCGGTGGGATCGTTCTGATCGGCCGGGTCGAGGCGGAGAATCTCGCGCGCAGCATCCCATACGAGGAGGAACTCCTCCTGCGCGAGCGCATGGCGCGTGAACAGCCGCGCGAGCGCGATGTCCTGCTGCAACCAGGCAATCTGCGGCGCGGGTCGTCCCACCCCGTCGGCCTTCTTGCGCTGATCCGGGTCCGGTACCGGTTGCCGCTGCGCCCAGATCGCGTGCAGATCGCGTACCGAGACTCTGTCCGACCGGAGAAGGCTCTCGACGTCGCCGACGTGCTCGAAGCTCATGACCATCTCGAGGGATAGAATTCTGCCAGAGCCCGTGGAGAAGAGCCAGCCCGAAGATCACTGGCGTGGACCTCCTCAGCCGCGGCGACGCTGGCGTGGACGACCCCGGCGAGGGGTGGCCGCGTGCCGTCGTCCGGGTGTCCTGCCGATGTCCGCCTCGAAGAATCGGAAGAACGGATTGCCATAGTGCTGATAGGCGCCCCACGTGCGTACGCCGTAGGCCAGTTTCCCGACGACCCGGCGGGCTTCACGCATGGCCTCGTGCATGGCCTCGGGCGGCTCGACGTCGGCTGTGTTGGCAGGGGTTCCCTCCACGTCGAGACCGAGGAGGCCACCGTAGAGCCGCCGCGCGAACGCGCGCGCGGCCATGTCGTCGACGGGCCACGCCGTGCAGACGAAGTTCGCGACGCCGCGCGCGAAGAACGCCTCGGCGAAGCTCGGCGCGAGGGTGGCGTTCCTCAGCTCGGAGCGATCCGGGGTGATGCCGGACTCGCACGCATTCGAGAACACGAACTTGGGGATGCGGTCGATACGGTTCAGCTCGCGTGCGCTCAGGGTCTTGCCGCCGGAGAAGATCCAGCCCGATGCAGGCGGATTCGTCTCGTCGTAGAAGCAGTGGCCCGCGAAGTGCAGCACGTCCCAGGCGCTCCCCATGAGCTCTTCCAGCACACGGGCACGCGTTGCCTCGCTCGGGCCGAAGAGCCGCACGACCTCGGCGCGGTTCTCGTGCCGACCCTGCGCGGCCGCGTTGAAGCGCTCGAAGAGCTCCGCGACGGCGATGCCTTCTTCCTCTGCGCCCGGGAGGTGTGCCTCGGCCGCGGGATCGGCCACGATGAGCACCCGGAGGGTCCGCCGGGGTGGTGGCGGTGGCTCGGGCGGTGGGGCGAAGGCCGTCCGAAGCTGGCGCGTGAGGCCACCCGCCGTCCCGAAGAATCGATCGAACTCGTCGGTCGCGATCGGCGACGCCGGCAGCGGGGTTCCAGGAGGCGCATCGAGATCGGGGCGGGTGACGAGCTCCCAGTGAATCGCCGCGGCCTTCGTGTCGAGCAGCATCACCAGTGGAGCATTACCGCGCAATCGCTCGCGGAAATCGGCCGGGAACATGAAGCGACCGAGGTTGCCTCCGTGCCACTCCTGCTGCTTGACGTCGGTCACCGTCACTAGCGACTCGTTGATCTCGCCGACCAGTGTCGAGTCGAGGTCGATCTCGCGCTCTGGGACCGAGGCGGTCTCGGTCAACGCACCATAGCGGTACTTGTCGTGCTCGAACGTCAGGGTGATGCGTGTGGGCGGCGGGTCCGTTCGCGGGGATGCCTCGGCGCTCCGCCGGGCCTTCTCCTGCTTGCGGTCCCAGGCGATGGCCTGCCGGTTCAGACGTTTCGTCTGCTCGGGTGTGAGTGGGGCGTAGCGCAGCGTGAACGGCGCGCCGTCGTCGTGGTCGCGCTGCTCGTCCGCCAGCGCGCGATCGATCTCGGCGACGCGATGGGGATCGAACTCGACGAACGTGATGCGCTGGAGCCGCCGCCGTGTGTCGCTGCTCGACCCCGTGAGTGCGTACCGGAGACCACGTACCCATGCCTGCACGGCCGCGCGCACGGGCAGGTTCCCGTTGCCCGAACCGATCAGCACGGTCGCGAGGTGCTGCTTGCCGAGACGCCCGAGGGCCCAGGCGAGCTCGCGGACGAGGACCACCAACTCGGGACTGCCGAACCGCGCCGGAACACCGAGCCCGGCAACGGCGAGCACGCGTTCCGGGGACCGTCGGCGCCCGACCCGCTGGCGAGGATCGGGCAGGAGAAACGGCGTACCCAGCTCTCCCCGCAGCACGCCGCGATCCGTGTACTGGGTGAGCAACAGGTCGGCCGTCCCGACGTCCCGCGACGAGACGGTGGCGCGCCGGCCGGGCAGTACGGCGCTGATGGCGCGATCGAGCGCCAGCTCGGCTGCCTGCGGGCGCACGCCGAGGTAGTGCCCGACGGCGACGGCATCGACCGGAAGGCGGCGGCCCCCCAGCTCGTGGGCCCCGTCGATGCTTCCGAGCTGGACGTCGACCTGCACCGAAACCATCGTTTGCGGGCGCGCGGTCATCGAGCCCGGCGCCGGTCGGGCGGAGGACGGGCTGCCGCCCAGGAAACCGCGAACCACGATGTCCTCGCTGAGGCGCTCCTCGGGAGCGAGGTAGGTGCGCTCGACCTCTCCCACGCGTGAGCGCGCGCGCATCCGACGCGTGAGCTCCGTGAGCTCCTGTTCCTCGTTCGCTGCGCGCTCGTGCAGGGCGTGCAGGTCCGCCCGTGTCACCCGCCCGCGCGCGCGGCGCGGAATCGTGGTGCCGAGCGAGCTCGTGCGGCCGTCCTTCAAGAGGTCGTCCAGGGCGGTGAGGACCGCGTCGTTCATGGGGAGACTGCCGTGCTCGGCCTCGACGTAGTACGTCGGGACGTCCCGCCCGTTCGCGGTGCGTAGCAGTCCCAGGTCGTGGGTTACGCGTCCATCCCCATCACGGGTCCATAGGTAGGCGCCCTCGTCGCGAAACTTCGACGGATCACGGAGGCCTGCCAGGGTGAGCTGATTGCACCCTGCGACGTAGATCATGCGGTCGGGATCGACCACGTTCTGGAGTGCGACGTGTTGTCGCGCGGCGGCCTCGAGATGCTCTCGCCAGATGTCGAGCCCATAGGTGGAGGCATCGTAGAGGGGTTGCATCGACGGCACCGCGATCGGTGACGGCAGCATCTGCAGAAGCCCGGGAAAAGACGCGATGATGCTGCACACGTCCTTCACGCCGTGGTGGAGGTCGACCAATGCGAGTTTCCGCACGAGGGGTTCGATGCCCGCGATCACCTGCGGCACGACGAAGGCCCCGTGGTTCGGCGTGCCGAGCATCACGAGTCGCCCGCCTGCCATGCGCCGCCACAGCTGGTCGTGGTTCAGGATGAAGGTGCGTGCGACCAGTCCTCCCATCGAGTGGGCGACGAGATGCACCGGTCCGCCGTCGGGGAACCATTCGACGATCTTCGCGGCCAGATCGGCCGCGGCCAGATTCAGATCCTTCCGCCAGTCGTACCAGAAGGCTTGCACTTTCCACCGTGCGCCGAGGGCGATGAGGATGTCGCCGTAGTAACGCTTGAGCATCCCGACGGCGCGGACGTCCCAGCCTGGCTCGTATCCCGCGCGACCATCGGGCCTGAGGCGCAGGCGATCGAAGGACCCGGCGATGAGGCGCCAGACCTTGACCCAGATCAGCTCATTGTCGGCCTGACGAGTGGCCGCGAGCTCGCCGCCCATGATGCCGTGAAGGACGACGACGTTGCCGATGGGCCGGCAGGCGCCGCGAGCACGATTCCGCGCCAGCGTGCGACCGTGAAGGCGCTCGTACCGAGCGTCGCCGAAGTACTGCCGCAGCGCGCGCTCCTGATCGAGCGACGGTCGGAGCAGCAGCCGGGCGAAGTCGTCTGGATTCGCTGCCTCGACCTCGGCAATGAACGCACGTTCGTCGAACGACGGCATGCGGCGTCAGGCGAAGATCTGCCGGCGGGTCTTGGCCGCTGCACCTTCGAGCTGCGGGGATTGCGGATAGTCCCTGATCGCGCGGCGGAGACGGCGATGCAGCTCGTCGTAGGTCAGCTGGTACTTCGCGCGCTCGATGGTCTTGAGCGCGTAGTACGTCATGGCGCCGTGCGGAATGCCGTCGAACTCGGCGTCGTACGAGTACTGACGGTCGTTGCACCCCGAGAGCACCACCTCTTTCATCTTGGCTTCGGGGTAGTCGGGCCGCGTTGGTCGTGCGGCCCACGGGTTGTCGAGCTCCGGTAGGCCGCGGAGACGCGGGTTCAGGAAGCGCACCCGTCGGTTGTCGGGCGTGGCACGGTCGAGGGCACGGGTCGCCGTGCCCGAGAAGCAGTTGTCGAGGATCACGGTGAGCCGGACGCCCTTCGGCAGGCCGGCGATCAGCTCGCGGAGCTCGTCGTCGACGATATCGTTGGCGTCGATGTCGTAGGGGCACAGAACCTCGTCGTACTTCTCTTCGTCGCCGTCCGTGTCCGCCACATAGGAGCCGTGAGATGAATTGGTGAAGACGAGAACGTCGCCCGCCGTCGCCCCGGCCAGGAGTGCCTTGAGGGCGCGGAGCGTCGCACGCTTGGTCGCCTGGGCATTGAGGAGAAGCTTCACGTCGCCCTTCGAGAAGTCGTAGTGGTCGGCCAGCAGTGCCGCCCACGCGCGCGCGTCGTTGACGCATCCGCTCAGGTCGTTGCCCTTGTACGGGTAATCGTTGATCCCGACGCAGAGCGCGCGTTTCCTTCCCATGCGGCGTCCTCCCGGTGCGGCTCGAGCCCGCACTCGGTGAGCAAACGACGTGCCGGCGCGTCCCGTCGGGAATCACCCACGGTACCGACGACGGCGTCCCGTACAGTCGACATCGTGTCCGGCGGAGCGGACGACGCCGTGTCACCCACGCGTGTCCGGAGACGACGCGCGGCTGCCGTGGAGCCGCGCGCGAAGGACGAGGGCTGCCCCGCCCGCCGGCTACAGCACCACGGTCATCCCGCCGTCGACGACGATCGCTGCGCCGTGCACGTAGGCCGCGTCGTCGCTCAGCAGGAACCGCACGACCTTCGCGATGTCCGCCGGCTGCGCGATGCGCCGCAGCGGAATGCGGCCTTCGAGCTGGCGCTTCGCGTCGGGCATCGCCAGTACCGGGGCCAGCATCGGCGTATCGACGGCGCCCGGGCACACCGCATTGATGCGAATGCCCTCGAGCCCGAGCCGATGCGCCAGCGAGCGCGTCAGGCCGAGTAGCCCCGCCTTCGACGCGCAGTAGGCCGGGATCATCCCATTGCCGATGATCGCCTCCACCGACGCGATGCCGACGACGGCCGCACCCGGCATGCCCTCGCGCAGCGTGTCGACGAAGGCGCGCACCAGCATCGCCTCGGCGCGCAGGTTGACGTCGAGCACGGCGTCCCAGGCGTCGTCGGTCATGAAGTCGATGGGCATCGCGCCCGATACGCCAGCGGCGTGGACGAGACCGCCGATGGGTCCGAGGGCCGCGCGTGCCGCCGTCACCGCCGTGGCGAACCCGTCCGCCACCCGCACGTCGAGGCCGAGATGATGCGTGGCGACGCCGAACTGCTCGCGGCAGAGCGTCGCCGTCTCTCGGGCGCCGTCGCCGTCGAGGTCCCACGCGGCGACGGGACGTCCCGCCTCCGCGAGAGCGAGGCAGGTGGCGCGGCCGATGCCGGAGCCGCCGCCCGTGACGACGACACCGGTGGTGGGATTCGTGGGGAGCTGAGCCATGCGTCGAGGCTACGTCGGCCGCGACGGCTGGGGCAACGAACGGCGCGGGCGGTCAGCGGCCGGTTCCGACCGTTCAGCGCAGGCCAGCGTGGCGCAGGAGCGCATCGGTCGTCGGCGCACGACCGCGGAACGCCGTGAACACCTCCATCGGCGGCCGGCTGCCGCCGAGCGCCAGCACGGTCTCGCGATAGCGTCGTCCCGTCGCCGCGACGGCCGCAGGGTCGTCGAGCCCGGCTTCCTCGAAGGCACCGAAGGCATCGGCCGACAGCACCTCGGCCCACTTGTAGCTGTAGTAGCCGGCCGCATAGCCGCCCGCGAAGATGTGCGTGAAGCCGCAGAGGAAGCGGTCCTCCGGCAGCGGCGGCACGACGGTGGTGCGCGCGGCGATGCGATGCTGCACGTCGAACGCGCTCTCGGGACCGTTCGGGTCGAACCGGTTGTGCAGCTCCATGTCGAGCGATGCGAAATAGATCTGGCGCAGCATGTCCGAGCCGGCGCGGAAGGTGCGGGCGGCGGTGAGCTTCTCGAACAGCTCGTCGGGCAGCGGCGCGCCGGTGTCGACGTGCGACGACAACCCGAGCAGCGTCGGGCGGTGGTAGCACCAGTTCTCCATGAACTGGCTCGGCAGCTCGACGGCGTCCCACTCGACGTTGCGTATGCCCGACGCGAGCCCGTGCTCCACGGTCGTCAACATGTGCTGCAGGCCGTGGCCGAACTCGTGGAACAACGTGTGGACCTCGTCGAAGCTCATGAGCGACGGCCGCTTGCCGACGGGCGCCGCTTGGTTGCAGACGAGATATGCGACCGGCCTGCGTCCGTGCAGGCGACCGACGCACTCGTCCATCCATGCGCCGCCGCGCTTCTCGGCGGGTCGGCTGTAGGGATCGAGGTAGAACGCGGCGATCTCGACGCCGTGCTCGTCGGAGACGCGGAAGAAGCGCACGTCGGGATTCCACACCGGCACCTCGCCGTCGGCGGCGCGCACGGTGACGCCCAGCAGTCGGCCGGCCAAGGCGAACAATCCGTCGAGCACACGCGGCAGCGGGAAGTACGGACGCAGCGCCTCCTCGCTGTAGGCGTAGCGCTCCTCGCGCAGCCGCTCGGCCCAGAACGCGACGTCCCAGTTCATGAGCTGCGTGGCCTCCGGGGCGCCGGCGCGGGCGGCCAGCTCGCGCAGCTCGCGATGGTCGTTCTGCGCCGGAACGAACGCCGCCGAACGCAGTTCCTCGAGCAGGATCTCCACGGTGGCGACGTCGGGCGCCATCTTGGTGGCGAGGCTCAGGGCGGCGAAGCTGTCGAAGCCGAGCAGTGCCGCCAGCTCACGCCGTAGGCCGAGGATGCGGCCGATCAGCGCCGTATTGTCCTCGGTGCCGGTGCTGGCCCGGGTGACGTACGCGCGGTAGAGGCGCTCCCGCAGATCGCGACGGCGGCCGTGCTGCATGTAGGGACCGTAGCTCGGGAAGTCGAGCGTGATGCGCCACGGGCCGCGCTCCACGGTGGCCTCCGCGGCGCCCGCCTGGCGCGCCGCCTGCGCCGCCAGCTCGAGCGCGCTCGGCGGCAGGCCGGCCACCTCGTCGGGTTCGGTGAGGGTGATGGCGAACAACTTCGTGGCGTCGAGCACGTGGTTGGTGAAGCGGGTGGAGATCTCGGCGAGCTCGGTCTGGATGGCGTTGAAGCGCGCCTGCTTCGTCCCGGAGAGACCGACACCGGACAGCTCCGCGTCACGAACCAGTGAGGTGACGATGCGACGCTGCGTTTCGTCGAGCGTGCCCCACGCCGGACCGTCCTTCAGCTGCTTCAGCGCCTGGAAGATCGATCGGCTCTGGCCGAGCCGCATCGAGAACGCCACCACCTCGGGCTGCACCGTCTCCTGGGCCGTGCGGAGCGCGTCGCTGTTCTGCACCCCCATCAGATGCCCGACGAGACCCCACGCCACCGACAGCCGGTCGCCGAGGCGCTCGATCGGCTCGACCACGTCTTCCCACGTCGGCGCCACCGCCTCCTCGATGCGGCTGAGCTCGTCGCCCAGCTCGGCCAGGAGCGTGCGGATGCCGGGGACGACGTGCTCGGGGCCGATGCGATCGAACCGCGGCGGACCTGATCGATCGAGGAGCGGGTTCTCTTCCTGGGGCGCCATGACGCGCCCCAAGACCATGTGGCCGGCAGATCGTCAAATGGTACGAAGAGGCCATGTCGAGCTCGTCGCCGTGGTGGAAGCGTGCCGTCGTCTACCAGATCTATCCACGCTCCTTCGCGGACGGGAACGGCGACGGCGTGGGCGACCTCGCCGGCATCCGCCACCGCCTCGATCATCTGGTGTGGCTCGGCGTCGACACGCTCTGGCTGTCGCCGGTCTTCCGCTCGCCGATGGCCGACTTCGGCTACGACGTGTCCGACTACTGCGACGTCGACCCGTGCTTCGGCACGCTGGCCGAGCTCGACGGGCTCATCGCCGACGCGCATGCGCGCGGGCTGCGCATCCTGCTCGACTGGGTGCCGAACCACACCTCCGACCAGCATCCGTGGTTCGTGGCCTCGCGGTCGTCGCGCACCGATCCGAAGCGCGACTGGTACGTGTGGCGCGATCCCGCGCCCGGCGGCGGACCACCGAACAACTGGGTGGCGGCGTTCGATCGCACCGCGCCGGCATGGACGCTCGACGCCCCGAGCGGGCAGTACTACCTGCACTCGTTCCTGCCGCAGCAGCCCGATCTCGACTGGTCGAATCCCGACGTCGTCGCCGCCATGCACGACGTGCTGCGCTTCTGGATGGACCGCGGTGTCGACGGCTTCCGCATCGACGTCGTGCACTGTCTCGGCAAGGATCCGGCGCTGCCCGACGATCCGCCCGAGCTGGCGGGCATTCCGCACGCCGTGCTGAACCACCATCCGTCGACGCAGGATCTCGTGCGCGGGCTGCGCCGGCTCGTCGACGGCTATCCGGGCGATCGCATGCTCGTCGGCGAGGTGTTCCTGCTCTTCGTGCGCGAGGTCGCGGACTACTACGCCGACGGCGGCGGGCTGCACCTCGCGTTCGACCTGCCGACGACGTTGTACACGCCGTGGGATGCGACGGCGTGGCGCGAGCGCACCGACACGATCGCCCGCACCCTGCGCGGCTGGCCGACGTTGGTGCTCTCGAACCACGACACGCCCCGCCATCGCACGCGTCTCGGCGGTACCGAGGCGCGTGCGCGGGCGGCGGCGGTGCTGCTGCTCACACTGCCGGGGACGCCGTTCCTCTACGCCGGCGAGGAGCTCGGCCTCGAGGATGCGACGATTCCGGCGGATCGCGTCGTCGATCCGGGTGGACGCGACGGCTGTCGCGCGCCGGTGCCCTGGGATGCATCGGCGATGCACGGCTGGGGTCCGTCGCCGTGGCTGCCGTGGGCGCCCGAGGCGGAGACGCGCAACGTCGATGCGCTGCGCAACGATCGGTCGTCGATCCTCCACCTGTATCGGCGCCTGCTGGTGGCTCGTCGCGCGTCGCCGGCCTTGTCGGAGGGGGCGTGGACGGCGCTCGAGGCGCCGGACGGGGTCTTCGCGTATGCGCGCACGCACGACGGCGATCGGCGCGTCGTCGCGGTCAACTTCACGGACGATGCGGTGCCGTGGGACGCGCGCAGCGTCGTCGAGGTGGCGAGCGACGGGGACGGGGAGGGCGCACCGTTCGGCGGCAGGCTCGGTCCATCGCAGGGTGTCGTGCTAGTGGACGTCGAGTCGTGACCATGATCGTCGACGCCCACGTCCACCTCCTCCCCGACCGTCTCGCGGCGGCCATCCGCGGCTTCTTCCAGAAGCACATGCCCGACGCGATGCTGTATCCGTACGAGGTCGCGGCGGCGCGCGCCGCGATCACGGCGGCCGGCGTCGCGCGGTGCTGGAGCCTGCCCTACGCGCACAAGCCGCGCATGGCGTCGGCGTTGAACCGCTGGATGGCGGAGACGTTCGCGGACGACCCGCTGGTCGAGCCCGGCGCCACGGTGCATCCCGGCGACGACGTGCCCGCCGTGGTGTCGGAAGCCATCGACGACCTCCGGCTGCGGCTCTTCAAGCTGCACTGCTCGGTCGGCAAGTTCGGTCCCGACGACCCGCGCCTCGACCCGCTGTGGGAGCGTGTCGCCGTGACGGGGCACCCCGTCGTCGTGCACGCCGGCCATGCGATCGACGGTGCGACGTCGGCCGCCGAGGTGGCACCCATCGCGCGGGTGGCGCGGCGATGGCCCGATGCGCGCATCATCGTCGCGCACTGCGGCGCCCCCGCGGTGCATGCGACACTGGCCCTGCTGCGTGAGACGCGATCGGTGTACGCCGACCTGACGCCGGTGATCGACACGCCGGCGCCGATCGTGCCGCGCGTATTCCACGGCTTCGAGCGCCGTCTGCTGTTCGGCAGCGACGCGCCGAACACCGGCGTCCGGATCGAGGATGCGATCGCGCACGTGCGGAGCCTCGGATTCGCGCGCTCCGACGAGGAAGCCGTGCTCGGCGGCACGGCAACCGCACTCCTCGCCCACTGAGGACGGCTGGGGCATGATGCCCGGCATGTCGTCCGCATGGATCGTCGGCGTCGCGCGCACCCCCATCGGTGGGTTGGCCGGCAGTGTGTCGGAGCTCACCGCCCCAAAGCTCGGCGCGCACGCGCTGCGCGCCGCCATCGAGCGATCCGGCGTACCGTTCGATGCCGTCGAGCAGGTCGTCATGGGAAACGTGCTCGGAGCGGGTCTCGGCCAAGCGCCGGCGCGACAGGCCGGCCTCGGTGCCGGGGTGCCGCGCACGCACGCGGCGCTCACCATCAACAAGGTGTGCGGCTCCGGGCTGATGGCGGTGACGCTGGCATCGCAATGGATCCGACTCGGCGAGGCCGACGTCGTCGCCGCCGGCGGCATGGAGAGCATGAGCCGCGCGCCGCACCTGCTGCCCGGCCTGCGTCGCGGCTACCGCATGGGCGACGCACCGGTCATCGACTCGATGATCCACGACGGCCTCTGGGATCCCTACAACGACTTCCACATGGGCAGCGCCGCCGAGCAATGTGCGCGTGCCGAGGACGTCTCGCGCGCCGACCAGGATGCCTTCGCGGCCACGAGCTACCGTCGCGCGCAGGCGGCGCAGGCGGCGGGCTGGTTCGCCGACGAGATCGCGCCGGTATCGGTGCCGGGACGGAAGGGCCCGACCATCGTCGACACCGACGACGAGCCATCCCGCGTCGACTTCGACCGCATCGCCACGCTACGCCCGAGCTTCGCCAAAGACGGGACGATCACCGCAGCGAACGCATCGACGATCGCCGATGGCGCCGCTGCGCTGGTGGTTGCGAGCGAGTCGGCCATCGCGAAGCACGGCCTGCGCAAGCGCGCCCGCATCGTCGCCGCCACGGCCGCAGGCCGCGCGCCGGAGGAGTTCCCGATCGCCCCCATCGACGCCAGCCGGAAGGTGCTGGCGATGGCAGGCCTGACGGTCGCCGACATCGACCTCTGGGAGATCAACGAGGCATTCGCCGTCGTCGCGCTGGCGACGATGCGCGCACTGAAGCTCGATCCGGAGCGCGTCAACGTCCACGGCGGCGCAATCGCACTCGGTCACCCAATCGGCGCGAGCGGCGCCAGAGTACTCGTGACGCTGCTCAACGCCCTCGAACGCCGCGATCTGAAGCGTGGCCTCGCAACCCTGTGCCTCGGCGGCGGCGAAGCCGTCGCCATGGTGATCGAACGCTAGACGAGCCCCGTCCCGCGGAGGGCGGTCGGGGTGCACGGTGCCGTCGAGCGAGCGCGTCGGGAGCACGCGCTGCGGGGAAAAGGGCGGGGTGGTGCCGTGCGATCGCCGCGCGCAGCCGACGCGCCGTGCAACCCCGGCCGCCCTCCGCGCAAGACTCAGGTGAGCCGCGCGTACAACGCCCCCGCGCTCTCCGCCTCCCGGATCGCCTTCAGCCGCAGCTCCGGCGCGACATCCAGGTGCTCCGCGTTGATGTGATCGTGCAGGTACCGCTTCAGCCCGGGGTCCGGCGTCTTCCAGCGTTGGTCCCATCCGCCGACGAGCTTCTTGCAGAGCGGGCAGTTGATGCCCCAGGTCGCAGCCATGCCGGTCGATAGAGCATGGGACCGGCGCCACCGCGACCCGTCCGGTTATTGCACCATGTGTGCAGGCTGTTGTATCGCCAGCGCATGGCGTCGTCCGACCCGGTCTACCGTCTCTATTCGAGTGAGATCTCCTACTTCTCGCAGAAGGTGCGGCCGGCGTTCCGCTGGAAGCGCGCGCCCTTCGTCGAGCTGCTGGCCACCACCAAGGCCAGCCGCGAGGTGATCGGCCCTCGCACCGGGCTCGCGATGATTCCCGTCGTCGTGACGCCCGAGGACGAGACGTGGCAGGACTCGAGCGACATTCTCGATGCGCTGGAGCGCCGCTTCCCCGAGCCACCGCTCTACCCGACGACGCCGGCGCAGCGCCTCGCCGCCTACTGCATCGAGCTCTGGACCGACGAGTTCCTCCTGATCCCCGGCGTCCACTGGCGATGGAGCTATCCCGAGAGCGCCACCAAGGCACTCGCCGAGTTCGCCGCCAACATGGGGTCGAAGGGCGGTGCCGATCGCTTCGCCGGCGCGGTGCAGAACTTCACGCGCATGATCGGCGTCCAGGAACAGACGATCCCCGCGATCGAGGCCCACACGCACGACACCCTCGCGGCCCTCGAGGCGCACTTCGCCGTGCATCCCTATCTCCTCGGCGGCCACCCGTCGCTCGCCGACTGCGCGCTCATGGGCCCGTTCTACGGCCACTTCTACAACGACGCCGTGCCCGGCCGTCTGCTGCGCGAGACCGCGCCGCGCACGTGTCACTGGATCGAGCGCATGAACCACCCCGGCTCCGATGACGTCGCCGGCAGCTGGCTCGCCGACGACGAGATCGCGCCGACGATGCGCGCGCTGCTGACCGTCGCCGGGCGCGACACGGCGCCGATCGTGCTGAACAACGTGCGCGCGTTCGAGGAATGGGTCGACACGTCGCCGCTGACGAGCGGCGAGCTGCCGCGCATCGTCGGCATGCACACCTCGACGTTCCGCGGGATCGAGGTCGAGCGCATCACGCTCCCCTACACGTCGTGGATGTTGCAACGCGTGCAGGGCGCCTATGCGGCGCTCGATGGCGCCGGGCGTGCCACGGTCGATCGCACCCTCGCCGGTACCGGCTTCGACGACATCCTCGCGTACTCGCCGCGCCATCGCGTACGCCGCAATCCCTACAAGGTGGAACTCGATCGTACGACGACGACGGTGTAGGGGTTCCCGATGAGCGCCATCTTTCCGAACCTCGAGCAGTTCCAGGAGCTGGCCCAGAGCAGGGACACGGGACCGGTGGTGATGATCAACCTGGCGGCGTTCCGCTCGGGTGGTGGCGCGGGGGGCGCGGCGTTCGCGCGCTGGGCCGAACGCGCGGTGCCGATGGTGGAGTCGGTCGGCGGCAAGCTGCTGTTCGCGGGGCGCGGCGATCAGGTGCTCGTCGGCGACGCGGCGGAGTCGTGGGACGTCGTGGCGCTGACGTGGTACCCGTCGCGTCGGGCCTTCCTCGAGATGGTGACGGGTCCGGCCTACCGGGCGGTGAACGAGGATCGGGAACGCGCCCTCGAGCGCACGCTCATGGTGGCGTGCACGCCGATGATCGACGACCTCTCGCGGAAGGATTGACCCATGGGCCGCAAGATTCTCTTCATCACCACCGACCAGCAGCGCTACGACGCGCTCGGCTGCAACGGTGGCACCGTCGCGCGCACGCCCGTGGTCGATCGCCTCGCGGCGACGGGCATCAACTACCGCCGCGCGCACAACCAGAACGTCGTCTGCATGCCGGCGCGCTCGACGATGCTGACGGGGCAGTACGTCCGCACCCACGGCGTGGTCGCGAACGGCGTCGCCCTGCCGATGGATGCGCCCAGCGTCGCCGCGCATCTCAACGCGCACGGCTACCGCACGGCGCTGCTCGGCAAGGCGCACTTCGATCCGGCGTTCGACATGGGCGGCCGCTGGTTCGAGAACCGCATGGCGCGCGAGGGCTCCACGGGACCGCACCGTGGTTTCGACCACATGGAGCTGGCGATGCACAGCCCCATCGGCGGCTGGCACTACTCGCTGTACCTGCAGCGCGAGCATCCCGACGAGACGGCGGGCTTCGCGACGCTGCTCTCGGCGAAGGGCGGCGGCGACACCGGCGCGCCCGAGGTGGCCTACAACCCCATCCCGCGCGAGCACTACCACACCGACTGGGTCGCCGATCGCACCATCGCCTATCTCGACTCGCTGCCCGCCGACGCCGACTGGTTCGTGTGGATGAGCTTTCCCGACCCGCACCATCCGTGGGATCCGCCGGCGTCCGAGGCGCGACGCGTGCGCTGGCAGGATCTCGACCTGCCGCCCGGCCATCCCGGCAGCCCCGAGAAGATCGTCGAGATCCTCGCGCAGAAGCCGCGCCACTGGCTCGACTGGTGGGAGGGACGCTTCCGCAACAACGAAGGCGGCCCGATGTCGTTCGTGCCGTCGCGCCTCACCGACGATCAGATCCGCGAGGTCAACGCGCTGACGCACGTCGAGAACGAGCTCATCGACGAAGCGTGCGGTCGCGTCATGAGGCGCATCGCCGAGCGCGGCTGGGACGCCGACACCGACGTGGTGTTCACCACCGACCACGGCGAGCTGCAGGGCGACTATGGGTTGCTCTACAAGGGCCCGTACCACGTCGATTCGCTGATGCGCCTGCCGTTCGTCTGGCGCCCGGCGCCGTCGGCGGGCGTCACGCCGGCGGTGATCACGGAGCCGGTCGGACAGCTCGACCTGGCGCCCACGTTCTGCCAGATCGCGGGCGTGCCGATCCCCGAATGGGTGCAGGGCAAGCCGCTGCCGACGGCGCCGGGCTCGGATCGCCAACGTGTCCTCACCGAGTGGGACAGCCAGTTCCGCGAGATCGGCATGCACCTGCGCACCATCTATCGCGACGGCTTCATCTGCACCGTCTACGAGCCGACGACGCGCGACTACGGCGTCGAGCTCACGAAGCTGCTGAAGGCGTTCGGCTCGAAGCGCGCGGCGCCGGACATCCGCTACGATGGCAGCGAGGGCGAGCTGTACGACGTCACCGCGGATCCGCATCAGTGGCGCAATCTGTGGAACGATCCGGGGTACGCGAAGCTGCGCTCCGACCTGGTGGCGGATCTGTACGACAGCCTGCCGGCGCCGCGACAGCCGCAGCTGCCCGTCGATACGTTCGCGTGATACGCCCCCTCTCGTACGCGATCCTGTGCGTCGTCGTCCCCGCCGTCTGGGGCCTGCTCATGGCGGGCGCGTTCAGCCTGTGGGAGCGGCGGACCGGGCGACGACGACGGGTCGACTACTCCATCTAGTGTCTTTGCGGCGGCGTGGGGCGTTCGTGCCGGGGAGCCTCCGGCTCGCTCGACGCTCGCATGGCACCACGCCACCCCTTTTCCCCACCCGCATGCTCACGACTCGCTCTCACGGAGGCCCCCCGGCACGAACGCCCCACGCCGCCGGGACGGTCAAGTGAGATGCTGACGCTCGTCGTCGACGGGCACGCCGTGTGGCTGCCGGGCGTCGCCGTGCTCGGCGTCGTCGTCGGGTACGTCGCCGGGATGTTCGGCGTTGGCGGGGGCTTTCTGCTCACGCCGTTGTTGGCGGTCGTGTTTGGGGTGCCGCTCGAGATCGCCGTGGGGACGGGGCTCTGTCAGATGATCGGGACCTCTGTCGCGGCGCTCATTCGGCATCGTCAGATGGGGCAGGGCGAGATCAGGTTCGATCTGATTGCGGTGGTTGGAAGTGTGCTCGGCGTCGAAGCTGGGGCGCGCACGCTCGATGCGCTCTCTGCCCTGGGTGCCGTTCACGTCGGTGTCGGGAGCGTTTCTGTGGTGCGGTTGGTTGCCGACGGTGGGTACGTCGTCGTGTTGTTGACGGCGGCCATCATGTTCGGACGTGGGGGGCGGGGCGCGCTCGAATCTACTGCGCATGTGCGGCGGGGGCCGTTGGCGCGCGTGCGGGTGCCGCCGTTCGTCGATCTGCCGGCGGTGCCGTTGCGACGGGTGTCGGCGACGCTGATCGCGTACGTCGGGCTGGGGCTCGGGTTCCTGAGCGGGTTCCTCGGCATCGGCGGCGGCATCGCGCTGCTGCCGGTGCTCGTCTATGGCTTCGGGTTCCCGATGCGGCAGGCGGCGGGGACGGGCATCGTCATGCTGTGCGCGACCGCCACCGTGGGTACCGTCGTGCACGCACTGCGCGGGCACGTCGATCTCGAGCTGGCGATGGTGCTGCTCATCGGAGCCACGATCAGCGCGCAGCTCGGTGCGCGCGCGAGCCGGTCGTTGGGGGTGCGGACGCTGCGACGCCTCTTCGCGGGCCTCATCCTCGTGACCATCGCGACCATCGTCTGGGATCTCGTGCGACGACTATCCACGGCGGCGTGACGCCGCTATCGTGCCGCCTCGTGCGAGCAGTGGACGAGGTGCGCGAGGCGCTGCGCCGGCATCTGCCGCGTGTCCTCGACGAAGGAGACGGACCGCGCGCGGCCGTCGCCATCCTGCTTCACGAGCGCGCCGAGGGGCTCGAGATGCTCTTCATCGAACGCGCGCAGCGCACCGGTGATCCGTGGTCGGGACACATGGCATTCCCCGGTGGCCGCATGGGGCCGCTCGATCCGGATGCGCGGGCGGCGGCGGAGCGCGAGACGTTCGAGGAGGTGGGCATCGATCTCGCCACGGCGGAGCTGCTCGGACGTCTCGACGATCTCGCCGGTCCGGTCGTCCCGCTCACGTTGTCGGCGTTCGTCTACCATCTCGAGGCGCCGCCACGGCTGGTGCCGAACCACGAGGTCCGCGAAGTCTTCTGGGTGCCGCTGGCGCGACTGCTGGATCCCGACCACGCGGTCACGCATCCGTGGGGCGCGAACCGCTATCCGGGCATCCTCGTCGGCGAGCCGGAGCGGCACGTCGTCTGGGGGCTCACCCGTCAGCTCCTCGAACGCTACTTCGCCATCCTCGGCCGCGTGCTGCCGGGGTGATCCTGGGCGTCAACGGCATGGCGCGCGCGTCGGATCGTCGCCACTGCGCACGTCGCGCGGTCGATCGAGAGTGGCGCCCCGGCGCCTGGTGTGCTTCTTGCTGTCTGGTCAGAACATGACGGGACTCCGGCCGCTCTCCATCGGTGAGATCCTCGACGGCGCGTTCTCCATCTACCGTCGGCACTTCCTCGTGATGGTGACGACGACGGCCGTGCTCCTGCTGCCCGGTGCCTTCGTCCGGCTCCTGTGGCCGACGATCGGCAGCCTGGTGAGCAGCTTCGGTGGGATGGTGGCGCTGGTCGGCCTCACGTCGGAGACGTCGGTGGCGCTGCTCGGCGGACAGCCGGAGGTCGCGCGCGGACTCCAGGTCGGCCTGAGCCGGACCGGTGCCGTCATGCTGGCGGTGTTCGTCGCCTCCGGGGTGGTCCTGCTCGCCTGCTCGCCGCTGATCGCCGGTGCCGCATACATCGGCTGGACGATGACGCCCGAGCGCTCCGGGCTCACGGTGATCTCGTATCTGCTCCTCGTGATGGTGCTGCTGCTCATCGTGCTGGTGCCGTCGTCGTGGCTCACGCTGCGCTACTTCGCCGTCATGCAGATCGCCGTCCTCGAGCCGACGCGACACTTCCTGCGTCGCTCGGCGGTGCTGTCGCGCGACGCCTTCTGGAAGATCAGCGTGGTGTGGCTCGTGGGGTCGGTCATCGTCGGCCTGCCGAGCTTCCTGGTCGGCATCGGCGAGGGCGTGGCCACCGTGATGAACGATCAGGGCATGGTGGGCAGCGGCGTCTTCGTGGCGTCGCTGGTGCTCGGCCTGCTCGTCTCCTCGCTCGGGACGCCGTTCACGGCGGCGCTGCTGACGCTGCTCTACTACGACCAGCGCGTCCGCAAGGACGGACTCGACGTCGAGCTCGCGGTCGCACGGGTCGCGCCGCCGGTCGTGCCGACACCGGCCGGTAGCTGAGTGTCCGAGCCGTCGGCGCCGCTGCCCGCACCGGGCGCGATCGAGGAGGCGCTGGCGCGGGTGCTGGCACGGCGCGAGTTCGCGCTGCCGCAAGAACGCGTCGGCGACGACCTCTGGCGCTGGCTCCTCCGTCAGTGGGAGGCGGCGTGGAGCTGGCTGCGCCGCGTGTTCCTGGAGGGGCTCGGCGATGTCGTCGCCACCTCGTGGCTGGTGGAGCTCGTCGTCGTCGTGCTCGCGGTCGTCGGGGCGGCGCTCCTCGTCCGCCGGTTGCGCCGGCATCTGCCGTCGAGCGCGGTGCTCGCCGCGGATGCACCCGTCGCCGACGACGCCACGCGCGCGGCGCGCGAGCACCTCGCCGCCGCGGCTGCGGCGGCCGACGCCGGTCGTTGGCTCGAGGCGGCGCGGGCGCTCTATCTCGGCGTGGTGTTGTGGCTCGCCGCACGCGGCCAGGTGCGCTTCGACGACGCCACCACCGGCGAGGAGTATGCGCGCGCGCTGCCGCGCGACCTCGCGCGCGGGCCGTTTCGCACCCTGCTGACCGCCTTCTATCCGCTCGCATTCGGCGAGCGCCCGGCGACCGCCGACGTTTACGCCCGCATGCGCGGCGCCGCCTCGGCGATGGGCGTGCCCGACTGATGCGGACCAACGCCGACCGACTGGCGATGGCCGCGGTGGCGGTCGTGGTGCTCGGCCTCGTCTTCGTCCGCACGCAGCAGGCGCCCACCGACGCACGCAGTGCCAGCACCCACTACTCGGGACGCGGCGGTCTGCGGGCTCTCTACCTGACGGCACGCGAGCTCGACCTGCCGGTGTCGCGCTGGCAGCAGCCGCTCGATCTGCACTGCAAGGACTGTCCGGCGCTCGCCCTCGTCGCACCGGAGATCCCGCTCGGGCCGCGTGAGGCCTTTGCGCTGCGTCGCCGGATCGCGCGCGGCGGTCGGCTCCTCTACGTTCCGTCGCTGCTCGACGATCGCTTTCTCTCCCGGCTCGGCCTCGAGCTGCGCGTCCAGACGCGCGTCGATTCGGTCGTCCGCCCGCGTCGATCGACCGAGCTGGCGACGCAGTTGCTCGACGGCACGCCCGATCGAGTCGACGGCTTTCGCCAGCTCATCGTGCGCGGCGACACGGAGCGTGCCGACGTCTTCGTCGAGCCGCTCCTCGCGCGCGGCGCCAAGCGCTTCGCCGCCGCGCGCGTGCTCGTCGGCAATGGCGAGATCATCGTCTTCGCCGACGCGGCGCCGATCGCGAATGCCGTGATCGGCGCTGACGGTGCGGCATCGCTGGCAGTGCGGTCGCTGGCGTGGCTCGCTGGCGAGGACGGCATCGCGTTCGACGAGTTCCACCACGGCTTCGACGATCGCGTCGGCCTGTGGGGCGCCACGCGTCGTTACCTGACGACGACGGCGCCAGGATGGGCCCTGCTGCAGCTCGCCGTCATCGCCGTGCTGGCCGTCGCGGCGGCCGGGATCCGGCTCGGTCGAGCGCGTGAGCTGCCGCCGGCGCAGCGCCGTTCGCCGCTCGAACACGCCGACGCGCTGGCTGCTGCCTACACGGCGGCGCGCGCCACGCGCCGCGCCGGCAGCCTGCTGCTCGACGAGCTCCGACTGCGACTCGGGACGCGCACGCCGGCGGCATTCCGCGCCCGGCTCGAGGCGCTCGCGGTCACCCGTCCCGCGCTGCGTGCCGCCGTCGACGACGTCGCCCGGCACACCGACGGCACCACCACGCCCGACCTGCCGCGGCTCGCCCGCGCCATCGACCTGCTCACGGAGGAGCCGCATGCGATCCGCCCCTGAGGCGCTCACCCCCGACGAGGCCGCACGCGCCGGCGACGTCGCCCGGGCCGTGCTCGACGAGGTGGCGCACGTCATCGTCGGCCAGCGCGACGTCGTGGCCCAGATGCTGCTCGCCCTCCTGGCGGGCGGCCACGCGTTGCTCGAAGGCGTGCCCGGCACCGCGAAGACGCTCGCCATCGTGGCGCTGGCGCGCAGCCTCGACGCGGCTTTCCGCCGCGTCCAGTTCACCCCCGACCTGATGCCCGCCGATCTCACCGGCGTCACCGTGCTCGACGAGACCCAGCGCCGCTTCACGTTCCGTCCCGGCCCGATCTTCGCCGACGTCGTGCTCGCGGACGAGATCAACCGCGCCCCGGCCAAGACGCAGGCGGCGCTGCTCGAGGCGATGCAGGAGCGGCAGGTCACGGTCGACGGCGTGACGCACGCGTTGCCGCCGGCGTTCACGGTGTTCGCGTCGCAGAACCCGATCGACTCCGAGGGCACCTACCCGCTGCCCGAGGCGCAGCTCGACCGCTTCCTGCTGAAGATCGCCGTCGGCTACCCCGACGCCGCCGACGAGGTCGGCATTCTCGATCGCTACGCCGGTGGCTTCGACGCCACCGAGCCGACGACGTTCGACGTGCGCCCGGTGCTCGGGCTCGACGACCTCGCCGCGTTGCGGGCGGCGGTCCGTCGCGTGACGGTGACGCCGTCGCTGCGCGCCTACATCGTCGAGCTGGTGCGACGGACCCGTCACGAGCCCAGCCTGGCGCTGGGGGCGAGCCCGCGTGCGGCGGTGGCGCTGTTCCGCGCCGCGCAGGCGCAGGCCGTTCTCGGCGGCCGCGACTACGTCGTGCCCGACGACGTGAAGGGCGTGGCGCTCGCCGTGTTGCGCCATCGCGTCGTGCTGACGGCCGATGCCGAGGTCGAGGGGGCGACGGCCGACGAGCGGGTCGCGGCCGTCGTGGGGGCGGTCGAGGCCCCACGGTGATCCCGTCGCGACGGGTCTTCCTGGCCCTCGTCGCGGGCGCATTCGTGGTCGCGATCGATCCGGCGGCCGGGTTCGCCGTCGATGCGCTGGTCGTCGTGCTGCTGATCGTCGACGCCATCCGCGCCCGGAGGCCTGCGTGGCCCGGGGTGACCGTCGATGCGCCCGTGCGCATGGCGCAGGGGCAGACGGCGGCGGCGCGGCTCGCGCTGGCGAACCCGACGTCGCGCGCGTGGACGGTGCGACTGGAGCTCGACGTGCCCGAGACGCTCGCCGAAACGGGTGCCGACGAGCCGCGCGACGCCGTGCTGGTGGCGCAGGGCGAGACGGTGCTGCCGATCGCGCTGCGGGCGCATGCACGTGGCCGGCATGCGATCACGGCCGTGCACCTTCGTCGCCTGGGGCCTCTCGGTCTGGCATGGGCGCAGCGCACGATCGCGCTCGATCGTGTCGTGGAGGTCGTGCCGGGGCTGCGCGAGATCCGCTCGTATCGTCTGCTCGCGACGCGTCGGCAGCTGCGTCGCGTGGGCTTTCGCGCCGTCCGCGAGCGTGGCGACGGCACGGCGTTCGAGTCGCTGCGCGAGTACGTGCGCGGCGACAATCCGCGCCAGCTCGACTGGAAGGCGAGCGCCCGCCATCGCAAGCTCATCGTGCGCCAGTACGAGGCCGAGCGCAGCCAGGCCGTCATGCTGTGCGTCGACACCGGTCGCCTGATGACCGAGCAGGTCGGCGACGGCGACCGGCTCGATCACGCGCTGGCAGCCATCGGCGTCCTCGCCGAGGTGGCACGAACGTGGGACGACCAGGTCGGCGTGCTGGCGTTCTCGGATCGCATCGAGGCCCTGCTGCCGCCGGGTCGTCACGCGCCGGGGCAGCTGCCGTCGTTGCTCGCCGGCCTCGTGGCTCGTCCCGTCGAGCCCGACTATCCGCGCGCCCTGACCCACTTGGCGCGCGTGCTCGGCCAGCGCGCGCTGATCGTCTTCTTCGGCGACGCCATCGATCGCGAGGTGTCGGCGCCGCTCGCGACCCACCTGGCGCTGCTCGGGCGACGGCATCTGCCGCTGTTCCTCGCCATCCGCAACCCGCAGCTGTTCGCCGCGGCGCACGCGCCGGCACCGGACACGGCGGCGGTCTTCCATCGTGCCGCCGCCGCCGAGCTGGTGCTGGCGCGTGCACGCACGCTCGCCGCGATGCGCGCCGCCGGCGTGCTGGTGGCCGACGTCGCGCCCGACGGCGCAGTCGCCGCCGCCGTCAACCGTTACATCGAGATCAAGCGGCGGGGCGCGTTGTGACGGGCGCGGGCTGGCTCAGCCAGACGCCGAGCACGACCGCCGACAGCGCCGAGACGCCGATCTTGAGCGCATCGGGCAGCGCCGCCGGCGAGACGTAGCCCTCGATCAGCGCCGCCATCATCAGCAGGACGATCACGCCGCCGATGAGCGCCACCGCTTCCGGCGCGCGCCGGGCGAGCGCGGCGCGGCGCGTGTAGCGCCCGGGGAGAAGCAACGCGCTTCCCATCCACAGGCCCGCGCCACCGGAGATGACGATGGCGGTGAGCTCGAGGATGCCGTGCGGCAGCACGAAGAGGGCGATGACGTCGAGCGCGCCGCGGTTGTGGAAGGCGGCGAGGACCGAGCCGAGGTGCAGGCCGTTCAGGATCATGACGAGGGCGGTGCCGAGCCCCGCCGTGATGCCGGCGGCGAACGCCGTGAAGGCCACCTGCACGTTGTTCGACACCAGCGCCGACGACATGAAGGCATGCCCGAGGTCGGGCACGTCGACGTAACCGGAACCGGCGGCGCGTCGTCGCGGCGCCTCGTCGGCCCGCGCGATCATCTGCGCGTCGACGAGCTGCGCCTCGAGATCGGGTCGCAGGCGGAGCAGGGCATAGCTGCCGACCGCCGGACCGAAGAGCAGGCCCGAGGCGACGGCGATCGGCACCCAGCGTCGTCGCACCAGCGCGGGGAATCCGCTCAGCAGCCAGCGCATGGCCCGGCGCAGCGACTGCCGCGCCGGCTGGTAGAGCAGGTTGTGCCCGCCGCTCACGAGTCGTTCGAGGGCGTAGAGGGTCTCGCGCGAGGCGCCGTAGGTGCGTGCGCGGGCCAGGTCGGCCGTCACCTCGCGGTAGCGTGCGGCGAAGGTGCCGACACCGTCCTCGCCGAGCGCGGCCAGACCGGTGCGACGGACTCGCGCCGCATCGGCGCGGAACGTCTCCCAACGCTCGCGCTTCGACCGCAGCAGTGCCGCTGCGGCGACACTACCGGCGCGTCCACCGAGACGGGCGGCGGCACGACGGCCGCGCTCTTCGCCATGGAGGCGCACGAGGAAGGCGTCGTCGGGCTCGCCGTCGAGCGGGGCCGCCTGGGTGCGGATGTGTGTGGTGAGCTCGGTGGCGAGGCGGTCGCGTGCGGCGAGGTCGAACGCGTTGCGGCGGTCGGCGTAGGCCTCGAGCGCGGTGAACGCCGTGTCATCGAGGCGTGGGCTGGCGTTCACCGGCGCCGCGTCGGCGATGGCGGGGAACGCGGCCGGCAGCTCGCGCACGACGACGGTGTTGGCGGCGAGATCGCCTAGGCGCTGCGACTGGCGCGTCAGCAGCATGAAGAACCCGCCGACGAGCCCGCCGGCCTGGACGTCGACGGCACGCACGAGGTTGCGGATGGCGGCGGCCTCGATGGTGAGGGGATAGCCGCCGTCCATGATGGTGCGGATGCCGAGCAGCTGCTTGCCGACGGTCTGCCCGTCGCGAAACGCCTCGCACCAGAAGAAGTAGCCCCAGGTGACCGTGAAGACCCACAGCACGATCACTGCGGCCATCCGACCCGGCGTGAAGATGGCGGCGAGGAAGGGCAGCACCGGGTCGAACCGCATCGCGCCGATGGCGAGGGCCACGCCGGCCACGAGCAGGGTCGTGACGATGACGCCGTCGACCATGAGCGCTGCGAAGCGGGAGCCGAGGCCGGCGAGCGGATACTCGATCGCGACGTGCTCGGGGGTCTCGACCTCCATGCGGAGGTCGGCGAGGACGTCGGCGGCGGGGGCGTGCATGGAGCACGGTCATTGTGCCGGGCTGGGCGCGGGGTTGCGAGGGGCCGCGGCCTCGCGTCCCGTCGCTGCGCATGCGAGATGGAGCCCCAT
>DASYLJ010000178.1:0-21077 GCA_036009625.1 Binatia bacterium
GCAAAGTCCCACGTCCCGGCTGCGGCGACGGCGTAGTTGAAAGCGGAGCTCGCACAGCTCCGCGAGGCGGCCGTCGCCGAGATCGGCGCGGCCGCGAGCGAGGAGGCCGTCGAGGCCATCCGTCTCCAGTACCTCGGCCGCAAGGGCTCCCTGAACGCCATCCTGCGCGGACTGGGACAGCTCGACCCGGCCGAGCGTCCGGCGATGGGTGCGCTCGCCAACGACGTCAAGGCGGCCATCACCGGCGCCCTCGACGGCAAGGCCGCCACGCTCGGTGAGGCCGCGCTCGCGCGTGCCCTTGCGGAGGACCGGTTCG
The DNA here is from genome assembly GCA_036009625.1 of Binatia bacterium. Lineage (GTDB taxonomy): Bacteria > Desulfobacterota > Binatia > DP-6 > DP-6 > DASYLJ01. The sequence continues at coordinate 317 of DASYLJ010000178.1, forward strand.
ACGTCACGCTGCCGGGGCGACGCCGCCCCCGCGGCCACGTCCATCCGCTGCGGCAGACCGAGGACGACATCGTCGACATCTTCGTCGCCATGGGATTCCGCGTCGCCGACGGGCCCGAGATCGAGAGCGACGATCTCAACTTCGGCGCGCTGAACTTCCCGCCCGATCATCCCGCGCGCGACGCGCAGGATACGCTCTTCGTCGACGCCGGCCCCGGCCTGCTGCTCCGCACGCATACGTCACCGGTGCAGATCCGCGTCATGCGCTCGACGCCGCCGCCGCTGCGCATCGTGGCGCCGGGCACCGTCTACCGCCGCGACGAGCTCGATCCGACGCACTCGCCGATGTTCCAGCAGATCGAGGTCTTCATGGTGGACGAGCGCGTGACGTTCGCCGACCTGAAGGGCGTGCTGCGCGAGTTCGCGCAGCGGCTCTTCGGCGAGAGCACGGCGGTGCGTTTCCGTTCGAGCTTCTTCCCGTTCACCGAGCCCAGCGCCGAGGTCGACGTCTCGTGCGTGCGCTGTCCGGGTGCACCGGCGGCGCCCGACGCCTCGTGCCGCGTCTGCAAGGGCTCCGGGTGGCTCGAGATCCTCGGCGCCGGGATGATCCACCCGAACGTGCTGCGCGCCGGCGGATACGATCCCGAGGTGGTGCGCGGCTTCGCCTTCGGCCTCGGCGTCGAGCGTGTCGCCCAGCTGCGCTACGGGCTCGACGACCTGCGGCTCTTCTACGACAACGACCTGCGTTTCCTCGAGCAATTCTAGTGCGGATCCCTCTCGGATGGCTGGCGGAGCTCGTGTCGTGGACCGAACCCACGGCGGTGCTCGTCGAGCAGATGACCATGGTCGGGCTCAAGGTGGAGAGCGTCGAGACGGTCGGCGACGTCGATCCGCTGGTGCGCGTCGGGCGCATCACCGCCGTCGAGGCGCATCCGCACGCCGATCGCCTGCGCGTGTGTCGCATCGACGTCGGCGAGGCGACGCCCCGCTGCATCGTGTCCGCCGCGCCGCACCTCGCCGACCGGCAGCGCGTGCCGGTGGCGTTGCCCGGTGCGGTGCTCCCGGGTGGACGTCGCATCGACGCCGCCGAGCTGCGCGGCATCATGTCCGAGGGGGTGCTGTGCTCCGAGGCCGAGCTCGGGCTCGGCGACGCCGATGATCGCGTGCTTCTGCTCCCCGACGATGCCGTGCCGGGAACGCCGATCCGCGATCTTCCCGGCGTCCACGACACCGTCGTCGACATCGAGGTGACGGCGAACCGTGGCGACTGGCTGTCGGTGCTCGGCGTCGCGCGCGAGCTGGCCGCGGTGCAGGGATCACGGCTTCGCCCGCCGAAGACGCGTCTCAAGGAAGTCGGCACGCCCGCGCCCGAGCAGCTCGCGGTGCGCATCGACGCGGTCGATCTCTGCCCGCGCTACTGCGCGCGCGTGGTGCGCGGCATCCGGGTGGGACCGTCGCCGCTGTGGCTGCAGCTGCGGCTGCGACGCGCCGGCATGCGTCCGATCAACGCGGTCGTCGACGCGACGAACTACGTCATGCTCGAGCAGGGGCAGCCGCTGCACGCCTTCGACATGACGCACGTGCTCGGCGCGGTCATCGAGGTGCGACGCGCGCGCGCCGGTGAGACGCTGACGACGCTCGACGGGGTCGAGCGCACGCTCGTCGCCGACGACCTCGTCATCGCCGACGCGAAGCGCCCGATCGCGCTCGCCGGCGTCATGGGCGGGCAGAACAGCGAGGTCGGGGAGGGCACCCACGATCTCGTGCTCGAGAGCGCGTTCTTCCTGCCGGCGACGGTGCGGCGCACGAGCCGTCGACTCGGCCTGCCGTCGCAGGCGGCCTATCGCTTCGAACGCCGCGTCGATCCGGAACGCGTGCCGGCGGCGATCGACGCCGCCGCGGCATTGATCGTGCGGCTCGCGGGCGGACGCGTCGCGCCGGGCATCGTCGAGGCGTTTCCCGATCCGTCGGCGGTGGCGCCGGTGCCGTTCGGGTTCCGGCCCGAGCGCGCCATGTCGATGCTCGGCATGTCGCTGTCGCGCGGCGAGATCGGTCGGCGCCTGCGTGCGCTCGGCATCGAGGCCGTGGCCGACGGCCGTGCGCTCCGCCTGACGCCGCCGTCGTACCGTGGCGATCTCGCCATCGAGGCCGACGTCGCCGAGGAGCTGGCGCGCATCGGCGGCTACGATGCGGTGCCGGTGCGACTGCCGGACGCCCCCATCGTCCCCGGCGAGGACGGCGCGGCGCGGGCGGCGGCGCGGCGCGTTCGACGTCTGCTGGTGGCCGAAGGGCTGTCGGAGATGGTGACGCTGACCTTCATCGACACCGAGTCGAACCAGCGCTTCCCGGGCTTCGTCGGCGCGGGCCTCGCACCCGTTGCGGTCATGAACCCGATGTCGAGCGAGATGGGCGAGCTGCGGCGCTCGCCACTGAGCGGCCTCGTGCGCGCCGCACGGCTCAACGTCGCCCACGGTGCATCGTTCGTCGGCGCGTTCGAGATCGGTAAGGGCTACGGCCGCGATGCCGGCGGGGTACCCCAGGAGCCCCGCGCCATCAGCGTGCTGCTGTGCGGGGCGTGGCCGGCGCGTGGCGTGGAGCGCATCGGGCCGGCGATCGACTTCCTCGATCTGAAGGGTGTCGTCCAGAATCTGCTGGCGGGTCTGGGCGCCGCGGACCAGGTCGTCGCCTGGCGTCCGACGGCCGAGGCCGCCTTCCTCCACCCCGGCAAGTCGGCCGCCGTGGTGGTCGACGGGCGCACCGTCGGGGTCGCCGGCTCGCTGCACCCCCGACTGGCCCAGGTAGTCGATCTTCCAGGGGAAGTGTGGCTCTGCGAGCTTGACTTCGAGGAGGTCGCCCACTATCGTCCGCGCCGCGTCGGGTTGCGGCCGCTCCCTCGATTCCCCGCCGTCTCCCGCGACATCGCAGTAGTCGTCGATGAAGTTTTCCTGGCCGAGGCCGTACTCCAGGAGATCCGGGATTTGGGCGATCCACTGATCGAGACCGCGAGCCTGTTCGACTGCTATCGGGGGTCTCCGATAGCCGCCGGTCGGAAGAGCTTGGGGTACACCATCGCGTACCGCGCTGCGGATCGCACCCTCACCGACGACGAGGTGAACGCCGCGCATCAGCGCGTGCGCGCGCATCTCGCCGCCACCTTTGCCGCCATCGAGCTGCGGAGCTGAGCACCACCATGACGATGACCAAAGCCGACATCGTCGAGCGCATCTACGAGAAGGTGGGCTTCTCCAAGAAGGAGGCCACCGAGATCGTCGAATCGATCTTCGAGGTGGTGAAGCGCCGGCTCGAGCAGGGCGAAAAGGTGAAGGTGTCGGGCTTCGGCAACTTCGTCGTCAACGAGAAGCGGCCGCGCAAGGGCCGCAACCCGCAGACCGGCGAGGAGATCGTCATCTCGGGCCGCCGCGTGCTCACCTTCAAGGCGAGTCAGGTGCTCAAGAAGACGATGAACGACGGCACCCCGTCGGCGGCGGCGTCCGGCGACGACGAATGACCCCCGCGCCCGATCTCCCCGACAAGCTCTACTTCAAGATCGGCGAGGTCGCGCGGCTGGTGGGCGTCAAGCCCTACGTCCTGCGCTACTGGGAGACCGAGTTCCGGGTCTTGAAGCCGGAGAAGTCGGAAACCCGTCACCGCCTCTACCGTCGCCGCGACGTCGAGATGCTGCTGCTGATCCGACGCCTGCTGCACGACGAACGCTACACGATCGAAGGCGCCAAGCGCCGTCTCCGCCAAGGCGTGGAAGAGGTCGCAGCGACGCCGCAGACCCCATCCGACGTGATGGCCAGAGTTCGACTCGAGCTCCTGGACCTCTGCCGCCAGCTCGAGCGCGACCCATCGGTCGAACCCCCGCCGCTCCGCATCGGCACGCCCGATTAGTTCCTTCGAGCGTGCCTCCCATGGAGCGCTGGCTTTGCCAGCCGCGACACCCAGGTCGCGCGGAAACGAGGGCGCCACTCTCGCCCCCGACCCGCGCATGGCGCGGGTCGGCTATCTCACTCCGCTCGTGCGCTTCGTCCGCAGGTGCAGCCGATAGACCTTCTTGTCGGTCGGGGTCGGCGAGCCATCGTTGTCGGTGGTGGCGATACGCTTCGCCTTCCATCCCAGCAAGGAGCTGCGCAAGGCGTCCGGGTCGATACCGAGCGTCTCGCAGACGTTGTTGAACGAGAAGGGCCACTCGTAGTCGACGGCCTTGATCCAGGCCTCGGACTGCTGTGAGAGCAGGCGCGGATTCGAGCGCGGGTTGGTGAGGTGCTCCTGGAAGCAGCGGATGCCGTCCTCCAGCACCGCCAGCATCAGCGCCTTCTCGCCCGAGATGTAGCTGTCGCGGCGGTAGCCGTGGTTCATCTGCTCGGGGAGGATGATCTCCGGCGCGAACAGCTCGGCCAGGATTTCGGGATCGCGACGCCCGGGTCCGGGGTCGCGCGCTGGATCGTGTGCCTGATTGATCGCCTGAGCCTGTTCTGTCGCCATCTTCGCCATGTGTCCCTCCGACGTGACATGGCGGTTGCAACCCGCGCGCCATCATGGTGCGCACGTGTTTGCTCGCTCTGGACGCCATGAGGGTGTCGAAGGCGTAGCTGACAGTCGCCAAATTGACACTCGGGTGACGGCATGCCGCCGCTGTCAGCGTTCTGTCGCTTGACCCCCGCGGACGGACCTCCTAAGAGACGCGGGTCATCGGGGCGTGGCGCAGCCAGGTAGCGCACTCGCTTGGGGTGCGAGTGGTCGGCCGTTCAAATCGGCTCGCCCCGACTCTCGGTGCTCCCGAGGCGGCGGCGTTTGAGCTTGCAGCGTCGCCGCCTTGGTGGCACTTTGCCGTGGCCCATGGACCCGACGCCGCTCATCCTGGTTTGTAACGATGACGGCATCGTGTCGGAGGGGCTCCAGGCTCTCGCCGACGCTGTGAGCGCGCATGGACGGGTGGTGGTGGTGGCGCCCGACCGAGAGCAGAGCGCAGTGAGCCACGCGCTCACGCTGCACCGCCCGCTGCGTATCGATCAGGTTGCACCCGACCGTTACACCGTCGACGGCACACCCACCGACTGCGTGAACCTCGCGATCAACGCCATCCTGAAGACGCGGCCCACGCTGATCGTCTCGGGCATCAACAAGGGCGCCAATCTCGGCGACGACGTCACCTACTCGGGGACGGTCAGCGCCGCCATGGAGGGGACGCTGCTCGGCGTGCCGTCCATCGCCTTCTCGCAGATCGGTCGCGGCCCGTACGACTTCAGCATCGCCGCCGACTTCGCGAGCCGGCTCGTCGGGCGTCTTCTGGCTGCGCCCATGCCGCCGGACACGCTGCTCAACGTCAACGTGCCGCGATTCGCCGACGGCGCGCGCCCCACCGGCGTCTCGCTGACGCGCATGGGCAAGCGTCGCTACGGCGACGCGATCGTCGAGAAGGTCGATCCGCGCGGTCGTAAGTACTATTGGATCGGCGGCGAGGAGCTGGCGTTCGTCGAGGAGGAAGGCACCGACTTCTCGGCGTGCCGCGACGGCCGCATCTCGGTGACGCCGATCCACCTCGACCTCACCAACTACGCGTCGTTCGCGGCGCTGCAGCGACTCGAAGAGGCGTGGTGAGCGACTTCGACTTCGAACGTGCCCGCAAGCGCATGGTGAGCGAGCAGCTCGTGAAGCGCGGGCTGTCCGATCTGCGCGTGCTCGCGGCCATGCGGCTCGTGCCGCGCGAGCTCTTCGTGCCGGCCGAGCTGCACGAGCGCGCCTACGACGACGAGCCGCTGCCCATCGGAAACCACCAGACCATCTCGCAGCCCTATATGGTGGGCCTCATGAGCGAGACGCTGGGGCTGCGCGAAGGCCAGAAGGTGCTCGAGGTCGGGACGGGATCGGGCTACCAGGCCGCGGTGCTCGCGGCGATGGGCGCCGAGGTGGTCAGCATCGAGCGCCTGCCGCAGCTGGCCACGCGCGCGCAGGCCGCGCTCGAAGCAGCGGGGCTCGCGGAGCGGGTCACGATCGAGGTCGGCGACGGCACGCTCGGCTGGGAAGCTTGCGCGCCCTACGATGCCATCGTCGTCACCGCCGGTGCGCCGCAGATTCCGCGTCCGCTCGTCTCGCAACTCACGCCCGAGGGCTGCCTCGTGCTGCCCATCGGCGAGGAGGAGCTGCAGACGCTCGTGCGATTGCGTCGCGGTCCGGACGGGCTCGCCGAGGAGTACATGGGCGAGTGCCGGTTCGTGAAGCTGCACGGGACGTACGGCTGGGAGGAACCCTAGCCGAAGGGAGGGGCGGCGGTCGTGCGGTGGGCTGGGGTGCTGGTGGTGGGAGCGATGATGGTGGCAGCCTGTGGCTCGGCTGGCCTGAAGCATCGCGTGAAGCCGGGGGAGAACCTGTATCGCATCGGCCAGGCGTACGGGGTGTCCCACCGTGAGCTCGCCCGCGCGAATGGCATCACCAATCCCGACCGCATCGAGGTGGGGCAGGTGATCGAGATCCCCTCGGCCACGCGTGAGCTGCCGGTCGACGTCATCACCCCGGCCCAGGCCCGCGGCGAGCGCCCGACGGCGCGCGAGATGCCCTCGGGTTCGGCCCCGTTCGTCTGGCCGGTCGCAGCCGGCACGCTGTCGTCGACCTTCGGGCCGCGGCGGGCCAGCCATCACGACGGCATCGACGTCAGCGCCCCGGAGGGTACCCCGGTGCGGGCGGCCCGATCGGGCCGAGTGCTCTACAGTGACGAGCTTCGCGGCTACGGTAACATCGTCATCATCGAGCACGACGAGGGCTACGCCAGCGTGTACGCACACAACAAGGAGAACCAGAAGCGCGCCGGCGACCTCGTCCGCCAGGGCGAGGTGATCGCGCTGCTGGGCGAAACCGGCAAGACGTCGGGCCCGAACCTCCACTTCGAGATCCGCAAGGACAACATCGCGCGCAACCCGCTCTTCTACCTGCCCCCCATTCCGGGGAGCACGGCGAGTGGTCCGCGCCCGGGAGAGCGAGACTCATGATCGACCTGAACCCGCACATCCGCGACGTCCCCGATTTCCCGAAGCCCGGGATCGTCTTCAAGGACATCACGCCGCTGCTCGCCGACGGGCCGGCGTTCCGCGCCACGGTGGACGCCCTGGTGGAGCCGTACCGCGGCCGTTGCGATCTCGTCCTCGGCGTCGAGTCGCGCGGCTTCATCGTCGGCGCGGCGGCGGCGTACGCGCTCGGCACGGGCCTCGCCGTCGTACGCAAGCCCGGCAAGCTGCCGTACCGCACGCATCGCGCCACCTACGATCTCGAGTACGGCACCGACACGCTCGAGATCCACCTCGACGGGCTCGGCACGCACCGTCGCGTGCTGCTGATCGACGACCTGCTGGCGACGGGTGGCACCGCGTCGGCGGCGATCGAGCTGGTGAAGCGGTGTGGCGGCGACGTCGTCGGCTGCGCGTTCGTCATCGAGCTCGGCTTCCTCGACGGGCGCAAGCGTCTCGGGGATCACGAGGTCCACTCGCTGCTCAAGTACTGAGCCGACGATGGGCGGCGACCACGGCCACGGCCACGCGCACGCGCGCGACCATGCGGGCGAGCGCGGCGCCGTGCGATCCGGGCTCGCCGTCAGCTCGGTCTTGTGCGTGGCCGAGTTCGTCGGCGGCTGGTGGACGAACAGCCTCGCGCTGCTGAGCGACGCCGCCCACATGCTCACCGACGTCGGCGCGCTGGCGCTGACGCTGTTCGCGCTCTGGATCGGCAGCCGTCCCGCCAGCGAGCGCAAGACCTTCGGCTACTACCGCGCCGAGATCCTGGCGGCGCTCGTGAACGGCGTCGTGCTCTGGCTGGTGGTGGCGTTCATCGCCATCGAGGCGTGGCATCGCCTGTACGAGCCCGAGCCGGTGGAGGCGGCCGGCATGCTGGGGTTGGCCGTACTCGGCCTCGTCGTCAACATCGTCGTGGCGTGGCGGCTGCACGAGCATCAGGGGCACAGCCTCAACATGCGCGGCGCGTATCTCCACGTCCTGTCCGACCTGCTGGGCTCGGTGGGCGCGATCGTGGCGGCGGTCGTCATCCTCACCACGGGCTGGTTCCCCGTCGACGCCCTCGTCAGCGTGCTGATCGCGGTGCTGATCCTGTTCAGCTCGTGGACGCTGGTGCGCGAGTCGGTGGACGTGCTCATGGAGGCGGTGCCGTCGCACGTCGACGTCGATGCGCTGCAGCGCGCGCTGACCGAGGTGCCCGGCGTCGCGACGGTGCACGACCTGCACGTGTGGACGCTCACCACCGGTCGCTACGCGCTGTCGGCGCATGCGCTGGTGAGCAAGGCGGTGTCGGACGATCGTCTGCTCGACGCCATGACCGCCGTCTGCGCCGAAAAGTTCCACATCGACCACGTCACCATCCAGCTCGAGCACGACCAGGAGCGCCAGGCGAAGGAGCCGGGGCACTGAGCGAGGGAGGCCCGCGTTGGACTGGGTGAGCGTCGCCAGCGCCGGGTTGGCGGCTGGCTTGGCCGCGGTGATCGCGGCGGCGGTGGTGGGTACGAAGGGTCGGCGTGGCGTGTACGTCGCGGTCGTGGTCGTCGGGATGCTCCTGCTCCGTGCGGTGTTCGCCCGCGTACTCGAGCCCCCGGTGCGGGAATGGATGATCGGACGGGAGCTGCGGGCACTCGCCGTCACGGATCCGCTGTGGCGGGAAATCGCGCTTGCCGATCCGTCCGCCGTCGATCGTCTCGCCGCCGAGCTCGCGACCGCTCGTCGCGGCGGACGCGGCGGAGATGGCCGCGCCCTCGAGCGGCAAGTCGGGGCGGCGATCGTCGGACCGATCATGTGGTCGAAGGTCGCCAATGCGCCGGACGACGTCGTGTTGGGTATCTACCGGGTATCGGTGACGGCTCTGAACGAGCTCGCGTCGCAGGACGAGGTGTCGTGCTACGCGTTCCTGTTCCCGCAGCGCCGGATCGCGGCGCGCGTGCAGGCGACCGCCGAGACCAAGGAGGCGATGACCGCTGCCATGGTCTCGGTCCTCCAGGGCGCGCGTGTGGCACCGCAGCCCGCGCCGACCAGGGAACAGGTGGCAGACCAGCTCGTCATCGTCGGGCGCGCGGCGGCGACCGAATTCGGTCCCGACGGACCACGACTCGTCGGGCTCGGCGCTGCGGCGGAAGGCGCGGATCAGGGACGGGTGTGTCGGCTCCGATTGGCGATCCTGCAGGCGGCCCTTCGTCTTCCGCCCGCGCAGGCGGCACCCCTCCTGCGCTTCATGGCGGTCGACTCCAGGGCCGGGCTGTAGCGCCCCTCTGCGCGTCTTGCCTTGCCCGAAACAGGTGATAGGGAACCGCGACCATGTCGGACACCCGCACCGAGCGCGACAGCATGGGCGAGATGATCGTCCCGGAGAACGCCTACTACGGCGCCCAGACGGCACGTGCCCTGGAGAATTTCCCCATCTCGGGCCTGCGCTTCGGCCGTAGCTTCATCCGGGCCCTCGGCCTCATCAAGGCGGCGTGCGCACGTGTGAATGCCGAGCTCGGGCTGCTCGATGCGAAGGTCGCCGACGCCGTCGTGCGCGCCGCCACCGAGGTCGCCGAGGGCGCGCTCGACGATCAGTTCGTGCTCGACGTCTTCCAGACCGGCTCCGGGACGTCGACCAACATGAACGCCAACGAGGTCATCGCGAATCGCGCCGTCGAGCTCCTCGGCGGCAAGCGCGGCGACAAGGCGCTCGTGCATCCGAACGACCACGTCAACATGGGGCAGAGCACGAACGACGTCTTCCCGACCGCGATCCACGTCGCGGCGTACGGCGACGTCGAGCATCAGTTGCTGCCCGCGCTCGAGGAGCTGGCCGACGCCTTCGAGGATCGCGCCGAGGCCTTCGCCGATGTCGTGAAGGCGGCGCGTACGCACCTGCAGGACGCCGTCCCGATCACGCTCGGCCAGGAGTTCTCGGGCTATGCCAGTGTCGCGCGCCACGGCATCGAGCGCGTACGTGCCACGCTGCCGCATCTGTCCGAGCTGCCGATCGGCGGCACTGCGGCGGGCACCGGCCTCAATGCCCCGCCCGGATTCGGCGAGAAGGTCGCGGCCGAGCTGGCGCGCGTCACCGGCCTGCCGTTCAAGCAGGCGCCGAACCTGTTCGAGGCGATGCAGAACCGCGACGCCGCCGTCGAGACCTCGGGCGCGCTGCGCACCGTGTCCGTGGGCCTGATGAAGGTGTCGAACGATCTGCGGCTGCTGACGTCGGGCAATCGCACGGGGTTGAACGAGATCGAGCTGCCGGCGACGCAGCCCGGCTCCAGCATCATGCCGGGCAAGGTGAATCCGGTGATGCCGGAGGCGATGGCGCAGGTGTGCGCCATGGTGATCGGCCACGACCAGACGATCGCGGTGGCGGGCCTCAGCGGCAATCTCGATCTCAACGTCATGATGCCGATCATCGGCCACGCGCTGCTCGAGGCCGTCGCCGCGCTCGCGGGCGCCAGCCGCGTGCTGGCGCGACGATGCGTCGTCGGCATCACCGCCAACGTCGAGCAGTGCCGGCTCTACGGCGAGCTCACGGGACAGCTGGTCACGGCCATCGCGCCGGTGGTCGGCTACGACCGCGCCGCCGAGCTCTTCAAGCTCGCGATGAAGCGCAACGTCGGCATTCGCCAGGTGCTGCTCGACGAGAAGGTCATGCCCGTCGAGCAGGTCGACGAGATCCTCGATCTGAAGAAGCTGGCGCACGGCGGACGCGCCGGCGGCAAGGCGTGAGACGGCTCGCGGCGCTGCTCGTCGTCGGCGTCGCGCTCGCCACGTCGGGCTGCGTCTTCGTCGTCGGCAGCCCGTTCGGGATGTTCGGCGGCGGTCCCAAGCCGCTCGAGGAGACGACGGTCGAGGGGCAGGGGCGGGCGAAGATCCTGCTGCTCGACGTCACCGGCACGATCAGCGACGAGCCGTCGAGCCGCGCCTTCGGGCTGGTCGAGGAGGAGAGCACCGTCGGGCGCGTCGAAGCAGCGCTGGCGAAGGCGGCGGACGACGATCGCGTGAAGGCCGTGGTCCTGCGCGTCAACAGTCCGGGCGGCGGTGTCACCGCCAGCGACGACATCCACATGCAGCTGCTGCGCTTCAAGCGCGAGCAGCAGATTCCCGTGATCGCCGCGCTCGGCGACACCGCGGCGTCGGGCGGGTACTACGTCGCCTGCGCGGCGGACCGCATCGTGGCGCATCCGACGACGGTGACCGGCTCGATCGGCGTCATCCTGCTCAGCCTCGATATCGAAGGGCTGATGGCGAAGATCGGCGTGCGCAACGAGACGTACAAGGCTGGCGAGCACAAAGACCTGCTGTCGCCGCTGCGTGCGGCGACGCCCGAGGAGCGACACATCGTCCAGCGCGTGCTCGACCACATGCACGAGCGCTTCATCGCCGTGGTGCGCGCCGGTCGCCCCGGGCTCGACGTCGCCCGCCTGCCGGAGATCACCGACGGCCGCATCTTCGATGCCACGCAGGCGCAGGCGCTCGGCCTGGTCGACGACATCGGCTCCGTCCACGACGCGATCGAACTCGCGAAGCGTGCCGCCGGGCTGACCGAGGCGCGCGTCGTGCGCTACGCCCGGCGCGGCGAGACGGCGGAGACCATCGCCGCGCGGTCGGGCGGCGGCGCGACACAGGTGAATCTCCTCGCCGTCGACCTGGGGGCGCTGCAGCCCAGCTCGCCGCGCTTCATGTATCTCTGGGCGCCCTTCCTCTAGCCTTCCGCCACGCGGAAACCGATGCGCGGGAAGTGGACGACGACGTCGCCGAGCGACGGATCGCGGCGACGAACTGCCACCTCGTGCGCGCTCGCGGTCACCAGCTCGCCGGCGACGGGATCGAAGCCGTAGTCGTCGGCGGTCACCGTGACCTGCATGCCGGCCGTGAGGCCGTTGGGTTCGTTCGGGGCAACGCCGGCCGGTGCGGCCGGCTGCGCATCTCGTGCGACGGCCAGTGCCTCCTCGGGCGTGCTCGGGATGCGCTCGCCGACACCCATCGCGTCGACGCGGTCCATCCAGCCCTGCAGCGTCGGGAACTGACCGAGCAGCGCCATGGCCCCGGGCGCCATGCGGAGGAACCACACCGGATGCCAGCAGGCGGCGTCGGCAAGGGAGAACTGCGAGCCGAGCAGCCACGAGCGGCCGTCGGCGAGCTGGGTCTCGATGGTGGCGACGAGGCCGCGCAGTTGGTCGCGCGCGTGCGGTGCCTGCTTCGGGACGTCGTTGAAGTCGCGACCCGGCATCATCTTGCTGCGATCGTCCATGAACGCCTTCGGCAGGAACTGCCCGATCTCGGCGAACAGCACCGGGACCGACGCGAGGAACAGCAGCCGGTCGGCCCAGAGGTTCCAGGCGTGGCAGGTGCCCTCGGTGGAGCCGGGGTAGATCGTCGGCTCGGGGTGCCGGGCCTCGAGCACGCGCGCGATCAGCTGCGTGTCGCAGTAGACGTCGGCGCCGATCTGTAACACCGGGATGCGCCGGTAGCCGCCCGTCAGCGGCAGCAGGTCGGGCTTCGGCATGATGGTGGGCTGCTCGACCGCGCGCCACGCGAGCCGCTTGTGCGCCAGGAGCTTACGGACCTTCTCGGAGAAGGGTGAGGTGTCGTAGTGGTGCAGGATCAGATCGCTCATCGGGAGCTCCTTTCGGCAAGCTGCCTTGACAGGCTACAGGACGGCGCGTAGACACACACAGTTTCGCCACGTCCGGCACCTTTTAACTTGGCCCTGCGAGGTCAGGAAGGGTTCCATCGATGCTCTCGACCACGTCTCGGTCCTGTTCGGATCCTCGAGTCCACGCACGCATCGCTTCCCGGCGTCGCCGCGGAGGCTTTTTTTTCGCCCGGGAGTCGCGGTGAGCGCCGACGGCACGCGCCTCGTGATGGACGCGCAGTCCATCCAGCGCGCGCTGGTGCGGGTCGCGCACGAGATCCTCGAGCGCAGCAAGGGCGGGCAGGGGCTGGCGCTGGTCGGCATCCGTTCACGCGGCATCCACATCGCACAGCGCCTCCGTCGCACGCTACAGGAGATCGAGGGCGGTCCGCTGGTGCCGTGCGGCGTCGTCGACATCACGCTCTACCGCGACGACCTCGACCGCGGCCTGCAGAACCCGGTGGTGCAGGGCACCGACATCGGGTTCCCCGTCGAGGGCCGTCGCATCCTGCTGGTCGACGACGTGCTGTTCACCGGTCGCACCATCCGCGCCGCCATGGATGCGCTGGTCGACTTCGGGCGACCGCAGTCCATCCAGCTCGCGGTCCTGGTCGACCGCGGCCATCGCGAGCTGCCCATCCGCGCCGACTACGTCGGCAAGAACCTTCCCACCGCGTTCAACGAGCGTGTCTCGGTGCGTCTCGCCGAGGCCGACGGGGTGGACGAAGTCGTGATCGAGAGCTGAGGGAGGGATCATGGCGTTCACACAGCGTCACCTGCTCGGACTCGAAGGCGTCTCGGCCGAGGCGATCACGTCGCTCCTCGACACCGCCGCCTCGTTCAAGGAGATCTCCGAACGCGACATCAAGAAGGTTCCGGCCCTGCGCGGCAAGACCGTCATCAACCTCTTCTACGAGTCCAGCACGCGTACGCGGACGTCGTTCGAGATCGCCGCCAAGCGGCTGTCGGCCGACACCATCAACATCAGCGCATCGAGCTCGAGCGCCAGCAAGGGCGAGACGCTCGCCGACACCGCGCGCAACCTCGAAGCGATGCGGCCCGACGCCATCGTCGTGCGCCATCCGTCGTCGGGAGCCTGTGCGTTCCTCGCCCGCCACGTCACCTGTCCCATCATCAACGCGGGCGACGGCTGCCACGAGCATCCGACGCAGGCGCTGCTCGACTGCCTCACCATCCGGGAGCAGCGCGGCGACATCGCCGGCAAGACGGTGGCCATCGTCGGCGACCTGCTGCACAGCCGGGTGGGGCGCTCGAACGTGCACGCGCTGCGCACGCTCGGCGCGCGTATCCGGTTGGTCGGACCGCCCACGCTGCTGCCGCGCGAGTTCGCGCAGCTCGGCGTCGAGCTGCACACGCGTCTCGCCGACGGCGTGCGCGACGCCGACGTCATCATGATGCTGCGCATCCAACGCGAACGACAGGGGAGCAACTTCTTCCCGACGCTCGACGAGTACTCGCAGTACTTCTGCCTGACGGAAGACATCGTGCGGCTGGCGAAGCCGCAGGTGATCATCCTGCACCCCGGCCCGCTGAACCGCGGGCTCGAGATATCGAGCGCAGTGGCCGACGGCCCCTACTCGGTGATCATGAACCAGGTGACGAACGGGCTCGCGGTGCGCATGGCGCTGCTCTACACGCTGGTGGCGCGTCACAAGGCCGAAGATGCGGCGCACGATCTCGAGACGCCGAGCGAGCCGCTGCGTGGCCGCGGAGTGGCACGGGCATGACGATCCGTACGCGCATCGCGGGAGGCACCGTCGTCGATCCGGTCGCCGGCACGGTGCAGGTGGCCGACGTCCTCGTCGAGGACGATCGCATCGCCGCCGTCGGCGCCCCAGGCACGCTCGACGGGGAGGCGCAGGTCATCGACGCCAGCGGCCTGCTGGTGCTGCCGGGCCTGGTCGACATCCACGTCCACCTGCGCGAGCCCGGGCAGGAGTACAAAGAGACGGTGGCGACCGGCGTCGCGTCGGCGTTGGCGGGCGGGTTCACGTCGGTGGCCTGCATGGCCAACACCAACCCCGTGAACGACAACAGCGCGGTCACGCAGTTCATCCTCGACCGCGCCAAGATGGCGGGCGGCGCACGCGTCTATCCCATCGGCGCGCTGTCGGTCGGCCTCGCCGGCGAGCGCATGGCCGAGATCGGCGAGATGCACCGTGCCGGCATCGTCGCCGTGTCCGACGACGGCCGCCCGGTGATGAACGCCGGGCTCATGCGTCGCGCGCTCGAGTACACCCGCATGTTCGGCCTGCCGGTCATCGCGCATGAGGAGGACGACAACCTCTGCTGCGGCGGCGTCATGAACGAGGGCACGACGGCGCTGCGCCTCGGCCTGCGCGGACGGCCGGCGGCAGCCGAGGACGTCATGGTGGCGCGCGACATCGCGCTCGCCGAGCTCACCGGCGGTCACGTGCACGTGGCGCACGTCAGCACGGCAGGAGCCATCGACCTGATTCGCGCCGCCCGCGCGCGCGGCGTCGCGGTCAGCGCCGAGGTGACGCCGCACCATCTCTTCCTCACCGACGAGGCGGTCGGCGAGTACGAGACGAACGCCAAGATGGCACCCCCGCTGCGCAGCCCGACCGACGTCGCCGCGGTCCGTGCCGGTCTCGCCGACGGCACCATCGAGGCCATCGCCACCGACCATGCGCCGCATCACCCCGACGAGAAGGACGTCGAGTTCGACCAGGCCGCGTTCGGCATCGTCGGTCTCGAGACGGCGCTCGGTCTCGGCCTGCGGCTCGTCGCCGAGGGTGTGCTCGATCTGCCGACGCTGGTGGCGCGCATGAGCGTCGGCCCGGCGCGGTTGCTCGGGCTGCCGGCGGGCACGCTGGCTCCCGGTGCGTTCGCCGACCTGACGCTCGTCGACGCCGAGCGGCGCTGGAAGGTCGTCGGGCGCGCGTTCCGCTCGAAGAGCCGCAACATGCCGTACGAAGGATGGGACATGACAGGTCGTGTGACGACGGTGCTGGTGGGCGGACGCGTGGTCCACGAGGACAAGGCGGGGACGCCCACGCTGCGGGTGGCCTCCTGATGGCGGGAAAAGACGCCATCCTGGCACTCGCAGACGGCACCGTCTTTCGGGGCCGCGCCTTCGGCGCCGTCGGCGAAGCGTCGGGCGAGCTCGTCTTCAACACCAGCATGACGGGCTACCAGGAGATCCTCACCGACCCGTCCTACGAGGGCCAGCTGGTGGCTATGACGTACCCGGAGATCGGCAATACCGGGGTGAACCGCGAGGACGTCGAGTCGCGACGACCCTTCGTGCGCGGCTTCATCGTGCGCGAGTACCGCGACATGCCGTCGAGCTGGCGTGCCGAGCAGAGCCTCGGGGCCTATCTCGCGGAGCACGGCATCCCCGGCATCGAGGGCATCGACACGCGCGCGCTGGTGCGTCACCTGCGCGACAACGGCTCGCAGGAGGCGGTGCTGTCGAGCGTCGACCTCGATCCCGAGCGCCTGGTGCGCAAAGCGAAGGACGCGCCCAGCATGGTGGGGCAGGACCTCGTCACGAAGGTGACGGCCGCCGAGCCATACGGATGGGATCAGGGGCCGTGGAAGCCCGGCGGCTACCTCATGGCCGAGGAGATCGCCGCCGCGCTCGGCCGACCGACGCTCAAGGTCGTCGCCTACGACTACGGCATCAAATACAACATCCTGCGCAATCTGGTCGGCGTCGGCTGCGCGGTGCGCGTCGTCCCGGCCAGCACGCCGGCTGCCGACGTCCTGAAGCTCAATCCCGACGGGGTGTTCCTCTCGAACGGCCCCGGCGATCCCGACGCGGTGGTGGGCGCGCGCGAGAACGTCGCCGCGCTGCTCGGCAAGGTGCCGGTGTTCGGCATCTGCCTCGGCCACCAGATCCTCGGCCTGGCACTCGGCGGCAGCACCTACAAGCTCAAGTTCGGTCACCACGGTGGCAACCAGCCGGTGCAGGACCTCACCACCGGCAAGGTCGAGATCACGTCGCAGAACCACGGCTTCGCGGTCGACATGGATTCGCTGAAGGACAAGGCCGACGTCACGCATCTCAACCTGAACGACCGCACGGTCGAGGGGCTGTCGGTGCGCGGCCAGCCCACCTTCTCGGTGCAGTATCACCCCGAGGCCTCCCCGGGACCGCACGACGCCCGCTACCTGTTCCGTCGCTTCGTCGATCTGATGGAACGGGACAAAGGAAACTGACCGCACGATGCCGAAGCGCACCGACCTCCGCACCATCCTCCTGATCGGCTCCGGGCCGATCGTCATCGGGCAGGCCTGTGAGTTCGACTACTCCGGCACGCAGGCGTGCAAGGCGCTCAAGGAGGAGGGCTACCGCGTCGTCCTGGTGAACTCGAACCCGGCGACGATCATGACCGACCCCGAGTTCGCCGACCGTACCTACGTCGAGCCGCTCACGGTCGAGGTACTCGAGCGCATCATCGCCGCCGAGCGTCCCGACGCCCTGCTGCCGACGATCGGCGGCCAGACCGGCCTCAACCTGTCGCTCGACCTCGCCGAGGCCGGCGTCCTCGAGAAGTACGGCGTCGAACTCATCGGCGCCAAGGTCGACGCCATCAAGCGCGCCGAGGACCGCGATCAGTTCAAGGCCGTCATCCGCAGCATCGGCCTCGACCTGCCGCGCAGCGGCATCGCGCACACGATGGACGACGCGTTGCGGGTGAAGGAGGAGATCGGCCTGCCGGTCATCCTGCGCCCGTCGCGCACGCTCGGCGGCACGGGCGGCAGCTTCGCCGCCACCGACGAGGAGTTCGAAACCAACGTGCGCTGGGGTCTCGAGGCCTCGCCGATCAGCGAGATCCTGATCGAGGAGTCGATCGCGGGCTGGAAGGAGTTCGAGCTCGAGGTCATGCGCGACGTCAACGACAACGTCGTCATCGTGTGCTCGATCGAGAACCTCGACCCGATGGGCGCGCACACCGGCGATTCCATCACCGTCGCCCCGGCGCAGACGCTCACCGACAAGGAGTACCAGGTGATGCGCGACGCGTCGGTCGCCATCATCCGCGCCATCGGTGTCGACACCGGCGGCTCGAACATCCAGTTCGCGGTCGACCCGCGCACCGGACGGCAGACCGTCATCGAGATGAACCCGCGCGTGTCGCGCAGCTCGGCGCTGGCGTCGAAGGCCACGGGCTTTCCGATCGCCAAGATCGCCGCCAAGCTCGCCGTCGGCTACACGCTCGACGAGCTGCGCAACGACATCACGCGCGAGACGCCGGCCTGTTTCGAGCCCACCATCGACTACGTGGTGACGAAGATCCCGCGCTTCACCTTCGAGAAGTTCCCGCAGGCGAGCGACGTCCTCGGGCCGCAGATGAAGTCGGTCGGCGAGGCCATGGCCATCGGCCGCACCATGAAGGAGTCGCTGCAGAAGGCGATGCGCTCGCTCGAGATCGGTAGCCACGGCTTCGAGCCGCGTGCCGCCGCGTCCACCGAGGAGCTCGAAGGCCGCATCCGGGTGCCGAACGCCGACCGGCTGTGGCATCTCGGCGAGGCGTTCCGTCGCGGCATGACGGTCGAGCACGTGGCGGCGCTCAGCGCGATCGACCCGTGGTTCCTGCGCCACATCGAGGAGATCATCGCCGAGGAGCGCGCGCTCGACGGCGTGCCGCTGGCGGCCATCTCGCCGGAGCGGTTGCGTGGCCTGAAGCAGATGGGCTTCTCCGACGTCCGCCTGGGCGTCCTGCTCGGGACCACCGAGACGGCGGTGCGCGAGAAGCGCGCGGCGTCCGGCATCGCACCCGTCTACAAGACCGTCGACACCTGCGGTGCCGAGTTCGAGGCATTCACGCCGTACCTCTATTCCACCTACGAGCCCGGCGGCGACGAGGGCCTCCCCACCGACCGCAAGAAGATCGTCATCCTCGGCGGCGGCCCGAACCGGATCGGGCAGGGCATCGAGTTCGACTACTGCTGCGTGCACAGCGTGCTGGCCCTGCGCGAGGACGGGTTCGAGACCATCATGGTCAACTGCAACCCGGAGACCGTCAGCACCGACTACGACACCTCCGACAAGCTCTTCTTCGAGCCGCTGACGTTCGAGGACGCGCTGGCGTTGATCCGGCGCGAGAACCCGCTCGGCGTCATCGTACAGTTCGGCGGCCAGACGCCGCTGCGCCTGGCGGTGGCGCTCGAGAAGGCGGGAGTGCCCATCATCGGCACGTCGCCCGACTCGATCGATCGCGCGGAGGACCGCGAGCGCTTCGAGCAGGTGCTGACCGCGCTCGACCTGAAGCGCCCGCCGAACGGCGTCGCGCGCTCGGCCGACGAGGCGGTGCGCGTCGCCGAGTCGATCGGCTACCCGGTCCTGGTGCGCCCGTCCTACGTGCTGGGCGGCCGCTCGATGGAGATCGTCTACGACCGCGACAGCCTGGCGCGCTACATGCGGAACGCGGTGCGCGCCTCGCCCGAGCATCCGGTGCTGATCGACCAGTTCCTCGAGGACGCCATCGAGGTCGACGTCGACGCCGTCAGCGACGGCACCGACGTCGTCATCGGCGGCATCATGGAGCACATCGAGCGCGCCGGCGTGCACTCGGGCGACAGCGCCTGCTCACTGCCGCCGTACTCGATCGACGCCGAGGTGCAGGGCGACATCCGTCGCCAGACGGTCGCCCTGGCGCGCGAGCTGCAGGTCGTCGGGCTGATGAACGTGCAGTTCGCCGTCAAGGATCGCGTCGTCTACGTCCTCGAGGTGAACCCGCGCGCCAGTCGCACGGTGCCGTTCGTGTCGAAGGCCATCGGCGTGCCGCTCGCGAAGATCGCCGCCCGCTGCATGGTGGGCACGACGCTCCAGGCGCAGGGCTTCACGCAGGAGATCGTGCCGACGCACATCAACGTGAAGGAGGCGGTGTTCCCCTTCATCAAGTTCCCGGGTGTCGACACCGTGCTCGGCCCGGAGATGAAGTCGACGGGCGAGGTCATGGGCATCGACACCAGCTTCGGCGCCGCGTTCGCGAAGGCGCAGATCGCCGCCGGCACGGTGCTGCCGACGGAGGGCTGCGTCTTCATCTCGGTGCCGCAGGCCGCCTATGCTGCGGTGGTGCCGATCGCACGACGCCTGGCGGCGGTGGGGTTCCGGCTGAGCGCGACGCACGGCACGGCGGGGCATCTCCGCGGCGAAGGCCTGACGGTCGAGGCCGTCAACAAGGTGAAGCAGGGTAGCCCGCACGTCGTCGACATGCTCAAGCGCGGTGACGTGGCGCTCGTCATCAACACGCCGTCGGGCCTGGAATCGTTCCGCGACTCGTTCCCGATCCGCCGGACGGCGCTCGAGGGCCGGGTGCCGTACTTCACGACCATCGCCGCCGCGGCGGCTGCGGCCGCTGGGATCGAGCTGATGCGTCAGGGACCGTTCACCGTGCTGCCGCTGCAGGAGCACTACGTGAGGACCCGCCGGAGCTGATGGCGGCGGGCAGCGCGCCGCTGGCGGAGCTGCTGCAGGCGCTCGCTCCGCCGCTCGAGTACCTCGCCACCGACGACTTCCGCCGGCTCGATCAGACACGCCTGCCGCTGCGCGCGCTGGCCGAGCGGCTGGAGCGTGCGCGCGTGTCGGCGCCGGCGGACATCGTCCCCACGCTGGATGCGCTCGACGGCATCCTGCGCGGCCTCGCGGGGGACGCCGCGGGGCACGCGGACCTGGTGCGCCAGGCGCACGCGTTGCTGCCGGCGTTGCGCGCGGCGACGGAGACGAGCACGGCGTCCGTGCCGTCACCGCCGCCGTCGCCGACGACGCCGTGGACCGACTACCGTCCGAGCACCGGCAACGTCGACATCGCATTGGCGCGCCTCGGCGAATCGGTGTCGTCGATCCGGTCCGTCGGCCCGAAGCGCGCGACCGAGCTGCAGCGCTTCGGCCTGCGCACGATCGAGGACGTCCTCTACCACCTGCCGTTCCGTTACGAGGACTGGCGCGTGCGGGTGCCGATCGGCGCGCTCCGCGCCGGCGACGACGCCACGGCGGTCGGGACGGTCGCCGGCGTGCGACAGGCGCTGGCAGGGAAGCAGGGTCGCCGCGTGCTCGAGGTCATCCTGCGTGACGACGGGGCCAGCCTGCTCCTCGTGTGGTTCAACCAGGTGCCGTATTTCGCGAACCGCTTCGTCGCCGG
>DASYLJ010000179.1:0-28910 GCA_036009625.1 Binatia bacterium
TTCCCGGGGACGCCGCTCCCGGACGGCGCGCCGTGCCCCGATGGCGACGTCTGCAACGGTGACGAGAGGTGCGGCGCGGCGATCTGCCGCCCCGGCACCCCCGTCGTCTGCACCGACGCCGAGGCCTGCAGCATGGATACGTGCGCGCCAGCCACCGGATGCATGTTCCCGCCGCGCACCGGCTTCGACTCGGTCAGCTGCGCCATCGGCCGCGGCCTGCCCGCCTGCAGCGGGGCGCCGCTGCCGGGTAGCGTGCTGCGTCGCTTCGCCGCCGCCGAGCGTCTCGTCGAACGCGGACGGTCCGCCCGCCGCCGCCCGACGCAGCGGCAGCGTCTGAAGCGCGCCTCCGCCACGCTGGCGCGCGCCATCCGCCTGACGGTCCGCGACACGCGTCGCGGCCGATTGCCCGCGGACTGCTCGGCGCAGGTGGTCGAGGCCCTCACCGACGTCCGCGATCGCGCGCGCCTGCTGGCGCGTTCGCTCAGGCGTTGACGGCGCGCCCGCCCCGCGCCGCTTCCACCGTGTGCGTCTCGTCGAGTCGCGACGCATGTGCGGCGAGGAGATCGCTGCGCGTGATGATCGCGACCACCCGGTTCGGTGATGTGCGCGCAACCACCGGCAGGCGACCGACGTCGGCTCGCACCATGGCGTCGGCGGCTTCACGCAGCGAGCTGTCGGGATGGATGACGATCGACGCCCGCCGCAGCAGCGCCCGCACCGGCGCATCGTGTGGGCGCTTCGGATCGAAGAGGTCGCGCCGGGTGACGATGCCCAGGAGCGCCCCCGAATCGTCGCACACCGGGAATCCCTGATGGTCGGGGAGCGTGCCCGCGGCCAATTGCGCTCGCACGTCGGCTACCCGCACGTCGTCACGGAGCGACACCACCGGCGCCGTGGCGGCGTCGGCGACCAGGATGCGATCGAGGAAGTCGGCGGCGTACTCGCCGGTCACGCGCACGCCGCGGCGGGCGATCTTCTCCGTCATGATCGAGTGCGACATGAGACGGCACGAGACCAGATATGCGGTGGCGCACCCGCCGAGCAGCGGCAGCAGCACCGTGGGCTGCTGTGTCGTCTCGAACACGAAGACGACCGAGGTGAGGAGCGCGCGCGACGCGCCGGCGAACAGCGCCGCCATCCCGACGAGTCCGGCGACGCGCACGTCGACCCCGATTGCGGGTACGAGGGCGCTCACGCCGGCCCCCACCAGCGCACCCATCGCACCACCGATGGTGAAGAGCGGCGCCAGCGTTCCACCCGACGTTCCGCTGCCGAGCGCCACCGCCCACGACACCAGCTTGGCGACGCAGAGTATCGCGAGCGTGCCACCTGCGAGTCGGCCGTCGACGATGCCGGCGATGTTGTCGTAGCCGACGCCGAGCGTGTGCGGCGCCACCAGCCCCACGACGCCGCCGACGACCGCACCCAGCGCGGGCCACCACATCCAATGGATCGGCAGGCGCTCGAACGCATCTTCGATGCCGTACACGAGCCGCGTCACGCCGACCGCGGCCACCCCCATCAACATTCCCAGCAGGACGTAGACCGCGAGCGCCCCTGCCGTCGGCGCCGGCATCGTTTCGGCACCGAACATCGGCGCCGCCCCGACCAACAGCATGCGCGCGCCGCTCGCCATCACGCTCGCCAGCGCTACCGGGATCACCGAGCGCGGACGATACTCGAACAGCAGGAGCTCGATCGCGAGCAGGACGGCCGATATCGGCGCGCCGAATGTCGCGGCCATCCCCGCCGCGGCGCCCGAGGCCAGCAGCGTCTTGCGCTCGTCCGCGGTCACGGCCAGCACCTGCCCCAGCAGCGAGCCCAGCGCGCCGCCGGTGGCGATGATCGGACCCTCCGCGCCGAACGGGCCCCCGGTGCCGATGGCGACGGCGGCTGACAGCGGTTTCAGCAGGGTGAGGCGCGCCGGGATGCGGCTGCGATGGAACAGGACCCGCTCCATGGCTTCCGGGATGCCGTGCCCGCGAATCGCCGTCGAGCCGTAGCGCGCCATCAGGCCGACGACGATGGCGCCGGCGACGGGCACGAGGATCACCCAGAGGCCGAGTCCATTGTCCGCCGGCGAGGCCTCCGCGAGTGACAGCCGACCGTAGAACGACAGGTTCGTCACCACCGCGATCAGGAGGCCGAGCCCCCGTGCGACCGCCGCCGCGGCGAGGCCCAACCCGAGAGCCAGAGCACTCATCAGGAACACGCGGCCGGTGACGAGACGTGGCGTCGGCCTGGCCTGGGCCAGACGTTGCGCCGCATCCAAGGAGGGCGCGACGGGGAGGGGCTCAGCGTGCATGCGTCCTCCGGCGTGCCGAGCGCGCCCGCGGGGTCTCGTCCTCGAAGAACATCGGCGGCGCGACGCTCGACGCCTCGAGGGCGGCGGCGAGCTGCACCAGGCCGCGCGTCAACGGCCGGCGAACGCGCACGGGCAGGGAGGTCATCGCGTCGAGGAGACGTCCGGGCGCCGCATCGGGTGCGCGACGGATGATCGCGCGGCCGGTGCCGGTGATCGCGATCTCGGCGCGGCGCGCATCGTCACGCGCCACCTGTCGGGCGACGAGGCCACGCTCCACGAGCCGCGCCACCACCACCGACACCGAGCTCTGGTCCGTCGCCGTACGCTGCGCCAGCTCGCGGAGGGACGGCGCCGGGGCGTCCTCCAGCTGCTGCAGCACGAAGAGCTGAGCGCCGCTCACGCCATGATCGCGCTCGGCCGCGCGTGCCGACACCCGCAATGCGCGGACGATGCGGCGCAGGGCATCCATCCCGTCCCGGACCTCGATCGCCTGATCCATGGGGTCCCATGTATCAGGCCGCCCCGGCCACTGCATCCTGGCGGCGGAATGCTACAGTCGCCCGATGGCCGCGACGTCGACCTTCCTGCATGCGCTGCGCGCGGGCCTCGCCCCGGTCGTCGCCGGCGAGCATGTGCTCGTGGCGGCGTCCGGCGGGGTCGACTCGAGCGCGCTCCTCGCCGGCGTGGCGGCCCTCGCCGGGCCCGCCGGGTGGCGCGTCACCGCCGTCCACGTCGACCACGGGCTGCGTGGCGCCGAGAGCGACGCCGATCGGGACCGCGTCCACGCCCTGGCCGCGACACTCGACGTCGCTTGCGTGCTGCGGACCGCCGTCGTGCCGCCGGGCTCCGGCATCGAGGTCACGGCACGACGTGCGCGCTACCGCGCGCTCAGCGCCGTGGCGCAGGACATCGGTGCCACCCGCATCCTCACCGCCCACACCGCCGACGATCAGGCCGAGACCGTACTGCTCCGCCTGCTGCGCGGCGGTGGACGCGGTGGTCTCGGGGGCATCCGCCCACAACGTGGCCGCCTGCTGCGTCCGCTCCTCGCCGCCACCCGCGCCGACGTCCGTCGGTACCTGACCGAACGCGGCATCGTCACCGGCATCGATCGCAGCAACGCCGACCTCCGTCACACGCGCAATCGCCTGCGTCGTCTCGCCATTCCGTTCCTCGCTGCCGAGTTCAACCCACGCCTGATCCCGGCGCTGGCGGCGCTCGCCGCCCGGCTACGCGACGAGGACGACGTGCTGGCGGCCGCCGCGGCATCGCGAGCCACGGCGCTCGTCGACGCGCGCGGGCTCGACACCGCGGTGACGAGCGAGCCGCGCGCCCTCGGACGCCGCATCGTGCGCGCCTGGCTGGAGCAGGGGGTCCGACGTGGCGTCACCGCCACCCATGTTGAGCGGGTGCTGGCGCTGGCGTCGGCGATGGGGCGGGGAACCGTCGCGCTCCCGGGGGCGTTCCGCGTGGTCCGCGATGGCGATCGGCTGGTGCGTCGGCTCGGACGTCAGGCGGCGCCCGGCGGGTTCGAGGTCCCGATCACTCTGCCCGCGACCGTCGAGGACCCGGCCGGCGCCTGGGTCCTGCAGCTATCGGCCCCCCGCAACCGGCGGCCCGAGGAGCCGCTGCCCGCCGACGCCGGGCACGCCATGTTCGATGCCCGGGCGCTCGCGCCGACGCTCACCGTCCGCTCGCCCCGGCCCGGGGACCGCATCCACGTGGCGCGAGTGGGGACCCGCAAGCTCCAGGACGTCCTGGTCGATGCCCGGGTCGCCCGCGAGGCGCGCTCCGGGGTCCCGATGCTGGTATCCGACGGCACCATCCTCTGGGTGGCCGGCATCGTCCGGGGGTCCGGCGCGTCGATCGAGCCGGCGACGCGCCAGGTGATCGATGCCGCGCTCGTCCGGAAGGGCTGACTGCATTGCCCATGTAGAAACCCCATGGTACCTTGCGCTTCTCAGTGAATCCGGTCTCGCGCAATCTCGGACTCTGGTTGCTCCTCCTCCTGATGGGGCTGTTGCTCTGGTCCATCGTCACCAAGCAGCAACCACGCGATCCGCAGATCAGCTTCTCGCGGTTCGTCGAGGCGGTCGAGGGCGGTCGGGTCTCCTCGGTCACGATCCAGGGCCAGAACATCAGCGGCCGCTACAAGGCCGAGCGCGGGGACCACGGCGACGGCTTCAAGACGTTCGCCCCCGAGGACCCCGACCTCGTGCGCACGCTTCGCGACAAGGGCGTCGACATCGAGGCCCGACCCGAGGACGCCGAGCCCTGGTACGTCGTCGCCCTGGTGCAGTGGGCGCCGATGCTTCTCCTGATCGGCGTCTGGATCTTCTTCATGCGCCAGATGCAGGTGGGTGGGGGCAAGGCGATGTCGTTCGGCAAGAGCCGGGCGAAGCTGCTCTCCGAGAACCAGCACAAGATCACCTTCGCCGACGTCGCCGGCATCGACGAAGCCAAGGAAGAGCTCGAAGAGATCATCGCCTTCCTGAAGGACCCGAAGAAGTTCACCAAGCTCGGCGGCCGCATCCCCAAGGGTGTCCTGCTCGTCGGACCCCCGGGAACCGGCAAGACGCTCCTCGCCCGTGGCGTCGCCGGCGAGGCGGGCGTTCCGTTCTTCTCCATCTCGGGCTCCGACTTCGTCGAGATGTTCGTCGGCGTGGGCGCGTCGCGCGTCCGCGACCTCTTCGTCCAGGGCAAGAAGAACGCCCCCTGCATCATCTTCATCGACGAGATCGACGCCGTCGGCCGGCACCGCGGTGCGGGCCTCGGCGGTGGGCACGACGAGCGCGAGCAGACGCTGAACCAGCTCCTCGTCGAGATGGACGGCTTCGAGACCAACGAAGGCGTCATCCTGATCGCCGCCACCAACCGTCCCGACGTGCTCGACCCGGCGCTGCTGCGCCCAGGTCGCTTCGACCGTCGCGTCGTCGTGCCCCGTCCGGACGTCAAGGGCCGCGAGGGCATCCTGCGGGTGCACTCACGCCGCGTGCCCATCGCCGACGACGTCAACATCGAGCTGCTCGCCCGTCAGACGCCCGGCTTCGCCGGCGCCGACCTCGAGAACCTCGTCAACGAAGCCGCTCTGCTCGCCGCGCGCCACAACAAGGAGCGCGTCACGATGGCCGACTTCGAGGTGGCGAAGGACAAGGTCCTGATGGGCCCCGAGCGCAAGTCGATGGTCATCAGCCTCGAGGAGCGCCGGACGACGGCCTACCACGAGGCCGGTCACGCGCTGGTGGCGAAGCTCCTGCCCGGTGCCGATCCGCTCCACAAGGTCACCATCATCCCGCGCGGCATGGCTCTCGGCCTGACACAGCAGCTTCCCACCGACGACCGCCACACGGTCACGAAGGACTGGGTGCTGACGCGCCTCTCCATCATGTTCGGTGGTCGCGCCGCGGAAGAGCTCATCCTGAAGCAGCTCAGCACCGGCGCCGGCGACGACATCGAGCGCGCCACCGATCTCGCCCGGAAAATGGTCTGCGAGTGGGGCATGAGCGAGAAGATGGGCCCGATGACGTTCGGCAAGAAGGAAGAGGAGATCTTCCTGGGCCGCGACTTCACGAAGCGCGTGGACTACTCCGAGACCACCGCCGTGCAGATCGACGCCGAGGTCCGTCGCGTCATCCTCGAAGCGTACGAGCGCGCCAAGCTGCTCCTGCGCCGGAACCTGGCCGTCCTACACAAGATGGCGGAGGCGCTCCTCGAGCGCGAGTCCCTCGATGGCCCCGACATCGAAGAGATCGTCCGCCAGTTCGGCGAGAACAGCGGCTCCGCGGCAGCCGTCTCGGCCTGAGCGGCGCTCCGTCGCCGCGACGGCGCTGCAGACGCGTTCGGGCGTCCTCGCTCTCGATCGTCCGGTCCTCGTCGGCGTCCTGAACGCCACCCCGGACAGCTTCAGCGACGGCGGCCGGCACCTCGACCCGCGCCGTGCCGCCAGGGCGGCCGTGGCCATGGTCGCCGACGGCGCCGGCGCGCTCGACCTCGGTGCCGAGTCGACCCGCCCGGGCGCATTGCCGATCGCCGATGACGAGCAGCTGCGACGCCTGTTGCCGGTGCTGCGCGCCATCCGCGCCGCGGTACGGGTACCGCTCTCGATCGATACCACCAGCGCCGCCGTGGCCCGTGCCGCGCTCGACGAGGGCGCCGACATCGTGAACGACGTCTCGGCGGGTCGCTTCGATCGGGGGATGCTGCCGCTCTGTGCCCGCGAACGCGTGCCGATCGTCCTGATGCACATGCAGGGTAAGCCGGCGACGATGCAGCGGCGGCCGCGCTACGCGAACGTGGTCGCCGACGTCACCGCCTTCCTCGCCCGCCGGGTGGCGGCGGCACGTGCGGCGGGCATCGCCGCCGAGGCGATCATCGTCGACCCGGGCATCGGCTTCGGAAAAACGCTCCAGCACAACCTTTCCCTGCTCGCGCGCCTCGACCTCGTCGCGGCCCTCGGCTATCCAATTCTGGTGGGGGTGTCGCGCAAAGGCTTCATTGGCGCGTTGTTGGGCGGTGTCGGTCCGGCCGAGCGTGGTCACGGGACGGCGGCGGCGGTGGCGCTCGCCGTGGCGGGCGGCGCGCGGCTGCTCCGCGTCCATGACGTGGCCGCGATGCGCGACGTGGTGGCGGTGGCGGCGGCGGTGGCGCGGGCATGAAGGAGCTCCTGCTCGGCTTCCGCTGGCAGGACGGCGTCGACATCTTCCTGCTGGCGATCGGCATCTACTCGGGCATCAACCTGATCCGCGGCACCCGCGCCGTGCCGATGCTGATCGGCCTGTCGATGGTCTACGCGCTCTACTTCCTGTCGGCGCAGTTCGAGATCTACACGGTCAACGTCCTCCTGAACTACGTCCTCGGTTGGTCGCTCGTCCTCTTCTTCATCGTCTTCCAGAACGACATCCGTCGCGTCCTCACCCAGGTCGGCAGCGGACCGCTGTTCTCGGCCAAGGACCGCGCCGCGCAGAACCAGGCGGTGGAAGAGCTCGTGAAGGCCGTCGCACATCTGGCCGGGCGGCGTACCGGCGCTCTCATCTGTCTGCAGAACGAGGTGGGGTTGGGCGAGTACATCGACGTCGGCACGCGTCTCGACGCCCGCGTCTCGCGCGAGCTCGTCACCAGCATCTTCCTCCCCGACTCGCCGATCCACGACGGCGCGCTCATCATCCAGAACGGCCGCATCACGGCAGCGGGCTGCTTCCTGCCCCTCACCGCCAATCCGAACGTGTCGAAGACGCTCGGTACGCGGCATCGCGCCGCCATCGGCCTCACCGAGGAGACCGACGCCGTCGTCCTCGTGGTCTCCGAGGAGGACGGCACCATCTCGCTGGTCCGCGAAGGCAAGATCACGCGCGACGTCGACGGCGCGACGCTGCGCACGACGCTGCAACGGATGCTGGTCGGATGAAGCTTCCCGCGCTCCGCTTCCGTCGCACGCCGGCACCCGTCGATCCGGGGGATGCCAGCCCGCGCCCGCCGCGCCGGTGGCCGAACTGGATACGCCTGCCGCGTCGGACGGCGATCCGTGAGCTGGTGCGACGCAACCCGGGGCTGAAGCTGATCTCGATCCTCCTGGCGTGCTTCCTCTGGTATTCGATCAACGTCCTCGAGCGCGACGCCGAGCGGCTGGTCGAGGTTCCCATCTCGATCCGCAAGGTGCCGCCGGAGCTGATCGTCACCACGCCGCCCACCAAGCCCGCCACGCTCACGGTGCGCGGCCCGGGCACGATTCTCGACGGCGTCGACGAGCACAAGTCGCGCCTGGTCGTCGACATGTCGTCGACGGGGCCGGGCGAGGTGCGCATCGACCTCTCCAACGCCGTCATGACGCCTGAGCTGCCCCGCCGTCTGAAGGTCGTACGCACCCAGCCGCAGCGGCTGAAGCTCACCGTCGAGCGCCTCTCCAAGCGGCGTATTCCGATCAAGCTCGACCTGGCAGGCTCACCAGCCCTGGGCTATATGATCGCGCAATCGACGGTCACCCCCGACCACGTCGAGGTGAGTGGCCCAGCCAGCAAGGTGGACGACCTGAAGGAGATCAGCACCGAGCCCATCGACCTGCACGGCCTGGCGCGCACGTTCCAGCGCCGCGTGCTCCTCGAGTGGGCCGGCGACTTCGTGGTCTTCGTGCCCGACAAGGTACAGGTGAACGTCGAGGTCGAGGAGATCATGGTGTCGCGCGAATTCCGTCGCGTCGCGGTCACCGTCATCAACGGCGACGGCGTCACGGTCACGCCCGGCGTGGTGAATCTCACGCTGCACGGGCCACAGCGACTACTCCACAACTTCAAGATTCCGGACGGTAGCGTCGTCGTCGACGCCGCCGGACTGGCACCGGGCTCGTACGAGATGCCGGTGCAGCTGATCGACCTGCCACCCGCGATCGAGATCGCGGCGCGGCAGCCGGACCGCATTCGCGTGCAGGTCGGAAAAGGGCAGGGGGGCTGATGGGAGAGCGACGGCTGTTCGGAACCGATGGCGTGCGCGGCATCGCGAACGTCGAGCCGATGACGTCGGAGACGGCGCTGCGTCTCGGACGCGCGCTGGCCTACGTCAGCAAGCGCGCGCAGCGCCGGCACAAGATCCTGATCGGGAAGGACACGCGGCTGTCGGGCTACATGCTCGAGACCGCGATGGCATCGGGCATCTGCTCGATGGGCGTCGACGTGCTGCTGGTCGGGCCGCTGCCCACGCCCGGCATCGCCTTCCTGACGCGCTCGCTGCGCGCCGACGCCGGCGTCGTCATCTCGGCATCGCACAACCCGTTCCAGGACAACGGCATCAAGCTGTTCAGCGGCGCCGGCTTCAAGTTCCCCGACGAGCTCGAGCTCGAGATCGAGGACCTCGTCCTCGGCGACTCGATCGACGCGCTCCGCCCCACGGCCACCGAGATCGGCAAGGCATTCCGCATCGACGACGCGGTCGGCCGCTACAACGTCTTCGCCAAGAACTGCTTCCCGCGCACGCTCACGCTCGACGGCCTCACCCTCGCCGTCGACTGCGGCCACGGCGCCGCCTACCGCGTCGCGCCCGAGGTGCTGGAAGAGCTGGGTGCGCGGGTCATTCCGCTCGGCGTCGCCCCCGACGGCGAGAACATCAACCAGAACTGCGGCGCGCTGCACCCCGAGCATCTCGCCAAGGCCGTCCGTGCCCATGGCGCGCAGGCCGGCATCGCGCTCGACGGCGACGCCGACCGCTGCATCCTGGTCGACGAGCAGGGCGAGATCGTCGACGGCGACGAGGTCATGGCGCTGCTGGCGACGCAGCTGCACGAGCGCGGCGAGCTCGCCCACGGCACGCTGGTGACGACGGTCATGAGCAACCTCGGCCTGCACGTCGCGCTGCGCGATCGCCAGATCAAGGTCGCCACCACGCCGGTCGGCGATCGCTACGTCGTCGAGGAAATGGTGCGCGGCGGCTTCAACCTCGGCGGCGAGCAGTCGGGCCACGTCGTGTTCCTCGACCACAACACCACCGGCGACGGCCTGATCACGGCGCTCTCGGTGCTGGCGCTCATGGTCGAGCGCGGCAAGCCGTTGTCGGAGCTGCGCCAGGTGATGCGACGCTTTCCGCAGGTGCTGGTCAATCTGCGCGTCACCAGCAAGCCCTCGGTGGAGACGCTGCCCGCCGTCGCCGCCGCCATCGCCAAGGCCGAGAAGTCGCTCGGCGATCGCGGGCGCGTGCTGGTACGATACTCGGGCACCGAGGCCCTCCTGCGCGTCATGATCGAGGGCGAGCGGGAGGTGGTCATCCGTGACATGGCCGACGCCATCGCCGATGCCGCCCGTGCCGCCATCGGGGCATGACAGCAGTCGCGTGATCGTCGTCACCGCCGCCGAGATGCGCGCGCTCGATCGCTGGACGATCGAGCACGGCACCCCCGGCCCGACGCTGATGGAACGCGCCGGCGCCGGCGCAACCGCCATCCTCCGGGCGTGGAAGCCGCGGCTGCGCGCACCGGTCGTGGTCGTGTGCGGCAAGGGCAACAACGGTGGCGACGGCTTCGTGGTCGCGCGTCACCTGCGCCGCGCGCGCGTCCCCGTCGAGGTGTTCCTGGTCGGCCGGACCGATGCCGTCGGCGGCGACGCGGCGACGATGCTGCAGCGATGGCGGGGCAAGGTGCAGACGATCGAGACGGCCGCGCAGGTGGACGGCCTCGCGCGTCGGTTCTCGCGCGCCGGCGTGATCGTCGACGCGCTCCTCGGCACCGGCCTCAACGCGCCGGTCACCGGGCTCATGGCGACGATCATCGCCGCCATCGCCGCCGCCGGCAGACCCGTCCTCGCCATCGACCTGCCGTCGGGACTCTCGGCCGACACCGGGCGCCCGCTCGGCATCGCGGTACGAGCCGACGTCACCGCCACGTTCGCCTTCGCCAAGGTCGGACAGGTGGTCCCGCCGGGATCGACGTGGTGCGGGCGGCTCGAGGTCGTGGACATCGGCATCCCGCCGGCCGCGGTCGAGGCGGTGCGACCACGGACCACGGTGCTCGACGCAACCTACGTCGGCGCGCTGCTGCCACGTCGGGCCCCGGAGGCCCACAAAGGTACCGCGGGGCACGTCCTCGTCATCGCTGGATCGCGCGGCAAGAGCGGCGCGGCACTGCTGTCGGCCGGAGCCGCGGCACGCAGTGGCGCCGGGCTGACCACGCTCGCCGGGCCGGCCGCGCTGCAGTCCGTCCTCGAGGGCCACGTGCGTGAGGCCATGACCGAAGCGCTTCCCGACGGCTCCGACGGCACCGCCGCGCTCGGTGACGGGGCGGTCGTCGCCCGTCTGCTCGCGGGCCGGGGTGCGGTCGTCTGCGGCCCCGGGCTCGGCCTGAACGACGCCACCAGGGCACTCGTGCGCCACGTCGTCGCGCACGCGACGGCGCCCCTCGTGCTCGACGCCGACGGCCTCAACGCCGTCGCCGGCACCTCGGCGCTGGCCGATCGCAGCGGTCCGACGGTGATCACGCCGCATCCCGGCGAGATGGCCCGCCTGCTCAGCACCGACACGGCCACCGTCCAGGCCGACCGTCTCGGCGTGGCGCGACGGCTCGCCTCCCGCGATGGCGTGGTCGTCGTACTCAAGGGTGCCGGGACGATCGTCGCCACGCCCGACGGCGACGCCGCCTTGTGCCCGACGGGCAATCCCGGCATGGCGAGCGGCGGCATGGGGGACGTCCTCTCCGGCGTGGTCGGCGCGCTGCTCGCACAGGGGCTCACGCCCTTCGATGCGGCGTGCTTCGCCGTCTTCGCGCATGGGGCGGCGGCCGATGCCGTCGCGGCCCGGCGGGGGCAGGTTGGGCTCCTGGCAGGTGACGTGCTCGATGCGCTGCCGCCCACCATCGGCTGCCTGCAGGGCCTGCTTCCTGGGGACGATCATGGAGCGTGAGATCGAGACCACGGCACCGGAGGAGACCGAGGCCCTCGGGCGCGCCCTCGGTGCGACCGCCCAGGGTGGTGAGCTCCTCGGCCTGGTCGGCGAGCTCGGCGCCGGCAAGACCTGCCTGGTGCGCGGCCTCGCCGCCGGGGTCGGTGCCGATCCCGAGCAGGTGCACAGCCCCACCTTCATCACGGCCACCGAGTACCGCGGCGGCCGGCTGCCGCTGCACCACATCGACCTGTATCGCCTTGAGGGAGCGCTCGGGGATGCGCTATTCCTACGTGAGGTGCTCTACGGCGATGGGGTCGCGGCCGTCGAGTGGTTCGAGCGGCTGCTTCCCGCGGCCGGAGACGAGTACCTCCTGGTCTCACTCCGGTACGGCGCGGGGGACCACCGGTCGATCCACCTGACGGCGCACGGCTCCCGACACCAGCGATGGCTGGACGCAGCCCTCCGCATCTGAGGAACCATGGCGCTCATCGTACAGAAGTTCGGCGGCACGTCGGTCGCCGACATCGACCGCATCCGGCACGTGGCGAACCGCGTCGCGCGCGTTCGTGCCGAGGGTCATCAGCTCGCGGTCGTCGTCTCGGCCATGGCCGGCGAGACGAACCGCCTGCTGGCGCTCGCCAAGCAGGCGCATCCACGTCCCGACGAGCGCGAGAGCGACGCCATCGCGTCCACCGGCGAGCAGGTCACCGCCGCGCTCACGGCCTTGGCACTGCACCAGATCGGCGTGCCCGCGCGCTCGTTCCTGGGCCATCAGATCCGCGTCGAGACCGACGGCGCCCACGGCCGCGCCCGCATCCGCCGCATCGACGCCGACCACATGCGCGAGGTGATGGCGGCGGGCACCGTCGCCGTCGTCGCCGGCTTCCAGGGCGTCGCCGAGGACGGCAGCATCACGACGCTCGGTCGCGGCGGCTCCGACACCAGCGCCGTGGCGTTGGCGGCCGCGCTCAAGGCCGACGTCTGCGAGATCTACACCGACGTCGACGGCGTCTACACCAGCGATCCGCGCATGGTGCCGAAGGCGCACAAGCTCGAGCGCATCGCCTACGACGAGATGCTCGAGCTCGCCAGCCTCGGCGCCAAGGTGCTGCAGATCCGTTCCGTCGAGTTCGCGAAGCGCTACCACGTCCCCGTGCACGTCCGCTCGTCGTTCCACGACGGCGAGGGCACCTGGGTCGTCGAGGAGGATTCCCGCATGGAAGACGTGTCGGTCGCCGGCGTCGCAGCCGACCGTGATCAGGCCAAGCTCACCGTGCTCCAGGTGCCCGATCAGCCCGGCATCGCCGCCAGCCTGTTCGGCCCGGTGGCGCAGGCCGGCATCGTGGTGGACATGATCATCCAGAACGCCAGCGCCGACGGCACCACCGACATGACCTTCACGGTCCCCCGCGGCGACTACGACAAGGCGCTCGAGCTGGTACAGAGCGTGGCGAAGCGCATCGGCGCGCGCGAGGTGCGCGGCAACCTCGACGTGTCGAAGGTATCGATCGTCGGCGTCG
This sequence comes from Binatia bacterium, assembly GCA_036009625.1. GTDB lineage: Bacteria > Desulfobacterota > Binatia > DP-6 > DP-6 > DASYLJ01. Next base: position 13,180 of record DASYLJ010000179.1, read on the forward strand.
GCATGCGCACGCACGCCGGCATCGCGGCGCAGATGTTCGAGGTGCTCGCCGCCGAGGGCATCAACATCCAGATGATCTCGACGTCGGAGATCAAGATCTCCGTCGTCGTCGACGAGAAGTACACCGAGCTCGCCGTCCGCGCGCTGCACGACGCCCTCGTCACGAAGGCCTGAATGCGTCGCATCCAGCTCTACGACACGACGCTGCGCGACGGCTGCCAGTCGGAGGACGTCAACCTCACCCTCGACGACAAGCTGCGCATCGCCGCGGAGCTGGACGGCCTCGGCATCGACTACATCGAGGGCGGCTGGCCGGGCTCGAACCCGCGTGACGAGGAGTTCTTCCGCGCCGTCCGCCGCCTCACGCTGCGGCACGCACGCGTCGCCGCGTTCGGCTCCACGCGACGCGCCGGCATCACCGCCGCCGACGATCGCAATCTGCAGCTGTGCCTCCGCGCCGAGACCCCGGTCATCACCATCGTCGGCAAGACGTGGGACCTGCACGTGCGGGAAGATCTCCGCATCCCGCTCGAGGAGAACCTCGACGTCATCCGTGATTCGGTGCAGTACCTGCGCCGGCACGTCGACGAGGTCATCTTCGACGCCGAGCACTTCTTCGACGGCTTCGCCGCCAATGCCGACTACGGGCTCGCCTGTCTCGCGGCGGCGGCCGAAGCCGGCGCGACGCTGCTCTGTCTCTGCGACACGCGTGGCGGGTCGCTGCCGGCGCAGGTGGGCGCGGCGGTCGATGCGGCGCAGGGCGCCGTTCCCGGCACGCCGCTCGGCATCCACTGCCACAACGACGCCGAGCTCGCCGTCGCCAACTCGCTCGAGGCGCTCGAGCGCGGCTGCGTGCAGGTGCAGGGCACCATCAACGGCTTCGGCGAGCGCTGCGGCAATGCCAATCTGGTCTCCATCATTCCCACGTTGCAGCTGAAGCGTGGCCATCGCGTCATGAGCGACGAGCAACTGTCGCACCTGGCCGACGTCTCGCGCCTGGTCTACGAGCTCGCCAACCTCGAGCCCAACAAGCGGCAGGCCTACGTCGGGCAGAGCGCCTTCGCGCACAAGGGCGGCCTGCACGTGGCCGCGGTGCAGAAGAACGCCGCCACCTACGAGCACATCGACCCGGCCCTCGTCGGCAACGTGCAGCGTGTCCTCGTGTCCGACCTGGCGGGACGCTCGAACCTGCTCTTCAAGGCGGCCCAGTTCGGCATCGACCTGCGCTCGAACACGCCCGCCGTGCAGTCGCTGCTCGCCGAGCTGAAGGACCTCGAGGCCCGCGGCTACGCCTACGAGGGCGCCGAGGCGTCGTTCGAGCTCCTGATGCGGAAGACCCTCGATGGCGGTCGCGCCACGTTCTTCCGCCTGATCGGCTTTCGCGTCATCGACGAGAAGCGGCACGAGGGCGAGCCCCCCATCGCCGAGGCCACGATCATGCTCGAGGGGCCCGACGGCCAGGTCGAGCACACGGCAGCCCAGGGCAATGGCCCCGTGAACGCCCTCGATGGCGCGCTCCGCAAGGCGCTCAGCAAGTTCTACCCCGAGGTCGATGAGGTCCGGCTCCACGACTACAAGGTCCGCGTGCTCGGCAGCGCGGAAGGTACTGGCGCGGTGGTCCGGGTCCTGATCGAATCGGGTGACGAGCACGAGCGCTGGGGTACGGTCGGGGTGTCGCACAACGTCATCGAGGCCAGCTGGCAGGCGCTCGTCGACAGCATGGACTACAAGCTCCACAAGGCCCGCCGCCCCGTCTGACGCCACGATGCGCATCTATCTCGACCACAACGCCGGTGCGCCGCTTCGGGCGGCCGCGCGCGACGCCATGCTGGCGGCAATGGGCCCGCCGGCGAACCCGTCGAGCCCGCACCGCGAGGGTGCCAGGGCGCGGGCGCTGCTCGAGGACGCACGGGCGGCGGTCGCCGCCCTGATCGGCGCCGCGCCGGCGGAGATCGTGTTCACCAGCGGCGCCACCGAGGCGAATACGCTGGCACTCCTGGGTGGCCTTCCCGTCGACGGCCGGATCGTGACGACGGTGATCGAGCACGCGTCGGTCCTGGCACCGGCGCGGGCGCACGGCGCACCGCTCGTCGAGCTGCCCGTCGACGGCGACGCCCGCATCACGGCCGCAGCGGTGGTGGCGGCATGCAACGGCGGGCCAGCGCTCGCAAGCATCGGTCTCGCCAACGGTGAGGTCGGGACGGTGGCCCCGGTCGCCGAGATCGCGGCGGCGTTGCGTGGACGTCCGGTCACGCTGCACACCGACGCGGCGCAGGCCGTCGGGCGGATCCCCGTCGACGTGCACGCGCTCGGCGTCGATCTGCTGTCACTGTCGAGCCACAAGCTCGGCGGGCCGGCGGGCGTCGGGGCATTGTGGGTGCGAGCTGGATTCGCGCTCCGGCCGCAGCTCCTCGGCGGACCCCAGGAGCGCGGGCGCCGCGCCGGCACCGAGAACGTCGTCGGCATCGTCGGCTTCGGCGCGGCGGCGCGCGCGGTATCGGCCGATCATACCGCGACGACCCGGATGGCGGCCCTCGCCGAACGCCTATGGAGCGGGCTGCGGACACAGGTGCCCGACGTCGTCCGTCTCGGCCCCGTGGACGGACCGCGCCTGCCGAACACCGTCAACGTCCGCGTGCCCGGCTGCAGCGGCGAGAGCCTGCTGATGCTGCTCGACCTCGGCGGGGTGGCGGCCTCGCTCGGCTCCGCCTGCAGCGCCGGCGCTCCCGAGCCGTCGCACGTCCTGATGGCAATGGGCCTCGCTCGCGAGACGGCCCGCGACGGCCTGCGTCTCAGCCTCGGGCCCGACACCACCGCCGACGACATCGACGCGGTCGTCGGCCTGCTGCCCGGCCTGGTCCGTCAGGTCCGCGGTGGGGCGGCCGCGTGAGGGTGGTCGTCGCGATGAGCGGTGGGGTCGACAGCGCCGTCGCCGCCGCCCGCTGCGTCGCCGCCGGGCACGACGTCATCGGCATCTCGCTGCGCCTCGCGCGCGACGGGGCTGGTGGCTGCTGCTCGCTCGACGACTTCCACGACGCGCGCGCCGTCGCCGATCGGCTCGGGTTCCCGCACTACGTGCTCGATTTCACCGACGCCTTCGATGCCGCGGTGGTGCAGCCGTTCGTCGCCGAGTACCTCGCCGGCCGCACGCCGAATCCGTGCGCGCGTTGCAACCAGCACGTGAAGTTCGACCGCCTCTGGCAGCGTGCCCGCGAGCTCGGCGCGAGCCATCTCGCCACCGGCCACTACGCCCGCATCGCGGTCGACCCGGTGACGGGACGGCACGCCCTGCGCACTGCGGTCGACACCACCAAGGACCAGACCTACTTCCTCTTCACGCTCGACCACGAGGCGCTCGCGCGCACGCTGTTCCCCGTCGGCGACCTCACCAAGACCGAGGTGCGCGCCGAGGCCGCCGCACTCGGGCTCGCGGTCGCCGACAAGCCGGAGAGCATGGAGGTCTGCTTCGTCCCCACCGGCGACGCCGCGGGCTTCGTCGAACGACGCGCCGGCGCCGACGCCCTGCGCCCCGGATCGCTCCGCGACGGCGACGGCCAGGAGCTCGGCACGCACGCCGGCGTGCATCGCTTCACCATCGGCCAGCGCCGCGGCCTCGGTCTGGCGGGCGGCCCCGCGCGCTACGTGCGCGCCATCGACGCCGCCACCGGTACGGTCACCGTCGGCAGCGCCGACGAGCTGCTGGCGACAGGGCTGGTCGCGCACGACGTCAGCTGGAGCGCCGGCACACCGCCCGACGACGGTGCCGTGCTCGCGGCGCGCATCCGGCATCGTCATCGCCCGGTACCGGCGCGTCTCCTCGCCACCGCGGGCGGGGCGGCGCACGTGCGCTTCGACACCCCGGGTCCTGCGGTCACGCCCGGGCAGGCGGCAGTCTTCTATCGCGACGAGCTGGTCGTCGGCGGCGGATGGATCGCCTCGGAGCTGCCGGCATGAACGGGCCGCGCGTCGCCATCGCCACCCTCGGTTGCAAGGTGAACTCGTACGACACCGCGACGATCGCCGATCGCCTGCGCGCCGCCGGTTGCCGCATCGTCGACACCGACGCGCCCGCCGACGTCGTCATCGTCAACTCGTGCACCGTCACCGACGCCGCCGACGCCGAGAGCCGCAAGCTGGCGCGCCGCGCGCGCCGTCACAATCCCGAGGCCCGCGTCATCCTCACCGGCTGCTACGCGCAGACGCAGCCGCAGGCCGCGGCGCGCGTCGACGCCGTCGACCACGTCATCGGCCTGAACCGTCTCGATGCGCTGGTCGAGGCCGTCACCGCAACCGTTCCCGCCATCGCGCGCATCGAGGTCGGCAACAGCCGCCGCGAGACGCACGTCAACACCTTCGGAGCCCGCACGTTCGACGGCCAGACGCGCGCGTTCCTGAAGGTGCAGGAGGGCTGCGACCTGTTCTGCACCTTCTGCATCGTGCCGATGGCGCGCGGCGCCAGCCGCAGCCTGGGTCCGCGCGAGATCCTGGCAGAGATGGAGGGTCTGGCCCGCGCCGGCTTCCGCGAGGTGGTGCTGACGGGCGTGCACCTCGGCGGCTGGGGCCACGACCTCACCCCGCACGTCGACCTGGTGTGGCTCGTCGACGCGCTTGCTGAGCAGGGGCTCTTCCAGCGCATCCGCCTGTCGTCGATCGATCCGCACGAGATCACCGAGCCGCTGGTGCGCCTGATGGCGTCAACCCCAGCGGTCTGTCCGCACCTGCACGTGCCGCTGCAGGCCGCCGACGACGGCGTGCTGCACCGCATGCGCCGGCGCTACGACACCGCGCTCGCCGCCGAGCGGCTCGCCATGGTGCGCCAGCTGCTGCCCGACGCGTCGATCGGCACCGACCTGATCGCGGGCTTCCCGGGCGAGGACGCGGCGTCGTTCGAGCGCACGCTGGCGTTCGTCGAGGCCAGCCCGATCACCTACGCGCACGTGTTCCCGTACTCGGTGCGCTCGGGCACCACCGCCGCCAAGCTCGACGGTCAGGTGCCGGCTGCCGAGATCACGTCGCGTGCGCGCCGGCTGCGCACGCTGATGGAGCGCAAGCGCGCCGACTTCGCGCGCACGTTCGACGGCGTACCGGCCGAGGTGCTGGTGGAGACCACGCGCGACCCGCAGAGCGGCACGCTCCGCGGCTACACGCGAAATTACCTGCGGGCCCGTCTCGACGGGCCGGACGAGTGGATGGGCGACGTGGTGGCGGTGCGGTTGCGTGTGGGGTCCGGCGCCCGCATCGAGGCCGACGCCGCCGCATGACGGACGACTATCGACACGCCCTCGAGGAGGGACTCGGCTACCGCTTCGTGCGTCCCGAGCATCTCCACGTCGCCATCACGCACCGCTCGTTCAGCCCGGACGCGGAGAACAACGAGACGCTCGAGTTCCTCGGCGACGCCGTGCTGGCGCTCGCCATGTCCGACCTCCTGATGCGGCGTCATCCGACCGCCCGCGAAGGCGACCTGTCGAAGATGCGCGCCGCGCTGGTGAACGCGGAGATCCTCGCCGGCAAGGCCCGCGCACTCGGGCTCGGCCGCTGGCTCAGGGTGGGGAAGGGCGAGGAGAAGAGCGGCGGCCGCGAGAAGGAGTCGATCCTGGCCTCGGGCTACGAGGCGCTGCTCGGGGCCGTCTATCTCGACGCCGGCTACGAGGCGGCGCGCGGCGTCGTCGACGCGCACTTCGCCATCGACGTCGCCGCCGATCTCCCTGCGGGGCAGCGCGACTACAAGACGCGGCTGCAGGAGCTGACGCAGCGCCTGTTCCGCGCCACGCCGGTGTACAGCCTCGTCGAGGAGAGCGGACCCGACCACGCCAAACGGTTCGTGTCGGAGCTCGCGATCGGGGGGCAGCGCTACGGTCGCGGCGTCGGGCACAGCAAGAAGACGGCGGAGCAGGCGGCGGCCATGGAGGCGCTGGCGACGCTCGAGCGCGAGGGTCGGACGGAGCCGCGGTGAGCATGCTTCGCATGGCGGCGTTGCTGCTCGCGTTGGCCGGCCTCGTCCACGCCGAGGAGCCGATGACGTCGCTGTCCGGCGTCGTCCCGCGTGGGCTCGCGACGCTGACGCCGGCGGGCGATGCGCCGGCGGATATGGCGGTGCCGAACGTCGTCGTCTGGCTCGGGCTGCGCGATCGCGACACGCTCGACGCCGTGCTGGCAGCGCAGCAGGATCCGCACTCGCCGCAGTTCGGCCACTGGCTCGACGCCAACGAGATCGCGGACCGCTTCGGCGCCCGTCGGCCGCACTACGAGGAGGCGCGGGCGTGGTTCGCGGCGCAGGGGCTGCGTGTCGTCGCCGACTCGCGGTTCCGCGTGTCGATGACCGTCGCTGGCACCGTCGGGGAGATCGAGCACGCGCTGCGCACCCGTATCGGCCTGTTCGGGCGCAAGGGTCGCCGTCACCGCGCACCGACCACCCCGGCATGGGTGCCGCAACGGCTCGGCGTGCAGGGGCTCCTCGGCCTCGACGACCTGCCGGCCATCCGGCCGCTGGTGTCGCTCGGCGACGCCGGCGTCACGCTCGGCCCCGCCGACCTCGCCCGCGTCTACGGCGTCGACGCGCTGCAGGCGCAGGGTCTCACCGGTGCCGGCAGCTCGATCGCCGTCCTGGCGCGCAGCGACTTCGACCTCGCCGACGTGACCACCTTCGGCGCGCGTTTCGGCGTCGCACCGCGGCTGCCGACCAAGGTGTTCGTCGACGGCAACCCCGGCGTGCTCCCCGACGACGGCGAGCTCACCGAGGTCCTGCTCGACGCGCAGTGGGCGGGCGCGCTGGCACCAGGGGCCGACGTCTCCGTCGTCATCGGCTCGCTCGACGGCGATATTCCGCAAGCGCTGGGTGAGGCCGTCGATCGACGGATCGGCCAGGTCGTGTCGATCAGCTTCGGGCTGTGCGAACAGCTCAGCTCGACGACCGTCACCGAGCTGTTCGACGGCCTCTACACCATAGCGAACCTGCAGGGGCAGACGGTGGTGGTGGCGTCGGGCGACTCCGGCAGCCAGGAGTGCGCACCCGACCTTCCCGACGTCGCGGTGAGCTCGCTGGCGTCGTCACCGCACGCCGTCGCCGTCGGCGGCACCGCGCTCGACCCGGGCTTCGACGCCGACGGCAACGCCACCGGCTACGTCAGCGAGACGGTGTGGAACGACCACTCCGGCGCCGGCGGCGGGGGCGTCAGCACGCTGTTCGCGCGACCGTCCTTCCAGCTCGGCATCGGGCCATTCACCGCCCGTGCACTGCCCGACGTGTCGCTGCCGGCGAGCCCGGACAGCCCGGGCTACGCCGTCGTCGAGCGCGGCGAGTCGATCGTCGTCGGTGGCACCAGCGCCGGCACGCCGGCGTTCGCGAGCCTGCTCGCACTGGTGAATCAGCGCGCCGCGCGGGGTGGGCTGGGGCAGCTCCTGCCTACCCTCTACCGCCTCGGGCAGGACGGGTTCGCCGGCCGGCGCGCGCCGGTGTTCCACGACGTCGTCACCGGCAACAACGGCTTCCCCGCCACACCCGGCTTCGACCTCGCCACGGGGTGGGGCTCCCCCATCGCCGATCGCCTGGCGGCGGCGATCGTCGAGACCTCGGACGGTCCCTGCGAGCCCGGGCTCGACTGCCTCGTCCCGGCCCCGGGACCCGCGAACCACGCATGCCTGGGGCAATGGCTGGTCGAGCTGGACGAGCCGCAACGCAACCCCCGCGGTATCCCGCTGCGCCAGCAGACCTGTCGCGACGGCGACCCGACCTGCGACCGCGACGGCCAGATCGACGGGCGCTGCACCGTCAACGTCGCCCTGTGCGCCAACGTCTTCGACGTGCGGTCGCTCGGCCGCGACGGCCTGCCGCGGTGCCCCACGAGCGAGATCCGCGGCATCCGGCTGCTGCAGCCGGGCACCCGGGGCCGGGTAGCCACCCGCGTCCGTGCCGGCCATGACCTCGGCAGCGCATTCCGGGCCCTGCCGGCCCTGCCGTCGATGCTCGATGGCATTTGCACCGCCCGCGTGCCAGTTGAGGTACCTCTGCGCGGCGACGAACGTCCGGGCCGGCTCACGCTGCGCGCCCGCGTCCGCGGCGCCGGCGGGACGACGGCACGGCCATCCGTGACGCTCGTGTGCGAGAAAGGCTGACGGACATGGCACATCGAGCAGGTTTCGTGACGATCGTGGGGCGGCCCAACGTGGGCAAGTCGACGCTGCTGAACGCCCTCGTGGGCGCCAAGCTGGCCGCCGTCTCCAACAAGCCCCAGACGACACGGAACCGTATCGCCGGCATCCGCACGCTCCCCGAGGCGCAGATCGTCTTCCTCGACACACCGGGCATCCACGCCGCCCGCTCGCCGCTCAACCGCCGCATGGTGGAGGTCGCGAAGCGCACGCTCGGCGAGGCCGAGGTGGTGCTCTTCGTGATCGATGCCGCCACCGGCCTGACGGCGTCCGATCGCGAGCTCGCGACCACGGTCAAGGCGCAGAAGGTGCCGACCATCGTCGTCCTCAACAAGATCGACCGCCTCACCCGGCTCGCGCTGCTCCCCATCATGGCCCAGATCGCCACCGTGATGCCCGACTGCGAGATCGTGCCCACCAGCGCGCGCAAGGGCGACAGCCTGCCGGTGCTCCTCGAGGTGGTGTCGAAGCAGCTGCCCGAGGGACCGCGGCTCTTTCCCGAGGACGAATACACCACCGAGACCGAGCGCTTCATCGCTCAGGAGATCGTGCGCGAGCAGATCTTCCGCGCCACCAAGGAGGAAGTGCCCTACGCCACCGCGGTCGTCATCGAGTCGTTCGAGGAGAAGCCGGATCGGAAGGTCGTGGTGATCGGCGCGACCATCCTGGTGGAGCGTCCGAACCACAAGGCCATCGTGCTCGGCGCCGGCGGCCTGCAGCTGAAGGAAATCGGCCAGAAGGCGCGCAAGGAGCTCGAGACGCTCCTCGGCACGCGCGTCTTCCTCGAGCTGTTCGTGCGCGTCGAGCCCGACTGGGCACGCAACGGCCGCCGTCTCGACGAGCTGGGCATCTGATGGCGGCCCGCGTGGAGCCGGTGACCAACGGACTGCCCGTGGTCGCCATCGTCGGACGGCCGAACGTCGGCAAGTCGACGCTGTTCAATCGCATCGTGCGCGCGCATCGCGCCATCGTCGACGACGCGCCCGGCGTCACGCGCGATCGCGTATTCGCGCCGGCGAGCTACGACGACCATCCGTTCCTGTGCATCGACACCGGCGGCTTCACCGCCGAGACGCCGAAAGACCCGGCCGCCATCGAGACCCAGGTGCGCGCCCAGGCGCTGGCGGCCGTGGAGGACGCGGACTGCATCATCTGCGTGCTCGACGGCCATGCCGGGCTCGCTCCCGCCGATCACGAGACGGTTCGACTCCTCCGGCGCTCCAACAAGCCCGTCCTGTTCGCGGTGAACAAGATCGACCACGTGGTGCGCGACGCGCAGGTGAACGAGTTCTACGCCGCCGGCGTCGACAAGCTCTACCCGGTGTCCGCGACGCACGGCCGCGGCATGGACGACCTGATGGAGGCCGTCATCGCGGCGCTGCCGGTGACGCCGCCGGTGGCACCCGAGGACGCCGGCACCCGCCTGGCGCTCATGGGCCGGCCAAACGTCGGCAAGTCGTCGCTGCTCAACCGCCTCGTCGGCAGCGAGCGGACGCTGGTGGCGCCACACGCCGGCACCACGCGCGACGCCATCGACACGCCGGTGCGGATCAACGGCCAGCCGTATGTCCTGATCGACACCGCCGGCATCCGCCGCCGCAGCCGGGTCGAGAACGCGCTCGAGCGCCACGGCGCCGTGCGAGCCCTCGGCACGCTGACGCGCACCGACATCGTCCTCATGGTGCTCGACGCCACCGACGGCATGACCGATCAGGACGCGCGGCTCGTCGGCAAGGCGCTCGAGGCCGGACGCGGGATCGTGCTCCTCGCCAACAAGTGGGACGCGGTCGACAAGGACGTGCGCGACCCGCGCAAGTTCAAGCGCCACCTGTTCGAGCAGCATCCGGCCTTCGCCAACCTGCCAATCGTCTTCGTCTCCGCGGAGACGGGGGAGGGGCTGGAGGGTCTCGTCGGCGCCATCCGCCAGGTGGAGCGATCGTATCGCGTCGCGATGGGCACGCCGGCGCTGAACCGCGTCCTGCGCAGCGCCGTCACGGCGCACGCGCCGCCGAGCCCCGGCGGCCGCCCGATCCGCTTCCTCTACGCCACGCAGACCGGCACCGCGCCGCCCGAGGTGACGGTGTTCTCGAGCGTGCCCGCGAAGGTGCCGCCGGCGTACACGAAGTTCCTGGTGGCGCGCTTCGTCGAGGCGTTCAAGGTGTCCGGCGTGCCGTTGCGCGTGAAGCTGCGCAACCGGCGCGAGGGCGAGGCGGCGCGCCCGCCTATACCGGCCCGCGATACTGCCGCACGAGCTCGACGTAGTTCTCGGCCGCGTTCCGCAGGCGGCCGAGCTCCTCGTCGTTGACGTCGCGGACGCGCTTCGCCGGGCTGCCGAGCACGAGCGAGCGCGGCGGCACGATCGTCCCCGGCGTCACCAGCGCGCCCGCACCCACGAGGCTCTCGGCACCGATCTCGGCGCCGTCCATGACGATGGCGCCCATGCCGACCAGGCAGCCGTCACCGAGCGTGCAGCCGTGGACGACGGCGTTGTGCCCGATGGTGACGCCGTCGCCGATGATGGTCGCGAAGCGACCGCCGACGACGTGGATGGTGGTGTTGTCCTGCACGTTCGAGCGCGCGCCGATGCGGATGGGGTGGATGTCGCCGCGCACCACGGTGTGGAACCAGAGGCTCGACTGCGGTCCGATCACGACGTCGCCGATGACGACCGCCTGCTCCGGCACGTAGGCGGTCGGATGGATCTGGGGCACGTGGCCACCGAACGGCGCGATCATCCCGCGGGTATGCGCCGCGCGCGGTCGGAGCGTCAATGGATGGACGCCGCTACGACCCCGGTCCCAGGCGGAAGGGCTTCGATCCACGCACGCGCCAGCCACTCGTCGCCGCGACGTACTGCTGATCGACGGCGTCGCGCGGCATGGTGCCGGCTCGCGCCTCCACCGTCGCCGCGGTTCGCAACGAGACCGCCGGCGCGGGGATGGGCGACGCCAGCGTGCCCGCATCGAGCTCGCTGACCCGTCCCTCCATGACGTTCCCCGCGGTGAAGACCGGCCGACCATTGACGCGAAGCGCGGAGTCGCTCTTGCCCCCGATGCCGTCGGCGTAGGCCGACAGTCGGAAGGTCGAGTTCACCACGTTGCCGCTCGCACCCTTCTCGAAGCGCAGCCCCCACATCGTCCAATCCTCGAGGATGACGTTGCGGATGTCGACGACGACGTTCTGCGACACGAGCGGGCCGCGCATCCACTGCTTCATGATCCAGGTGTCGTGGATGGAGACGTTCGTCGTCGCGCCGTACTTGAGGAAGATCGACCGCGTGTTCCCGGCGAGGAAGCAGTGCTGGACGGTGACGTCGTGCGCGCCGTAGCCGATGGAGATGCCATCGTCGGTCGCACCGGTGGACGAGACGTGGCTCAGGACGATGCCGTAGGCACCCTTGCCCTGGACACGCACGTTGTCGCCGCCGTTGCGGACGCGGAGGTCGCGCACGATCACGTCGTGACCCAGGATCTCGAGGATCGGCGCCAGCATGCCGACGCGCGGCCCGTAGAGGGTGGCGCCCCCGCCCTCGATCGTCAGGAAGGGCGCGGTGAGCGCCGGCAACGGGCGGGTGATCTCGATCGGGCCGGTCACCTCGAAGACGACCGTGGCGCGGCCACCGGCGTTGGCGCGCTCGAAGGCGTCGCGTACCGCGGCCTCGGTGGCCTCGCGCACGGGAATGCTCCGTCCACCCGCGCCGCCGGGAGTGGACGCGCCGAAGCCCTGCAAGGCGTCGCCGTCATCGGGCGGCGGCGGCGGAGGGGGCGGCTCCACGGTTCCCACGGTGATGGTCACGCTCGCGGACGCCGAGCTCGTCCCGTCGCTGACGGAAACCCGGGCGACGAATGTCCCGGCCGTCACGTAGGTGTGGTCGACCAACGCGCCACCCGACTGCGGCGGCGTCGTGAACATCGGCTCGTAGACGGGAATCGGGCATGCGCTGGCCAGGAGCCGCGCCGTCGCGTCGACGATGTTGGCGTTGGTGCCGTTCGCGTCGGGCAGGGCCGGAAATCCGCCGGCCACCGCCTGCGCCGCCGCTTCGCGGGAGAACTGCAGGGCCAGCGCATAGCGTGGGCACACTGCCATGCCGAGGCTGTTGAACAGGTAGATCGCGCCGAGATCGTGCGCGATCTTCTGCAGGTACCAGCGCGACACCCGGTCGACGCGGTTGGTGCCCTGCTTGGTGACGGGGCCGGTCGTGGCGATGGTCGTGAGCGGCATCAACCTGGCCACCGCGGCCAGATAGCCGTCGATCGCCTCGGTGAATCGATTCGCGTCCCGATCCGCCTTGGCGGCGTCGTAGGCGGCGTCCATGCCGCGGAGCACGACGCCTGCGTCCACCGGTCCTGCGACGAGACCATCGCCGAAGTCCCACGCGTACGCGAGCGCGTCGCCGTCGGCATCGGACGACGAGCGCGCGTCGAGCCGCACCACCAACGGCGGCGCACCGCTCGACGGCGAGGCCACGAGCCGTGCGACCGGACCCGTGTTGCCGGGTGGGGGAGGCGGCGGCGTGGTGCCGTCGAGCGTGCCGGGACGCATCGCGACACCAACCGGGCCCGAGCCCGGATCGGACGGCGCCCACGTCGCCTGTGCGACCCACGTGCCACCAACGTTTCGATAGGCGCTGAAGCGCGCGAAGCCGTCGGCGAGTAGCAGGTCCTCGGCACCATCACCGTCGAGATCGCCCAGCCCGGGCGTGACACGATCGCTCCCGGCGGGTGGGTCCCACGCCGGCTGTCGCACGAACGGCGCGGCGGCGTCGCCAGCGTGCCGGAACGCCAGGACAGCGCCGGAGCGATACCCCACCAGCAGATCGGGTCGTCCGTCTCCGTCGACGTCACCGAGCGCGGGGCGGCTGTCGTTACCGGCATCAGGGACGTCCCACCCGAGATGCTCCTGCCATGACGGGCTTCCACGGTCCCCCACGTTCTCTCGTGCCAGCACCGCGCCGGAGGCTTCGCCGATCAGGAGATCGACGTCACCGTCACCGTCCAGGTCGGCGAGCGCGGGTACGCTGCGGTTGCCGAAGCGACCGACGTCCCAGCCCACCGCGCGAGCCCAGCGCGGCGCGGCGTCCGTGCCGTCGTTCCGCCAGCCGCGGACCTCGCCTTTCTCCTGACCGACGAGCGCATCGCGATCGCCGTCACCGTCGAGATCCGCGAACGCGGGAGACGCGAACGGCGATGCCAGTGGAATGTCCGCGCTCGTCACCCGCGTCCACGCGCCGGCGGTGCGTGTGAACGCCGCCGACGTGCCATTCGTGAGCCCGACATAGAGCACCGCCGCGTGCGTCGCCGACACCCACGTCAGCACCGCACACCACACCCACCACGCCCGCACCCCAACCGCATCGCGTCGCATGCGGCGCAACGATGCACGCAGCATGCCGCATGACGTATCGTCGCCTCCCGCATTCCGGCGGCACGTTCTCACGCCTGAGTTCGGGCGCTTGCGCGCGCCGCGCGGCGACCCACCCACTCCGACTCGATCTCGCGCACCCGCCCGGTCGTGCGTTTCCGTTGACAGCCCTGCGTCCATCGACGTACGACCAATGGCCGGCGTCACTCGCTTTCTAGTGTTCTGTCTTCCGCCGGTGGCGCGCCGCGCCGATGGCGGCACGTCCACGCGGGCGACACACGCATGGGCTCACCGTCGACGGATGCCGACCCGCGACAGTTGCCCGGCCCCGAACCGCCTGCTAGTGAACCCCATGGCGCACACGACGATCACTCGGAGGCTGCATGCTGCCGGTTGAGCTGCGGGACGGACTCACGTTCGAGGACGTACTGCTGGTCCCCGCCGCCTCCGATATCCTGCCGCGCGACACCGACGTCGCCACCTGGGTCACCCGCCGCGTTCGACTGAACATCCCGGTGATGAGCGCCGCGATGGACACGGTCACCGAGGCGCGCACGGCCATCGCGATGGCGCAGGAGGGCGGGCTCGGCGTCATCCACCGTAACCTGCAGGTCGCCGAGCAGGCCGTCGAAGTCGAGAAGGTGAAGAAGTCCGAGAGCGGCATGATCGTCGACCCGGTCACGGTCAGCCCCGAGCAGCCCATCGCCGAAGCGCTCGCCATCATGCAGCGCTTCCACATCTCCGGACTGCCGGTGACGCGCGAAGGCAAGCTCGTCGGCATCCTCACCAACCGCGACCTGCGCTTCGAGAAGCGGCTCGACCGCACCGTCGGCGACGTCATGACGAAGGAGCGGCTGGTCACGGCACAGCCCGGCATCACGCTCGAGGGCGCCAAGGAGATCCTGCACCGCTACCGCATCGAGAAGCTGCCCGTCGTCGACGAGCGCAACACGCTGCACGGCCTCATCACGGTGAAGGACATCGAGAAGGCCATCCGCTTCCCGCACGCCGCCAAGGACGACCTCGGCCGCCTCCGCGTCGGAGCCGCCATCGGCACCGGGCCGGATCGCGAGGAGCGCGCCGAAGCGCTGGTCCGCGCCGGCGCCGACGTGCTGGTCATCGACACCGCCCACGGCCACACGTCGTCGGTCATCGACACCGTGCGCGCCATCAAGGCCATCTTCCCGAACGCCGACATCATCGGCGGCAACGTCGCCACCGCCGAGGGCGCCGAGGCGCTCATCAAGGCGGGCGCCGACGGCATCAAGGTGGGCATGGGGCCGGCGTCGATCTGCACGACGCGCGTCGTCTCCGGCGTCGGCGTGCCGCAGCTCACCGCCATCGCCGACGCCGTCGGCCCGGCCGATCGCGCCGGCGTGCCGGTGATCGCGGACGGCGGCATCAAATTCTCGGGCGACATCACGAAGGCGCTTGCCGCCGGCGCGCACACCGTCATGATCGGCGGACTGCTCGCCGGCACGGAAGAGAGCCCGGGCGAGACGATCCTGTACCAGGGCCGCACCTACAAGCTCTATCGCGGCATGGGCTCGCTCGAGGCCATGCGCGAGCGCGAAGGCAGCCGCAACCGCTACATGCAGGACGAAGAGGGCACGGCCGAGCTCGGCATGAAGCTCGTGCCCGAGGGCATCGAGGGACGCGTGCCGTACAAGGGCGCGCTGTCGTTCATCGTCCAGCAGCTCGTCGGTGGGTTGCGCGCCGGCATGGGGTACCTCGGCACGCGCACGCTCGACGACCTGCGGCGCAACGCGCAGTTCATGCGCGTCTCGCCCGCCGGGCTCCGCGAGAGCCACGTGCACGACGTCTACATCACCAAGGAAGCTCCGAACTACCGGCTCGAATAGATGATCCTCATCCTCGACTTCGGCTCCCAGTACACGCAGCTCATCGCGCGGCGCGTGCGCGAGCAGCACGTCTACAGCGAGATCCACCCCTACGACGTCTCGCTCGACACCATCCGCACGCTCGAGCCCGAAGGCATCATCCTCTCGGGCGGCCCGGCCAGCATCTACGCCGACGACGCGCCGTTCCCGCGCGACGACGTCACCCAGCTGCTGACGTCCGGTACGATCCCGGTACTCGGCATCTGCTACGGCATGAACGTGCTGAACCGCGCGCTCGGCGGCGAGGCAGAGCGGGCGACGCACAAGGAGTTCGGTCCGGCCGACGTGCGCATCAGCCGCGTCGATCCGCTGCTCTCGA
>DASYLJ010000180.1:0-18547 GCA_036009625.1 Binatia bacterium
GAGGCATCGTCGTCGATCGTGACGATGGCGCGGATCGGGCTGCGCTGCACGACGCCATCGAGCGCGACGCCGTCGTCTCGCGCCGAGACGACCTTGGCGCGCTGTGCGGCGTTCTCGACGAACGCCATCGTGGCCCCCGCGTTGTTCAGGATGTAGCCGCACTCCGCGGCAAGGACCGACGGATAGATCGGAATCGTGAGCGCGCCCGTCGACAGGATCGCGAAGTCGACCTCCATCCACTCGGCGCGCGTCCCCGACAGCAGCGCGATGCGGTCGCCCGGTGTCACGCCCATGTCGATCAGTGCAGCCGCGATCTGACGCACGCGGGTCGCCATGGTCGTCCAACTGACGTCGCGCCACTCTCCGTCGCGGTGATGACGATACCGGGGCCGGTCGCCCAGCGCCGCGGCCCGGTCGAAGAACATCTGCGCTAGATTCGCGTAGCCCACGCGTGCCTCCGATTCGTCTCGCCTGCTGGCGCGGTTTCGCCGTCCCGTATAATAGGCGCGACGTCCCGCTCAAGGCCGTCGCGCGATCAAGGACCACGCCGTGTCCGAGCTACGTCGAGACCCCATTCTGCGCCGCTGGGTGATCATCGCCCCGGAACGTCCGGGCGACCTGGCGCAGCGTCGCGGCGGCTCGTCGGCGGAAGGTCCGCGCGACTGTCCGTTCTGCCCCGGAAACGAGCACCGTAACCCCGTCGAGATCGCCAGGGCGGAGGGGCCCGGTGGTTGGGCCGTGCGGGTGACGCCGGACCGGCATCCGCTCCTCCGCATCGAGGGCGAGCTGGCGCGGCGTGGCGCCGGCATGTCGGACCTGATGAACGCCGTCGGCGCGCACGAGCTGGTCACCGATTCGCCGGACCACGTCCAGACCTGGGCCGAGTTCGAGCCGGAGCAGATGCTCCGGCTGCTGCGCATCTATCGCGACCGTCTCGCCGATCTGCGACGCGACCCGCGCTTCCGGTACGTCCTCGTGCTCAAGAACCGTGGCGCGGTCTGGAGTCGCTACCAGCACGCCCACTCCCATGTCATTGCGACGCCGTTCACGCCCAAGCGCATCGAGGAGGAGCTCGCCGGCGCTCGCGAGTATCATCGGCGCAAGGAGCGCTGCGTCTTCTGCGATCAGCTGTCCGAGGTGCTCGGCACCGGCGATCGCGTGGTCGCGCAGCGTGGCGACCTGGTGAGCTTCACACCGTTCGCCTCCGCGCACCCGTACGAGACGTGGATCAGCAGCGTGACGCACGCCGCCGACTTCGGGGCGACGCCGGACGATGCGCTCGAGCCGCTCGCCGTCCTGCTGATCGACACGCTGGCGCGGCTGCGTGCCGTCTGCGGCGATCCGGCGTACAGCGTGGCCCTGCACAGCGGTGCGGTCGACGGTAGCGATACGGCCGAGTTCCACTGGCACTGGGAGATCGTGCCGCACCTGGGACACGAGCTCGGCATGGAGTGGGCCACCGGCATCTACTCGAACCCGGTGGCGCCCGAGGACGCAGCCCGCACGATGCGCGGCGCCGCGACCTGATCGCGACTAGGACTCGCTACGGGCTTCGCGGATCTCGTGGAACGTGACCAGATCGATGATCTGGTAGGTGCGCTTGCCACTCGGGGTGTGGACCTCGACCTCGTCACCGACCGTCTTGCTCATGAGCGCCTGGCCGATGGGTGACGACAGCGAGATCTGCCCCTTCGCGGCGTCGACCTCTTCCGGGAAGACGATCATGTAGTTGATCGACACGTCGCTATCGGCGTCGACATCCGCGACCGTGACGCGGCTGCCATAGGCGACGACCCCGCGCGGGATGGACGCCACCGTGTACATCGAGAGGTCCCGGATGCGTCCCTCGAGGTGGCCGATCCGCGAGCGCACGAAATCCTGCCGGTTCTTGGCGGCTTCGTATTCGGCGTTCTCGGAGAGGTCGCCGTGCGCCGCCGCCGTCTGTAGATCCTTCGGGATCTGGAAGGTGAGCTCGTGCTTCAGGTCGGTGAGCTCCTTCTTGAGCTTGGCGAGTACCGGTAGCTCCATGCTGCAACTTCCGTACGGTCAGCCGGCAGCGCGCGCGGCGAGGATGCGACGCGCGATATCGCTGGCGAGCTTGCCGTCGTAGCGCCCTGCGAACTGCTCCTTCAGGGCGGCCATGATGCCGCCGAGGGCGCCTCCGGCGCTCCCGGCCGCGATGTCGCGGATCGTCTGCTCGAGTTCCTCGGCCGTCAGCGACGCGGGAACCCACGCCTCCAGAATGGCCCGCTCGGCGCGGTTCTGCTCCACGATGTCACGGCGTCCCGCCTTGTCGGCGTACGCCTCCGTTTCCTCTCGCTTCTTGACCTCACGGCGAACGATGGCGACGAGGTCGGCCTCTTCGAGGGTCGGCACGCGACGCTCGACCTTCACGTTCTTCGCCGCGGCGACGACGCTGCGCAGGACGAGGACGCGCTGGCTGTCGCGGGCCTTCATGGCCTGCGTCAGCTCGTCCGACAGGAGCTGCTCGCTGATCGCCACGCGGCGCAGGGTAGGCGGAAGCATCCGGGATGTAAAGCCCGTGGCACGCTACGGCGGCGCGCGTCGCTGGGTCCCGGCCGGCGGGCTCGATGCGTCGGCCCACAGGTCGGCCGCGCGTTGATAGAGCGCGTCCAAGCCGGTGACGTACAGGTACATCACCACGGCTCCCACGAGGGCTCCCCACACGAAGTTCCTCATCCCATTCCTCCTCGCAGCATTGCCTCGACCCGGAATGCCACGCACGATCCGCGCCCCATCGTCATGGCCCACTGGCTGCGTGTGGCACTCGACTGCCTTCTGCCACGATGCTGCGAGGCGTGCGACGTCGGCCTGTCCGCGGGGCACGACGGGTGCCTGTGCGCACCGTGCGTCGCGGCCATCGCATCGCCTCCAGGACCGGGATGCGACATCTGCGCCGTCCCGATGCCCCACGCTGCTCCGCGCTGCGTCGATTGCATCCGCATGCCTCCCGCCTTCTCCACGGCCCGCGCGTTGGGATTGTACCTGCCCGCCACCGCCGGGCTCAATCCACTCGCCCGCGCGGTGCACGCGCTCAAGTACCGGCGGCGACGCGTCGTCGCGACCACACTCGGCGTCATGCTGGCGCGATGCTATCCGTTCGCGGCCGACGCCGTCCTGGTGCCGGTGCCGTTGCACCCGGCCAGGCTGCGCGTACGCGGGTTCAACCAGGCGCTCCTGCTGGCGCGTGTCGTCGGACGTCATCGCCGATTGACCGTCGTGCCGCGCGCGCTGCACCGCGGCCGCGCCACCGCCGGCCAGTTCGGCCTCGGCGCCGTCGCCCGACGCGAGAACCTGCGCGACGCCTTCGCCGTGCGACGCCCCTGCGACGTCCGCGGCCGCGCCATCGTCGTCATCGACGACGTCATGACCACCGGGGCGACGGCCGATGCGTGCGCCCGTGCCCTGCTCGCCGCCGGTGCGCACCGCGTCGACGTGCTGACCATCGGACGCACACCATCGCCAAGCAGCGATTCTGTTGAAAGCTTTGGAACTCGCTGTTAGAGGAGCAGCGGGTCTCTACGACTTTTGGGCAACGGTGCCCGGGAAGCCGGTGCGTGGCCGGGGTGGTGCGAGGGGGAGGCTGTTCGATGGGCGACGTGGACGCGATCCTGGCCGAGGTGCGGTCGCTGGCGACCCGCGGCGATCACCACATGATCGTCGCCCGGTACGGCACCGTGGACGACACGCCCGAGGAGGAGACCTGGAACTCCACGGAGCTCCTCTACGAGATCGGCCGGGCATTCGGCATGCTCGGCAACGAGGACAAGGTCGAGCGCTACCTCCTGCGCTGCGCTGAGCTGGCGCCGCGACGCGCCGCCGTCTTCCACTGCGCGATCGGCTGGTACTTCCAGCGCAAGAAGAAGTGGACGAAGGCACTGCGCTGGTACGACCGCGCGCTGCAGTCGTTTCCGACCTATCATCTCTGCCTGTTCCGGCGTGGCTACTGTCTCGAGAAGCTGCACCGGCCGCGCGAGGCCGCCGAGGCACTCTCGCGCGCGCGGGCGGTCTGGGACGGGGCGGGAGCCGACCAGCGGACACGTGGACGTGGTGTGCAGGTCCAGGTGCTCTTCCATCTCTCGCGCGTCCTGCGCGATCTGGGCGACTTCGACGCCGCCACCGAAGCGCTCGACGAATGCCGCGTCCTCGACGCCGACACCGACCCGCCTGCCATTCGGCCGGAGCACATCCTCGCCTGCTGTGGAGAGCTCCAGCTTCGTCGCGGCGACCTCGTCGGCGCGCGCGCCCTGTTCGAGCAGGCGCGCGATCTCGATCGTACGTCGAGCTACGTCTGGGAGCGCATCGGGCGTGTCCACGAGCTCCAGAGCAATACCGACGAGGCGGAGGCGGCGTACCGTCACGCCATCACGCTGCCGCGCGGCGCCTTCGCCTACCTGGCGCTCGGGCGGCTGCACACGCAGGTGACGACGGATCTGCCCGCCGCGGCTGCGGCACTGGCGGAGGCGTTGCGCCAGCTGCCGAGCGCCGAGCCGCTGGTTCGCCTCGAGCTGGCGCGTCTGCAGCTCGTCTGCGGTCGGCCACGCGCGGCATATGCGCAGGTCGAGCAGGCCCTCGCGTGCCGGCGGGAAGGGGGCTTCGCGGAAGGTCTACGTCTCGCCGCCGAATTGGCGGAGCGCCTCGGGCTCATCGACGCCGCCGCCGGATATCTGCGGCAGCTCGCCCGACTCGTGGCGGATGACGACGTCCTCATCAAGCGCGCGGCGGCCCTCGAGCAACAACCTCCACGTGAGGAGCCGGTGCCTCCCGACGAAGCGCTCCCCGATGCGCTGACGCTCCTCAGTGACTCGGCGCTCGACACACCGGGGCGTGCCCGCGTGGTCGGCGTGGTCGACCGCTTCTTCTCGGACAAGGGCTTCGGCTTCGTCCGCTACGGCGACGGACAGACGCTCTTCTTCCACGTGACGCAGTGCCAGGACGGCGGCGACGGCATCGCGCCCGGCGCCCCCGTCTCGTTCATCGTCGGCCACAACCCGAAGAAGGGGAAGCCGCAGGCCGAGGCGGTCCGCCGCCAGGAATAGCCCTCAGGGGTGGGCGGCGGGTCGGAAGCTGCCCACGTACGCGACGACGGCGTCGATCTCCGCTGCGGAGAGCACGTCCTTGAACGGCGACATCATCGTGCCGGGCTTTCCGTCTCGCACCACGATGCGGAGCTGGTCGGCGGTCCGACCGTTCCAGAAGGACGCATCGCGGAAGTTCCGCGGGCGGGGCTCGAGCGCTGCCGCCGCCGGGCCGTCCCCTGCCCCGCCGTCACCGTGACACGGTGCGCATCGCTCGGCGTAGACCGCGGCGCCCGAGCGGGGCTCTGCGCTCAGCGCGAGCGTCGGCACCAAGGCGACGGCGAGCGCGACGATCGCGCGCAGGCTCACGCGGGTGCCGTCAGATCCGCGAGCTCGCCGGCGCTGTCCATCGCAGCGAGCTCGTCGTATCCACCGATGGCGCGTCCGTCGATGAAGATCTGCGGTACCGTGCGGCGACCGGTGCGCTTCATGACGTCGGCACGGAGCGCGTCGTCGCTGCTGACGTCGACCTCGGCGTACGCGATGTTACGCTCCTGCAGCAGGCGCTTGGCGCGCACGCAGTAGGGACAGCTGGGCGTCGTGAATATCTCCACGCGGACCGACATGGGCGACACGTAGACCGCGCGATCACGCGAGGCAAGCGCGTTGACACGGCCGGAGGCGCGAGGGTAGCGGACACGGATGGCCTCAGCCGACGCCCGCGACACCTTCGACCGTCTGGTGGACATCATGGCGCGCCTGCGCGCGCCCGGCGGCTGTCCATGGGATCGCGAGCAGACGGCGGAGAGCCTGCAACCGTACCTCGTCGAAGAGGCCTACGAGGTCCTCGACGCCATCGCCGACGGCGATCCTGAGTCGTTGCGCGACGAGCTCGGCGATGTCCTCCTGCAGGTCGTCTTCCATGCCGAGATCGCCGCCGAGACGGGGCGATTCGGCATCGCGGACGTGGCCCGCGCCATCGGCGACAAGCTGGTCCGGCGCCATCCCCACGTCTTCGGCGACGTCACCGTCCGCGACGCCGACGAGGTGTCGCGCAACTGGCGCGAGATCAAGGCTGCTGAACGCCGGGCCAAGGGGATCGTCGGTGGGGTGCTGTCGTCGGTCCCACGTGCCCTCCCCGCCCTGCCGCGGGCACAACAGGTGGGCGACAAGCTCGCCGATGTCGGCTTCGACTGGCCGGACCTTGCGGGCACCCTGGCCAAGGTCGACGAGGAGCGCCAGGAGCTGGAGGAGGCCGTCGCTTCCGGCGACGCGGCGGCGGCGGCGCGCGAGCTGGGCGACCTGCTGCTGACGATGACCAGCGTCGCCCGGCATCTCGGGGTCTCGGCCGAGATCGTGCTCCGGGAGGCGACCGAGCGGCTCTCTCACCGCGTCGCCGAGGTCGAGAGCCAGGCAGCCGCCGCGGGAACATCCCTCGGGGCCCTGGATGCGACGGCGCGCGACCGCCTCTGGGAGGAGGCCAAGCGACGGACGGCCGCGAAGGTTTGACCCGATGGAGGTCGCGTGGTACCTCCCCGGCCGTGGCAAATCATGCGTCGGCGCTCAAGCGCCACCGCCAGACCCTGAAGCGTACCGCGCGTAACAGCGCGCTGCGTACCCGTCTCCGTCACCTCGTGCGCGCGGTCCGTACCGCCGTCGCCGGCAGCGATGTTGCCGACGCCACCGAGAAGCTCGGGCATGCCACCAAGGCGCTCGACAAGGCCGTCACGAAGGGCCTGATCCACCGCAACAACGCGGCCCGCAAGGTGTCGCGCCTGTCACGGGCCGTCGGCAAGCTCTCGGCTACCGCCGCGAAGTAGCGCCCGCGGTCGCCGCGACGATCTCGAACAGGGCCGCCTCGAACACCGCGGCGGCCGGTCGGGACGACTTGAGCTCGAGATCGAGCCGTCGGAGCGTGGACAGGGCTCGTTCCAGCGCAGGGGCCTTCGCGCGGCCCATGTTCTTGCGAACGAGCCATGGCGGCATCCCCAGTCGGCCCGCGATGTCGTCCGGTCCGAGACCCGCGTCGGCCAGCTCCGCCACGTGCAGCGCCCGACGTAGGCTCGACGCCAGGAACGCCGCCACCTTGATCGGGGGCTCCCCCTCCGCGAGCAGCGCCCGCAGCGAGCGGCTGGCGCCGGTGAGATCGCTGCGCGAGAGCCGGTCCGTGAGCTCGTCGATCGCGTGCGTGCGGGTTGCCGCCACGGTGGCCTCGACGTGCGCGCTCGTGAGGCGAGCCGCGGGGCCGGCGTAGAGCGAGACCTTCTCGAGGTCGCCCGCGAGCTGCGCCAGATCGAGACCGGTGCGATCGACGAGCGCATCGGCCGCCGCAGGATCGAGCTCGTGGCCCTGCTCCCTGGCGAGTCGCGCGAGCCAGCGACGTGCGACCGTCGCATCGGTGATGCGCAGACAGGGCACCGCGGCACCGTCGCGGGCGCACGCCACCAGCAGCTTGCGTCGCTGGTCGAGGGCGCGAGCGACCAGGACGAGCCGCGCACCGGCGCCCAACTTCGGCAGCAACCCGATGAGCTCCGCCTCCTGGGCCGCCGGAAGTGCCTCGGCTCGGCGGATGACCAGCACCGGCGCTCCGCCGAAGAGCAACGGCGAGCTCAGGTCGTCGACCGCGGCCCCGAGGTGGGCAGCGTCGTCGTCGGCCCAGAGCGTCCGCCACGTGCCGGGGCGCTGGTCGGGGTCGAGTCGGCGACGCAGGATCTGCAGCGCGCGATCGACGAAGAAGGTCTCCTCGCCGTGGATCAGCCAGTAGGGGCGCAGCGGTGCGCGCTCGAGCTGGGCGAGCGGATCGCCGTCGCCGGCCGACGGCGCGACCCGTCGCCCGCCGCTCAGAAGCCCTCCATCGACTGCAGGTAGACGTCGCGTGCGAGCAGGTCGAGGAGGTCACCGAGCGCCTCCCGGCGGCGCGCCTCGATGAGCTGGACGTTCTGCAGGTCGACGAGGTCGCGGGCGTCGATCGTGCCGCGCTGGAACCGCGGCGACGTGCTCACGACCACACCGCTCACCGCGCCGAAGTCGAGCGACTCCTGCAGCAGCTTGGTCTCGTAGATGACACGCTTGGTGCTGCGCTCCGTCAAGCGGAAGCTGATCTGGAGGAGCCCCTGGAACTGCACCGCTTCATCGGTAGCGGCGAACGACACCGGGGTGGCACCGAAGCGACGGATCGAGCCGCTCAGCAGCAGGTCGCCGTCGGGCTCACGCTGCACCCGAAGCGGTCCACGCCGCCGGAACTCCTCCTCGATGGCGCGCTGGAGCGAGACCTCGAGGCCCTTCTCGCGCGTGCGATTGCGGAAGGGCTTGATCGTGATGGTCTGCGCGTGTTTCGGGACGGCCTCGGCGCCACCCGGCAGGTGATAGCCGCAGCCGGTCAACGCGAGCGTCACGAGCAGCAACGGGAGGGCTCTCCGCCGAATCGTCATACCACCAGGCTCACCATCCGCCCGCGCACGAGCACGTGCTTGCGCACCGGCCTGCCGTCGAGGTGTTCCTGCACGCGCTCGTCGGCGAGCGCCGCGGCCAGCACCTCGTCCTCCCCTGCGTCCGCGGCCACCGTGACCCGGGCGCGCACCTTGCCGTTGATCTGCACCGGTAGCTCGACGTGCTCACGGACCAGCGCCGCCGCGTCCGCGCGCGGCCAGGGCGCGTCGTCGAGCGCACCGGGATGTCCGCTCACCTCCCACAGCTCGCTCGCGATGTGCGGGACGAACGGCGCGAGCAGCACGAGCGTGACGTCGACGGCTTCGCGCAGCGTGGCCGGTCGTGCGGTCTCGACGGCCCCAGCGATGGCCGTCGCCAGCTCCATCACGGCCGAGATCGCGGTGTTGAAGTGGAGGCGATCGACGACGTCATCGGTGACGCGTTGGATGGTGCGGTGGACCAGCCGGTGCAGCTCCTGGTCGGGTGGTGGTAACGGGCTCGGCAACGGGGCACCCGCCGGCGCGAGACGCGGTGCGAGCGACTGCGTGAGCCGCCACAGTCGCTGTAGGAAGCGGCTCATGCCCTCGACGCCCTGATCGTTCCAGTCGAGATCGCGTTCGGGTGGCGACGCGAACAGGCAGAAGAGGCGCGCCGTGTCGGCGCCGTACCGGTCGATGAGATAGTCGGGGTCGACGACGTTCCCCTTCGACTTGCTCATCTTGGCGCCGTCCTTGATGACCATGCCCTGCGTCAGCAGGTTGCGGAACGGCTCGTCGAGCTGGAGGAAGCCGAGATCGCGCAGGACCTTGGTGAAAAAGCGCGAGTACAGCAGGTGGAGGACGGCGTGCTCGATGCCGCCGATGTACTGATCGACGCCGCGCTGTCCGAGCCAGTACGCGACCTCGGCGGGGTCGAACGGCACATCGTCGGTGGTGGCAGAGGTGTAGCGCGCGAAGTACCACGACGACTCCATGAACGTGTCCATGGTATCGGTTTCGCGCCGGGCAGGCCCGCCGCAGGTCGGACACGTCGTGCGTAGGAACGCCTCGTGGGTCGCCAGCGGCGAGCCCCCAGTGCCGGTGAACGCGACGTCCTCGGGCAGGACCACGGGGATATCCTTCTCGGGGACCGGCACCATGCCGCAGGCGTCGCAGTAGACGACGGGGATGGGTGTGCCCCAGTAGCGCTGGCGCGACACGCCCCAGTCGCGCAGCCGGTAGTTCACCGTGGCCTCGCCATGTCCGGTGGCGGCGAGCGCGGCCGTGATGCGGGCCTTGGCCTCGTCACTGGGAAGACCCGTGAACTCACCGGACGCAACCAACGTCCCCGGGCCCTCCCACGCCTCGGTCATCGTCGCCGCGTCGAGGGGTGGGTCGGGCTGGACGACGACACGGACCGGAAGATCGTGGGCGCGCGCCAGCTGGAAGTCGCGCTCATCGTGCGCCGGCACCGCCATCACCGCCCCGGTGCCGTAGTCCATGAGGACGAAGTTGGCCACCCAGATGGGGATGCGCTCGCCGGTGAGCGGATGACGACAGAAGGCGCCGGTCGGCACGCCGTCCTTGCCAGCGGTGCGCTCGAGACGCGACGTGGCCCGCGCGCGTGCCGTGAACGCGTCGACGGCAGCCGCAGCGGGCGTGCCTCGTACCAACGTCGGCACCAGCGGATGCTCGGCGGCGAGGCTGACGAAGGTGACGCCGAAGATCGTATCGGGCCGCGTCGTGAAGACGGTGAGCGCGCCGTCGCGGCCGTCGAGCGGGAAGTCGATGCGCGCGCCCTCGCTGCGACCGATCCAGTTGCGCTGCATGGTGACGACGCGCTCGGGCCAACCGCCGAGGCGGTCGAGGTCGCGCAGCAGCTCGTCGGCATAGGCGGTGATACGGAAGAACCACTGCTCGAGCTCGCGATCCTCGACCGGGCCGTCGCACCGCCAGCACTGGCCGTTCACCACCTGTTCGTTGGCGAGCACGGTGTTGCAGCGCGGACACCAGTTGACCAGGGCGCGCCGCTTGTACGCCAGGTCACGCGCCAGCATGCGCAGGAAGAACAGCTGCTCCCAGCGGTAGTAGCGCGGCTCGCAGGTGGCGATCTCGCGATCCCAGTCGTACGAGAAGCCGAGGCGGCGGAGCTGGTGGCGCATGTGCGCGATGTTGTCGTGCGTCCAGGCCGCCGGATGCGCTCCATGCTGGATGGCGGCGTTCTCCGCCGGCATGCCGAACGCATCCCAGCCGATCGGATGGAGAACGCGATAGCCCGCCATGCGGCGCTGGCGCGCGATGACGTCGCCGATGGAGTAGTTGCGTACGTGCCCCATGTGGATGCGCCCCGACGGATAGGGGAACATCTCGAGCACGTAGTAGGGCTGCCGATCGGCATCGACGCGCGCGGCGAATGCCTTCGTCTCGTCCCAGCGCTGCTGCCACTTCGCCTCGACCGCCGTCGGGTCGTAGCGTCCCCCCCCGTCCTGCCCCGCCATGGCCTTATTCGCTCGACGAGGCGGGATCTTTGGCCGCCAGCTCGTGGGCGATGTGGTCGAGCACCCCGTTGACGAACGCCGCCGACTCGTCGCTGCCGAAGCGGCGCGCGATCTCGACCGCCTCGTTGAGCGTGACCGAGGACGGGATCTCCGGACGGCAGAGCAGCTCGTAGGTGGCGAGCCGCAGCAGGTTCAGATCGACTCGGGAGAGGCGCGGCAGGCGCCAGTGCTCGGCGCTGCTCGCGATCAGGGTATCGATCTGCTCGCGGTTCTCGTGCACGCCACCGACCAGCTCGCGTGCGAAGACCTCCACCTGCGGATCCTGGTCCTCGTGCTGGAAGTGATCCCAGAATAGCCGCAGGCTGCGCCCCATCTCGTCACCCTCACCGAGGAGGTCGACCTGATAGAGGGCCTGCATGGCCAGCTCGCGAGCGGCGCGTCGAGGTCCCATGTCAGTACTTGAGGATCTCGCGCAGCAGCTGCGCCATCTCGAGCGCGGTCACCGCCGCCTCGTAGCCCTTGTTGCCCGCGTCGCCACCCGCGCGCGCGAGCGCCTGCTCCATGGTGTCGGTGGTGAGCACGCCGAAGATCACCGGCAGATCGTGCCGTCGAGCGACCTCGGAGACGCCGCGGGCAGCTTCGCCCGCGACGAAATCGAAGTGCGGGGTCTCGCCGCGCACGACCGCCCCGAGGCAGATGAGGGCATCGTAGCGACCGGTCATCGCCAGTCGATGCGCGCAGAGCGGCAGCTCGAACGCCCCGGGTACGCTCGCAACGTCGATGGCGTCGTCGGCGGTGCCGTGCGCCGTCAGGCCCTCGAGCGTTCCGGCGAGCAACCGATCGGTGACTGCTCGATTGAAACGCGCCAGCGCGATGCCGATGCGAAGTCCGTCGCCCGAGGGCGTCCCCTGCAATTGGCGTGGTGGCATGATCCCTCAGCGCGTCCGCTGCAGGCCGGAGAGCAGATGTCCCAGTTTGGCCTGTTTGGTGCGCAGGTAGTCGATGTTACCCGCGTGCGGCTCGACCTCGAGCGGCGTGCGCGCCGACACGGTGATGCCGTAGGCTTCGAGCCCGGCGATCTTCTGCGGGTTGTTCGTGAGCAGGCGGACGCGGTGCACGCCGAGATCGCGCAGGATCTGCGCACCGATGCCGTAGTCGCGCAGGTCGTCCTTGAAGCCGAGCTCGAGGTTCGCCTCGACGGTGTCGCGGCCCTGGTCCTGCAGCGCATACGCGCGGATCTTGTTCGCGAGACCGATCCCGCGCCCTTCCTGATGGAGGTACACCAGCACCCCGCACTCGGCCGCCGCCAACAGCGTCATCGCCTGGTGGAGCTGGTCGCCGCAGTCGCAGCGCTCGGAGCCGAAGACGTCGCCCGTCAGGCACTCCGAGTGGAGACGCACGAGGACGTCTTGATCGCTGCGCACCTCGCCGTGCACGAGCGCCATGTGCTGCTGCTGGTCGACGCTGTTGTCGTACACGATGGCGCGGAACGTCGGGCCGTCGCGTAGCGGGAGCACCGCTTCCGCGCGACGACGCACGAGCGTGTCGGAGCGCAGTCGCATCTGGATCACGTCGGTGATGGTGACGACCGGCAGCGCGTGCTCGCGGGCGACCGCCTCGAGCTCGCTGGCGGTGGCGAGATTGCCGTCGCGCCCCAGCACCTCGCACAGGACCGCCTCGACGCCGGTGCCCGCGAGTCGCACCAGATCGCTCGCCGCCTCGGGCAGCGCGGCGCGCACCAGGCTCCCGCCAGACACGACCTGGATCGGCGTGATGTGGCCCGGCATGACGAGATCGGACGACGTGGCATCGGGTGCCACCGCGGCCAGGATGGTGGTGGCGCGATCGCTGGCGCTGATGCCGGTGGACACGCCCCGACGTGCCTCGATGGAGGCCCCGTACGCGGGCAGACCCGCGCTGTGCTCGGACGCCATCAGTGGAATGCCGAGCTGGCGCATGCGCTCGCGCGTGAGGGCCAGGCACACGAGCCCGCGGCCGTGCGTCGCCATGAAATTGATCGCCGCGGGCGTGACGCGGGTGGCGGCACTGGCGAGGACGGCCTCGGGCGGCTCGGTAGCGCTGTCGACCAGCAGCACGAGGCCGCCCATCCGCAGTCGCTCGCCGACTTCGCGGCTGCGGTCAGGCCCAGCCATCGCGGCACCCTACCGCGGTGTGTCGGGATAGGCAAAGGGTTCGCCGGCGTCAGGACTCGCTGCGGTAGCGGACGCGCCCCTCGAGGACCAGGTCGTCCCCGACGCGGGCGACCGACAGGCCATCGAGGCGGATCGCGTCCGCGATCCGCGCGATACCGAGGGCACCGACGGCCGGGAGTGCGTCCCCTCCCAGGAGCATCGGCGCCAGGAAGAGGACGGCCCGGTCGACGCACCGATCACGCAGCGCCGCTGCCGCTACCGTCCCGCCCCCCTCGACCAGGAGCGACGTGATACCGCGGTCGCCGAGGCTGCGGGCGATGGCGTCGAACGCGATGCGTCCGCGTCGTGCGGGCAGCAGGATCATCTCGATGCCACGGCGTCGCAGCCGCTCGACCCGCGCGGCGGGCGCCGTGCGCGGCGCCACGATCCAGGTCGGCGGGCCGCCCGGCGCGAGCAGCTGAGCTCGCGTCGGCAGATCGAGACCTGCGCCGGCCACGACCACCCGGATGGGATCGTGGCCACCGGGCAGCCGGCATGTGAGGCGGGGGTCGTCGGCCCGGACGGTTCCCGCCCCGACGAGGATCGCGTCCGAGACGTCGCGCAACGCGTGTCCCATGCGACGGGCTGCCGGCCCGGTGATCCAGCGCGCGTCGCCGCTCTGCGCGGCGATGCGTCCGTCGAGCGTGAGCGCCAGCTTGAGCGTCACCTGCGGGCGGCCGCGCAGGATGCGCGAGCGATAGCCGGCGAGCAGCAGATCGGCATCGGCGCGCCCCACGCCGACGTCGACCGGAATGCCCGCGCGACGCAACGCCCGGATGCCGCGGCCACGCACGCGCGGGTCCGGATCGCCGGTGGCGACGACGACCCGAGCCAGGCCCAGCGGCAGCAGCGCGTCGACACAGGGCGGCGTGCGGCCCTGGTGTGCGCACGGCTCGAGGGTCACGTAGAGCGTCGCACCGCGCGCCCGCGCGCCGGCGCGACGCAACGCTTCGACCTCGGCGTGCGCGGCGCCGGCGCGGGCGTGGAATCCCTCGCCGACCACGCGCCCCGCACGAACGAAGATCGCGCCCACGGCGGGATTCGGGAACGTCCGTCCGAGACCGCGCGCCGCGAGCGCGAGCGCACGCGCCATCCAGGCAGCGTCGCTGGATGGCATCAGCCGCCCCGGCGAGGCTTGGCGCGTGTCGCGCGGGCGGTGCGCACCGCCGGACCGCGGGCCGTGGCGCGCCGCTGCGAGATCAGCTCCTCGAGCTCGTGCATGAACTCGTGCACGTCGCCGAACGACCGGTAGACGGAGGCGAAGCGCACGTAGGCGACGGCGTCGAGACCATGGAGCTCGCGCATCACCGCCTCGCCGATCTCGGGGCTGCGAATCTCTTTCTCACCGCGCTCCTGGATGAGCCGCTCGATGCGGTCGGCGACGAGCTCGATGGTGTCGATCGACACCGGTCGCTTCTCGCAGGCGCGCTTGAGCCCGCTGACGATCTTGCCGCGATCGAACGGCTCGCGACGGTCGTCCTTCTTGACGACCATGGGCATGGTGGCGTCGGCCCGCTCGTACGTCGTGAAGCGCCGGCCGCAGGCGTCACAGTGCCGGCGCCGACGAATCGCGTCGCCCTCTTTGCCGAGCCGCGAGTCGACGACGCGACTGTCTGGCGTCCGACAGAAGGGACACTGCATCGACGTCGGCTAGGCGAGCCGGCTGCGGTACAGCGGGAAGCGCGCACAGAGATCACGCACTTCGGCGGCCAGGCCGGACAACGCGGTGATGTCCCCCACCTTCTGCAGCGCGCGGTGGATCAGGTCGGCGATGGCGTCCATTTCGGGCTCGCGCATGCCGCGTGTGGTGACGGCCGGGGTGCCGATCCGGATGCCGCTGGTGACGAACGGCGGGCGGGGATCGAACGGGACGGGGTTCTTGTTCACCGTGATGTGGGCGGCGTCGAGCGTTTCCTGCGCGACCTTACCGGAGATCTCGGCACCACGGAGGTCGACCAGCATCAGGTGATTGTCGGTGCCGCCTGAGCAGAGCTGCAGGCCACGACGCATGAGGCCATCGGCCAGCGCCCGCGCGTTGGCGACGATCTGCTGCTGGTACTCCTTGAACGCCGGCCGTACGGCTTCGGCAAAGGCGACGGCCTTGGCCGCGATCACGTGCATCAACGGTCCGCCCTGGTTGCCGGGAAAAACCGACGAGTTGAGGCTCTTCGCATACGCCTGGCGGCACAGAACCAGGCCGCCACGCGGACCGCGCAGCGTCTTGTGCGTCGTCGAGGTCACGAACTCGCAGTGCGGCACCGGCGACGGGTGGATGCCGGCGGCGACGAGCCCCGCGAAGTGCGCCATGTCGGCCATCACGATGGCCCCGACCTCGTCGGCAGTGACGCGGAACGGCGCGAAATCGATCTGACGCGGATAGGCCGAGTGCCCGACGACGATCATCTTTGGTCGCTCGCGTCGCGCCAGGTCGCGCACCTGGTCGAGGTCGATACGGCCGTCGCGCTCGCGAACCCCGTACGGGATGACCTTGAAGAACTTGCCGGAGAAGTTGACCGGGCTGCCGTGCGTGAGGTGCCCGCCGTGCGACAGGTTCATCGCGAGAATGGTGTCTCCCGGCTGCAGCTGGGAGAAGTATACGGACATGTTGGCCTGCGAACCCGAGTGCGGCTGTACGTTGGCCGCTTCGGCGCCGAACAGCGCCATGGCTCGCTCGATGGCGAGGGTTTCGACCTCGTCCACGAACTCGCAGCCACCGTAATACCGCTTGCCGGGGTAGCCCTCGGCGTACTTGTTGGTGAGGATCGACCCCTGAGCCTCGAGCACCGCCTCGCTCACGAAATTCTCCGAGGCGATCAGCTCGAGGTTGTACTCCTGGCGCTCGGTCTCCCTGCGGATGGCCGCAAAGATGGCGGGATCGGTCTGTTCGAGCGCGGAGCTCATGGGCGGCCTCTCCTCACTTGTGACTGTCGATGTAGTTCACGACGTCCTGGACGGTACGGATCTTCTCCGCCTCCTCGTCCGAGATCTCCATGTCGTACTCTTCCTCGAGAGCCATCACGAGCTCGACGATGTCGAGCGAGTCGGCGCCCAGGTCCTCGATGAAGGAGGCCTGTGGAGTCACCTGATCTTCGCTCACGCCGAGCTGCTCGCAGATGATCTCCTTGACCCGCTGCTCCACACTCGATGCCATTGCCATCCTCCTTCTTCCGATCGCGGCGCGCCGAGCGCCGCGCTGCCTCACATGTAGAGGCCACCGTTCACATGCAAGACGTGCCCGGTGATGTAGCCCGCCGCGGGGCTGGAGAGAAACGCGACCGCCGATGCGACGTCGGCGGGTGTGCCCATGCGGCCGACGGGAATGAGACTCGTGTACGCCCCTCGCTGCCCTTCGGTGAGGTCGGCGGACATGTCGGTGTCGACCAGACCGGGGGCGACGGCGTTCACGGTGATGCCGCGTGACGCGACCTCGCGCGCCAGCGAACGCGTGAATCCGACCACGCCCGCCTTGGCCGCGGCATAAGACGCCTGGCCCGCATTGCCCATCGCGGCAACCACCGAGGTGATGTTCACGATGCGCCCGTAGCGGCCGCGTACCATGGCGCGAACCGCCACCTTCGCACAGTGGAATACCCCCGTCAGGTTGGTCT
Source organism: Binatia bacterium (assembly GCA_036009625.1). Taxonomy (GTDB): domain Bacteria; phylum Desulfobacterota; class Binatia; order DP-6; family DP-6; genus DASYLJ01. The sequence goes on from DASYLJ010000180.1 coordinate 16,745, forward strand.
GGAGAACCCGGTCCCAGTCGTCGTCTTTCAGGCGAAGCACCAGCCCGTCGATCGCCAGGCCAGCGTTGTTGACGAAAATATCAATTCTCCCCTGGCGGTCAACGACGAGGCCCAACGCGGCTTTCACCGCGGGCGCGTCGCCGACGTCGAACGGCAGCGGCTGCGCACGTCCGCCCGCCGCCGTCACCTGGGCGATGGTATCGTCGGCCGCCGCGGCGTTGCTGACGTAGTTGACGAACACCTCTGCGCCGAGGGCCGCAAGCTGGAGGACGATGGCGCGACCGATGCCCCGCGAGCCGCCGGTCACGACGGCGGTCTGCCCGGCGAGCGGACCCGTCATGCGAACGCCTCGACGACCCGCGCGACGCCCTCGACGTCGCCTGCGGGCTGCGTCGGCAGTGCCGGCAGGATGCGCTTCATGAGGCCGGTGAGGGCACGCCCCGGGCCGACCTCGAGCGCCAGCGTGGGCTGCCAGTCGGCCAGTCGACGAGCGGCCGCTTCCCACTGCACCGGGGCGGTGACCTGCTCCACGAGCAACGTGCCGAGATCGCTCCCACGGGTGCGCGGCTCGCCGTCGACGCTGCTCACCACCGGTATCACCGGATCGTGGAAGACGACGCCGGCGAGGACCCTCCGCAGTCCGGCCGCGGCTGGCGCCATCAAGGGGCAGTGGAACGGTGCGCTGACGGCGAGACGTTGGGCGCGAATGCGTCGCTGACCCGCGAGCGCCACGGCCCGGTCGACGGCTGCCGTCTGTCCCGCGATCACCACCTGTCCACCGCCGTTGAGGTTCGCCGGCGTCAGCACCTGGCCCTGCGCGGCGTCCGCACAGAGTGCCGCGGCCGCTTCGGCATCGATGCCGAGCAATGCAGCCATCGCGCCCTCCCCGACCGGTACCGCCGACTGCATGAGTCGTCCACGCTCGCGCACACTGCGGACCGCGTCCGACAGGCTCAGCGCACCGGTCGCCACCAGCGCACTCCACTCACCGAGGCTGTGGCCAGCGACGGCCAGCGGCGTCATCCCGGTCCGCGCCTGCAGCACGCGATAGCTCGCCACGCTGGCTGCGAGGATCGCCGGTTGTGCGTTCTCCGTCAGCGCGAGGCGATCCGCGGGACCGTCGAAGCACAGCCGCGACAGCGACGTGCCGAGGCAGTCGTCCGCCTCGGCGAAGGTGCGCCGCGCCTCCGGGTACGTCTCGGACAGGTCGTGCCCCATGCCGACCCGCTGCGAGCCCTGGCCTGGGAACAGGCAGACGACGGCGGGAGGCAGCGTCAGCCTTCCCCGACCTCGACGACCTTGCGCCCGCGGTACGTCCCGCAATGGGTGCATGCGCGATGCATCAGGGTGCGTTCGCCGCACTGCGGACACGCGATGACGTGCGGCGCGGCCAGGGCGTCGTGGGCTCGGCGCTTGTCACGCTTGGACGACGACGTCCGACGCTTGGGTACTGCCATGGAATGTTCCTCCTCAGGGGCCCGGAATCGAGCGGGTCAGGTGCCACGCGCGAGCGTGCGAAGCACGGCGAGACGGGGATCGGTCGCTGTGACCGAGCAGCCGCAGGGGTCAGCGTTGAGATTGGTGCCGCATTGCGGGCAGAGCCCGCGACACTCCTCGGCACAGAGCGGGCGAGTGGGCAGCGCGAGAATCGTCTGCTCGTGGACGATCGCGCTGACGTCGATCTCGTCACCGTCGTAGTAGCAGATGCCGAGGTCGTCGCTCCCGAGCTCACCCGGCTCGTCGACCGCTGCGGCACGCGGCGTGAGCACGAGGGTGAAGGGGGCGTCGATCGAGAAGTCGTAC
>DASYLJ010000181.1:0-12734 GCA_036009625.1 Binatia bacterium
CGAGGGCCTCGGCGAACTTCTGCTTGAGCACGGGTGAGACGCCGACCGAGCCGACGCCCTGGACGTTCGAGTGTCCGCGGATGGGCAGCAGACCGGCACCGGGCTGTCCCACCCAGCCACGCGCCAGCGCCAGGTTCACCAGCGCGTGCACGTTCTGCACGCCGTGCGCGTGCTGCGTGATGCCCATCGCCCACGCGATGATGCCGCGCTTGGCGGTGCACAGCATCGTCGCCGCGGCGTCGACGTCGGCCGACGGCACGCCGCACGCGGCGAGGAGGACGTCGTCGGAAACGGCCCCCACCGCCGCGCGCACGTCGTCGAAGCCGCTGGTGTGCGCCGCGACGAAGCTCGTCGCGACGGCACCGCGCTCGATGATCCGCTTCAGCAGCAGGACGAGCAGCGCGATGTCGGACCCGACGTGCGGCTGCAGGTAGAGATCCGTCACGTCCGAGCCGAGCAGCATGCTGCGCCAGTCGGACGGCACCCGGAACCGCACCATCCCGACCTCGCGGAGCGGATTGATGGCGATCACCCGTCCACCGCGACGCCGGATGCCGACGAGCTGCGTCACCAGACGCGGATGATTCGACGCCGGATTGGCCCCGACGACGAGGGCGAGGTCGGCCTGCTCGAGGTCGTCGAGCGTGACGGTGGCGGTGCCGCTGCCGATGGCGTCGCCGAGCGCGACGCTCGACGCCTGGTGGCAGTAGAAGGAGCAGTTGTTGACGTTGTTGGTGCCGTAGACGCGCGCGAAGCACTGCAGGAGAAAGGCCGCTTCGTTGCTGCTGCGGCCGGACGCATAGAAGAACACACGGTCCGGCGTGGTCGCGCGCAGGGCTTCGGCGGCCACCGCCAGCGCCTCGTCCCACGCGACGCGTCGATAGTGGCGCTCGCCGGGACGGCACAGCACCGGGAAGCCCAGGCGTCCGGCGTGCTCGAGCTCGCGCGACGTCCAGCGTGCCAGCGTGTCGAGGTCGTGCGTGCGGATGAACGCCTCGTCGATCGGCGCCTGCATGTCGGCGGCCTGCGCCTGGATGGATTTCTTGCAGACCTCCGGGAAGCTCCCGCGCTCGTTCACCATGCCGCCCTGCTGGCCGCCCATGCCGACGGCGCAGGTCTTACACGCGTTGTGGGTCTGGAGCCGCTTGCTGAACCCGAGCAGCCCGCCCGCCTCGCGCGCGCGGGCGAGGGAATAACGAACGGCGGCCAGACCGCCGCCGGACCGTCGGACGCGCATGGCAGCACGGGTAGTACGCAGCTGCCATGTGGTCAAACGAGAAGACGCCGCGAATTCGAGGTTTTTCCTTGACACTATGGGTGCAGACCGTGCTACCCGCCTGGCCAGCTCGTCGTGTCCTGAGGGGGAACCTGACTTGTCGATCCATCTTGGAATGATTGGACAATCTCGTGTCGCGGTGTTGGCGGTGTTGCTGACGATGGTGGTGGCGGTGCCTGCGCACGCCCTCCTCTGTGGTGACGGCGTCGTCGACGAGCTGCTCCTGGAGCAGTGCGATGATGGTAACAACCTGCCCGGTGACTGCTGCTCGCCGCTCTGCCAGATCGAGGATCAGGGCACCGTCTGCCGCGCCGCGACCGGCACGTGCGACCCGGAGGAGGTCTGCGACGGCGTCTCCGACGTCTGTCCCGTCGATGTGGTCATCCCGGACGCCGACGGTGACACCGTGTGCGACCCGGCCGACCTCTGCCCAGCGGTGCCCGACCCCGCCCAGCTCGACCTCGACGAAGATGCCATCGGTGATGCCTGCGACCCGTGCATCAACGTGGGTGGCGTCGAGCTCGTGAAGACCAAGCTCACCCTGAGCAAGCTCGACGTGCCGGAAGGCGACGACCGGGTTCGCCTCAAGGGGATGATGCAGCTCCCGCCCGGGCCCGACGTCGACCCCATCCTGAATGGCATCCGGCTGCTCATCACCGACGGGTCGGGGATCGCGCTGGTCGACGCCACGGTTCCCGGCGGTGCCTTCAACCCCAACTCCAAGACCGGCTGGCGCGCGAACGGCGGCCGCAGCGTCTTCTCGTTCAAGAGCCCGGGCGGAAACCCCGCCCTGTCCGGCATCCAGCGCGTCATCCTGAAGGGCAACCCGTTTGCGCCCGGCGCCCTGCGCATCCTGCTGATCGGACGCGACGGCATCTATCCGAAGCCCGAGACCGCGCCGATCACGGTGATGATCAACGTCACCCAGAACACGCCCGGGCAGTGCGCCGAGGCGAAGTTCAACGCGGTGGAGTTCGGTCCGAAGTGCACGGCGCTGAACGGCGGGGCCCGCTTCCTCTGCCGGTAGACTTGCCGCCTTGACCCGACGGTCGCGACCCCGTAATCCACTTAACAGTGTCAAGTGGACCGACGGCGGTGCGCACCACCCGGCGAGGCGCCGGCGACCTGAAGGCCGCCATCCTGCGCCAGGCGCGACGGCTCTACCTCGCCGGCGGCATCGAGGCGGTCTCGGCACGCAAGATCGCCCAGGGCGTCGGCGTCAGCGCGACGACCATCTACCTGCACTTCCGCAGCATCGACGACCTGCTCGACCACCTGCGGATGGAGGGCCACGGCGTCCTCGCGACGTACCTCGGCGGCGTCGACGCGACGCTGCCGGCGCTGGACGGCATCCGCGCGATGGGCCGGGCGTACCATCGATTCGGCCTGGAAAACCGCGGTTGGTTCGCGCTGATGTTCCCGAGCCACGTCACCGCGCCACCGCGCCGCGAGGCGGTGCAGCGCGAGATGTTCACGCTCATGCTGCTGCGCGATCGCGTCCAGCGGGGCATCGACGCCGGCGACATCCGTCGCGACCTGGACGTCATGGTGGCCACCAACGCGCTCTGGGCGCAGATCCACGGCGTCACCGCCCTCACCGTCGCCGGGCTCCTCGTGCAGACGGCCGACGGGCACGCCGACGCCGTCCTCGAGACCATGCTCGACGGCATCGAGCGCTGGCTCGCCGCCCCGGACGAAGAACACCGTTAACCGATCGGAGCAATCGCCATGGGTGCCTCCAACCCGCGCTCGCACACCGACTGGCCATTCCCCTTCCCCGCTCCCGGCAAGGCCAGACCGGTCCGGCCCGACGGCCTGCCGCCGCCGACGTCGTGGCGCTGGCCCTATCGCGAGGTCGACGGCGCCGCCGTGCCGAGCCGGAGCGTCCCCGCTCCGCTCGACCTCGCGGCATTCAAGCGCGAGGTGGGCACCTGGGCCGACGATGTCGGCGTCATCTCGATCGACGACCCCGCCATCGCCCACGAGCGTGAGGAGGTGCTGTACGTCTACCCGCACGCGCGCTCGCTCGTCTGCCTGATCGGCGAGGAGAACAAGGCGGCGATGCAGTCGCGCTACCTGCCCACCGCCAACCACGAGCTGTACTCGTGCGAGGAGCGCATCTTCCAGATGGGCCACCGCACCGTGAAGTACCTGAACGGGCTCGGCGCCGAGGCACTCACGACGACGATCGGCTGGCCACAGGAGGTGAGCCAGCGCTGGGCCGACAAGATCTGGCCGCTCAGCCACAAGCTGGTGGCGCAGGCAGCGGGGCTCGGCGTCATCGGCACCAGCCGCAACTTCCTGCACCGTCGCGTCGGCGCGTACTGCCTCATCGACACGGTGGTCACCAATCTCGAGTGGCCATCGTACGACGCCCCGGCCGACTGGAACCCGTGCCTCACGTGCAACCTGTGCGTCGCCTCGTGCCCGACCGAGGCCATCCACGCCGATGGCACGTTCGATTTCTTCGCCTGCTACAACCACACCTACCGCGACTCCATCCCGGGCTTCCTCGACCTGGTCGGCGATCTCTCCGAGCGCTCACCGCGCGCCTTCCGCAAGCGCTGGGCCGACAACGAGATCGCCGCGATCTGGCAGGCGCTGGCCTTCAAGGTCGAGTACCGCTGCTTCAACTGCGTCGCGACCTGCCCGGCGGAAATCGAATCAGCCTTCCACGGCGATCGGCAGGTACGACGACAATATCTCGACGAGACGCTGAAGCCGCTCACCCATACGCGCGGCGTCGAGGACGCACAGTTCGTGCTCGACACCCCGAGCGCGCGCGAGCGTCACGGCATTCCGCCGGGCGAGTGGCGCACGCCGATCGATCGCGCCGGCAAGTCGTGGCAGGGCGTACGGCTCGTCAACCTGCGTCGCATCCGCACGCAGAACGTCGACGCGATGATGCGCTGGATGCCGCAGTACTTCCGTCCGACGGAGGCTGCAGCGCTCACATGCACGGTGCACTTCGATCTCACCGGCCCAGGCGGCGGGCAGTGGACGATGCGCATCGCCGACCAACGCTGCGAGATGCGTCCCGGGCTCGCCGGCACGGCCGACCTCGTCATCCGAACGCGCGCGACGCTGTGGCTCGCGGTCCATCGTGGTGACGCGAGCCCCGTGCTCGCACTCCTCACCGGGCGACTGCGCCTGCGTGGACGGCGCGCGCTCTTCCTGCGCTTCCCCGCCCTCTTCGGTCACGAGCCACCGAGTACCTGGCTCCACCGGGTGGCCTTCCACCTGCGTCGCAGGCTACGACGACGATCGGAGGACGCCCGATGATTCCGCGCACCATCACCACCCCGAATGTCACCTTCGAAGCCCTCGAGGTCGGCAGCGGCCCGCTCGTCCTCTGCCTGCACGGCTTTCCCGATCAGGCGCGCTCGTTCCGCCATCAGCTGCCGGTGCTCGCCGACGCCGGATTCCATGCGGTCGCGCCGTACATGCGCGGCTACGCGCCGACGAGCGCCCCCGCCGACGGTCGCTACGACGCGCTCGCCCTCGGCGAAGACGTGGGCGCGCTGATCGAGGCCCTCGGCTACGACGACGCCATCGTCTTCGGCCACGACTGGGGCGCGGTGGCGACGTACTACGGCACACTCCTGGCGCCGCACCGCGTGCGCAAGATCATCACCGCGGCGGTGCCCTACGGCCCGCAGCTCTTCCGCGCCTTCGTCACCGACTACGCGCAGCAGCGTCGCTCCTGGTACATGATGTTCTTCCAGCAGGCGCTGGCCGACGTGACACTGCGGCACGACGACTTCGCGTTCATCGATCACCTCGTCGCCGACTGGTCGCCGCGATGGCCCTGGCCCATCGAGGATCGCGAGGCAACGAAGGCGACCTTCCGACGGCCGGGCACGGTCGCCGCGGCGCTCGCGTACTACCGTCACACGATGGGCCCCGCCTTCGCCGACCCCTCGATGCTCGAGGCGAGCGCGGCGGCATCGGCGGCGCCGATCCCCGTCCCCGGCCTCATGCTGCACGGCGCCGACGACGCCTGCATCGGCGCCGATCTGGTGCCGGCGATGGCCGAGTACTTCCCGGCCGGGCTCAGCGTCGAGATCATTCCGGGCGCGGGACACTTCGTGCACCAGGAGCGTCCCGACCTGGTGAACCGCCTGGTGCTCGACTTCCTGCGCGCGTGATCGGGTGGTGTATCCTCAGTAGCTCGCGCCGGTACTGCACGCGGTGCCGGCGGGGGGCACGCGGCCTGATGATCTGGACGCGGGCACGCTCACTTTCGAGCAATCGACCCCAATGGTGCCTCGACGCGTGCGTCATGCCATGAGGCGACACCGGGCCGATATTCTTTTCCTATCTCTGATGAAGGGCGGGTTCCCACACTGCGAGGAAGACGTGCCCATCAGTCTTCCGACGGAGCTCGCCGACCAAGCCGCCATACGAGAACTCGACCGGTTTCGCTGGATTTCCCACGAATTTCTCGACGGCATCCCGGATGGCGCCAGGCATTGACGGCGGAGGAACACTCGAGATCATAGAAATGAGGGTGAGCGCGATGTCCGTCTGAGGTGGGTCGACCGAATAGCTGACCTCGACTTGACGCGCACGATGCGTGTCATTGTCGAAGATGTAGCTGACCATCACTTGGTCGTGGACCACGTCGTAGACATCGGCGCTGGAATTCCGCCAGTACCCCTTCGGTTTCACGACCGTCGGCTCCCCGTGCACCGCCCGTACATCCTCGCGCACCGTACCGATCGAGAGAGGCTTCGCGGTCGCGACTGCTGGTTCGGCTACGGCAGCTGTCGTGCCATGTTGATGCGCGGATTCCACCGGCGGGCCTACCTTCGGGACGGTATCCGCTGTCACCTCCGTCCGGGCGATCACTGGAGCCGATTCCGCGATAGTGCTGACCTTCACCGCTGTGTGTCGCTCACGGATCCACCACCATCCGCCGACCGCACAAACGACTAGGAGCATGACGGCCGCCGAGCTCCCGCGAAGCCGACTCCCCGCCGTTGCACGATCGGAGAGAACGGCTCCCTCGCGACCGAGCACAGACTCGTACCCCGGGTTGAGGGAGATCTCCGAGGTGCCACCAATCGACGTGTCCGCCTCTGGGCGGGCCTGCGGAGTATCTTCGCGCTCGGGTGCTCCCCGAACGTCCGCGCTTACCACGAACGCCGATTCTTCCCTTGTGGTGCGCTCGATGCCGTCGCCCAGGGATTCGACATCATGGCCAAAATCTCGATCTGGACGAATTCGATAGAATTGCCGACGAACCAACTCTCTGAGCGATGGCGGCAGTTCCTCCACTGAAGGCAACTCGGCATCACCCACGAGGATCGGAATGACGGCGATATCGCGGGCGAGCGCAGTCTCCAACTCGATCCGCACCCAGTCGGTGTCGAGGTCCAAGCGTCGCCGTCCCTTGGTGTCGCGTGCGGCCAGCCAATCCTTGGCTATGATTGCCAAGACCACGTTGCATTCACCGAGAACGCGATTGATTACCGTGGTGTAGTTTCGACCCAGCGGAATCGAATCGCTGTCCATGAAGACATGCTCTCGCCCAAAACGCTTGACCAGCCGCTCACACAGAGTCGCCGCAACAAAGGCAGCATCTTCTCGTCTGTACGAAACAAATATACTTGGCTCTCGTCTCACGTTTGCCATCGCGTCTACCTTCCGGTGCAGAGATATCACATCGCAACCTCGCTTTTACCGGCTACGTTGCCGCAATGGATAGTGGACGGGCTTGCCGGGCCACGGATGACGCCACCTCGCATCACCCGCGCATGAACGCGCCAGCCCGTCCCCATTGCCCTCGCATCTCCCCGAGGAACACCTCCACCACTCGCCCGCCTCTCTTCATCGACGCGCGTAAGCGCCCCTCGCGCCACCGCGTGCGGCGTGTACCCGGGGCCATGCATCTGCCGCAATGCCCGAAGGTGGCGACCATCACCTCATCGTCGTTCCAGATCGCTGGGTTAAGGCCCCCGACCGGGCCGTCGCGATCCGGCATGGCGCGGCGAACGCATCGATCCATCGGCGCATCGGCGATCGACGAACAGCTCGTTCATGAGCGCCATGCTCCCCTCGAGCATGGCGCTCCGCCTATCCAACGGATTCTGGCCGTCGGACATCCCGACGTCACCCCCGGGCGGCGATGTCCTCGTACATGGCGATGTCCGGGCGTCCCGCGAGCAGCGTGCCTGCCGCACCGAAGAACTCCGCCATCGCGGGGCTGCCACCGTGGGCCGCAAACGCCGCCTGATCGGCGTAGACCTCGTAGAACACGAACGTCGTCGGATCGGCCATCGAGCGGTGCAACGAATACAGCTTCGTCCCCGGCTCGTTGGCGGTCACGTACTCGATCATCGACTTGGCGGCCGCGACGAACGCGTCCTCCTTGCCGGGCTGCACCTTCAATGTCGCGATCACGGTAAGCACATGCGTCTCCTTGTCAGCGTCCCTTGAATGCCGGCGGGCGCTTCTCGCGCAGCGCCGCCAGCGCCTCCTGGTGGTCCTCGCTGCGGAACGTCACCAGCTCCAGCGCCGTCGAGGTGTCGAACGCCACGTTGAGGGCGTCCTTCACCAGCTTGTTGACGGCGAGCTTCGTGTAGCGCACGGCGAGCGGCGCGCCCGCGGCGAGACGGGCGGCGAACGCCATTGCCTCGCGGTCGAGATCGGCGGCCGGCACGACGCGGTTCACCAGGCCGATGCGCTCGGCCTCGGCCGCCGGCACCGGATCGCCGGTGAGCAGGTACTGCTTCGCCCGCGCCGGGCCGACCGCGAGCGGCCAGATCGCCACGCCGCCGTCGCCGGCGACGATGCCGACGCGCACGTGCGGATCGCCGATGGTGGCGGTGTCGGCCATGAAGATGACGTCGCACAGGAGCGCGATCGACGCGCCGAGCCCCATCGCGTGTCCGTTGAGCGCAGCGACGATCGGCACCTCGACGTCGAGCAGGTCCCAGATGAGCTGCTTCGCGTCGCGTCGCAGCGCCTCCATGGCTCCCGGTTCCTGCAGTGCGGGGAACCAGGCGAAGTCGCCGCCGGCGCTGAAGGCACGGCCCTGCCCCGTCAGCAGCACGGCACGCGCACGATCTTCCCGACGCAGACCCGCAAAGAGGCGCGTCAGATCGTGGTGCAGCGCCCCGTCGACGGCATTCATCGGGCTCGACGGATGCGCGATAACGACACGGAGCACGTCGCCCACGTATTCGAGCCGCAGCGTGGTGAAGTCGTCGCCCGTCACAACATGCTCGTATCCGCGTCGAGGCCGAGGAGCACGCGCCCCACCAGCTCGAGGCTCGGCTGCGCCACCATCACGTGCTGCGTCGCCACGTGCACGTCGCGGAACGCGCGCTGGAGCGGGTTGTCGGCATAGATCGCGCTACCACCACCGGCCGTATACATGCGATCGGTCGCGGCCGCGCCGGCTGTGGTCGCGTGCGTCGCCGCCAGACGGAGGCGGGCACGCGTCGCGATCGGGATGACACCGTCCCGCGTCGCGAGCTCCCACGCCTCGCCCACCGCATCCAGCAGAAATGCGCGCGCCGACGATACCGTCGCCTCGGCCTCGGCCACCTGCGACTGCACGACGCCGCGCTCGGCGAGCGTCCGACGGCTGCCCGCCGGCGCCTTCGTGCCGGCGAGCGCCATGAGCTCGTCGACCGCGCGTCGCGCGATGCCGAGCGCGACGGCACCGATGCCGATCGCGAGCAGCCCGAACACCGGGAACGCATACAGGGCCCCCGTGGCCACCGGACGATCGTCGGACAGCGAAACGGAGCGCTCGACCGGCACGAGCAGATCGCGCAGCGCGATGTCGTGGCTGCCCGTGCCACGCAGCCCGGCGACGTTCCAGGTGTCGATGATCTCCGCCTCGCGCGCCGGGAACAGAACCAAGCGCGCACGCGGCGGGCCGTCGTCGCGCACGATGGCGCCGGCCATCAGCCAGTCGCAGTGCTGGCAGCCGCTCGCGAAGCGCCAGCGTCCCGTCACGCGATAGCTGCCACGATCGACGACGGCGGAGCCCGTGGGTGCGAACACGCCGCCCGTGACGACCGCGCGCCCGTAGATCTCACGCCCCACCGGCTCTGCGAGATACCCGCTGACGACGCCGCTCGTGGCGGCGATCATCGCACACCATCCCGCGGCACCATCGGCACGCGCGATCTCCTCGAGGACGCGGACCAGCAGCGCCGGCTCGACCTCGCCGCCACCGAGCGCGCGCGGCACGCAGGCACGAAAGACGCCGGTGTCCGCCAGCCCGGCTACGAGCTCCGGCGCCAGCCGGCGGTCGCGCTCGGTGCGCTCGGCGGCATCACGCAGCGCAGGCGCGAGCGCGCGAACGGCGTCGATCATGGCCGTGGTCGTACTACCTCCTCCTCCCGCCCGTCCAGCCGGGTCAGGTACGACGTGACGAGCGTCGTCACCTCATCGACGTAGCGCTCGGCATCGACGGTGGCGTCGGGATGGAGGACGAAGCGGTGGGTCAGGTCCTCGATCACCTGCACGACGAGGCGTGCCGCCAACGCGTGGTCACGCACGCGCACGTCGGGTTGCACCGCCAGCATGCGCTCGACGTCATCGACCATCCGTCGTTCCACCGCCGCCAGCGTACGCCACACCGGCCTCGGCACCGGCGCCTCCTCGAAGAGCACGCGATGCAGACGCGGCGCGTGCGCATGGAGCGCGATCATCGCCTGCACGAACGTCCGCACGACGGTCCGCAGCTTCCCTGGTCGCGGCTGCGCCAGCAGCGCGCGCATCACCGTCTCGCCCTCGGCGATGTGCTGCTCCATCAGCGCCACCAGGATCGCGTCCTTGTTCGGGAAGTACTCGTAGAGCGAGCCGATGGAGACGCCGGCGGCCTCGGCGATGCGATTCGTGGTCCCTGCGGCATAGCCATGCGCGGCGAAAACCCGAGCAGCCGCCTCCAGGATGGCGCGCGTGGTCTCCTGCGCCCGGGCCTGGCGGGGCCGCCGGCGCGGGGCGAGCGGCACGGTCGATCGTCGTGGCATGCGTCCTCCGGAACCCGAGTAGCGAATCCGAGCAATTACTCGCATAACGACGACCATGACGTCCATCGCATTGACGGGTTGGGTCGTGTTCGGCGCGCTGGCCTTCGGGCTGCGCAGCTTCCTCCACTGGCGCCAGACGGGACGCACCGGATTCGTCGGGCTGTCGGGACGGGTCGGATCGGTCGAATGGCTCGGCGGCGTGCTGTTCGTGGTCGCGTGCGTCGCCGGGCCGGGCGCCCTGCTCGTCCGGCACCGCTGGGACACGCTCGACGTCCCGGCGATGCACGCGCTCGGGATGACGCTCTTTGCGTTCGGCCTCGTCGGAACACTGTGGGCGCAGCTCAGCATGGGGGCATCGTGGCGCATTGGCGTCGACGCCGCCGAGCGCACGACGCTCGTCACGCGCGGCCCGTTCCGCTGGGTCCGGAATCCGATCTTCACCGCGATGCTGCTGGCGGTGACGGGGCTCGGCCTGCTGGTGCCGAACGCGATGTCGGCGATCGCGGTCGTGGTGATGCTGGTCGCCGTCGAGCTCCAGGTGCGCGCCGTCGAGGAGCCGTACCTCGTGCGCTCGCACGGACCGGACTATCGTCGCTGGGCCGCGCAGACTGGCCGCTTCCTCCCCGGCATCGGTCGCCTCGACGCCACGCCGGGGCTATAGCCGTTCGGTGCCCGTCTCCGACCGCTATCACCCCGACCCCATCCATCCCACGCTCGGCGACGTGTTCTTCGACGTGGTGTCCGCGGCGCGCTTCCCATTGCACGTGCTGCGCTACCGCAACCAGCGCTGGGCCGAGCGCGTCGGGCTCGACACGCTGACACCCGCCGAGTGGGAAGCGCATTTCGCCCGCTTCGAGCCGTTGCCCGGAAACCTGCCGCAGCCGCTTGCCCTGCGCTACCACGGGCACCAGTTCCGCTCCTACAACCCGAACCTCGGCGACGGCCGCGGCTTCCTCTTTGCGCAGCTGCGCGACGTCGAGGGTCGACTCCTCGATCTCGCGACCAAGGGCAGTGGGCAGACGCCGTGGTCGCGCGGCGGCGACGGCCGCCTGACGCTCAAGGGCGGTGTGCGCGAGGTGCTGGCGACGTCGATGCTCGACGCGCTCGGCGTGCCGACCTCGCAGTCGTTCAGTCTGTTCGAAACCGGCGAGTCGCTGCAGCGGGGCGACGAGCCGTCGCCGACGCGGTCCTCCGTGCTGGTGCGTCTCGGCCACTCGCACGTCCGTTTCGGCACCTTCCAGCGTCTCTTCCACCACGGCGACGTGGCGGCGACGCGTCGCCTGGTCGAGTTCGCGGTGACGCACTACCTCCCCGAGGCCGCCGGCGCCGACGATCTCCCGGTGGCGATGCTCCGCGCCGTCACCGTGCGCAGCGCACGGCTGGCTGCGGCGTGGATGGCAGCCGGCTTCGTCCACGGCGTGCTCAACACCGACAACATGAACGTCACCGGCGAGAGCTTCGACTACGGCCCCTACCGTTTCCTGCCGACGTTCGACCCCGGCTTCACCGCCGCCTACTTCGATGCCGGCGGCCTCTACGCCTACGGCCGCCAGCCCGCGACGGTGCAGTGGAACCTCGAACGCCTCGCCGACGCGCTGACGCCGCTGGCGCCGCAGGCGACACTTGCCACCGCGCTGGCGCCATACGCGACGACGTTCCGTGAAGCGTTCCACGCGGCGGTGCTCACGCGGCTCGGCGTCGCGTCGGTGGGTCCGGACGAGGACGCCGCGCTCGTCGCCACGGTGCTGGCCTTCCTGCGCGAGAGCCAGATCGGCGTCGATCGCTTCTTCTTCGACTGGCACGGCGGCACCGCCAGCGCGGAGCGTGCGGCGGCGAGCCCGGCGGCCACGCACTGGACGGGCCAGCAGTTCGACGCCTTCCGCCGCCGCGTCGATGCCCATGCGCCAATCCACCCCGATCGCCTGTCGCACCCGTACTACCAGGGCACGGCACCGTGCTCTCTTCTGATCGACGAGATCGAGACTGTGTGGTCCGCCATCGCCGACCACGACAACTGGGGACCGTTCGAGGCGAAGCTCGCGGCGATCGAGGTGCTGCGGACGGCGTGAGGTCGAGTCGGGAGGGGGCGGGCGCGACGCGTGGGACGGGGGCTCCGGTCCGCGCGGCGTTCGCTCGGCACCACTCCGCCCCTTTTCCCCGCCACGCTCACTCACGACGCGCTCCTTCGGAGCCCCCATCCCACGCGTCGCACCCGCCGCCTCCCACGTGACGACGGGGCAGCACCTCGAACGGCGCTCGTTCACTTTCACTACTGGTCGAGCGATCGAACCGATCGACCGTTGGCGACCAGCTCGACGTTCGGTGGTGTCCCGCTACCAAATGAAGGGAGCGTGCGTTGGTGCGGCGGGCGCGTGGGGTGCCCGTCAATGAGCGAGTTGCGAGAGGCGCGGGGCGATGGGCGGGGGGTTGGTGCCGCCTCGAGCTCCGAGCGAACGACGGGCACC
>DASYLJ010000182.1:0-58804 GCA_036009625.1 Binatia bacterium
GCGCGCAGCCGGTGGCACCCGTCGCACGCCCGGTCGCTCGCGACGCTCAGACGCCCGTGTTGAGCAGACGCTCGCGGCGCGTACGAGGGTCCAGCACGTCGCGCACCGCATCGCCGACGAGGTTGACCGCGAGGATGAGCCCGAACAGCGCGGTCGAAGCGGCGCCGAGGTTCCACGTGATGGGCGGATCGCGCGCGAGCTCGTCGCGGGCCTGATCGATCATCTGGCCCCAGCTGCCATCGAGCCCGATGCCCAACCACGACAGCACCGCCTCCGACAGCACCAACCCCGAGAACAGCAGCACGAAGGTGATGACGACGAGGTGCATCAGGTTCGGCAGCACATGCCGGATGATGATCGCCGGCGACGTGGCGCCGAGCGCGCGCGAGGCCTGGACGTAGTCGAGCTCGCGGAGCTTGAAGGTCTCGCCGCGCGCCACGCGGCAGAACCCCACCCAGCCGGTGACGCCGAGCGCGATGCACACCTGCACCGTACCGTGGCCGAGCGCCATGATGAGCGCGATCAGCAGCAGCAGGCCCGGCATCGAGGCCAGCGTCGACATCAGGAAGAACACCGCGTCGTCGAGCCACCCGCCGTAGTAGCCGGCCGAGACCCCGAACAGCAGTGCGATGGGAATGACGATCAGGCTGGTCAGGCCGCCGATCAGCAGTGCCACGCGCGCACCCTTCAGCGTCAGCTGCAGGACGTCGCGGCCGATGATGTCGGTGCCGAGCAGATGGCGACCCGGGTAGGTGAGCGGGAACCCGCCGTAGAAGCTCGTGCTCGCCAGGGGCGCCGAGTAGCTGCGCTCCTGGAAGTCCGTGGGGAACATGCGATCGACGACCGATCGCGGCCGCTGCAGCTCGCCCTCGCGACCACCTGTCCAGGCGATGGAGTCGAGCACCGCCACGAGCACGTAGAGCGCGACGATCGCGAGCGCGATTGGACGCCGTCGCCAGATGTCGACCGCGGCGTCGCGCCAGAGCGGCCGACGTCGCACGAACCGCGCCAGCAGCAGCATGCCGAGGACCAGCACCACGGTGACGACGTTGGAGACGACGTGATCGCTCATTCGAGTCGTACCCGCGGATCGACCAGCACGTAGCTCAGGTCGGTGAGGATCGAGCCGACGATGAAGAGCAGCGAGCCGATGAACACCATCGTGCGCAGCGTCGCGAAGTCGTTGCCCTGGATCGCCTCGACGGTCATGGCGCCGAGCCCGGGGATGCCGAAGAACGACTCGAGCAGCACCGAGCCCGTGAACAGGAACGGGATGGCCAGCACCACCTGCGTCAGGATGGGGATCATGGCGTTGCGCAGTACGTGTCGCACCAGCACCCGGCCGTCACCGGCGCCCTTGGCGCGCGCGGTGCGGACGTGATCGCGGCCGATTTCCTCGACGAAGAGCGTGCGATAGTAGCGCACGTTCTCGCCGATGCCCGACAGCAGCCCGATGATGACTGGGAGGGCCACGAAGCGCAGGATCACCGACGGCCGTGGATCGAAGCCGGAGATCGGGAACCAGCGCAGGACCTTCCCGATGAGATACTGGCCGCCGATGATGTAGAGCAGCAGCGACACGCTCATGGCGAGCACGCACAGCACCACCCCGGTGCGATCGATGTAGGTCTCGCGGAAGAGCGCCACGATCAGCGCCAGGCCGATGCCGAGCGGCAGCCCGAGCAGGAAGAGCGGCAGCGTCAGCGACAGGCTCGGCCACATCCCTTCGCGCAGCCGGCGCGCGATGGGAACGTCGTCGGCGTCGCTGCGACCGAAGTCGAACGTGAGCATGCTGCGGAAGTGCTCGTACAGCATGGTGTCGGTGGGGTGCTCGGGGTTCCAGAAGCGCGGGCGATCGTAGCCGTGGTTGGTGAGCCACTGCGTCACCGCCGCCGGCGGTGCCTTCTCGCCGAGGGCGCGGCGCGCGACGTCCTCCGGCTCGGTGACCATGAAGAACAGCACGAACAGGAAGAGCAGTACGCCGAGCACGGTGAGGAAGCCGTAGGCGAGGCGTCGCGCGACGTAGCCGAGGATCATTCGCGCCTCCGCAACGCACCGATCACGCCCGGCGCGATCACGACCACCGCGGCGGCGAGCAGCGCCCAGGCCGGCCACACGATCGGCTCGTTCCACGCCAGCCGCTTCGAGGCGCGCACCGTGGCGTCGACGTCGCGATACTTGAGCGTCGAGAACGACATGCCGAGCGGCTTCGCGTTGTACACCCAGCCGTGGATGAGTGCGTACGTCTCCGGGTAGAACAGGTCGATCCACGGACTCTCGCGCTCGACGATGGCGCGCATCTGACGGATGAGTGCCAGGCGCTCCGGACCGTCTTCCATGTCGCGCATGGCGATGAACAGGCGATCGTACTCGGGGTCGTCGAAGTTGGCGGTATTGGGGCCGCCCGCGCTACGCGCGAGCTTGCCCCAGAGCAGGCCGAGGAAGTTCTCGGGGTCGGGGTAGTCGGCCACCCACCCCCACATGAACAGCTGGTAGGCGCCCCGTCGGACTTTGTCCTGGAACTGGTTGTAGGTGGTGGCGGAGATCTCGACGTCGATGCCGAGCTTGCGCCAGGCGTCGACGAAGAACTGGAAGCGCAGGCGGCCGCGCGCGCTGGTGTCCGGCGTGTCGAACGTGAGCCGGAGCGGCTGGCCCGTGGCGGGATCGATGCCGCCCGGATAGCCCGCCTCGGCCAGCAGCGTCGCACCGCGCACCGGATCGACGACGCGGAACGGGTTCACGTAGTCGGCGTCGTACCCGAAGATGCCCGGGGGCACCGGCGACTGCGCCGGGATGCCGCGCCCGTTCATGAAGATGCGCGCGAACTCCTCGCTGTCGACGACGAGGCTCATCGCCTGGCGCAGCTTGCGTCCACGTTCGCCGGCCTTCGTGCCGACGACGGGATCGTCCATGTTGAAGCCGACGTAGTAGACCGACGGCTGCACCGCCTTCTCGAGGCGCATGTCGTAGGTCTTCATCTCCTCCGACAGCTGCCCTTCGCGCACGATACGATCGAAGCTCTCCTCGATGATGCCGGACGCGTCGTAGTATCCCTGCAGGAACTTCGTGAAGGCGGGGATGTCCTCCTTGTCGAGATAGAGCTCGACGCGAGGCACGAAGGGCAGCGGCTTGCCGACCCACCGCGGGTCGAGCCAGCCCTTCTCGGCGTCGCCCGGCGCACCGGTACTGGGGTAGACGGTGCCCGGCGCCTTCGCGTCCGGGAACCGGATGCCGTACCAGTTCGGGTTCTGCTCGAGCACGATGCGGAAACGCTTGTCGTAGACCGCGAGCCGATACGGCCCAGTCCCGACCGGATGCTCGCTGAACGCGTCGCGGCCGTCCTGTCCGTTCCACCAGGCGATGGCCTCCCACGGCACCGGTGTCGTGAACTCCATCGCCAGCCAGTAACGCAGCTGCGGGTAGGCCTCGGTGAGCTCCAGCTCGACCTCGAGCGGACCCAGCACGCGCACGCCCGCGATGCCGCCGACCTCGGCGTACTGCTGGTCGATGCGACGCGCCGCGAACGCGGTGTCCTCCTCGCGACGCTTCGTCAGCCGCTCGGTGAATTCCGTGAAGCCGACGACGCGCACGAACGTCGGCCCGACGGGGCTGTTCACCTTCGGATCGGCGAGCCGCATCATCGTGAACGCGATGTCGGCGGCCTGCACTGGCCGCGTGACGGCATCGGGCGTGCCGAGCGCGAAGCACTCGTCGTCCTGGAAGAGCAGACCGTCACGCAGCTTCAGCCGGTAGACGACGTGCCCGTTGTCGATCGGCCGTGCCTCGGGAATCTCCTCGAGCAGACCGGGGATCAGCCGGTAGGGACGATCGAGGAAGTGATACTGCAGCAGCGTGTCGTAGACCGGCGAGGTGACGATGTGATCGGACGTCGAGTACGCGACGGCGGGATCGAGCGTCTTCGGCGCTTCGGTGAACGCCGAGTAGAGAATCTTCCGGTCGTCGTCGGCGTTCGGGTAGGGATTGTTGGTACACGCGCTGGCGAAGACCAGCAGTCCCAGCAGCACCGCCACCCGCATCGTCGCCTCTGTCATGGCATGGGGAACGCGGGGGTGCCAGCGTCCCGGCGGGGGCATCGCGCCGGTACGGCGTCGCCGGTACACTCGGCCGTCACGATGTCGCTCTTCGAGATCCTGGCGCTCGCGGTTCTGGTCGGCGTCCCGGCCTACGCATGGTGGGTGCGTGGTCGCGCCTACGCCGTCTTCGGCCTGGTCATTCTCCTGATCGCGCTTCCGGGAGCCGTCGTGATGCACGCCCGGCTCCTCGGATGGGTCTCGTCGCCAGTGGCCCAGTGGCTGAACTGGGCATTCTGCTTCGGCGTCGCCACGGCGGGGCTGCACATGGCCGGCCTCGTGCGAGCCCGCCTGCGCTCGACGGCGTTCCGCTGGGCCATCAGCATCCCCGGCATGGCGTTCGTCGCCGCCGGCGCGTTGTCGGGGGTCTGGCTGCTGGCGTTGCTGCCGATCCGGGCGGCCTCGATGCTCTTCGGGTGGGACGGCGCGACCGAGGCGCTCCGCTGGCTCGACCTGGTGCCGTTCCTGGTGGCGGCGGTGTCGGTGCTGACGTCGATGCGGCTCGTCGACGAGGTGGTGCACGTCCCGCTCGGGCACAGTGGCCCCGCCGAGGTCACCCGGCTCCCCGTCGAGCGCTACAGGCACGGGCGCGGTGCGCCCACGTCGTCACGCCGGCTGCGCCTCGTGCAGATCACCGACACGCACCTCGGCCCGTGGCAGCCGGTGCGCCTGCTGCAGCGTCGCATCGCCGATCTCGTCGCGCAGGACCCCGACCTGGTGCTGCTCACCGGCGATTTTCTCACCATGGAGGGCATGGGCACGCCCGGCGCGCTGGCGACGGCCCTCGAACCCTTGCGAGCGCTCCGTGGCCGCTGCTTCGCGATCTTCGGCAACCACGACCACGAGTCGCCGGAAGAGGTCCGGAGCGCCCTCGAAGCCACCGACGTGCAGCTGCTGCTCGACGACGAGGTGATCATCGAGACGGCGGTGGGCCCGGTGCAGCTCGTCGGCGCCGACCACGTCTTCCAGGAGCCACGCGAGCACATCCAGCGGCTCCTCGAGCGCTTCCCCCGTCGCGACGATCACCTGCGACTGCTGATGCTGCACGACCCGTCGCGCTTCCGGCACGTGCCGAAGGGTGACGTCGACCTCACGCTGTCGGGCCACACCCACGGCGGCCAGCTCGGCCTGGTCAGCTTCGGGCTCGACTGGACGGTCCTGACGCGCACGCGCTGGCCCGACCACGGGCTCTTCGGTCACGGCTCGAACCGGCTCTACGTCCACCGCGGAACGGGCTTCTACGGCTTCCCGCTCCGCATCGGCGTGCCGGGCGAGCTGTCGCTGCTGGAGCTGGTGCTCGAGTAGACGCTCAGGGCGTCAGCGCCCGCATCAGGACGTAGGTGCCGAGGCCGAGCGCCAGGCCGAAGATCAGCGGCACCCTCTTGTTCTCGCCCGCGGCGTGCATGACCGACGACGACACGGTGAACACGAGAGCGAGGATGCCGAGGGCCACGAGGCGTCCGGGCGGCGCGGGCTCGGTGTTGACGTATCCCGAGTCGAACGCGAACCAGAACACGGCGAGCGCCGCGACGGCGATCATCAGCGCGCGCGACGTGAGCATCGCTCAGAACATGAAGAACGGCGCCGCGAGCACGCCGAGCGTGATGCCGACGCCGAGCAGCGAGACGCTGGCCTTCGCCGTCTTCTCCGACAGCGTCTCTTCGCCGCCGTTGTCCTCGACCCCGAGGCCGTCGTCCTCGCCGTAGCCCTCGTCCCCCGGGTGCAGCAGCGATTCGCCGTCCGCGTAGTCCTCGGGCGCGACCTTGTCGCCGACCTTGCCGAGGGCGTCCTTCTCCTCGGGATTCAGGTAGTTGAGGAGCGATGGGGAATGCGACCCCAGTCGCGCCGCGGAGAAGTCGTCCGCCGTATTGAGACGCGTCTTCTTCTCGGCGCACGCCGTCACGACCAGCACCGCCAGCACCACCACCGCCGCCGTTCGCATGGCACGCACTATAGCCCCGGTCTGCATGACGTGCGACCCACCCTTTCTCAGCCCAATCCGAGGCGTCGGGAGATGATGACCTTCATGATCTCGTTCGTCCCGGCATAGATCGACTGCACCGCCGCGTCGGCATAGTCCTCGGAGATGGGGGTCTCCAGCATGAAGCCGTAGCCGCCGTGGAGCTGGACGCACTCGCTCGTGAGCCGCTTCTGGAGGTCGGTCGTCCACCACTTCGCCATGCTGACCTCGGTGACGATGTCGTCGCCGCGGACGTGGGCCACCAGCAGCTTGTCGACGAACGCCTGCCCCACCTCGACCTCCGTCGCGAGCTCGGCGAGCTTGAACTGCGTGTTCTGGAACGACGCGATCGGCTTCCCGAAGGCGTGGCGCTGCTTCACGTAGGTCATGGTGTCGTCGAGCGCGCGCCGGCACGACGCCACTGACGTCACCGCGATGACGAGCCGCTCCTGCTGGAGCTTCTGCATCAGCATCTTGAAGCCCTGTCCCTCCTGGCCGAGCAGGTTCGTCACTGGCACGCGGCAGTCCTCGAAGAACAGCTCGCTGGTGTCCTGGCCGCGCAGCCCGAGCTTGTCGAGCTTCTTGCCGCGCACGAAGCCGGGCGTCGTCGCCTCGACCAGCACCAGGCTGATGCCCGCATGCGGCGGACGTGCCGCCGTGTCGGTCTTGCACACGACGACGAAGAGATCGCCGATCTGACCGTTCGAGATGAACGTCTTGGCGCCGTTCAGCACGTAGGTGTCGCCGTCGCGACGGGCCGTGGTGGTGACGTTCGCCAGGTCGGAGCCCGTGCCGGGCTCGGTCATGGCGATGCCCATCAGGATCTCGCCGCTGGCGGCGCCCGGCACGTACCGCTGCTTCTGCGCGTCGGTGCCCCACTCGAGGACGTACGGCAGGCAGATGTCGGAGTGCAGCGACGCCATCATGCCGTGCGCCCGGATACGGGCAAGCTCCTCGTTGACGATCGCGGCATAGAGGAAGTCGGCACCGGCGCCGCCGTACTCGGGCGGCACGCAGACGCCGAGCAGTCCTTCCGCGCCGGCCCGTCGCCACGTCTCGCGGTCGCTCATGCCCTTGGCGTTCCAGCTCGCGACCTTCGGCGCCACCTCGCGATCACAGAATTTCCGGACCTGCTGGCGGAACAGCTCGTGCTCCTCGGTGAAGATGTCGCGTCGCATGGGAGCTCCTATCGTCGGGGACGTCGGGTCTGGGCAGGGCGGCGGGCGGTGCGGGTCGGGGGAACGGAATCCTTCAGGCGGGCGATGCCGCCCAGGAAGAGCCGCGTCGCGAAGTCGGTGGCGCCGTCGACGTCGACGGGTTGCCGATCGACCATGCGCACCGCGACCTCGAAGGCGACGCCAGACATGGCGCCGGCGAGATAGTCGAGATCGACGGGCGGCAGGTCGCCGCGTGCCACCGCGGCGTCGAGATCCTCGCGCAGCTCGTCCACGCTGGCCATGAGCGTCGGCTCCTGCAGCAGCGCGCGCATGGCACCGTCGTTCCGTCGCAGCATCTCGAAGGCCATGCGGTCGTCGGCGACGAAGGCGAAGTACGCGCGATAGGCGCCGCCGACGAACTCCTCGAGGCTGGTGGCGCGATCGCGCGCGCCGCGGACGCGCGTCCGCAGCTGGCGCGCGCTGTCCTCGATGAGGGTGCGGAAGATCGACTCCTTGTCGGGGAAATAGTTGTAGAACGTCCCCGCCGCGAGCCGCGTCCGCCGGATGATGTCGCGGATGCTGGCGGCGCCGTAGCCGAGCTCGCTGAAGACCTGTCGGGCGGCGGTCAGGATATCGGCCCGGTTCTGCGCCTTGTTGCGCTCGCGCTTCCCGTCGCCCGGAAGCCGGAGCAGTGCGGTCATGTCCACGTTCTATGCCTCGAATCCCGGGGGGGCCGCCAGCGCGACGCGCGCCGGTGTCCCAGAATCGTGACGAGCCTGTCAAGTTCCTTCGTGACACGGCTCGACACGACTCGGCTGGACGCGCTAGATCGCCGCCCATGGGCATCGAAGCCATCCCCTCCGCCATCCATCGCGCCGACGACAGCCTGCCGTACGTCGATCTCGGCGACGGCATCGAGATCAAGGTGCTGCAGGTGAAGATCGAGGAGGGCCTCTGGGTCATCCGCAACCGCTTCGCCCCCGGCGCGCACGTGCAGACGCACAAGCACACCGGCAGCGTCTACGCCTTCACCACCCGCGGCTCGTGGCACTATCGCGAGTCCGACTTCGCCAACGTGCCCGGCTCGTTCCTCTACGAGCCCGCCGGCTCGGTGCACACGCTCCAGGTGCCGGCGACGAACACCGAGCCCACCGAGGTGTGGTTCGCCATCTGGGGTGCCAACCTCAACCTCGACGCCAACGGCAACGTCGAGATGGTGATCGACGCCCAGCTCGTGCTGAACTACTACCTGATGGGCGCCGAGGCGGCCGGCCTGCCGAAGCCCGACGTCGTCATCGGCTGACGGGCTCGTCGAACTCGGCGAGCGTCGCTGCGTGCCCGACCGCGGGTGCGAAGAACTCGCGTCGCACGGCCAGATAGCGCTCGTCGGCGAAGAAGCGGTCCTGCGTGACGCGGTCGGGGAACGACAGCGAGAAGACGCGGTTGATGCGCGCGTCGCCTTTCAGCACTTGGGCGACGAGGAGATCGACGCCGAAGGCTCCGCCGTAGGATTCGAGGATCGGCGTCATCCCGGCGCGGTAGCGTGCGTAGGAGTCGTCGTCGGTGACCTCGAGACCCACCAGACGCACATGACGCGAGGACTCAGCGCCCATGGGAGTACCCTCCGTCGACGGCGAGCGTCGTGCCGGTCACGAACGACGCCCGCGCCAGGTACAGCACGCCGTCGGACGTATCCTGCACCTCACCGATGCGCCCGAGCGGATGGATCGCCGCCATCGCGTCGACCCCGTCGCCGGTGAGCGGCGTCCGGATGGTCCCTGGGGCGAGCGTGTTGACGCGGATGCCGTGCCGGGCGAGCTCGGCCGCAAGCGACACCGTGAGCGCGTGGACGCCGCCCTTGCTCGCCATGGCCGCCGACACCGGCGTCGACGTCATGGCCTGCTGCACCAACATGGTGCCGACGTTGATGATCGAGCCGCCCCCGCCCTCGATCATGAGCGGGACCACGGCCTGACTCATCAGATACGTGCCCTTCACGTTCGTGCGGTAGAAGTCGTCGAGATCTGCTTCGGTCGTCTCGAGGAAGGGCATCGACCGGAAGATGCCCGCGTTGTTCACCAGGACGTCGACGCCGCCGAGCCGGTCACGCGCCGCGGCGGCGACGGCGCGGGCGGTCGCCGCGTCGCCGACGTGGCCCGCGACCGCGACGACGCGATCGCCGGCGGCATCGAGGCTGCGACGCGCGCCTTCCAGCTTGTCGGGGTCACGCCCGTTGATGACGACGCGAGAGCCCTCGGCCAGGAACCGCCGCGCGAGATCGAAACCGATCCCACTGCCAGCACCGGTGATGACGACGCGATCGATGCGGCTGGTCATGTCGATCAACTACTCCCGGAGATCAGCACAAGGAACACGCTACGGCTGGCCCGTCTCGAACCCCATCGTCAAGACACCCGGCTGTGCGAGGAGGCCCACCTGGCGCGCGACGTTCGCCAGCGGACCGGTGACGTCCATCATGCGGCGGAGCGCGATCGTGACCGGGGCGTCGTACTCCTCGCTGTCGGGCGTCCCGACGAACCGCGCTGCCACCGTCTGCAGCAGGCTCTTCGCCGGCGGGAACGTCTCGAGGTGGACCGGATCGCCGGCCGGGATGCCCGCCGCCTCCTTTGCCAGTGCCAGCGCGGTCGGGAAGCCGCCGAGCGCGTCGACCAGGCCGATGCCGAGCGCGTCCTCGCCGGTCCAGATGCGACCGCGCGCGATCTCGAGCACCTTGTCCATCGGCAGCTTGCGGCCCTCGGACACCTTGGTGGTGAAGTCGCGATAGATGCGATCGAGCGACGCCTGGAAGCGCTCCCACTCGGCCGGCGTGTAGTCGGTCGACGTCGTCCACATCGTGCCGTTGGTGCTGGTGTGCACCTCCTCCCAGTTGACGCCGATCTTCTCCCACATGGCCTCGGTCACCATCTTGCCGCCGAGCACGCCGATGGAGCCGGTGATGGTGCCCGGCTGCGCGACGATCTTGTCGGCGGGGATGGCGACGAAGTAGCCGCCCGAGCCCGCGACGTCGGCCATCGACACGACGACCGGCTTGCCCGCCGCGCGTGCCCGCACCACCTCGCGCCAGATGGTGTCCGACGCCACGTACGATCCGCCCGGGCTGTCGACGCGGAAGAGAATGGCGCGGACGTCGTCGTCGTCGATCGCCGCGCGCAACGCCGCCGTGACGCTGTCGGCGCCCATGGACTGCTCGCCGGTCACCGGGTCGAGCGCGCTGTCGCCGCGGCGCACGCCGCCGACGCCGTAGATGAGGGCGATCTTCTCGCCGTCGCCATGTCGCGGCCGCACGCGCTGCAGGTAGCGCAGGGCCGAGAGCCGCACCGGCTCCTCACCCAACTTCTCCTCGAGCTTCGTCCACGCCTCGTCGCGATATGCGAGCCCGTCGAGCAGCTTGGCCTCGAGCGCCTGCTCGGCCGACAGCGGCCCACCGTCGATCAGCGCACGAAGCCGATCCTCGGATATGGCCCGCGCCGCGGCGATGCCGCGTACGATCTGCCCGAACTGCGAATCCATGACGCGCGTCGCCGCCTCGCGGTGCGCGGGCGTGAACCCCTTCTCGGTGAAGATGTTCATCGCATTCTTGTACTCGCGACGATGATCCATGCGCGGCACGACGCCGAGCTTGTCGAGCGCGCCGCGGAGGAACGGCGACTCGACGATGAGCCCCGTGAGCCCGACGTCGCCGGACGGCTGCAGGTAGATCTCGTCGAAGGCCGTAGCCAGGTAATACGAGCCGTTGCCCGCCGAGAACTCGCCGAAGCTCAGCGAGTAGGCGATGGCCGGCTTGCCCGAGGCGCGGAAGGCGATCACCGCGTCGCGCAGCTCCTGGATGCGGGCGAGTCCCATCGGCGCGGCGCCGACGCGCGCGACGAGCGCCACCACGCGATCGTCGGTGGCGCCTCGCTCGAGCGCCTCGAGCACGTCGTGCACCTGCGCCATGCGCCCCTGCAGCACGCCGGCGACCGGATCGTCGGGGACGTACTCGACCAGCGGCTGATCGAAGTCGATCTCGAGCACGGTGTGCGCGTCGACGTGGCCGGCACGCATGAAGCGCACGGTGAACCCGAGAACGAGTGCGAGCGCCACCATCGCCCCGAGGCTGGTGAACATGCGCGTGATGGCTTTCTTCATCCGATCCCTCCGTGGATCTTCTGCGAGCGAGCGCTCAGGTGCCGAGCAGCGCGGGCAGGACGTCGGGCACGGTCAGGTCGGGCACGACGCGCGTGGCGCCGGCACGCCGCAGCTCGTCGGGCGACGTGCTGCTGGTGGCGACCGCCACGCACTCGGCACCTGCGGCCAGCGCCGCATCGACGTCGCGCAGCGAATCGCCGATGACGACGACGCGGCAGTCGTCGCGTCGTTCGCCGAGCGCCGCCGCCCCCCGCGCCGCGCCGATGCGGATGATCTCGGCGCGTTCCTCGTGATCGGAGCCGAAGCCGCCGAACGCGAAGTGCCCGTCGATACCACCGCGCGCGAGCTTGATGCGCGCGCCCTGCTCGAGGTTGCCCGTGCCGAGCCCGACGGCCACCCGCGGTCGTCCCCCGACGGAAGCCAGCAGCTCGGGCACGCCGGGATAGAGCTTGTACTGATCGGCGCGCGGCAGCTCGTCGGCGAGCGCCTCGAGATACGTTGCCAGAATGGCCTCGACCAGGTCCGGCGCGACGTCGCGCCCGACGATGCCGAGCCCGGTGCGGACGATCAGAGGATCGGTCATGCCGGCGAACATGACGTCTGCGAAGACGTCGCCGCCGGTCCCGAGGTGCGTGGTGAACGCCCGCTCGATGGCCCGTCGACCCGCACCCCCCGCGCTGACGAGCGTCCCATCGATGTCGAAGAGAAGAACGGTGGGCCGCACGACGTCAGGCATTGCGGCGCGTCTATAACCCAAGCTCGCGCGCGATGATGATCATCTGGATCTCCGACGTCCCCTCGGTGATCGTCATCAGGCGCGCGTCGCGCCAGAAGCGCTCGACGGGGAACTCCGTGATGTAGCCGTAACCGCCGAAGATCTGCATCGCCTCCCACGTCACCCGCTGCGCCACCTCGGAGCAGAAGAGCTTCGCCATGGCCGCCTCGCGCATGCACGGGCCCGCGTCGAACAGCACCGCTGCGCGCCACATCGCGGTGCGTGCCGTCTCGACCTCCATCGCCATGCGCGCCAGCTTGAACTTGATGGCCTGGAACTTGGCGATCTTCTGCCCGAACTGCTCGCGCTCCTTGGCGTAGGCGAGCGCGGCTTCGAGCGCCGCCTGGCTGACGCCGACGGAGCGCGCCGCGTGCGTGACGCGACCGCCCTCGAGCGTCCCCGTCACCTGCTTGAAGCCGCCCTCGACGCCGCCGAGGAGACACGACGCCGGCACCGTCAGGTCCTCGAACGTCAGCGCCGCAGTCTCCGACGTGTGGTGGCCGGTCTTCTTGAGCTTGCGCGAGACGACGAAGCCGGGGGTCTTGGTGTCGACCACGAACGTGCTGATGCCGTTCCCGCGCTGCGTGCGATCGGTGTAAGCCGCGATCACGCAGTAGTCGGCGATGGTGCCGTTGGTGATGAACATCTTCGAGCCGTTGAGGACGTAGTTGTCGCCACGGCGCTCGGCGGTGGTGCGGATCGACGCCGCGTCCGACCCCGAGTTCGGCTCCGACAGGCCCCAGCAGCCGAGCTTCTCGCCGCGGATGGCGGGCACCAGGTAGTCGCGCTTCTGCTCCTCGGTGCCGAACTTGAGGAGGGGAATGCAGCCCAGCCCGACGTGCGCCAGCAGCGCCGCCGCGAAGCCGCAGTTGATGCGCGCGATCTCCTCGATGAGGAGGCAGCGCATCACCATGTCGCCGCCGCTGCCGCCGTACTCCTCCGGGTAGCCCACGCCGAGGTAGCCGAGCCGGCCGAGCTCGCGGAACAGATCCAGCGGGAAGGTCTCGGTCGCCTCGAGCTCCTCGACGCGCGGCGCGAGCGCCTTTTCGGCGAAGCTACGGACGGCGAGGCGGAACGCCTCCTGCTCTTCGTTCAGCGTGAAGCCCAGCATGCGGATCTCCTCCGGCGGCGGACCATAGCCGAGTGATCCGGGCCGTGCCACGGGGACGGGCCATCTGCTATGGACGGGCCATGGCGGTGGTGACGGTCGAGGAGGTCGGCAGGCACGAGGGGGCCGTGGTGACCCTGCGCGGGTGGCTGGCGGCGCGGCGCTCCAGTGGCAAGCTGCACTTCCTCCAGCTTCGCGACGGCACGGGGACCATCCAGTGCGTCATGGGCAAGCGCGACGTGACGCCGGAGGTATTCGCCGCCGCCGACCACCTCCCCCAGGAGACGTCGCTCACGATCACCGGCACCATCCGGGCCGACGCCCGCGCCCCAATCGGCTTCGAGCTGGGCGTCCAGGACATGACGATCGTCCACGTGCCCGCGACCGAGTTCCCGATCTCGCCGAAGGAGCACGGCACCAGCTTCCTGCTCGAGCACCGCCACCTCTGGCTGCGCTCGTCCCGCCAGCACGCCATCATGCGCATCCGCGCCGAGGTCATCCGCGCCTGCCGCGAGTTCCTCGACGGTCGCGGCTTTCTCGGCTTCGACGCCCCCATCCTCACCCCCGCCGCCTGCGAGGGCACGACGACGCTGTTCCCCGTCGAGTACTTCGGCGAGACGGCGTACCTCACGCAGAGCGGGCAGCTCTACGGCGAGGCCGGCGCGATGGCCTTCGGCAAGATCTACGTCTTCGGCCCGACGTTCCGCGCCGAGAAGTCGAAGACGCGTCGCCACCTCACCGAGTTCTGGATGATCGAGCCCGAGATGGCGTTCGCCACCCTCGACGACGACATGGACCTCGCCGAGGACTTCCTCGTCCACGTCGTCGGCCGCGTGCTGGAGCGGCGCGCCGCCGAGCTGCGCGTCCTCGAGCGCGACGTGGATGCCCTCGCCCGCATCGTGAAGCCTTTCCCGCGCATCACGTACACCGAAGCCATCGAGCGGCTGCGCGCCAAGGGCGTCGACATCGCCTGGGGCGACGACCTCGGCGCCGAGGCCGAGACCACCCTGTCGCAGGAGTTCGATCGCCCGGTCATGGTGCACCGCTACCCGCTGGCCGCGAAGGCCTTCTACATGAAGGCCGATCCCGCCGAGACGCGCGTCGCGCTGTGCGTCGACGTCCTCGCCCCCGAGGGCTACGGCGAGATCATCGGCGGCGGCCAGCGCGAGGACGACCTCGCCGTCCTCGAGGCCAAGATCGTCGAGCACCAGCTGCCGACGGAGGCGTTCGACTGGTACCTCGACCTGCGCCGCTTCGGCTCGGTGCCGCACGCCGGCTTCGGCATGGGCATCGAGCGCTGCGTCGCCTGGGTGTGCGGGCTGCACCACGTGCGCGAGACCATCCCGTTCCCGCGCATGCTCGAGCGCCTGCGGCCCTGACTTGACCGGTCACAGGGCCGCACATAAGACGACGCGCTCATGAGTCGACGGGTGTTCGCGCTGGTCTTTGCCCTGCTGCTGCTCTGGGGCGGAGGCGTCGCGTCGGCGCAGACGGACGCTCGCAAACCCAAGCCGGTCGCGGTCAAGCCTGTCCCGGTCGCACCCGACTTGAGCGAGATGGAGTCGCTGCTCCGTCAGCTGGCCGACGCCCAGAAGTGGGCCGGCGAGCAGATCTGGCACGTGAAGGAGTCGGTCGACGCGCTCCCGGAGAAGTTCTCCGAGATACAGGACGGCCACACCGACCTGCACGACGACGTCGGCAAGCTGCGCGAAGAGGTGAAGGGGCTCTACGTCGAGCTCTCGAGCCTGCGCCAGCAGCTCGAAGAGGTCCGGGGCGACGTCGGCGGCGTCGACTCGAACGTGTCGGCGTTCCGCACGTTCTCGGGCTTCTTCATCGCGGCGATGATCCTGCTCCTCGCAGTCATCGCGGTGATGACGATTCGGCGCTAGCGTCCGACGAGCTCACCCATACCGCTTGTCCTCCGGCAGCCCCGCCTGGAGCGGGCGGACCTCGATGGTGCCGAAACGGGCGGAGGGCCATTTCGCGGCGATCTGGATGGCCTCGTTCAGGTCCTTGGCCTCGATCAGGAAGTAGCCGCCGAGCTGCTCCTTGGTTTCCGCGAACGGGCCGTCGACGGTCTGGAGCCGCTGGTCGCGGACGCGCACCGTCACGGCGGTGCGCGCGCTCTGCAGCGGTTCCGTGGACACCAGGTGGCCGTTGCGCCGCAGCGTGTCGACGTAGTCGATGGTCTCGTTCCGCAGCACGTCCCATTCTGCCCGGGGCATGTCGCCGAAGAACGCTTCGTCCTCGTAGGCGAGGCAGAGATACTTCATCGATTGGTCTCCATGCTCCATGGTCGTTCGGCGCCCCCGGACTTCGACACGGGAACCGGTCGACCTACTGCAGCCGCCGCTTCGGGTGCACGCCGCTGGTGTGGCCCATGAACGGCGGATGGATGCTGTAGCCGAGCAGCTCCTGCACGCGCTCGGGCATCGCGCGCGCGACCTCGGGCGCGATCGCCAACGTGAAGTTCTCCTGCTGGCGCGCCCAGGGCTCACAGTACTGATAGGTCAGGGCGAGCCGGGACGCCCGGCTGCGATTGGCGCCGCCGCGATGCCACAGGGTGCCGACGAAGAGTACGACCGAGCCCGCCCGCATGCAGACCGGCTGCGGCGTGGCGTCGACCACGTCGACCGTTCCGCTCAGCATCAGCGCCGAGTCGGACGTGCGGCCGTACTTGGTGCGCTGCGCGAAGTGATCGGCACCGACGACCCCACGCGGCGCGACGTCGCCCCAGCGGTGGCTGCCCGGGATGACCTCGGTGGCACCATTTTCCGTCGTGAAGTCGTCGACGGCGCAGATGGTGGCGAGGCTGATCGGCGCCCGTGGCCGCGGGAACGGGTAGAAGCTGTCGTCGAAGTGGAGCGGCTGGGCGGTCTCACCGGGATGGATGCGGATCGCCTGCGCCGCCGTCAGGAGGTAGCTCGGCGCCAGCACCGCGTCGCACACCGCCAGGACGAGCGGATGCCCCGCCAGCTCGGCGAACACGGGTTCCACCGCGGGCAGCGTGTAGACGCGTTCGGTCTTCCGGCCCTCGAAGTCGTTCCGCCCGAAGTTCTGACGGGCGAACCGCGGCTCGAGCGCGTCGCGATAGTGCTGCAGATCGCGCGCCGGAAGCAGGTCCTCGAAGACGACGAAGCCGTCGGCGTCGAGGCGATCGAGGTGGGATTGGACGTCCAACGTCGACCTCCCGCCGCCTACTCGTTCCCCAGCACCACCACGCACGCCACCGCGCCGGGACCACCGACGTTGTGCGCCAGGCCGAGCCGCGCGTCCTTCACCTGGCGCGCACCGGCCTCTTCTCGCAGCTGCGTGACGCACTCGTAGATCATGCGCACGCCGCTGGCCCCGATGGGGTGGCCGAACGACTTGAGGCCGCCACTCGGGTTGATGGGGATGTCACCCCCGATGGCGGTGCGACCCTCCATCGCGAGTGGACCGCCGTCGCCCTTCTTGCAGAAGCCGAGGTCCTCGGTGTTGGCGATCTCGGTCCAGGTGAAGCAGTCGTGCACCTCGGCGAAGTCGACGTCCTGCGCCGTGATGCCGGCCATCTTGTAGGCGGCAGCCGCGGCCTTCTGCGTCGAGCGGAAGCCCAGGTAGTCGAAGGTGGGGTCGAAGTACGGACGCCCGGTCTCGACGGCGAGCGCCGCGCCCTTCACCTTGATCGGCGGCTTGCGGTACTTCGACGCCAGGTCGGCGCGGCAGACGATGGCCGCGGCGGCGCCGTCGGTCGTGGGGCAGCAGTCGAACAGCCCGAACGGCGACGCGATCATCGGCGCCTTCAGCACCTGCTCGACGGTGATCTCCGATCGCAGGTGCGCCTTCTCGTTCTTGGCACCGTTGCGGTGGTTCTTCACCGCCACCGCCGCCAGCGTCTCGCGCCCCATGCCGAACGTGTGCATGTAACGGTTCGCCGCCAGCGCGAAGAGCCCCGGCGCCGTGTTGCCACGCGCCAGCAGAGGGTGCCCGAGACGCGGTAGCCCACGGCCGCCACGGTCCTTCAGCTTCTCGGCCCCGACGACCAGCACCACGTCGTACACGCCCGACGCCACGGCGAGACAGGCGTTGCGGAAGGCATCGGTACCGGTGGCGCAGTAGTTCTCGACCCGGGTGATGGGCCGTCCGTAGAGACGGAGCGCATCGGCCAGCGATGTCGCCGACTTCCCGCCGCCCGGACCCGGCAGATACGTCCCGAGGTAGGCGGCCTCGATCTCGGCGGGGTCGATGCCGGCATCCTCGTAGGCAGCAAATGCCGCGTCGCAGATGAGCTCTTCGTAGCCGCGCTCGTAGCGCTCGCCGAACTTCGTGCACCCGACGCCGATGACGGCGACCTTGTCCTTCATGAGGCGTCCTTTATGACCCTTCGGGACCATCCTCAGTCAAGGCTCAAGGCGCCGCGGTCTCCTGCCGATAGAGGCTCGGGATGGAGTCCGTACGGTCCAGCAGCCCTACCGAGCAGGGAAGTCACGCCCGGATTCTCTGCATCGACGACGATCCGGTCGTCCTCACCCTCATGCAGGCCACCCTCACCAAGCAGGGCTACGAGGTGGTCGCCGCCAACAGCGGCGAGCAGGCCCTGACCCTGGTGTCGGGTGCCGCGCCCGACCTGATCCTCCTCGACGTCCAGATGGGCGGCATGGACGGCTACGAGACCTGCGCCGAGCTGCGCCGCCGTCCGGCGCTGGCCGACGTCCCGGTCATCTTCGCCACCGGTCGCGAGGGTGAGGAGGACCGCGCCCGCGCCGTCGCGCTCGGCGCCGTCGATTACCTCGTCAAGCCGGTGGCGCGCGGGACGCTGCTCGCCAAGGTGGGCGCGCATCTGGCCGCGTCGGAGCGCTGGCGCGCGCTGCGGACGCCCATGCCGGCACGCGAGGCGATGCCGAAGGTCGGCAACTACAGCCGCTTCAAGCAGGCGCTGGGCGAGCTCTACAAGCTCGACGCCGACAAGCTCGCGCTCCTGAACGCCGCCAAGCCGAAGGAGCTCTACTCGGTGGCGGCATCCGTCGGGCTCGACGAGACCCAGGTCGCCGAGTACATCGCGGCCTTCCTCCACCTCCCGATCGTGCCGACGCTCGACCCCGCCCGCCTGGCACTCGGCGTGCTCCCGACGTCGTTCTGCAAGAGCAACATGGTGGTGGTCATCGAGACCGAGGGCGGCTCCGAGAAACACGCCTTCGTCCTGAGCAACCCGTTCGACTGGGAGCCGGTCCAGCACCTCCAGCAGTGGCTCGGGCGGGACAAGCGGCTCAACCTGAACGTCACCGAGCCCGGCAACATCCACACGCTGTTCGAAGGCCACGCCGAGCTGACGAAGCGTGCCGCCCTGCCGTCGGCGAGCGCGAAGCTCGCCGAGCACCTCGCCACCGCGCACTCCCCCGAGCTCGACGCCGAGCGGTTCGTCTCGGTCACCGAGGACTCACCGCCGATCGTGCGGCTCGCCACCGAGCTCATCGAGACGGCCCACTCGTTGGGCGCGTCCGACATCCACATCGAGCCGGGCGAGAACGAGGTCGTGGTGCGCTACCGGGTCGACGGCGTGCTGCGCGTGGTGAACCGTTTCCCTCCCACGCTGATCCGTCCGCTGGTGTCGCGCATCAAGATCATGGCGAGCCTCGACATCGTCGAGCGCCGTCTGCCGCAGGACGGCCGTATCCCCTTCCGTCGCTTCTCGAGCAAGGAGATGGAGGTCGACCTCCGCGTCGCCACCTCGCCGATGCAGTACGGCGAGAAAGTCGTCATGCGCCTGCTCGACAAGCGCAAGGCCGTGCTGCCCCTGAGCGACCTCGGCTTCTCGGACTACAACCTCGTGCGCTACCGCGCCCGCATCACGGCACCCGACGGCATGATCCTGCACGTCGGCCCGACGGGCTCGGGCAAGTCGATGACGCTGTACGCGGCGCTGAACGAGATCAAGCGTCCCGACATCAACGTGCAGACCGCCGAGGACCCGATCGAGTACACGCTGCCCGGCATCAATCAGCTGCAGGTGCATCCGGAGATCGGCCTGTCGTTCGCGCGGGCGCTGCGCAGCTACCTGCGCCAGGATCCCGACGTCCTCCTCGTCGGCGAGATCCGCGACCGCGAGACCGCCGACGTCGCGGTCGAGGCCGCGCTCACGGGCCATCTCCTGCTGTCGACGCTGCACACGAACGACGCCGCCTCGACCGTCGTGCGACTCACCGAGATGGGCATCGAGCCGTTCCTGGTCAGCTCGTCGCTGCTGGTGGTGTGCGCGCAGCGCCTGCTGCGACGCCTGTGCCTGGAGTGCCGCACGCCGTACAGTCCGACCGAGGAGGAGCGGCGTCTCGTCGGCACACCCGACGACAAGTCGCTGGTCCTCTACCGGCCGGCGGGCTGCGGGAACTGCAACGAGATCGGCTACCGCGGCCGCATCGGCATCCACGAATTGCTGGTGCCCGACGACCGCATGCGCAAGGCCATCTCGCAGGGCACCACCGCCGAGGCGCTGAAGCACCTCGCGGTGACCGAGTGCGGCACCGTCACGCTCTACTGGGACGCGATGGCCAAGGTGCGCCAGGGCATCTGCGCGCTGAACGACGCCATCGCCGACATCCGGGCGGACGAGTTCGACTCGCGTCCCGCCAACCTGCCCGTCATGCCGGCCTGACCTTCCAGAAGTAGTTCCGGTTGCCGCCCGCCTCGTGCAGGCGGCGGAACGTCAGGCGCACGCGCTTGTCGACCGCGATGTCACCGTCGACGCAATCGATGCCCTGCAGGTAGACGCGGCCACCGCCGTCGAGGTCGACGACGACCATCGGCATGGGATGCTCCGGCACCTGCGCCAGGTTGTCGATGGTGAAGGTGAACACCGTGCCGGTGCGCGCGAGCTTGTGGTCGACCATGCGCTCGCGCGCGTGGCACCCCTGACAGACCAGCGCCATCGGATACTGCACCAGCCCGCACGCCTCGCAGCGGCTGCCGTACAGGCGCACGTCCTGCTTGAGCTCCTTCCACTCGATGTACGTCGCCACCGCCTCGCCGCCGACCTCGCTCGGCAGGATGTTGCGCGAGCGGAGGTAGCGCTCGTAAGAGGCGACCGGGACGCCACCGGCGAGCGCATCGGCGACGGGTCGCGGCCGCGCGCTCGTGATCGCATCGGTGACGCGGAAGACGAGCGCGTCGGCACCCTCGCCGAAGGCCGCCACCGCGATGAAGTCGCCGGGCGACGCGGTCTCGAGCGCCTTCGCCAGCAGCACCAGCGGCTCCGCCGTACCGAGCGATCCCGCTTCGGCCGCGAGCGACGCCTCGAGCTGCTTCGCCGGGTCGCACCCGATCCGCTTCGCGATGTCGGCCGCGCTGCGCGCGTCGCTGGCCGCGACGACCAGCTTCGCCAGCTTGCCGGCGGGCAGCTCGGCCTTGCGCAGCGCCGCGCCGACGGCCTCCGGGATGTCGCGCCCCAGCCCGTACTGGTTGCCGAAGCGGGCATCGGCCACCTGGACGTACTTCTGATCGTCCGTGCGCCAGAAGTGCGTGAACTCCTCCGCCACCGACGCCACGCTCACCAGCTCGGCGATGACGCCGTCGCGACCGACAGCCACCGCCACGCCGGCGTCACCGAACTGCGCCTCGAGCTCCGAGCCCGGCTCGGCGAGCCGCACGTCGGCGGCGGCCACGAGCGCGTGTCGCAGCGATCCCGCTCCGACACCGTCCAATGCCGCTCGCAGTGCGGTCAGCCCGGCGCGCAGCGAGCCGCCGAAGTCGGCGACCGCCGACGCTCGCGGCAGATCGGCCGCGGTGGCGATCATGCTGGCGACCTGCTTCTCGAGATACGGCGCACTCGTGCTCGCGAAGTAGAGCGCGTCGAACCCGGCCGGGTCGGCGTCGGCGAGACACGCGTGCACGGCATCGACGGCGAGGGTGAGCGCGTCCTCGTCGACGGCGGCGACGGTGCGCGCACCGGGCCCGCTGCGCCCGCCCCACGCCTTCGCGAGGAGCGTCCGATCGAGCCGACGACGGGGGAAATAGGTGCCGATACGAGTGATTCCGACCATGGGGCGGGGACCTTAGTACAGGTGCGGGGGCGCTCGCCAACCCCGTCGCACCCTCGAAGGGCGCATGGTAGACGCGGAGGTCGAATGCGACGTTCGTCGACTGGGTGGGGACTGATGATGTTGGGGATCGGCGGGCTCGCCCGGGTCGCCGGCGCGCAGACGCTTCCGACGACGCCCCTGGCCTTCGCGGTCTTCGGGCTCGAAGGCGTGCACCTCGGCACCCGAACCACCGTCCAGGGCGACGTCGGCACCAATGCCGGCGACGTCACGCTGCGCCGCCGCGCCAGCGTCGAGGGCAGCGTCGGCGGCGAGGACATCATCCTGCGACGCGGCAGCCGCGTCAGCACGGCGCTCTTCTGCGTGCAGGTGCAGGGCGGCACGAAGGATTGCCAGCGCCTGCCCGATCCCATCGTCGAGAGCGTCAACCTACCAGTCGTCCAGGTGTCACCCGGCAGTGAGAACGTCACGCTGCGTCCGCGGGCGCGACGCGTCCCGCTCGAGGCCGGCCGCTGGCGTGACATTCGCCTGAGCCCGCACGCCGAGCTGATGCTCGCGGGCGGCGTCTACAGCTTCCGCAGCCTCTTCGTCGGGCGCGGCAGCAAGCTCGTCTGCCTCGCCCCCTGCCAGATCGACGTGCGCGGCGATGTTGCGCTCGGCCGGCGCGCGCAGCTCGAGCTGCTGGCGGGAGCGGGCGGCGACGGCAGCATCTCCGTCCAGGGTGCCGGCACGGACGGCGCCTTCGTCGCCGGACGTGGGGCGCAGATCACGGCCGCGGTGTATGCGCCCACGGGTCCGGTGCTGATCGGGCCACGCGCGCGCGTCGTCGGATCGCTGGTCGGGCGCAGCGTCGACGTCGGTCCGCGCAGCCGGCTGGCACGCAGCGATGGCTGATCTCGCCATCGGCAGCGTGCGGCTCGGTCCGACCCCCGTCATCGTGGCAGCGGGCGGCGAAGCCGATCTCGACGCGCTGGTCGCCGCCGATGGCGCGGACGTCGTCGAGCTGCGCGCCGACCTGTTCGACGACCCGACGCCGGAGCGAATCGTCCAGGCGTTGCAGCGACTGCGCGCCGCCGGACGTCCCATCCTGTTCACGGTGCGCGCCGGCACCGAGGGCGGACGCGCCATGCCCGAGGCGCTGCGTGCCACCATCTACCGCGCCGGCCTCGCGATCGCCGACGCCATCGACGTCGAGATCGCGTCCGCGGCGCTCGCCGCCGAGATGGTCCCCGCCGCGCGTGCCGCCGGACGCCTTGTCATCCTATCCGCGCACGACTTCGACGGCACGCCGACGCGCGCCGCACTGCTCGCGCTGGTCGACCGCGCCGTCGCAATGGGCGCCGACGTCACCAAGCTCGCCACCGTCGCGCACGCACCGGCCGACGTGCACACGCTGCTCGAGGTCACGCTCGCGGCCCGCGACCGCGGCATCGCCACCCTCGGCATGGGTCCACTCGGGCCGTTGTCACGCGTCGTCCTGCCGGCCGCGGGCTCGTTGCTCACGTTCGGTGCCGCCGGCCGTCCCACCGCACCCGGCCAGCTGCCGCTCGACGAGCTCGCGGTCCTCGTCCGCCGCCTGTACCCATGACGCGTCGTCGCTGGCCCGCGTGGCTGCTCGTCACGATCCTCGTGCTCGGTGCAGCACCGCTGCGCGCGCAGGATCCGGCACCACCCGCCGCGGCCACCACGACGACGACCATTCCCGACGACTCGCGCGGCTTCGAGTCGCCGCGCAGCGCGATGCGCGGCTTCGTGTACGCCGGCCGGGAGGGCAACTGGGCCGAAGCCGCCAAGTATCTCGACCTGCGCGATCGTGACGCCGCCGACGGGCCCGTGCTCGCGAAGGAGCTCAAGACCGTCCTCGACCGCAAGCTCTGGGTCGACATCGACGCGCTCAGCCCCGATCCCGCCGGCGATCCGAACGATGGGCAGACCCCGCGTCGCGACCTGATCGGCACCATCGAGACGAGCGACGGACCCGTCAAGATTCTTCTCGAGCGCGTCAACACGCCGGACGGTCAGGCGTGGAAGATCGCGAAGGCGACGGTGGCGCAGATCCCGGCGCTGTGGGCCGAGTTCGGTGACGGCCCGCTCGCCGAGTACCTCCCCGCTCCGTTCTTCGACTGGCACCTCTTCGACGTCCAGCTCTGGCAGTGGATCGGTCTGTTCCTCCTCGTCGTGGTGGCGGGCGCGGTGTCGTGGCTGCTCACCGGCCTCGTGGCACGCATCGCGCATCCGATC
This sequence comes from Binatia bacterium, assembly GCA_036009625.1. GTDB lineage: Bacteria > Desulfobacterota > Binatia > DP-6 > DP-6 > DASYLJ01. The sequence continues at coordinate 23,491 of DASYLJ010000182.1, forward strand.
GTGCGGGCGTTCAAGACGCCGGCCGAGGACGCCATCGTCGACGCCATCGTCGGCCCGCTGCGGGTCATGCTCGCCGTGACCATCATCTCGGCCGGCACGCCGGTACTGTCGCTGGCCCTGCCCGTCCACCAGTTCGTGCTCGCGGTCGAGACAGTGCTCATCGTCCTCGCGGTCACGTGGGTCCTCACCCGACTCACGGACGCGCTCGCGCGCGTCATGGAGCAACGCTGGCTGGCGCGCGGACAGACCGCCGCCATCTCCGTGGTGCCGCTCGGCCGGCGCACGGTGAAGGTGTTCATCGGCGTCCTGGCGCTGCTCGCTGCGATGCAGTCGTTCGGGTTCAACGTCACCGCGGTCGTGGCCGGTCTCGGTGTCGGCGGCCTGGCGGTGGCGCTCGCAGCGCAGAAGACCATCGAGAACCTGTTCGGCGGCGTGACGCTGGTGGCCGACCAGCCAGTGCGCGTCGGTGACGTCTGCCGCTTCGGCGACCGCGTCGGCACCGTCGAGGACATCGGCCTGCGCTCGACGCGTATCCGCACGCTCGACCGCACCGTGGTCACCATTCCCAACGCCGACTTCTCGGCGATGCAGCTCGAGAACTTCGCCCCGCGCGACCGCTTCCTGCTGACCACGAAGCTCGGCCTGCGCTGCGAGACCACGCCCGATCAGATGCGCTGGCTGCTGATCGAGCTGAAACGCATGCTGCTGGCGCATCCGAAGATCGACCCGGAACCGGCGCGCATCCGCTTCGTCGGCTTCGGCGAGTCGACGCTCGACGTCGAGCTGTGGGCCTACGTGAAGACGCCGAACAACGACGAGTTCTACGCCGTCCGCGAGGACGTGTACCTGCGCATCATGGACATCGTCGCCCAGAGCGGCTCCGGCTTCGCGTACCCGTCGCAGACGCACTACGAGGCGACGGCCGGCTTCGACCACGAGAAGGGCCGCGCGGCCGAGGCGGACGTCGCGCGACGTCGCGCCGAGAAGAAGCTCTACCAGCTGCGCATCCCGCCCGACGAGGTCGTGGCCCTCAAGGGCACGCTGCCCTGGCCCCCGGAGGGCACGCCGGATCCGCCACCGAAGCCCGGCGGACGCTAGCCCGGCGTCCGCACCACGAGCAGACGGATCTCCGTCATGTCCTCGATCGCGAAGCGTACGCCTTCGCGGCCGAGGCCGCTGTCCTTCACGCCGCCGTACGGCATGTGGTCGACGCGGAACGACGGCACGTCGCCGATGAGGACGCCGCCCACCTCGAGCACGTCCCAGGCGCGCTGAGCGCGGTAGAGGTCGCGCGTGAACACACCGGCCTGCAGGCCGAAGACGCTGTCGTTCACCATCGCGAGCGCGGCATCGAAGTCGCGGAAGCGCTGCAACACGGCCACGGGACCGAACGCCTCGCGCCGCACGACGTCGGCGTCGGCGGGCACGTCCTCGAGCAGCGTCGCCTCGAGCATGTTGCCGGTGCGACCGCCGCCGCAGAGCAGGGTCGCGCCATTGGCGACGGCATCGGTGATCCAGCCGTGCAGCCGCGAAGCCTCGGCATCGGAGATCATCGGTCCGACGAACGTGCGCTCGTCGGCCGGATCGCCGACGACCAGCGCGCGCGTCGCCGCGACGAGCCTGTCGCGCAGCGTCGCGTAGACGTCGTCGTGCACCAGGATGCGCTGCACGCCGATGCAGCTCTGGCCCGACTGATAGAAGGCGCCGAAGACGATGCGCTCGACGGCGTCGTCGAGATCGACGCCGGTCTCGTCGACGATCACCGCCGCGTTGCCGCCGAGCTCGAGGACGACCTTCTTCTTGCCCGCCTTCGCCTTGAGCGCCCAGCCGACGTCGGGTGAGCCCGTGAAGCTCAGCAGCTTGAGGCGCTCGTCGGTGGTGAACAGCTCGGCGCCGTCGCGATGGCACGGCAGGATCGAGAACGCGCCGGGCGGTAGATCGGTCTCGGCCAGCACTTCGCCGATCATGAGCGCACCGAGCGGCGTCAGGCTGGCGGGCTTCAGCACGAAGGGACAGCCGGCGGCGATCGCCGGCGCCACCTTGTGGGCCGCGAGGTTCAGCGGGAAGTTGAACGGCGAGATGAACGAGCACGGCCCGATCGGCACCCGCTTCCACATGCCCGTATAGCCACGCGCCCGCGGGGTCACGTCCATCGGTAGGACCTCGCCGACGATGCGCGTCGCCTCCTCGGCGGCGATGCGGAAGGTGTCGATCAGGCGGGTCACCTCGCCACGGCTGTCGTGGATGGGCTTGCCGGCCTCGATGCGCAGCGCCTGCGCCAGCTCCTCGGCGCGTTCCGTGAAGCGTCGCACGCAGTGCTGCAGGACTTCCGCGCGGGCGTAGGACGGCAGCACTCGCATGGCGGGGGCAGCCGCGACGGCGGCGGCGATGCCGGCATCGATGGCGCCCGCATCGGCCTGCGCGACGTGCGTGACCACCGCGCCGCTGTACTTGTCGGTGACCGCGAGATCGTGGTTCGGCGCGACGGGCCGTCCGGCGAGCCAGTACGGATAAGTCGCGTTCAGCACGCGTAGTACCGCGCCTCGAGCACGTTCCCGTCCGGGTCGCGGAAGTAGAACGCCCGTGGCGCGAGGCCCTGCGCGCCGAACGACTGCTCCATCGTGCCCGACACGGCGACGCCGGCCGCGACCAGACGCTCGCGCAGCGCCAGGAACTCGGGCTCCGACATCGCGAAGCAGACGTGATTCACGAGGTGCCCCGCGCTACCCTCCGCTCCCGCGAAGGCATCGACGACCGGAGCCGCGACGCGCGCCATCAGGTCGACGATGGTGGTGTCGGACAGGCGCACGCTCGGGAACGGCGCGGTCCCGGCCCCGAACTCCGCGGCGCGCACCGGTGTCAGCCCGAGGATGCGCTCGTAGAAGTCGACGGCGCGCAGCGGGTCGTCGGTCCAGAGCACCACGTGGTCGAGCGTCATGGTCATCGCGTGCCTCCGGCGGGCGAGAGTGCATCGGGGGCGACGTGCCGTCAACGCGTCGCCGTTTGAAGTCGCGCCGTGCCGTAGCGTATGGCGCCGCATGTCCCGCCGACGCCCTGCCCCGGCCGCACCGGCTCCGGCGTCCGCCGAGACACCATGGGCGCTCGCCGTCGTCGTCGCCCTCGCCGTGGCGCTGCGCGTGGCGCACCTCGTCGAGCTGCGCGACACGCCGTGGTTCGACCATCTCGTCATCGACCCGCAGTACTACGACGCGTGGGCGCAGCAGCTGGCCGGCGGCGAGTGGCTGGGCACGCGCCCGTTCTACATGGACCCGCTGTACCCGTATCTCCTCGGCGCGCTCTATCGCGTCTGGGGACACGACCTGATGGCGGCGCGGCTGGTCAACGTCGCGTTCGGTGCCGGCACCTGCGTGCTGATCGCGCGACTCGGGCGACGCGTGGCCGGTCCGACGGCCGGAACGATCGCGGCCCTCGGCTTCGCGCTCTACCTGCCCGACATCTTCTTCACCGGCGAGATCGACAAGACCTGCCTCTCGGTACTGCTCGTGACGGCGACGCTGGTGCTGTTCCTCGGCCGCTCGCTCCTGTCCCGCTTCGGCGCCGGTTTGACGTTGGGTCTCGCCGCGCTCACGCGTGGCAACGTCCTGTTGCTCGCACCGCTGGCTGTCCTGACGCTGCTCTTCGATCGTCACCGCCCCGTGACCAGCGCCGGCGTCTTCCTGCTCGGCATCGGGCTCGCGTTGTCGCCCGTCGTCTGGCGCAACCACCGCGTCTCCGGCGAGTGGGTGCTGACGACGGCGCAGGCAGGCCAGAACTTCTACACCGGCAACAATCCGGGCAACGACTACGGCGCCTACACGACGCCACCGTTCGTGCGCGGGAATCCGCACTTCGAGGAGCTCGACTTCCGTGCCGAAGCCGAGAAACGCCTGGCGCGGTCCCTCACCGCGGGTGAGGTGTCGGACTACTGGTTCGGCGAGGCGTGGGCGCACCTGACGACGCATCCCGCGTACGCGACGCAGGTCATGGCCCGGAAGCTGGCGCTGTTCTGGAACGACTTCGAGGTGTCGGACAACCAGGACCAGTACCTGCTCGCGCGCGACTCCTGGGTGCTTCGCCTGCCCCTCCCCGGCTTCGGGATCGTCGCCGCGCTCGCGTTGCTCGGCGTGGTCGTGACGTGGCGGCAGCGGACGACGCGGATCCTGGTCGCGTTCGTCGCCGTCTACTGCGCGTCGGTGGTCGCGTTCTTCATCTTCTCGCGCTACCGCATCCAGGTGGTGCCGGCGCTCCTGCCGCTCGGCGCCGCGGGCATCCTGTCACTCGGTGCCGCAGCACGCGCGCGCAACATGCGACGACTCGCGACCGACGCCGCCATCGTGGGTGTCGCAGCCCTGGTCTGCTTCCACACCATCGGCGTCTTCTCGGCGACTCATCCCGGCGTCGTCGAGATGCGGCTGCGCCACCTGGGCCAGATCTACCTGACGTCCGGTCGCATCGACGACGCCTTCGCCGCGTTCCACGACGGGCTCGCCGGCTGCCCGACGTCGTGCTCGCTCGGCACACAGGCACTCGCCGACGCGTACCTCGCGACGGGCCGCCTCGCCGACGGCGAAGCATGGTTCCGTCGTCTGACGCGCGAGCACCCGGACTACGCCGACGGCTGGGGACACCTGGCGCGCATCCTCCAGGCGGCGGGTCGTCCCGACGAGGCGCAGCAGGTGCTGCGGCAGGGGAACGTCAGCGTGAACTGACGCGGTTCACGCCGGCAGTGTCCACAACTCGGCGAGCGGGACGTCGAGACCGGGGAACGTTGCCGGCGTGAAGTGCGCGTCCGCGCGATGCGTCTCGACGACGACCAGGCGTTCGTCACGCAGCACGAGGCGCTCGACGGTGCGCTCGTCGGGGTCGACGATCCAATACTCCGGCACGCCGATGTCTGCGTACCAACGAGCCTTGACCACACGATCGTGACGGCGACTCGACTCCGACACCACCTCGACGGCCAGATCGGGACGACCGTCCGACAATCCCTGCTCCGGCAACGATCGCACGTGGTCGGGCGTGAAGTACTGCAGGTCCGGCATGACGGCGCGTCGCTCGCCGACGCGCACCTTGTATCCCGACCCGAGGACGGCGCCGCCGTGCAGGCGGGCCCAACCCACCAGGAAGTAGGCGAGGAGGACAACGATGTGTTCGTGCAGCTTCGTGGGCACCGATACCTCCACGAGCGATCCATCGATCAGCTCGCGCCGGTCGTCGTCGGCGAGGGCGAGATACTCGTCCCACGTGTAGCGGCGGGCGGTGCCCGAGACATCGGCACGCATGCGTTCGACTATGACCCCCGCACCAACATCGCGGCAACCCACTCTGTCACGCCGGCAGCACCTGCACCGGAATACCGTTCACCGCGGCATTGCCCGACGGCACGTCGACGAGGTCGCCCGGCGCCAGCAGGTTGTTGTTGACGCCCGCGTGGCGCGACGCGACGCCGAGGCGCGTGCCTGGGCGATCGTGCCCCCAGCCGTGCGGCAGACAGACCACGCCCGGCATCATCTCGTCGCTCACCTCGACGGGTGCCTCCACCTCCCCCGCCGCCGATCGCACCGTCGCACGGCCACCGTCGGCGAGGCCGAGACGACCCGCGTCGTCGGGATGCACCAGCAGCGTGCAGCGGTCGCGTCCCGTCATGAGCGACGGCACGTTGTGCATCCACGAGTTGTTCGAGCGCAGGTGGCGACGGCTCACCAGCAGGAGCCCGTCGTCGGATCGCTCGAGACGCCGCCGCAGCCGCGGCACATCGGCTGTGATGTGCGCAGGGACGAGGTCGATGCGCTGCGACGGTGTCGTCAGCATGTTCGGCAGCCGCGGCTCGTGCGCGCCCATGTCGATGCCGTTCGGATGCTCGCGGAGTCGGGCCAGCGTCATGCCGTCCGTCCGCGCACCGTAGCCTTCGCCCCACGGACCCAGCCGCAGCCCGAAATCCAGGAGACGCTCGGGACCACTCCCCGGCGTGGCGGCGACGATGTCGGCGGCATCGCGACCCGCGATGCGCGACGTCGGATCGGCGGTGACGGCGCCGACCAGTCCGACGAAGAACATCTGGTCGAGCATCGTCACATCGACGTCGGCAGCCGCCTGTCCCTGCGCGATTGCCGCCAGCGCCAGCATGATCTCCCACTCGGCCGGACGCGCCGGCGGCGGGAACACCGGCTCCGAGAAGATCGCCGCGTCGCGTACCGCCCACGACCAGATCAGCTCGTCGTAGTGCGGCTGCTCGAGCGCGCTCAGCCCCGGCAGGACGACGTGCGCGTGCCGCGTCGTCTCGTTGAGCCAGTTGTCGACGCAGATCATGCACTCGAGCTCGGGCAGCGCGTCGTCGAGACGACCGGCGTCGGCCGCCGACACGACGGGATTGCCGGCGAACGTGATGAGCGCGCGGATCTGCCCCGCGCCCGGCACCGCGATCTCCTCGGCCAGGCACGAGATCGGCACCTGTCCCAGCACCTCGGGCGCGCCACGGACGCGGCTCGCCCAGCGTCCGAACGTCCAGCCGTCAGCGAACTCCGGTGGCCGCATGGTGAGGAAGCTCCACTCCACCGGATTCGCGAACATGGAGCCGCCGGGGCGGTCGAGGTTGCCGGTGAGGACGTTGACGACCTCGACCAGCCACGACGCCAGCGTCCCGAACTCCTGGTTGCAGGTGCCGATGCGCCCATAGATGGATGCGCGTGGCGCCGCGGCCAGCTCGCGGATGAGCCGACGGATCGTGTCCGCGGGAATGGCGCAGACGTCGGCCACGACTTCGGGCGTGAACGGTTCGCAGAGCGCGCGGATCGCGTCGATACCGTCGGTGAAGTCGGAGAGACGGCCCGGCCGCACGAGACCGTCGGCGAAGAGGACGTTCACCCAGGCCATCAGCAGCGCCGCGTCGGTGCCGGGACGGATCGCCACCCATTCGTCGGCGCGTTCCGCCGTCCCCGTGCGGCGCGGGTCGATGACCACCGATTTGCCGCCGCGCGCACGCAGCGCCGTCAGCCGTCCGACGAAGTCGGGGCACGCCATCAGGCTGCCCTGCGACGCATGCGGATTGGCCCCCATGATGACGAGGTGGTCGGTGCGATCGATGTCGGCCGTCGGGATGGCCCACATGCCACCGTAGAGGAGCGCGCAGACGACGTTCTTCGGCCACTGGTCGATCGTCCCGGCCGAGTAGAGGCGCTCGATGCCGGCGAGCGGTCCGAACGCCGCGACGTAACGCGACAGCGAGAAGTTGTGCACCGTCGGATTGCCGACGTAGTAGGTCAGCGCTGCCTTGCCGTGTCGCGTCACGACGCCGTGCAGCAGGCGTTCGCACTCAGCGAACGCCTCGGCCCACGACACCTCGACGAACGCGCCGTCGCGCCGAACCATCGGCGCCCGCAGGCGGTCGGGGTCGTGGTGCAGCTCGCCCAGCGTCGTGCCCTTCGGGCAGATGTAGCCCCGGCTCCAGACGTCGTCGTCGTTGGGACGAATGCGGGTGACGCGACCGTCCTCGACGTGGATGCGAAGCCCGCACATCGCCTCGCACAGCGGACAGGTGCGGAGGTGCTCGGTGGTCGGCATGGGCTGTGTGTCGCTGCCGACGGGGTCGGGAGTCAAGATACCACTTGACGATCGCCGCGACGGCATGCGTCTATCGTCCGTCGCCATGTCGATCGCAGGAGCGCACTGCCGATGAGCCCCGGACGCCGTCCCACCTCGTGGCGCGCACTCGCGCAGGCGACGGACGGAGCAGCGGTCCTCGGTGGCGTCGCAGCGCTCGGCACCACCATCGCCGCGCATCGCGGCGGCACGCTCGTCTGCTGGGCGCTGCTCGTCGGCGGCATCGGCGGCATCACCGCATCGGTGGCGATGCTGTGGTCGCCCTTCGCCGCGGTCGCGTTGCTCGCCACCGTCGTCTCGTGGGCGGTCGCCGAGGAACTGATCGAGGAGATGCTCGACGCGCCGGGCACGGTGCGCCTGCACCAGAGCCTCGCCGAAGCATGGCTCGCCGCTCTGGGGGTGAGCGCCGTGCTCGTCGGCACGGGGCTGCTGCTCTGGCCTGGCACCCGCAGCCTGGCGCTCGTCTGGCCGATCGGCGCCTACGCCGTCACGTGCGGCACCTGTGCTCTGGCGATCGCGCTCCGCGGTCGTAGTCGCACCGGCGATCGTCGCTGACGTGTCAATCGTCTTCCGGCCGCACCGGGAAGCGTTCGGTATAAAACGCGAAGCGCCGGCGCAGCGCCGCCGGGTCGATGCCGAAGTCGCCCTGCAGGTCGTAGCGCACGCGACCGAACCGCGCCCGGTCGTGCTCCGCCATGAACGCGTCGAGACGACCGCGAGCATCGGTCGTCATCGGCAGCCCCGCCAGCGCGTAGATGCGCTCGACCATCGCGACGTCGTCGGCCATGAACTCGTGGAAGAGGACGTCGAGGCTCGACGACGCGGGCAGCACGTCGCGATCGCGAACGCAGGCGCGCAACAGACGCTCGATGCGGTCGATCCAGTAGTCGGCGATGGCATCGAGGTCGATGCGCGTGCGCCGCAGCCTCGCGCCGTACGCCAGCATGGTGATGGCCGAGCGGATCACGCACACCGGGTCGCGGTGCGTCAGCACCACGGTGGCGTCGGGGAAGGTGTCGCGCAGGGCCGGCAGGTGCTCGAGGTGCTGCGGCGACTTGAGTATCCACCGCTCCGGACCGCGCAACCACGTGAGCGCCTTCAGCGCCGTGCGCAGATACGCATAGTGCGGCCGCTGGTCGTGGGCGAGGTAGTAGTCGCGCCAGCGCGGCACGTGCGCGTACCATTCGAGGTTGTAGGTCGAGACGTCCAGCTCCTGGACCTCGATCTCCTCGTGCACGTGCTCCGGCGTCATGTGGTGCATGGCGCGCAGCAGCGGCAGGACGCGGTCCTGGCGCTCGTAGCTCTGACGGCAGCGCGCGAGACGCGGGTCGACGCCGTCGGGGCCGGGCACGTCGTCGGGTGCGGGGAACGGCTCGAGGCTCTCCCAGTAGGGCAGCGACCGCAGCCGGGCATCGGCCGCGATGAGGTTCACCAGATGCGTCGTTCCGGAGCGCGGCAGCCCGGCGATGATGATGGGGCGACGGATCTCGACGTCGTGGATCTCCGGGTGCTTCCGCAGCAGCGCTTCGAGGCGCAGGCGATTCGACAGCACACGCACCGCGTTGCCGAACACCGTCGCGCGACCGACCGCGTTCAGCTCGACGTCCTCGTCGGCGGAGGCGAGCCAGACGGCGAGCCGCGCGCGAAAGTCGTCCGCGCCGAAGTCGTCGAGCCCGGTGCGGGCCGTGGCCGTGGTCAACACCGAGTCGACGGTGAGCGATACCGGCGGCGCAGCCGCGATCACCGCCAGCTGCACCGCCGTCAGCGCTGGCGCAGCAAGGTCATGGACGCGGACGTCGTCGCTCATGCGATCGAGTAGCCGCCGTCGATCGCGAGGGTCTGGCCGGTGATGAAACGCGCCGCCGGGCTCGCGAGGAAGAGCACGGCAGGCGCCACGTCCTCCGGCGTGCCCCAGCGCTTGATCGCCATACGCTCGAAGTCGCGCCGGGTGAAGTCGGGGAGGTCCTGGATGCGCGCCGTCATGTTCGAGCGCGTGAGGCCAGGCGCGACGGCGTTGACGCGGATGCCGTCGGCGGCCCATGCGACGGCGAGCGTCTTCGTGAGCTGGACGATGCCCGCCTTGGCGGCGCCGTAGCCCGGTACCGCCGTGATGCCGAAGTACGACGCCATCGAGGCGAGGTTCACGATGCCGGCGCCGCCGGCGAGCGCGCTGGCGGCGAGGAGCGGCCGGCACGCGGTGGCCATGCGCTGCGCGCCGAACAGGTTGATGCGCACGGACTCCTCGAAGACCTCCGGGTCGTACTCGCTGCGACCACCGGGCAGGTTCGCGCCAGCGTTGTTGACGAGCACGTCGAGCGCCGGCAGCGACGCGGCCAGCGCGGTGACGGCGCCGGCGTCGGTGACGTCGAGCGAATGGTAGGTGAACGCCGACAGGTCGACGTCGTACTCGGCCGCGGCGGCACGACGACCGGTGATCGTCACCGCGGCCCCCGCGGTCGCGAACGCACGCGCGATGCCGAGCCCGATGCCGTTCGAGCCTCCCGTCACGAGGACGTGCAGGCCGGCGCAGTCGAAGACGACGCGATCGCTCACACGACCTCCCACCGACGGCTCTCCACCGAGCGATAGAGCGCCAGGGCGACGCGCAGCTCGCCGAGCGCCTGCTCCGGTCCGGCGGCGAGCGGTCGGCCATCGAGCACCGCCGCCGCGAAGTCGGAGAACTCGCCCGGGTACGAGCGCAGGTAGCCGCCCACCTCCCCCACCTGCTGCCCGTCGGGATGGGTGGCGTCCCACAGCACGACGCGGCCGGGACGCTCGATGGTGATCTCGCCCGTCGTGCCCGTCACCCGGAACATGGGCTCGGGGACGAAGGGCACGTCGTGCATCAGGCCATCGAGGACCGCGGGCACACCCGAGCGGAAGCGCAGCAGCGCCCGCACCAGCGACTCACCCTGCATGGGCGCGTAGGGACGGCCGATGGTGCCGACGACCTCCTCGACCTCGCCGAGCCACATGCGCAACGGGCGGATCCAGTGCGAGCCGGTGTCGAGCGCGATGCCGCCGCCGGCGGCATGGTTGTCGAGCCGCCAGGCCTGTGCGCCGCCGTAGTAGGCGGGGATCGGCGGAATCGCGAAGCTGGCGCGCGCCGTCACCACGTCGCCGATGACGCCGTCGCGGAGCAGCGTCTGTGCCGTCAGCACCTCGGGCCAGTACTGCGCGTTCTCGGCCACCATGAAGACCGTGCCGGCGCGACGCGCGGCGGCGAGGATGCGGTCGCAGGCGTCGAGCGTGGTGGCGATCGGCTTCTCGAGGAGGACGTGCTTGCCGGCGGCGAAGGCGCGCACGGCGACGTCCTCGTGCAGATGGTGCGGCAGCATCAGGTCGACGGCGTCGAACCCGCCGGCGGCGAGCGCGTCGTCGAGGCTCGTGAAGGCGCGGGCACCGGTCTCCTTGGCGAGCGCGGCAGCGCGGGCGGGATCGGGATCGATCGCGGCCGTGATGCGGATGTCGGGCGCGCCTTCGCGAATGGCGGGCAGATGCATGCGCGAGATGGCGCCGCAGCCGACCAGGGCCATCGTGAGCGTGCGCGGCACGCGTCGGTCTTCGTCGATCGACGGGTCGCGCGTCAAGCCAGGGCGCGACGCGTGCGCTCGATCTGGTGCCGCAGCCAGCCCGTCTCCCAGAAGTTGCGCCCGCCGCGTTCGGCGAGGAGCGCCTCGTGGGCCGCGAGGAAGGCTTCGAGTGCGGGGCGCGACCCTGGCTCGGCAGCGAGCGCCATCTCGGCGAGGTGGATCGCGGTGACGGCGTCACCGGACGCGACACGCTCGTGCGCCTTCGCCGCGACGACGGCGGCACCGCCCGCGAGCGCCACGACGTCGGCATGCGCATCGTCGGGTGGCACCGCGTAGAGCTCGGTCGTCGAGCGCTGGTGGAACCAGCCCGCGTAATGCTCCCAGATCGCGCGCACGCTCCACGCCACGCAGCCATAGCCCTCGCCCACCGCCAGCTCGGGTGGCAGCCGGATGTCGCGCATCAGCGTGCGCACATCCGTCCCGTCGTTCATGCCGGCGACGGTGGCATCGTGCACGAAGCGCACGGCGTCGCGCAGGCGGACGAGCTCGGCGTCGATGACGTCGGCGCCGTGGATCGGTCCGAAGTGGCCGGTCAGCAGCAGCTCCGGCCGGAGCGCGCGCACCCGCTCGATCGCGTCGACGAATGGCAGGGCGGCACGGTAGCGGTCGCCGCGCAGCGTGACCAGGTTCGGGAAGTGCCCGAAGAGCGCGCTGAACACATTGCCGACGAAGGCGATGCGTCGCTCGGGCAGCCAGATGCAGGCCGAGTCGACGGTCTCGCCGCCCGGCGTCGCGATGAGCTCGAAGCGCACGCCGCCGAGGTCGACGTCGTAGCGGTCGGTGAACGTGACGGTCGGCTGCGGTCGCGCCTGCACGTGCAGGTTGCGCTCCGCGGTGCCGACGGCGGTCGGGAAGAAGGGCGCACTGTGCGCCACGCGGAAGCGGTGGATGCGGGCGTCGTCCTCCTGGCAGACGCGGTTGTTCGCCTGCGCGACGATCTCCGTTCCCGGCTCGCGAAACGCCTCCACGCCCCCGACGTGATCGACGTGGCCCTGTGTGAGCAGGATGTAGCGGATGGGCCCAGCGTCGACGGCATCGAACAGACGCCGGTGCAGCGGCCCCTCGAAGCCCATGCCGGTGTTGACGACGACGCGGCCCGCCGGCGTCACCACGAGGTACGCATTCGACAGCCCCTCGGACAGCCAGACGTCCTCGGCGACGCGCACCGCTGCGGTCTGGCTGGCGGGTCGGATGTCGAAGCCGTCGGGTCGGGAGCGGTGCAGTGGCTCGCGCATGGACGTCAGCCGCGCCCGAGCTGCGTGCGCAGGATGCCGACGTTGTGCGAGAAGCGCTGCTTTTCGGCCTCGTCGATCGAGCGCTCGCGCAGCAGCGACTCGTAGATCGCGAGCGCCTCCGCCTGCCGATTCTGGGCGATGAGGTATCCGGCCTTGTGCTCGAGCAGCAGGTGGGGCCGGTAGTTCCGCTCGTAGTCCATGCCCCGGTCGTACCAGGCGAGCACCTCGGAGGGCTTCGCCATCTTGTCGTAGACCACCGCCATGTTGAGACAGAGGATCGACTTGTCTCGGTCGAGGAGGTCGCTCTCGAGGAGCGTCCGCATGCCCGCCAGCGCCTCGTCGTACTGCTGCTCGTCGACGAGCTTCGAGACCGCCTGCATCGCCGCGACGTACGCGTCGTAGTCCATGCGACGTGTTCGCATGACGCGAACGCGGCCTCAAGCGACATTGCGCCGCGGGGCGGCCCGGGTTAGGGCGGCGGCGTGGATGCGGTCGAGACGTTCTGGGCAGACGGCGTCGTCGTGGTGCGTGACGTGCTGCCGGCGGACTGGATCGAGCGCATGCGCGCCGCCGTCGAGAACGTGCTGGCGGCGCGCGACGGCACCGACCTCTCGGCCATGGCCTCGCGGATCGCGGCGGCGGGCAGCGACGTCCTGCGCGACCCCGGCACGTCGACGGGCCGCTTCTTCGCCGGTACCGACCACTGGCGACGGCACGCGATCTTCCGCGACTTCGCGCTCGCGTCGCCCCTGCCAGCGCTGGTGGCGCAGCTGCTGCGCTCGCGCGTCGTCGCGCTCTACGAGGACAGCCTGCTCGTGAAGGAGCCGGGCACCGTCGAACGTACGGCCTTCCACCAGGACATGGCCTACTTCCACGTGACGGGGACCCACGTGTGCACGACGTGGTGCCCGCTCGATCACGTCACACCCGAGAGCGGCGCCGTCACCTACGTGCGCGGCTCGCATCGGTGGGACCGCACGTTCCGTCCGAACCTGTTCGTCAGCACGGCCGCGATTCCGGGAACCGAGGGTGACGCCGTCCCCGACGTCGACGCCGATCCCGCACGCTACGATCTTGTGACGTTCGAGACGTCGCCGGGCGACGTCGTCGTGCACCATGCGCGCACCATCCACGGTGCGCCGGGGAACGCCTCGACGACGCGACGGCGGCGCGCGGTGTCGGTGCGGTACTGCGGCGACGATGTGCGCGTCATGCGGCGGCCCGGCGCGCCGCAGAAGCCGTGGCTCGAACGCGTCGCGGACGGGGCGCCGCTCGATCCGGTCGAGAGCCCGGTCGCCTTCGCGACCCGTAGCTGAAGCGCTACGCCTTTTTGTCCACGCGCTCCTGCTCGTCGAACGTGCGCTGCACCTTCTGCTGGTCGTCGATCGCCTCGAAGATGTGCGACGCCAGTCCACCGATCTCGCGGTTGATGCTCCGGATGACGTCGTAGACGCCGCCGATTGTCCGCTGGCTGGTGTCGCGGACGCCGCTGGCGGCGTCGCCGAGGAGGCCGCGCTGCTCGAGGACGTTGAACGGGAGGTCGAGGATCACCTTGTGGATCTGCTCGACCGTGGTGGCGCCCTGGTCGATGGCCTCCTGCACCAGGTCCTTGACGGCTTCGATACGCAGCAGGGTCGACATGTCAGGCCTCCGCGGGAACCGCGCTGCCACCAAACGACGGCAGGCTGTGGACGACGATACGTTTCACGACCGACCAGAGCTGCGCCGCGAACGACCCGGTATTGTAGTGCTGGTCGTGGCGGGCGGCGATCTCCCGCACGCGCGGCGCCATCTCCGCATAGCGCCGTGCGGGGATGTCGGGGAAGAGGTGGTGCTCGATCTGGTGGCTCAGGTTGCCGGTCATGAAGTGGAAGAGCGGGCCGCCCTCGAGATTGCTCGAGCCACGGAGCTGCCGCATGTACCAGTGGCCGCGCGACTCGTCCTCGACGACGGACGCCGGAAAGACCTCGGCGTCGGCGGTGAAGTGGCCGCAGAAGATGACGGCGAACGTCCAGAGGTTGCGGATCAGGTTGGCGCCGAGATTGCCGAGCAGGACGGCCGGCGCCATCGGGCCCGCGAGCAGCGGGAAGACGACGTAGTCCTTCGCGATCTGCCGGGCGGCCTTGCGGGCGATCGGCGCCACGTCGCGCACCACCTCGGCCGCACTCTTCCTGCCATCGAGGGCGCGGTCGATCTCGGCGTCGTGCAGCGCCACACCCCACTGGAAGTTCACCGCCAGCGCCGCGGCGTACAATATCTGTGGCACGTTACGCACCGACCAGCGCTGCTCGGGGAAGAGGCGCAGCAGCCCGTAGCCGACGTCGCGGTCCTTGCCCAGCACGTTGGTGAAGGTGTGGTGCATCAGGTTGTGCGAGTGCCGCCAGCCGTCGCCCGGGCAGATGTGATCCCATTCGTAGGTCTGCGAATGGAGCGTCGGGTCCTGCATCCAGTCGTACTGGCCGTGCATGACGTTGTGGCCCAGCTCCATGTTGTCGATGATCTTCGACAGGCCGAGCAACGCAGTGCCGGCGACCCAGGCGGGCGGAATGAAGCTCAGGAAGAGCAGGCCGCGTCCGGCGGCCTCGGTGTAGCGCACGGTGGAGCGGACGTCGCGGATGTAGGTGGCATCGGCCTCGCCGAGCGTGGCGCGCACCTCGTCGCGGAGCGTGTCGAGCGCCGTGCCGAAGGCGTCGAGCTCGTCGGGAGTCATGGGTTTGGAACGGGTAGTCGTCATGACGAATCTCCTCACAGAGCGAGCACGAGATCGCTGCGCGCGCGGACGGCGCACAGCTGGATCGGCTCGTCGGTCTCGTTGCGGGTGCCACCGGTGCGCAGCTCTTCGACCGCACCTGACGCGAGCACGCAGGTGCACTGGCGGCAGATGCCGGCACGGCAGCCGTGGGCGGGCGTGAGGCCGGCGGCCTCGAGCTCCACCAGCAGACTCTGGACGCCGGGCACCGTCACGGTGCGGCCGCTGCGGGTGCAGGCGACGGCGACGGGCCCGTCGCTGGTGGCATCGCGGCGCGGGGCGCCGAACCATTCGCGGCGAAGCCGCTCGGTGAGACCGGCGTCTCGCCAGCAGGCAGCAACCGCGTCCGTCAGCGCGTCGGGGCCGCAGACGTAGGTCAGACGCTGACGGAAGTCGGGCACGACGGACTCGACGCCTGCCGCAGAGAAACGGTCCATGCCCTCGCGCGTGTACGCGGTGTGGACGCGAAGTCCGAGCAGACGATTCGGCAACGTCGTCAGCTCGTGGCGTGCGATCAGCTCGGCCGCGCGCGGGGCCCAGTTGAGCAGCACGACGTCGCGACGGGCGCCGCGGGCGGCGAGCGTGCGCAGCATGGCGAGAAAGGGCGTGATGCCGGTACCGCCGGCGACGAGCAGGAGCGGGACACGCTCGTCGTCGGGCAGCACGAAGTCGCCGTGCGCCTGGCTGATCTCGAGGATGTCGCCGGGCCGGATGCGGTCATGCAGCGCGCCGGTCACGCGGCCGTTCGGCTGGCGGCCGATGGTGAGGCGCAGCGTGCGATCGTCCTCTCCTCCGGACAGCGAGAAGGTGCGGGAGAGGCGGCGACCGTCGACCTCGAGCGTGACCACGACGTGCTGGCCGGCACGGAAGCCCCGCCACCTGGCATTCGGGCGCAGGACGACGGTGCGGACGCGCGGCGTCTCGTGCTGCACCACCTCGACGCGGGCGCGAACGCGGTCGTAGGCGAAGAGCGGGTCGACGTGCTGGAGCCAGAACTCCAGCGTGTCGCTGTCGAGGAATCGGGTGAGCGGGTTTGGCATGTCGACCTCAGTGAACAGACGTGCACTGAGCCTGTACCTGCCCGGCGGGATTCGGTCAACACTTGTTCACTGAGTTTTTGTCATGTACAAGAAAAATCATCACCGGCAAGGAAAAAAACGTGAACATTCGTGCTCGAAATGATACAGGATCGAGCCACATGAGCGTTCGGGTCGAACGAAAGCTGCACACGCGACAGGCGCTGCTCGACGCGGCCCTTGACCTGATGGCCGAGGGCAGGAGCTTCGGCGCGCTGTCGCTGCGCGAGGTCGCCCGAGCCGCCCAGATCGTGCCGACGGCCTTCTATCGGCACTTCCGCGACATGGACGATCTCGGCCTCACGCTCGTCGACGAGACCTTCCTCACGCTGCGGCGCCTCATGCGCGAGGTACGGCAGGCGGCACGCAGCGGGCACGACATGCGTGCCGATTCGGTGCGCGTCTACGTCGGCTACGTGCGCGAGCACCGGCGCGTGTTCGAGTTCGTCATCCGCGAGCGCCACGGTGGCACCCCACCGGTGCGTGCCGAGATCGCCCGCGAGATCCGCTTCATCACCACCGACCTCGCCGACGACCTGGCGACGATACCCGCGCTGGCCCACCTCGACCGTGACACACGTGAGGTCGTGGCCCATCTCATCGTCAGCGCAGTGGCGACGATGACGGGCGAATTGCTCGACGTTCCGCCGGGTCCCGGGACGGACGACGCCGAAGCCGAGCTGGCGCGGCGAACGGTGATGCAGCTCGCGGTCGTCGTGCGGGGCGCGGCCGCCGTACCGACGCCGACGTCTACGGACTGAGGCGTTCGCAGCCTGCCACCCGGGCGGTCGCGTCCAGGCGATCGTACCGCAGCCGATAGACGCGATAGTCCTCCGACGCCTGGATCGCACCGAGCCGGGCGCCCACAGCGTCCATCTCCGCCCACGACGGCAGGTCCCACGTCATCACGAGCACGACGTCCCTGCCCTCCTCGTGTGCGAGCGCCCGAGCGGCACAGCGCACCTCCTGCGGATCGAGCTCTCGCTGCTCCGGACCCCAATCGGGATGGGTGGTGAAGACGTGGCGCGAGGGCGAGTAGAGGGGCCGGCCCAGCGCGAGCGCCACCGTCGCGGCCGGGGGCTCGCGATGACCGAACAACGGATATCCCTCCAGTCCCTCGCTGCGGATCAGGTCCGCGATCGCGGCGCCGTTCGAGAAAGGATGACGGACGTCCATCAGGCTAGCGTAGACCCCGACACCACAGTGAACGATCAGCAGGACCAGAAGCGTCCGGGCGCGCCAGGTTCGACGGTCGCTCTGCCCGTCCAGCCCGCCACCCAGCCAGAGCGCCGTCGCGAAGAGCAGCCAGAAGTGCCCCATGTGGCGCACGGTGCCGATGTACTTCACATAGCCGAACGCCAGCAGGCCGACGGCGCCGAGCCCGAAGGTCAGCACGGACACCCGGCGCGGCCAGAGCAGCGAGAAGGCCAGGCCCAGGATCACCACGCCCGCCATGGCCTGCGCATCCGGCCATCGATCGAGCAGGTTGGTGTTCCAAAAGTGCAGCTCCAGTCGCGGCACGGGAACGAAGGCGCGCCAGGGCATCTCCAGGACGCGCCGGGCATGCTCCGCGTCCCAATCGAACCGCCAGCCTGGCGCGAAGCTGGTGCCGTCCTGTGGAACGAGTTGGACGAGACCCATGATGGCACCGGCCACGCCGATCCCCAGGCCCGCCGACACGTCGAGCCAGGAGAGTGCGGGCACGTCGGCACGGCGGAGCCGACGGTCCAGCATCCATCCGGCGGCGATCGCGATCGCCATGACGTAACCGTAGACCGTCGTCTGACACAGCAGGCCGAGGAGGATGCCGAGGGCGAGCGCCGGCCGCCGGCTGCAGGCGGCCACGCAGGCCAGCCACACGAGGACCATACCGGCGACGTAGTGCCGGCTGATCACCGCGTACTCATAGAACGGGAGATAGCCCAGCAGAAAGAGCACGCGCTCCCGGCGTCGGAGCGGCGCCCATCGCGCGAACGTGTAGACCGCGACGCCGGCGAGCAGGAGGTGGACGAGCTGCATGGCACGCGGCGACACCGACACCTGGCGCGCCAGCAGGCAGAGCACCGGGAAGAGATACCCCTGCCCGCTGCGTTGGAGCGGCGAGAACAGGTCCTCCAGTCCCGCACTCTCGGTGACGACCAGCCAGAGCCACGCCTCGTCGCGCCACAACTCGTGCAGCAGCAGGCGCGGCACGGTCAGCACCACGAAGGCGGCGGCAATCAGCACGGCGAAGCGGCGACGCTCGACGGACGATTCGCCGCTCATCGCGCGACGCAACGTTGGTGCGCGGCGACCATTCGCATATCCTCCGCCGCGACGTGGGGATGGAGGTGACGCGACCGGGAGACCCCGACACCCTCGACGCGAGCGAGGTCGCCTTCGTGCTCTGCGTCGAGGCCAACCGGCTCGAGCCGCAGGCACGCCTCCTGTGCGAGAGCATCCGGACGTTCGCGGGAGGCTACCGGACGGCGCCGATCATCGCCGTCTCCCCGCGTGGTCGCCTGGCGCTCGGCGCCGACGCCCGTGCGGTACTCGAGTCGCTGCAGGTGCAATATGTCGTCGAGCCCCTCAACGAGACGGCGATCTCCTACGGCACCGTGAATCGCATCGTGGTCGGGGCCTGGGCCGAGGCACACCTCTCGTCGTCCCACCTCGTCGTGCTCGACACAGACACGATCTTCGTCGACGAGCCCTGCTTCCCGCGCGCCGACGTGGCCGTCCGACCGGTGGATCTCAAGGGGACGGCATCGAGTGGCGACGGCGATCCGCTGGATCGCTACTGGGCGCGCATGTGCGCGTTCGGAGGCATCGACACCAGCACCCTCCCCTGGCTGGCGACGACGATCGATGACGTGCGCATCCGGGCCTCGTACAACGGGGGCTTCACGCTGGTTCGCCGCGACCTCGGCATTCTGCGCCACACGGCCGACGTGTTCCTGCGTTCCGTCACGGAAGATCTGCGCCCCCGCGCGGGCATCGCATGCGACGTCTTCGCGTCGACCGGCTTCGTCGGGCAGGAGGCGAGCGAGTGGTGGGGGTCCAGTCAGGCCGCATTGAGCGTCGGCATCTGGGCGAGAGCCTCCGACGTCCGGATCATGGACGCGGCCTACAACATTCCCCTCCACCTCCTCACCGACACCGCATCGACGTGGCCCACCGGTCTCGGCGGCTCCGGTCTCGCGCCCATCCTGCTGCACTACCACTACCTCGCGGAAGCGGAGTATCGAGCCCAGCTCGGGCGTGCAATGCGCGCCGTCGGGTGTGCGTCGAGCGCGTTGCGATGGATGGAAGAACGTCTGGGGCTCTTCCAACACTGACCTGGGGTCGGACACACGGCGCCGCACCCCACACGGCGGATGCGATGACCATCTAGCTTGAGACTCCGTGCCGTCGCCGACTACGGTGCCGCATGGGCAAACGGGTCGTCGTGCGCGGGATCGGAGCACTCGTCGTGGCGTGGATGGCATTCACGCATCCCCTCGGTCTCGCCATGGGTGCGACGGATATCCCCCTCGACGGCGGTAGCATGCGATTGACCGATGCAGCCGGAGCGGCCGGACGCCGCAACGTCGTCGGCTTCCAGGACGCGGACGTGACGCTCACGACCGTCGATCCGACGGTGACCGGCGCCACCGCCTCGATAGGCCGCATCGGCGTCGGACCGGTCACGGTGCTCGAGCTTCCGGCGAGCGGGTGGGTCGCGACCGGCAATCCTCCGCGCATCGACTTCAAGTACAAGAGCCGCACCGGCGCGGTGCGCGCGGCACGCCTGGTGGACGGGCGATCGCTCCGATTGTCGGCGCGAGGTGCCAGCGCCTACCCGCTGGGCGACACGCCGCAGGGTGAGGTGGGCGTGATCGTCGAGGTCGGCGAGGTCCGCTTCTGCGGGTCGTTCGGTGGCCAGGTCACCCGGGACGACGGCACGAGGTTCCGCGCCAAGCGCGCGACCGCGCCGCCCGCGTGTCCCCTGCTCGGCACCACCTCGACCACCACCTCGACGACGACCGCTCCGAGCACCACCACGACGACGATCGTCGGCAGCTGCGACTACCCAGCCGGCGCCAACTCGCGCGCGGACGGCTGCCCGTGCGACGTGAACGCCGACTGCTGCGGCGTCTGCGGTGGCAGCGTCGAGAACCCGATCTGCGGCGGGATCATGAAGCCGAACCGGCCGGCGGCGTGCCTCGGCATCGACTGCAGCCAGGCTGTGGGGTCGAACGCGCGGCCCGCCGGCTGCCCGTGCACCAGCAACGCCGACTGCTGCGCCGTGTGCGGCGGCAGCATCGAGAACCCGATCTGTGGCGGGAACATGAAGCCGGATCCGCCCGTCAGCTGCCTGGAGTGACGCATCGGCACGGTGCCCGCCGGAGCCATGCCCGGCGGGCGCTTTCTCCTTGACATGGTGCGGCATAACCGGGTCTTTAGGGTGGTTCTCACCACCCCGTTCCGAGGAGGATCCGCAGCATGTCCGAGGCCGCCATCAACAACTACAAGATCGACCTGCGCGCCATTCAGTTCACGCTCTACGAGCACCTGAACATCGAGCAGCTCTTCGAGCACGAGTTGTACTCGCACCTCTCGCGCGCCGAGTGCGACGCCGTCATCGAGCAGTGCGCGCGCTTCACGACCGAGGTGACGGGGCCGCTGAACGGTCCGGCCGATCGCAAGGGCTGCCGCCTCGAGAACGGCGTGGTGCACACCCCGCCCGGCTTCAAGGAAGCCTGGAAGAAGGTCTTCGAGCTCGGTTTCATCTCCTTTGCCATGCCGCAAGAGGCTGGTGGCTTCGGCGGGCCGCACGCCATCGAGGTCATCCTCCAGGAGTTGCAGAGCGGCGCGAACACCGCCTTCAACATGTACCCCGGCCTCACGCACGGCGCGGCAGACGTGATCCACCACTTCGCGCTGCCCGAGGACCAGGAGAAGTTCCTCCCGCACATGCTCGGCGGCCGCTTCGGTGGCACCATGTGCCTCTCCGAGCCGCATGCCGGCTCCGACGTCGGCGCCACCAAGACGCGGGCCAAGCAGCTCGACGGAAACGTCTACGCGATCAGCGGCACCAAGTGCTGGATCTCCGCCGGCGACCACGATCTCGCCGAGAACATCATCCACCTGGTGCTGGCGCGCATCGAAGGCGCACCGGCGGGCACCAAGGGCCTGTCGCTCTTCATCGTACCGAAGGTGTGGGTCAACGACGACAGCAGCCTCGGCGAGGACAACGACGTCGTCTGCGGATCGATCGAGCATAAGCTCGGCATCAAGGCGTCCGCCACCGCGGTGCTGAACTTCGGCGAGAACGGCAAGTGCCGCGGCATCCTCGTCGGCGGTCAGCAGCACCAGGGCATCAAGCAGATGTTCCGCATGATGAATAGCTCGCGCATCGCCGTCGGCATCCAGGGCGTGTCGATCGCGTCGACGGCGTTCCTGAATGCGCTGCGCTACGCGCGCGAGCGGCAGCAGGGCTCGTCGGTGAAGAACTTCAAGGATCCGAACGCGCCGCGCGTCTCCATCATCGACCACTCCGACGTCCGTCGCATGCTGCTCGAGATGAAGGCCAAGGTGGAAGGCATGCGCACGCTGGCGGTGAAGCTGGCGCTGCACTCCGACCTGGCGCTGGCGTTCGCGAAGAGCGACGCCGGCAAGGCCGCCTACCACCAGGGCATGGTCGACCTCCTGACACCGATCGTGAAGGCGTACTGCTCCGACCAGGCGTTCCGCATCACCGAGATGGCGATCCAGACGTACGGCGGCGCGGGCTACGTCACCGACAACCCCGTCGAGCAGTACTGTCGCGACGCCAAGATCCTCTCGATCTACGAGGGCACGAACCACATCCAGGCGATGGACCTGGTGGCCCGCAAGCTGCAGGCCAACGGCGGCGAGAGCTTCGCCGCGTTCCTCGGCGAGATCGCCGAGTTCGTGAAGAAGAACGGCAAGCTGCCGGGCATCGCCGCCGAGGTGCGGGCGCTCGGCGAGGCCTCCGACGCGCTCCAGCGCGCCGCGGGCGGGCTCATGGAGTTCTTCATGGGCGGCAAGATCGACCAGGTGACGTTGTTCGCCAACGCCTTCCTCGAGGTGATGGCCGAGGTGACGATCGCCAAGCTCCTGCTTGAGGCTGCGGTCATCGCCGAGCGCAAGCGCGGCAACGACAGCGACGACCAGAGCCAGGAGGAGTTCGACTTCTACTCCGGCAAGGTCATGGCGGCGAAGTTCTACGTGAACAACATCCTGCCCGGCGTGCACTCGAAGGTGGCCATGATCACCGCCGGTGATCGCTCGGCGCTCGACATCGCCGACGGCGCTTTCGCGTCCAACCACTGATCTGGCTGCGGTCGCCGGTGCTACGGCATCGGCGACCGCCCCGATTCAGTACCAGCCCCCCACGCCCCAGTACGGGCCCCAGTAGGGCCCCCATCCGATCCAGGGGCTGTAGATCACCTGCTGATCCATCGGCCGTCGTTCCGGCCAGAGATACACGCCGTCGGCGCGCACGAGCGGAAACGCGTACTCGTAGTCGCCCACCTTCCCCTGCCGCGTGCCCTCGAGGGAGCCGATCGCGGTCATCTCGCGGTCGGCCGCCCAGATCGACGGATCGTAGAAGCCGGTGGCGCAGGCGTAGAAGCGACCAAAGGTGTCGTCGGTGCGACGCGGGCGCGCCTGCGCGTCGAGCGGCTTGCTGACGACCTCGACGCAGGTCGTGCCGTCGTCGTTCGGCGTCGTCGCGACGATGCTGCCGCCCCAGCGCACGCGCTCGCCCGTGTGCGGTTGCTGCTGGGCGTCCGCGACGGTCAGCGCCGGGAACGTACCCGCGATCGGACGCGGCGGTCGCATGCAGCCAGCGAGCGCCACGACCAGCAGCAGAACGACGAGACGCACCATGGCTCAGTCATCCCGCCCCGGAGCCCGGCGCGCCGCCTTCTTCACGCTCTGCGCGCGCTTGCCCTCGAGCATCTTCTCCTTGGCGCGCTTCGAGCGCTTGCGCTTCTGGCGCCGGACCTTCTCGAACTCCTGCTCGCGCTTGCTGGCGCGGCCGAGCCGATCGGCCTCGATCTTCTCGACGAGCAGCCGGCGAGCCAGGAAGCGGTTCATGGCCTGCGTGCGCGTCTCCTGGCATTTGACACCGAAGCCCGTCGGCAGGTGTCGGAGGACGACGCAGGTCGCGACCTTGTTGACGTTCTGGCCGCCCTTGCCGCCCGAGCGGATGAAGCTCTCCACGAGATCCTCGTCGCGGATGCCGAGAGCCGTCATACGATCGCGAAGCGCGCGCTCCTTCTCTGACGTGACGGGGAACATGTCGTCACGTCAGAGGTAGCGGGAGCGCGCGCCTCGCGCCAGCAGCTCAGCTGCCGGGAACGATGCGGTAGACCTCGCCCTGGCCGTTCGTGCCGTCGGCGTAGTCGACGATGTACATCTCGCCGCGCGCGTCCTCGCCGAACGAGCTCACGCCGCCGATCGAGAGGCCGCCACCAGGGGCGACGTCCGTCGTACGGTTCTGCTGGTTCTGCGCAACCCCGCCCGACACGCCCTTGAACGTGCGGATGAACGCCGTGCAGATGTCCGAGTAGAAGTACGTGCCCTGCAGATCGGGCATGCGGCAGCCGCGGTAGACGAAGCCACCCGTGATCGAGCAGCCCTGGCCGTGGTTGTACTCGAGGACCGGGAACGTGAAGCCGGTCGGCGGTGCGGGGCAGGACTCCGCCGGCGGCGTGGGCTCGAAGCAGGCATGGGCCTCGAAGATGTCCCAGCCGTAGTTCTCGCCACCGGTGCTCGACGCGGGCTGGACGTCCACCTCTTCCCACGTGCCCTGCCCGACGTCGGCGATGTAGAGATCGCCGGTGCCGCGATCGAAGCTGAAGCGGAACGGGTTGCGCACGCCCTTCGCCCAGATCTCGTCGAGCGGATCGCCCGCGCCGACGAACGGGTTCGTCGGCGGAATGCTGTACGTCGGCGCGTGCACGTCGATGCGCAGCATCTTGCCGAGGAGCTCGCCGTCGTCCTGCGCGCGCTCGTTCGGGTCGCCGCCGCTGCCGCCGTCGCCCATGCCGATGTAGAGGTAGCCGTCGGGGCCGAACGCGATCTGGCCACCGTTGTGGTTCGAGAAGTCCTGCGTGATGGTGAGGATCGTCGTGCCGGTCGGGTTCGCGACGTCGGGGTTACCGCTCACGGTGTAGCGACGGATCTCGGTGTCGCCGGCGTTGTTCGTCAGGTTGACGTAGAACGTGCCGTTGTTCTCGTAGTCGGGATCGAAGGCCACGCTGAGGAGCCCGCGCTCACCGCAGCACGACACGCTGGACTCGATGTCGAGGAAGGGCGTGGGCAGCAGGACGCCGTTCTTCAGTATGCGGATGAAGCCGTCCTGCTCGGTGATGAAGATGCGGCTCGGATCGAGGCGCGGCGCAGTGACGTGCAGCGGACGCGTGAGGCCGCTCGCGACGCGTACGGTGTCGAGCCCGGTGCCGGGCGTCGTCGGGATGCCGGCGCAGAGCGCCGAGGTGTCCTCGAGCGTGCAGGTGGACGAGCAGCCGTCACCGTCGTCGGTGCCGCCGTCGTCGCACTCCTCGGGCGATTCGGCAACGCCGTTGCCGCACGCGGGCCCGACGGGCGGGCTGCAGTCGGCCGGCGCGGGTGCATTCTTGCCCTTCGCGAGCCCCGCCTGATTCGGCGAGAGACTCGTGAAACGCGCGCAGTAGATGTCGCCACCGACGGTGAGCAGCACGTCGACGGCGCCCTGCGGCTGCGTGACGGCGTAGCTCCAGTCGCTGCCGCCACCCGCGATCGACAGCGTGCCGCCGGTGTTGCCGGGTTTGAGGAGCACGGTCTTCACGCCGTCGGCACGCGACGGGTCGGTGAACTTGTAGCCCTTGCTGCCGGCCGGATTGCCGAGGCCCTTCCACAGACCGGGCGCCAGCGTGATGACGCCGGAGCTGCCGTCGCCGGGGTTGGCGCCACGGATCTCGAGCGTGGCCCCGAGCGTGGTGGGGTCACCGCCGGTGGAGGGTACGACCACGGGGTCCTTCGCCGCCTTGAATTTGACCGCCCGCCCATTCGGATTGGCCGGATCCTTCAGGACCAGACTGTCGCCGCCGACCGGCCGATCGGCCGCGAATGCGGGAGCTGCGAGCAGGACGAGCGCCAGAGACGACGCGAGACGTACGTGTCCAAACATTGTGGGTTCCCCTCCACCGTCGGTTTACGGTGGGCCTGTGCCGTGGTCAACGCACATTTCGTGTATTCTCGGCCGCGATGTCGCTCCTGGCCGAGGCCACGACCCGCCTCGACGGCCGGCCCTATCCCGCCTACCGCGACATCGGCCGGCGGTCGTGGGCGGTGGATGCTGGCATGCTGGTTCTGGAGCATGTCCAGGGCGACCCCTTCGCCGCACCCAGTCGCCTCCGGCTCGACCTGCCGGCCGGTGCCGTCCCGTTGCCCGCGGCGGCGCTCGCCTCTGCGGTCGCCCGTCGTGCCACGGCCGATTTCTTCCAACGGGCCTTGGCCAATCGGCTCACGGCGCCGCTCGCCATCGCCCGCCCCGGTGCGGCGGTGCTCGAGCGAACGGGAGTCACCGTCGCCGAGGACGGTGCCGTCGTCGTACGCCTCACCGTCGGGCTGCCCGCGACCGGACGTCGCATCCGCGGCCGCGAGGCCTCCACGGTGCTCACCGAATCGCTACCGTCCGCTGCATACGACGCGATCGTGATGCACGATGGCGCAGCCCTCATGGCCCACGTGGCGGTCGTCGAGGATCAGGTGGCGCTGCGTGCGGCCCTCGCCGCGCACGGCCTCGTCGCCTTTCTCGCCGACGGCAGCATCCTGCCGCGACGCAGCGGCGTCGACGAGTCGCCGCTGCCCGACGCCATCGCGCTGGTCGCACCCGACACGCTGGCCGTGACGCTGACCGCGCCCCACGCCGGCGTGCTGCGCGGTCTCGCCATCCCGACCGGCGTCACGCTCGTGGTCGGCGGCGGCTATCACGGCAAATCGACGCTGCTCGACGCGATCGCCCACGGCGTCTACGACCATCCGCCCGGCGACGGCCGCGAGCGCTGCGTGACCACGGACGACGCGGTCTCGGTGCGCGCCGAGGACGGACGCTCGGTGCGCGCCGTCGACCTGCGCCCGTTCATCGGCCACCTTCCGCTCGGACGGTCGACGCAACGCTTCGACACCGACGACGCGTCCGGCAGCACGTCGCAGGCGGCGGCCATCGTCGAAGCGCTCGAAGCCGGCGCGCGATCGCTGCTCGTCGACGAGGACACGGCGGCGAGCAACTTCATGGTCCGCGACGCCCGCATGCGCCGCCTGATTCCGGCGGAGCACGAGCCGATCACGCCGTTCGTCGATCGGGTGCGGCAGCTGCATGCGGACCACGGGGTATCGTCCGTGCTGGTCGTCGGCGGCGCGGGCGACTGGCTCGACGTCGCCGATACGATCGTCCAGATGCGCGACCATCGTCCCGTCGACGCCCGCGGACAGGCACGCGCGGTCGTCGCCGCACTGCCGCTCGGCGACGCCGCACCGCACGCGCCGGGGCCGTGGCCCACGCGCGCGCCGCGCGTTCCCGATCCCTCGTCGCTCGACGCCGTCGGCAGCGGACGGCGCGAGCGCGTCCGCGCGCATCGCATGCACACCATCGTCTTCGGCGACGACGAGATCGACGTCTCGTTGCTGGCACAGCTGGTCGAGCCGACGCAGTGCCGATTCATCGGCGACGCGCTGCTGGCGCTGTCGCGCGAGCCGGTCGGCGGCACCCGCACCGTCGCCACGTTGCTCGACCTGCTCGACGCGCGCGGGCTCGACGCCCTCGCCGCGCCGACGTTCGGTGATCGCGCCCGCGCCCGGCGATTCGAGATCGCCGCCGCACTCAACCGGCTGCGCACCCTGCGCTGTCGCCCGTCTGGAGACACGTGATGTGGCCTTCGCTCATCCGCGCCGCGGCGCTGCTCGCGGTCCTCGTGACCGCCGTCGTACCGGGACGGTCGACGCCGTCGACGCCGGTCGACCCGCCACGGACGCGACACCTCCTACCGGACGGCTCACCGCGCTACACCAACCGACTCGCGGCCGAACCCAGCCCATATCTCCGCCAGCACGCGCACAACCCGGTCGACTGGTACCCGTGGGGCGAAGAGGCGTTCGCCGCCGCGCGCGCGCAGAACAAGCCCATCTTCCTCAGCATCGGCTACGCCACCTGCCACTGGTGTCACGTCATGGAGGAGGAGTCGTTCGAGGACGAGGAGATCGCGGCGGTCATCAACGCCAACTACATCCCGATCAAGGTCGACCGTGAGCAGCGTCCGGACGTCGACGGCGTGTACATGGCGGCGGTGCAGATCATGGGCAGCGGCGGCGGCTGGCCGCTCAACGTCTGGCTCACCCCCGACGGCCGGCCATTCTTCGGCGGCACCTACTTCCCGCCGCGCGCCGGCGAGCGCGGCCACAAGGTGGGGTTCCTCGACTATCTGCAGCGCCTCGCCACCGCGTACCGCGACGATCCAGCGCAGGTGACCGCCGTCACCGCCGACCTGATGCAGCGACTCGAAGCCTCGCTCGGCAGCGGCGCCCCCGGCACCGAGTTGCCCAACGCCGTCGTCCTCCGACTCGCCAGCGCGCAGCTCATCGCCGACTTCGACGCCGAGCATGGCGGCTTCGGCAACGCCCCCAAGTTCCCGCGCCCGGCGACGCTCGAGCTGCTGCTGCGCTGGCATCGACGCACCGGCGATCCCGAGGCGCTCGCCGTCGTCGTGAAGACGCTCGAGGCCATGGCCGCCGGCGGCATCCACGATCAGGTCGGCGGCGGCTTCCATCGCTATGCCACCGACCCCGCGTGGCAGATTCCGCACTTCGAGAAGATGCTGCCCGACCAGGCGTTGCTGACGGTGGCCTATCTCGAAGGCTTCCAGGCCACCGGCCGCACGGAGCTCGCCGCCGTCGCGCGCCGCACCCTCGACTTCCTGATCCGCGAGATGCGCGATCCCGGCGGCGGCTTCTGGTCGGCGTTCGACGCCGACAGCGAAGGCGCCGAGGGTCGATTCTATCTGTGGACGCCAGACGAGATCGCCGCCGTGCTCGATCCCGATGCCGCGCGTCTCGTCACAGCGCATCTCGGCGTCACCGCGCCGGGCAATCTCGACGGCCGGAACGTGCTGCACGTCGCGCGCCCCCTCGCCGACGTCGCCGCCGATCAGGGCCTGACACCCGAGCAGGCGCAGGTGGCGTTCGACGAATCGCTCGCCCGGCTCCAGGCGGCGCGGGCGCAACGCGTGCCCCCGCTCACCGATCGCAAGGTCGTGACGGCGTGGAACGGCCTCGCGATCTCGGCGCTCGCGCGTGGCGGCCTCGTCCTCGACGAGCCACGGTTCACGGCCGCCGCCGTGCGGGCCGCGGGATTTGCACTCGGCACCCTCGCCGACGGCGATCGTCTGCACCGCAGCGCGCTCGACGGGCGCGCCGGCGGCCCCGCCTTCCTCGACGACTACGCTTTCCTCGCCGCGGGGTTGCTCGATCTGTACCAGACCACCGGCGACCTCCAGTGGCTGGCGCACTCCATCGCCCTGCAACACACGCTCGACCGCCGCTTCGCCGATCCCGCCGGCGGCTGGTTCCGCACCGCCGACGACCACGAGACGCTCCTCGTCCGCGAGAAGCCCGATTACGACGGCGCCGAGCCCGCCGGCAGCTCCGTCGCCGTGCAGACGGCATTGCGGCTCTACGAGCTCACCACCGACGATGCGTGGCGTACCACGGCCGATCGCGCGCTCCTGGCCGCGGCACCGACGCTGACGTCGAACCCCGCGGCGCTGCCACGCATGCTGTGCGCGCTCGACTTCCGGCTCGACAAGCCGAAGGAGATCGTCGTCGTGCGACCGTCGGACGACGCCGCGGCGGCGCTGATGGCACCGCTGCGCACGACGTTCCTGCCGAACGCCGTGCTCGCGGTGGTGACACCCGCGGACGAAGCGACGGTCGCAACGCTCGTTCCGCTCGTCGCGGAGAAACCGCTGAAGGACGGGAAGCCCACGGCCTACGTGTGCGAGCAGCAGGTCTGTCGCTTGCCGACGACCGATCCGTCGGAGCTCGCCGCCGAGCTGAAGACGACGTCGCCGTTGCCGTAGCACCCGCCGCGGCGCGCCGTCGTGCTTGACTCTCGGGCCGTCCGGACGAACCGTGAAGGCGATGGCGTGGTGGGTGCGACTCGTTGCGGTGGCGGTGCTGCTCGGCGTCGCCACGGACGCGTCGGCGGGGCGCGCGCAGGCGTGTCGTCGCACCTGTCGCGACGTCATCGCCAGCGAGTGCGGCGAGCGTCTCGGGCTGGCGCGTCCGGATCGTGTCTGCCGCAAGGCCCTGCTCCGCCAGTGCCGGCGCGACGGCGTCGGCGTGTGCACCTATCCGAACGTCGTCGGCGGCTGGCGATACGACGTCGCCGAGTGCCGCCAGCAGTGCGGCGACGACGCCGAGGAGTCGTGCAGCACCCGGAGCATCTTCTTCACGTTCCTGCAGTTCGGCACGCGGCTCCAGGAGAATGAGCGCTCGATGACGGGCTGGTTCGTCGATCACGCGACCTTCGAAGTCGACGCCGCCAACGTTCTCGGCGACACTTCGAGGTTGCGCGGCACGGTCGTGGCGTCGAATCGGATCACGAACGTCACGTACGACGTCGTCGTGGAGACGGCGGAAGACGGCACCTGCCACCGCAGCCAGGTCGGCGAGCTGGTGCACTGAAGCCGAACGCGCCAGACGCCGTGATTCGGGTGCTCCCGAGCAAAAACTAGGTGATCCGCTACCTGCCAAGCCGATAGACGGCCTGAAGCCAGTCGAGTATTGGACGCGCCTGCAATGCGCGACGTCTTCATCAGCCACACGGCTGCCGACGCTGACCTGGCGCTCGGCCTAGCCCTGGCGTTGGAGACGGTCGGCTACCGCACCTGGTGCTACGAGGTCGACGGTCTTCCGGGCACCTCGTACCTGCTCCAGACGAGTCGGGCCATCGAGTCCTCGCGAGCGCTGCTGGTGCTCGTCTCGGAAGCGGCGTTCGAGTCCCCCCAGATCACCCGCGAGATCGTTCGCGCCTTCGAGAGCGGATGCGCGATGCTCCCGGTGACGATCGGCATGAGCCATGCCGACATGGCCGCTCGCCAGCCCGAGTGGCGCCAGGCATTCGGTGCCGTCGTGTCGGTTCGGATGCCTCGAGGGGGCATCCCCGACCTGCTCCCCACCCTGCTCGACGGCTTCCGGGGCGCTGGTGTGGAGCCCGCTGGGGTCGACGCCGCCCGGGTCGAAGAGATCCAACACTTCCTGCGGGATGCCGGGGAACGACGCGACATGGATGCACCGACACGTCGTGACCCGGTGCAACGGGCCACGACGAATGCCCGCCGCCTCACGCCGTGGTTGGCGGCCACGGCGCTCGCGGCACTCGTCGGTGTCGGCGTGA
The DNA here is from genome assembly GCA_036009625.1 of Binatia bacterium. GTDB lineage: Bacteria > Desulfobacterota > Binatia > DP-6 > DP-6 > DASYLJ01. The sequence goes on from DASYLJ010000182.1 coordinate 54,171, forward strand.
TCACCACGACTGGGCGTCCCGTGCCAGCGCCTGGCCCACTCCGGATCCAGATCGTCGCCGCGACGAATGACGCGCGGACCGATGCCGTCAGGCTGTTCCTGAATGCCGTTCTCATGACCGCCCGGCCCAGGGGACGACTCGGAATCGTGGCCCCCACGGAGATGCTGTGCGCCGGACTGGGGGAGCTGGCGACGTGCGACACGCTCCGAGCGCAGGGCGCCGCCGACCTTCGCCTGGTCACCTCGCTCACCGTCGACGACCGTCGGGTCACGATCCACGTCGTCGCCATCGAGCCAACGGGTATTCAGCGCTTCGATGCATCCGCTTCCGGCGCGCAGTCCGCGTTCGTGAATCTGCGCCAACGGGTCGCCGCCCAGGTCGTCGAGGCGCTCGGCGTCACCGTCGACGATTCCCAGTGGAGCGAGGCTGCACAAGGAGGAATGGACGCGCTCGACGCGACCCTGCTCCTCGTTCGCAGCGTCGAGGGAACCATGGTGCGTGAGCAGGCTGGTGTCCCACCACTCGCCACCGGCGGAACGCGACCCGAGCGGCAGGCTCTGTCGTGGATGAGCGCGGCGACGGCACTGGCGGACGATATCGACCCTACGGTCACGGCCCTTCTGGCCACCTACGCCGAGGCCTTCGGCGACGGCAACCTCACGGCGATCACCGAGCTGCAGCCCGAAATGAGCACGACGCAACGTGCAGCCATCCGGACGTACCTGGACGCCGTGATGGACCTCCGCGTGACCTTCTCCGAGGTCGCCACGGAGACCGTGGGTGCACGAGCCGTCGTCTCGTTCCTGCGGACCGATCGACTGAAATGGCGCTCGACGGGTCACCCGCTGGTCCTCCGCATCGCGGGCAGCATCGAGCTCCGTCGGACGGACACGACCTGGACGGTCGTGACACAAGAAACCCCCGAGGCGCGACCGACGGCGCCCGAGGCGATTTCCACGACCACCTCGTCCTCGATCCCGAGCAGCAAGAGTTCGCCGACCTTCACCAATGCATCTCCGGTACAGCCGGGGAGTCCAACCGTGCGGGCCCGACCTCGACGCGCCCCCTCGGGACCAGACGACCTCAAGGCCCGCGAGATACTGGACCGCTACAGAGCCGTGGAGAACGGCCCGCGCCGATGGACGGATCGAACGCAATCGCTCGCGATCCACATCAGCGAACCCGGAGACACGCGGACGCGCATACGTCACCTGAACAGGTTCGATCGACGGGAGCCTGATGGCGAGAGAAAGACGATCATGTTTCTCGACTCACCCAGGGAGATCAAAGGCACTGCGTTTCTCGCGTTCAATCGGCCAAACCGAGTAGCGGAGCGGTGGCTCTACATGCCGGCGCTGGGACGCACTCGACAGATTTCGTCACAGTCGCAAAGCGAAAGCTTCCTCGGAACGGATCTGAGCTATGCCGACCTCGACCTCCTCGACGCATTGCCGCTCTGGACGGCCGCAGACGCAAGCGCCACGCTTCTTGGCGAACGCGAGTTCCATTCCATCCGGGCATGGGGGATCACACTCGAGCCCACTGAAGACATTCCCTACGCCAGAATCGACATCATCCTCCCAGCCGATCTCTCGCCACCGCTGCAGATCGACCTGTATTCCGCCATCGATCCCGCTGTCCACGATCCCGAGCCCAACAAGCGCATCACGTACTCGGAGTTTCTCAGTCACGGCGGCATCCCGTCTCCGCACCGCATCGAAGTCACCACGCCCGGCGGGCGCAAAACCCTACTCCTGGTCGAGAGTCTCGAGTTCGACAAACCAATCCCCCCCGATCTCTTCACCGAAGGATCGATGATGCGCGGCCATCCTTGAGGCAGAACACCGCGTGTACCTCTGCACCGATCCGGGCGTCAGGCGAGGGTGCAGATACCTAACGGCAGCCCGGTCAGCGCGTTCTGGTCTAATCCACACGTCGTACCTGAGCTTGGGCGTGCGGCTGCAGAATGGCGACGGCGTCGGTCTCGACCCCCGTTGCGCGTGACGGTGGAGTCGCGCTGCACGACCCGATCGATCAGGATGCCGGTCGCTGCTGCCGAACAGTACCGCGCGCGCCGCGGGGCTCCGCCCCGAGATACCGCACCACGGAGTTTGGCACAGTCCCGCCGCTCACCGAGCCAGCGCGAACACGTGCACCGGTTGCGCGGGGACGGACGCCGGCAGCTGTACGTGCAGGTCGCTCGCGACGCTGGTCGCCGCGAGCGCATCGGGCACGCCGAGCAGCCGCACCCCGCCCGGCGCATCGACGCCGAGCAGCGTGACCCCGCCCGCCGGCAGCGGCCCCATCACCGCGGCATACACCTGGGTGCCGTCGCGGCTCGCCGTGAAGCGCACCGGCGTACCGTCGGCGGTCTCACCGACGGCACGCGTCCACGGTCGCGTCCCGAAGATGGCCTCACCGTTGACGCCGAGCCACGCACCCATCGCCTGCAGGCGCGCCACCTGGCCCGCCGGTACCGTGCCGTCCGCCATCGGGCCGACGTTCAGCAACAGGTTGCCGTTCTTGCTGACGACGTCCACCAACAGCCGCACGAGCCCGTCGGCGGTCTCGAGGTCGGCGTCGGTCTCGTTCTGGTTGTAGCCGAAGCCACGCCCCATGCCGCGCACGGTCTCGAACTTGGTCGCGGAGATGTCGGTCAGGACCGTGAACTCCGGCGTGACGTAGTCATGGTGCGTCTGGCCGGCGAGCAGGCTGAAGCGGTCGTTGATCACGCCGTCGGGCACCGTGGCGTAGTAGTCGGCGAACAGCTGGAGCGCGTTCCCGGCGGTCGGATAGCCGATGTCGTTCCACAGCGCCGCCGGCCGGTAGCGCGTGATCAGCTCGCGCCACTGCGCATCGGCATAGGCGGCGTACTGGGCCGTCTGCGGCACGACGGTGAGCGCGTCGAGGGCCGTCTGCACCGGGCCGGGCTGGATCGACCAGTCGAAGCCGCCGGAATAGTAGAGCCCCATCCGCATGCAGCGACTCCGAACGGCGTCGGACAGCTCGCCCACCACGTCGCGCGACATGTTCCAGCCCGGCCGCGTCGGGTGCGGCACGTCGGTCGGCCAGAGTGCGAAGCCGTCGTGGTGCTTGGTGACTAGCACGACGTAGCGCGCGCCGGCGTCGCGGAAGAGATCGGCCCACGCCTCCCCTGACCACGCCGTCGCCGCCGTCTCGAAGGCCGGTCGGAAATTCTCGTAGGGGAAGTCGGCGCCGTACGTTGCCGCGTGATGCTGCTGCGCGGGCGATCCCGCGATGCTGATCGTGTTCTGGTACCACTCGACGTACGGAATGTGGGTGAAGAACTCGCGCCCGAAGTCGGGCGGCTCGAGCAGCTTGCCGCAGCACAGCCACTCGCCGGCGTCGATCGTGGTCTCCGCCCACGCCGGGATCGTGAAGATGCCCCAGTGGATCATGATCCCGAACTTGGCGTCCTCGAACCACGTCGGCATCGGGTGCGTCGCGAGCGACGCGAGGGTCGGAGCGTAGGGTACGGCCGGCGGCGCGGTCTCGAAGACGCCGTCACCACAGTCGGTGCGCACCGCCTCGACGTCACGCCGGTATCGCTTCGCGGTGATGCGACCGACGGCGCGGGTGCAGTCGTCGATCACGCGGGCCCGCAGGCGCACCGGCCCCGGGAAGCCGGGACACGTCTGCCAACGCGCCCGCACGACGGTCACCCCGTCCTTCGTCGCGCGGCGCATGCGCGGCTCGATCAGTGGGCAGGCATCGCCGAGCCCGACCAGGGAACCGATCTCGAGCGTGGAGCCGTCGTCGCTCGTGAACTGGGCGGAGCGACACGGCGCGGGACGCGCGGCGGCAGGGGTGGCCATCGCGAGCATGGCCAGAACCCCGAACAGAAGCGTCGACGAGCGACGGAGGCACGGAAGCATGCGCGAGCGTTACGACGACGGTCGTCTCACGGTCAATGACGATGCGCGTCGCACCCGCACGACACGCAATGACCGATTGCCTCCATTCGGTCATCATGATCAGTACGAGCCCAATGACACACGTGCTCGTCACCGGATGCTCCAGCGGAATCGGTCTCCTCACCGCCCTGCGCTTCGCGCGCACCGGCCACCGGGTCACCGCCACCATGCGTCGACCCGCCCGCGCCCCCGCCGAGCTGACGGAGCCCATCGCGCGGGAAGGCTTGCCCGTCCGACTCGCCCAGCTCGACGTGTGCGACGGGGCATCGGTCGCCATCGCGATCGCCGATGCCGGTGACGTCGACGTGCTCGTCAACAACGCCGGCATCGAGCTGCGCTCGTCCATCGAGGACGCCACCGACGACGACGTCCGCCGGCAGTTCGACACCAACGTCTTCGGCACCCTCGCCATGCTACGGGCGGTGCTCCCCGGCATGCGCGACCGCCGACGGGGCACCATCGTCAACGTCTCCTCCGTCGCGGGGCTGGTGGCGCGACCCTACGGCGGCCTCTATTCGGCCACCAAGCACGCGATCGAGGCCATCACCGAGTCCCTGCACTTCGAGGTGAAGCCGGTCGGTGTCCGCGTCGTCCTCGTCGAGCCGGGCCAGTACGACACCCAGCTCGTCACCAACGCCTTCAACGGCAGCGGCTTCACGCCGGCGTCGCCGTACTGGGAGGCGTCGGCCCGGCTCGACG
>DASYLJ010000183.1:0-29583 GCA_036009625.1 Binatia bacterium
CGGCGCTCCGCGAGCACATCGCGGCCTACATGCGGGCGTGGAAGACGCATCCGACGCCGTTCGCGTGGACGAAGCCCGCCGCGGCAATCATCCGTTCACACCGGCGGATGCTTGAGCACATCTCAACGGCGGTGCACTAGCTGCCGTACCCCGGCGGGATCGCGAACCCACCGAGCAGGCTCTCGATGTGCGTCGCCACCGCGAGTGGCGTGCGATCCTCGAGATATGGACCGATGATCTGCACGCCCACCGGAAGGCCGCTCGCCGTGCGACCTACGGGGACGACCGTCGCCGGCAGGTACGCCGCCGTCGCCATCCCCACCCAGCCGAAGAGGTCGGTGTACGGCCGCGTCTGGCCGTTGACGGTGATGGTGCGCGCCGGAAACGGCTCGCTGTGGTCGTGCGGGATCGCCGGCACCACCATGACGGGACAGAGCAGGGCGTCGAAGCTCGTGAAGAACTCGGCGAAGCGCGCTCGCAGCTGCTCGCGGGCCTCGTGCGTCAGCATCCAGTCGCGGTGGCGCATCGTGCCGTAGCGCGCGGTGCGGGCGAGGGGGCTGTCGTCGTCGTCGGAGAGACCCGCCGCCATGCCGGCGAAGGCGTCGAACTGGGGGCGCGGGAAGCCGCCGATGACGACGGGAAGCAACAGCTGCTGGAACGTGCGCACGGCATCGGCGAGCGCGAATGCGGGCCGCGCACGGTCGTCGATGCGTGCGCCGGCGCGACGGAGCACGCCCGCCATGTCCTCCAACACCGTGCGCACCGAGTCGTCGACGGGGAACGCGGCATCGTCGAACCAACACGCGAGACGCAGATCGCCGAGCGCCGTGCGACGCGGCGGCGGCAGGCGGAGCGTCCAGGCGGTGGCGCGATCGGGCAGGGGTCCGGCGAGGATGTCGAGCTCGCGCATCAGGTCGTCCACGCAGCGCGCGAGCGGGCCGACGACGTTCAGGTCGGGCTCGGCGAGCGATCCTGGCCCCGGCGGGAGGTGTCCGCGCGACGGCACCAGGCCGTAGCTCGGCTTGTGGCCGCAGATGCCGGTCCAGCTCGACGGCACGCGGATCGAGCCGCCGATGTCGCTGCCGAGCTCGAGCGGCGTCAGGTCGGCGGCGAGCGCCGCGGCGGCGCCACCCGACGAACCGCCCGGCGTGCGCGTCACGTCCCACGGGTTGTTGGTGACGCCGAAGATCGGGTTGTAGCTCTGCCAGTCGCCGGCGAGCACCGGCACGTTCGTCTTGCCGAAGATGATGACGCCTGCCGCGCGCAGCCGCGCCACCGCCTCGGCATCCTCCACGGGGTGGTGGTCGGCCCATTCGTGGAAACCGCAGGTCGAACGCACGGCGGTGGTCTCGAACGCGTCCTTGATCGTCATCGGCACGCCGTGCAGGGGGCCGAGCGTGTCACGGCGCGCGAGCGCAGCGTCGGCGGCGTCGGCTGCCGCGCGGGCGCCCTCGGCATCGATCGTGACGACGGCGTTCAGCGCCGGATTGAGGCGATCGACGCGAGCCAGGTAGTGCTCGAGCAGCTCACGGCTGCTCACCGTGCGCTGGCGGATCGCCTGCGCCAGCGCCCCCGCGGACCGGAACGTGATCTCGGACATCGAATCCCCCCAGTGGAAGTCAGGAACCCAGTGCGCTCGCCGTGCCGACCAGCGTCACCGTGCCGTCGGCTTTCGTGCAGCGCACATCGAGCAGTCGGCGACGGCGTGCGCCCTCGACGACGACCTCGCGCACCGTGCCGGACGTCGCCAGCACGTCCCCCGGCCACACCACGTTGACGAGCCGCACGTCGAGCTTGCCGCCGTGGTGCCAGCCGTCGCCGAATCGTGCCGCCAGCAGATCGGCGAGGAAGCAGACCGACAGCATTCCCTGCACGACGATGTCGGGGAAGCCGAGCGCCTGCGCCATCTCGACGTCGGTGTGGTAGTTGCGCGTCGGTCCCGAGAACGCCTGGCACATCGCGTGCGTGATGATGCGCGTGCGCGGCGCCAGCGGCTCGCCGCCCTCGGCGGCGGCGAAGGTGCGGTCGGGACGCTTCTCGCGTTCGCGATCGACGACGAACCCTTCCGTCGGGTCGTCGGCGAGGAAGCTCTGGTGCGTGCGACTGCGCTGCAGCCAACGACCGTCGGACGTCGTCCACAGCACCTCGTTGACGATGTAGAGGCGATTGCGCCTGCGGTAGCGCTCGACGACGGTCGAGCGCGATCGCACCTCGTCGCCGACGTGCCAGGGTTGAAAGACGTCCCACTCCTGCCGCGCGTGCAGGTTGCCGATGATGTTCGGCAGGTACCACGAGAGGTCGCGATAGACCTCGGAGTGGTGGAGCAGCGCGGGGGCGCGATCGCTCGGCAGGTCGTCGCCGTCGGTGCCGGCGCGGTAGCGCGCGACGTCGGCCTCGCTGATGGTGGTGATGCGGCCGCCGAGGTCCTGGCCGACGTGCACGTCGGTGGCTCCGAACAGGCTGGTCTCGCGCGTCACGCGCCTCGGCCTATCGCACGTTTGCCCCACGCGCCAGCCGTCCGCATACTGCCGCGCCATGCCGCGGGACCACTCGGTGCGCATGATCGTGGGGCTCGTGGCTGGCACGGTGCTCGGCGTCACCGCGCATCTGCTGTTCACCGACAGTCCCGCACTCGAGGCGGTCGTGCGCTACGGCACCGAGCCCATCGGGAAGATATTCCTGCGGCTGCTCTTCATGCTGGTGATCCCGCTGATCGTCACCGCGTTGGCGCTCGGCGTGGCGGGGCTCGGCGACATGCGGCAGCTCGGCCGCATCGGCGCACGCACGCTGGCGTATACCATCGTGGTGTCGGGCATCGCGGTGCTGCTCGGCGTCGGCCTGGTGAATCTGATCCGACCGGGCGAGGGATTGTCGCCGGAGCTGCGCGCGCGGCTGCTGGCGACGAGCCGTCCCGTCGCACCGGCGGCCGCGGCGTCGCAGGCGAGCGGCGTCGACTTCTTCGTCGACCTGGTGCCGTCGAACGTCGTCAAGGCCATGACCGACGGCGACATGCTCGCCGTCATGGTGTTCTCGCTCTTCCTCGGCATCGGCCTGGCGCTGACGCGCACCGAGGCCGCGCGTCGTTTCGAGGAGGCGCTGGCGGGGCTCTACGACGTCGTCATGCGGCTGCTCGATCTGGTGATCGGCATGGCGCCGATCGGCGTCGGCTGCCTGCTGTTCACGACGACGGCGCGCCTCGGCTACGACATCCTGGCGCAGCTGGGCTCGTACGTCTTCGTCGTCCTGCTGGCACTCGGCATCCAGCAGTTCGTGGTCTACTCGGTGGCGGTGTGGCTCGGCGGCATGTCGCCGCTCTACTTCTTCCGCGGCATCCGCGAGGCGATGCTGACGGCGTTCTCGACGGCGTCGAGCAACGCCACGCTGCCGACGGCACTGCGCGTTGCCGAGGACGAGCTGCATCTGCCGCCGCACGTGAGCCGCTTCGTGCTCACCATCGGCTCGACCGCGAACCAGAACGGCACCGCGCTCTTCGAGGGCGTGACGGTGCTCTTCCTGGCGCAGTTCTACGGCGTCGATCTGGCGTTCGGCCAGCAGCTGACGGTGGTGCTGATCTGCATCCTCGGCGGCATCGGCACCGCCGGCGTGCCTGCCGGGTCGATCCCGGTGATCGCGATGATCCTCGGCATGGTCGGCGTGCCGGCGGAGGGCATCGGCATGATCCTCGGCGTCGACCGCTTTCTCGACATGTGCCGCACGACCCTCAACGTCACCGGCGACCTCGCCGCCGCGGTGGTGGTGTCGCGCGGCGAACCCGGAGCCCCCTGAGATGGCCATCTACCTGATCCGTCACGGCGAGACCGACGCCAACGCCGCGCGCGTCGTGCAGCATCCCGATGCGCCGCTGAGCATGCGCGGCCTCGAGCAGGCCGACCGCCTGGCGACGCGGCTCCGCGATGCCGGCATCGGTCACGTGCTGTCGAGCGACCTCGCGCGTGCCCGCATGACGGCAGAGCGTCTCGCCGCGGGCATCGGCGTGCCGCTCTCGTTCGACGCCGGCCTGCACGAGCGCAACTACGGCGACGTCCGCGGCACGCCGTACGCCGAGCTCACCGAGGACATCTTCGGTCCCGACTACGCGCCGCCCGGCGGCGAGACGTGGGACGTCTTCCATGCCCGCGTCGACGAGGCGTGGGCGCGGGCGCTGGCGGCGGCGTCACGGACGGACGGCCACCTCGCCGTCGTCACGCACGGCCTCGTCTGCCGCGCCGTCGTCTGCCGTCACTGCAGGGTCGCGGCCGAGGTCGCGTCGCTGCGGCCGTGGGGCAACACCTCGGTGACGATCGTCGACGGCGGCGCGATCCGCCTGCTCGACTGCACCGCCCACCTCGACGGCGGGGTGGGCGGCGCGGCAGCGTGAGCGGACGTTCCCGGCTCAGGGGATGGTCGCGGTATTGCTGAACGCGAGCTTGTTGCCGAAGAGCCCGGTGATCACCGGGCGCAGCGGCACCGGGACCGCCAGCTGGTTCAGGACGTCGTCGGCGTTGGTGCAGCTGAACTTGTACTTGAGCTGCGTGCCGCCGGTGACCGTCTTCGCCTGCGCGTCGCCTTTGCAGCCGGTGACGATGCCGTAGGCGCTGAACGTGTTGTACGGCGACGGGGGTGCGGGCAGGAGGACGCGCGCCCAGAGGTAGTTCTTCTGCTGCGCCTTGTAGAGCGTCGCCGAGCGCGTGACCTTGTCCGGCTCGTAGAGACGGAAGGCGAGCGTGACGACCCCTGGGAACTCGTGATTGACGCGTACCGACTGGTGATGGGCGGCGGAGGATCCTCCGCCGAGCGACGTGTCGGTGAGCTGCACGAAGAGGTAATCCTGGCCGTCAGGCCGCGAGACGGCCATGGACGTTGGGCCGACCTCCAGCAGGTCGGGGCGATCCTGGGCGTTCACCGGGCCGGCGAGCAGCAGCGCTGCACAGGCGGCGGACAGCAAACCGGCACACTTCATCGTTCGCATGACCGATCCCTCCATGGTTGCTGCAAGCTTGGCGAGCACCCGCTTACCTCCCGGGCTGCGAACCTGTCAATCAATTCCCGGGGATTTCGGTGCCCCTGCCGCCTGCTCGGCGTGCAGCGCACCCCGTGCGTCGCCCCGCTTGCCGTAGAGCCGTGCCAGATGGAAGTGCGCCTTGCGATAGTCGGGCCGCAGCGCGACGGCGCGGAGCAGATGCACCTCGGCGTCGGCGTCGCGGCCGGCGATCAGCTCGGCGAGCGCGAGGTTCAAGTGCGCTTCCGGCAGCGCCTCGTCCAGGGCGAGAGCCTCCTGGTAGTCGGCCGTGGCGTCGCCCCACTGGCCGAGGGCGGCGCGGGTGACACCGCGGTCGACGAGCAGACCCGCGTTGCCGGGATCGCCCGCCACCAGCACGTCGTACTGGGCGAGCGCGTCGGCGGGCCGGTCGAGCGTTCCATAGAGGTCGGCCAGCTGCCGCCGATATCGGGATACGCCGGGCTGTTCGATGACGACGGCCTCGAGCAGCGCTGCGGCGCGAACGGGATTCCCGTGGTCGGCGGCGATCTCGGCCAGCATCACCCGGTGCGCGGGCGGCGCCGCCGGGACGTCGAGCGTGCGCACGGCGTCGGCGTCTCGGCCCTCCTGCCGCAGCAGGCCAGCGAGCACCGCGCGCGTGTCCACGAGACGCGTCGCGTCCGGTGTGCCCGCGACGAGGGCTTCGAGGCGGGGAATCTCGGCCGCGGCGCCATCGCGCGCCGCCCGCGTGCGCGCGACGAGGGCCGTGGCGGCATCGTCGGTTTCGGTACCCGTCTCGGCGAGCGCGACGGCGTCGTCGACGCGACCCAGCTCGAGGAGGATCAGGACGCGGAGCTGGCGGGCGCGCCGAGACGTCCCACCCGCGGCGGCTGCGGCATCGAGCGTGGTCAGGGCCGCGGTCGGCTGGCCCGACTCCAGCTGCGCCCGCGCCAAGGTGAGACGCGCCTCGGCGCTGCCGGTCAGCTCGACCAGCGCGCGGGCGACACGGGCCGCGTCGGCGGGGTGGTCCGTAGCGAGATGGATCTGCGCCAGGGTCGAGAGCACGATGGGCCGGACGACCGGACTGGTGGCCAGGGCCTCGAGCGCCGCCACCGCCGGGCCGATGGCACCCTCCGCGGCGCGAGTCGTGGCGGCGTCGATGAGCTGGGTCGCGGCGACGAAGCGGCGTGGATCGGGTGCGGCGCCCGCGGGAGCGGCCGGCGCGACGTCGAGATAGCCGAGTGCGGCGAGCTGCTCCTCGATCGTGGCGGCCGGGCGGGGCGTCTGCATCTCCTGGTCGGGTGCCGGTCGGACGCGCATCCACGCCGCGGTGAGCTCGGCCACGACGGCCGGCTCGTCGGCGGCGCGGTTCACCATCTCGCCCGGGTCGGCGCGAGTGTCGTAGAGCTCGATCGGCTCCGGCTCGGCGGTCAACTTCCAACGTGGGGTGCGCACGCCACCGAGCCGTGCCCAGCCGAGGCGGTAGGCGGGCCCGAGGCATTCGAAGTAGCCGACCGTGGCGTCGTCGGCGGCGGGCGTGCGCTTCGTCTGCAGCGGGTGGCCGCTCGCCTCCGGGAACAGCGCCGCGCCACCGGCGGCGAGGATCGTCGGTGCGACGTCGGCCGTCGCGGAAAGGGCCGTCGAGCGTGTGCCCGCGGGAAAGCCCGGGCCGGCGACGACGAGCGGCACGTGCAGCGTCGCGTCGTACACCAGCATCCCGTGCGTCAGCTCGTCGTGCTCGCCGAGCGACTCGCCATGATCGCCGGTGACGATCGTGAGCGTCGGCCGCTCGCCGGCCGCCTGCGCGACGCCGTCGAGCAGGCGGCCCACCTCGGCGTCGACGTACGCCAGCGCGCCGTCGTACGCGTCGGGGATGGCGTCGTACGGTGGCGGCGGGCGGCGGGGCGCATGGACGTCGTAGTAGTGCACCCAGAGCAGGAACGGGCCGCGGCGGGGCGCGCGCAGCCAGTCGAGGGCGCGGTCGGTGATCTCGTCTGCGCGCCGTCGCGGCACCTCCTGGCGCAGGGGGTCGCGTTGCGGCGCGATGTCGTCGTCGTAGCGGGCGAAGCCGCGGTCGAGCCCGAAGGTGGAATCGAGCACGAACGCGGCCACGAACGCGGCGGTGTCGTACCCCGAGGTAGCGAGTCGCTCGGCGACGGTGGGGACGTCGGCCGGCAGCGCGCGCCGTCCGTTGTCGTGCAGGTGATGCCGATACGGCTCGAGCCCGGTGAGCATCGTCGCATGTGACGGCAGCGTCAGCGGCACGCTGGCGTACGCGCGCTCGAAGACGACGCCACGCGCCGCCAGGGCGTCGAGCACGGGCGTGCGGGCGTCGGCGTGGCCCATCGCGCCGACGCGGTCGGCGCGCGTCGTGTCGAGCGTGATCAGCACCACGTTCGGTCGCTCGTCGCGGCTGCACGCGGCGAGCAGGAGGGTGACGGCTACCATCCAGCGCGCCGTCATGGGCGCTCCTGCTCGAGCTCAGCGAGCAGCGCGCGCGCCGGCGCGGCCCACGAGGCCGCCGGACGAAAGCGGAGCGCCGCGCGCACCTGCTCGGTGGCGCGCGCGCGTTCTCCCGTCCGCGCGAGGACGATGGCCAACCGGAAGCGCTCGAGTGCGCGCCGGGGATCGCGCGCGAGCGACGTTTCGAGCGCCGTGCGCGACCGTGCGTCGTCGCCGAGCCGTGCGGCGCCCCACCCGAGGTTCGCCTGCACCTCGGCGCTCTCGGGATCCGCCTGCGCCGCCGCGGCGAGCAGCGCCAGCGCCTCGTCGCGTTGCTCGGGTCTGCCCCAGAGCGCGAGGTAGTAGCCGAGCCAGCTCTGCAGCACCGGATCGTCGGGTGTGGCGGCGAGCAGGCCGCGCAGCTCGGCCTCGCCGTCTGGGACGGGCGCGGCGTCGATCACGAGCACGGCCCGCTTGCGCAGCCGCCCGGGCTCGGCCTCCGTGCCGTACGCGGCATCGATCGCGGCGCGGGCATCGGCCGCGCGACCGAGGCGCGCCAGCACGTGGGCCCGCAGCACCAGCACGGTCGGCGACGCCGGCATTCCGTCGAGCGTGGCGAGCGCCTCGTCCGGCCTGCCGGCGGCGAGGAGCGTACGGGCGAGGCCGAGCGACGCCTCGCTGGCACCGGTGAGCGCGATGTAGTCGCGATAGGCCGCGAGCGCGTCGTCGAGGCGGCCGCGCTCGGCGTAGACCGGGGCGAGCGTGCGCAGCACGAGCCCGCGCACCGACGGGCTCTGCGCGAGCGCCTGGAGCGAGTCGATGGCGCCATCGTACTCGCCCGCATCGGCGAGGCCGCGCGCCTCGTCGACCCAGTCGCGGATGGTCGCGAAGCGACGCGGGTCGGGCTCGGCGCTCTGGGCATGCGCCTGCGGCGCTGCAATGTAGCCGAGCGCGGCCAGCCGCTCCTGCTCCTCGGGCGTGAGGCCGGTGGGGCGCGCCGCGGCCGGGTGGCGGGTCGCGAACGCCGGGCGTCGTGCTTCGAGCGCCGCGACGGTCGCAGGCTCGCGCGCGAGGACGTTGGTCGTCTCGCCGGGATCGATCGTGACGTCGAACAGCTCGCGCGGCTCCGGTGCCGCTGTGTACTTCCAGCGGCTGGTGCGGACGCCCTCGATGGCCGCCCAGCCGAGCTCGAAGTGTGCCCCGCGTGCCTCGAAGTAGCCGGCGACGTCGTCCGCAGCGCCGCCGTGTCTGGCCGCGACCAGATCCCGGCCGGGAAGATCCGGCGATGCGGCCATGTGGAGGAGGGTGAGGATCGTCGGCACCACGTCGACGTGTCGCGCCAGGATGTCGCTGCGCACGCCGGCAGGTACGCCGGGACCGGCCAGGACGAGTGGGACGTGCAGCGTCGAGTCGTAGGCGAGGATGCCGTGCGTCTGCTCGCCGTGCGCGCCGAGGCCTTCGCCGTGGTCGGCGGTGAAGACGACGAGCGTGCCGCGCGGTCCGGCCGCTGCCTGGGCGCCCGCGAGCAGGCGTCCGAGCTGTGCGTCGGCATAGGCGATGGTGGCGGCGTAGCGGTCGGGCATGGCGTCGAAGGGCGGTTCGACGTGCCGTGGCAGATGCGGGTCGTAGTAGTGTGCCCACAGGAAGAACGGTCGCTCGGGCGAGCGGCCGGCGAGCCAGGCGAGTGCCGCATCCGTCACCTCGGCGCCGGGACGCGTCGGGACGGAGAAGTCGAGCGGCGACGACGATGGGCGCGTGCGATCGTCGTAGACGTCGAAGCCCTGGCCGAGACGGTAGCGCGCGTCGAGTACGAAGGCCGACACGAACGCCGCGGTCTCGAAGCCGGCGCCGTGGAGCCGCTCGGCGAGCGTGTCGAGCGCGTCGGGCACGCGGAAGCGACCGTTGTCGTGGACGCCGTGCGCGCTCGGTTCGAGCCCCGTCATGATGGTCGTGTGCGAGGGCAGGGTGAGGGCGACGCTGGCGTAGGCTCGTTCGAAGACGAGGCCGCGGGCCGCCAGCGCGTCGACCGTCGGGGTGCGCGCCTCGGGATCGCCCGTACAGCCGAAGCGGTCGGCGCGCGTGGTGTCGAACGTGACCAGGACGACACTCGGTGCCTCTGGTCTGGAACACCCGAGGGCCGCGAGCACGACGACGATGGTGGCCCGGCGCCAGGCGGAGCGAAGCGGGGGCATGATGTGGCGAGGGGTGGCGGACATCGGTGTCGGGTCGGTGCGCTCAATCATGCTAGTCCGTCGCGGTGCCATCGCGCCACCCGCGCGCGCCGTTCGTCCCGGCGCGCGTGGCATGCGATAGCGATGCCCGACATGGAATCGATGCGGCTCGTCCTCGCTGCGGGGCTGCTTGCCGTCGCGACGGCGCGGGCGGAGGCGCCGTCGCCGAGCGCCGGCCCGTGTGCGGCCGATCTCGCACGCTTCTGCAAGGACACGCCGTCGGGCGACGGGCGCATCCGCGCCTGCCTGCTGGCGCACGAGAAAGAGCTGGCGCCGGAGTGCCGCGCGCGCATCATCCCTGCGGCGTCGACCGGTCCGGCCATGGGGGCGCGGGAGCTGACGGCGTGCCGGGGCGACCTCGCGACCCACTGCCAGGACGTACCGTCGGGTGGCGGGCGACTGCGGGCGTGTCTGCAGGAGCATGTCGAGGCGCTCACGCCCGCCTGCAAGGGCGTGCTGGCGCGCGCGAAACCGCGCTAGCCGGTAGGTGTCAGCGGAGCCCGGCCGGCGCGCTCGCGATCGAGGCGGTGTCGCCGATCGCCTGCGCCATCGGCACGAACGCCTGCCACGCCGCGCGTGCTTCGTCGGCGTGCCCGTCGGCCAGGAGCGCCACCGCCAGCTGATAGTGCGCGCCGTAGTGCGTCGGCATCAGGACCAGCACCGTCCGGAACCGGTCGACGGCGCGCGCCGGGTCGTCGAGGCGCCACGTGTAGAGCAGCCCGGCGTGCATCGCGGCGTCGGCGTCGGTGGGATTGGCGACCAGGGCCCGGTCCCACGCCGTCGCTGCGTCGGCCCATGCCGAACGCGCCTCGAGCAGACGACCCTGTGCGCTCCACGCCGCGGCGTGCACGGCGTCGAGCGCGGTGACCTGACGGTATGCCGCGAGCGCCTCGTCGGTGCGGCCGAGCCGCTCGAGTGCCGAGGCGCGATACTCGTGTGTCAGTGCGACGGTCGGTTGGCACCGGGCCGCCTCGTCGGCCCACCGCAGCGACTCGTCGAGCTTGCCCCCGCGCGCGTCGAGCGCGCTCAGGTTCATCTGGATGTAGGCGTAGCAGGGCGACAGGCGGTGCGCCTCGAGCAGCAGGCGGCGCGCCTCGTCGTCCTGCCCGCGCACCATGGCGGCGTGTCCGGCGTTGAGCCACGCACGCGCGTTGCCCGGTGCCTTCGCGACCGCGTCCTGCCAGAGCGCGAGATCGTCCTGGTAGATGCGGTTGCGGGCGTGCGTCGCGACGCCGAGTGCGGTGACCAGCACGGCGACGCCGATCGCGAACGGCAGCAGCCGTCGGCCGGCCAGCGTCCACGCGGCAAGCGCGGTCAACGTGCCGAATCCGAGCATCGCCAGATAGGGGCGGTGCTCGTTCACGGCCTCGGCGAGCGGCACGACACTGGATTCGGGTGCCAGCGTGACGACGATCCAGAGCGCCGCGAACCCGACCGCCGGCCAGCGTCGGCCGAGCCGCCACAGCGTGATGCCGAGTGCCGTGAGCACGAGCAGGCTGCCCCACGCCTGCACGGCGAAGAACGAGCGCACCCACGGATAGTCGACGCGATCGATCACCAGCGCGTTCGGCCACAGCCAGAGTCGCACGTAGTAGAGCAGCGCCGACCACTGCGTCATGAGGTACGTGCCCGGCCCGACGTCGGGCTGGCGCGCGGTGTCGAGCACCCATGGCGGCAGCAGCAACGCGCGCCACGCGAGCCCCGCCGCGACGACGGTCGTGAGCATGCCGATCAACCCCCACGGAATGCGACGGCGATCGATCCATGCGTGCAGCAGCACGACGACGGGAAGCGTGAGCGCGATGGTCTTGGTCAGCATCGCGGCGGCGGCGAGCAGCACGCTGGTTGCGCGCCGTCCGCGTACGGCGGCATCGAAGGCGCCGAGGTAGCAGACGGCGGTCAGCAGCGCCGAGCGCGATGACAGGTAGTTGGCGGGCTCGGAGTTGAGCGGATGCAGCGCGACGATCAGCGCCGCGGCGGCGGCGACGGGTGGCCCGGCGTCGCCGAGCCAGAGGTGATCGCGCACGACGCGGAACAGCAGCACGCACGCGAGCCAGTGCAGGAAGAGACTGGTGAGATGCCAGGTCCAGGTGTCGGCGCCCGACATCGCATAGTTGGCCGCGAAGGTGATCAGCAGCAGCGGCCGCAGGTCCTTGTTCTCGCGCAGCACGCTGGTGGTGTCTGCGTCGACGAAGAAGCGCGGCGCGTTGGCGAGGCTGCGGATGTGCGGGTTCTGCTCGAGCGTGTGCCAGTCGTCGAAGACGAACGGGCCGTGCAGCGCGTTGGCGTAGGTCGTGGCGATGACGACCGCGAGCAGCGCGGGCACCTGCCAGCCCGCTGCGCCACCACCACCCCGCATGCCGGCTGCTATTGCAGCGTCGGGCGGGTCATCGCAACGGCGAGGAACGAGGTGCCGCCGATGTCGGCCTGGTCGACCTCGATCCGCACCTCGTAGCGTCCGGGTCCGGGAATGCGGAACGCGCCGATGGCGGCGGTGAAGACGGCCTCGAAGAGACCGCTCACCTCGCTCGGAGAGCGCGCGTCGAGCGTGCCGGCGATCTCGAGCTTGAACGGGCCCTCGGTGCTGGTGATGCGCAGCATGAGCGGATGCGTCCCGGGGGCGTCGAGGCCGATGCGGGCGAAGACGCGGAACGTCGGCAGCGGCTGGGCGAAGTCGGCGACGTTGAACGTGTCGAAGAGGCCGACGAGCGTGTGCTTGTGGCTCATCTCGAAGCGCACGTCGTCGCACAGGGTACAGAGGAGGAGGCGGGGCATGGTGTCAGTTGCCGTCGAAGCGGCCGTGGCGACCGGCGCCGTCGGCGAAGCGCTTCGCACCTTCCCACGTCTCGCCCGAGCGCACCACCTCCATGCCGAGGCGGGTCTCGTGCCGGAGGGCGTCGTCGAGCGACAGGTTCCACTGCGCGTAGGACGAGGCGCGATCACTGCGCATGCAGCGCTGCGGGAAGCGCGCGATCTGCTGCGCCAGGGTCGTGGCCTCCGCGAGCGCGGTGCCGGGGGCGACGAGCCGATTCGCCAGGCCCATCCGCTGCGCCTCCTCGCCCGAGACGCCGCGACCAGTGAGGATCAGATCGAGCGCGTGCGAGTGCCCGATGAGGCGCGGCAGCCGGATGGTGCCGCCGTCGATGAGCGGCACGCCCCACCGCCGGCAGTAGACGCCGAAGACGGCGTCGTCTGCAGCGACGCGCAAGTCGCACCAGGCCGCCAGCTCGAGGCCGCCGGCCACGGCGTGTCCCTCGACCGCGGCGATCACCGGTTTCGACAGCAGCATGCGCGACGGTCCCATCGGCCCGTCGCCCTCCTCGAGGACGCGGTTGCCGCGACCCTCGGCGACGCCCTTCAGGTCGGCGCCGGCGCAGAACGTGCCGCCCGCGCCCGTCAACACGGCGACGGCGAGCGCGTCGTCGCCGTCGAAGCGACGGAACGCGTCGGCGAGCAGCGCCGCCGTCGGGCCGTCGACGGCGTTACGGACCGCCGGGCGGTCGATGGTGACGATGGCGACGGGTCCGTCGACGTCGAAGCGTACGGTGCTCATGCCGGCGGCGTATGCCCCTCGTCCGGGACGGTCAAGGGCGGACGGCCGAGCGCTTCCATCAGGTACGGCAGCGCGGCGTCCGTCAGCGACAGCTCGGGCGCGAGGCGCTTGCCGAGCCCTTCGGCAGTCATGAGGGCCAGGTTCACCATCGTCATGTGGCTGCGCGCCTGGATGCGGTGGCGGCGCAGGATGTCGAAGATGCGGCCGATCTCGACCGTCACCTGCAGGTTCTTGAGCCCGCGGGTGCGGATGTTGTCGACGAAGACGTAGATCTCGCGCTCGTAGGCAGCGTAGTCGGGGACGTGCTTGTGAGGCGCGTTGTCGTAGAAGAGACGTGCCACGGTGACGCCGTCGCCGGTGGAGAGCGCGTAGAGCAGCTCGGCGGTGGTCAGCCGATCGACGTCGACGAGCGAGCCGACGAGGCCGAGGTCGAGCAGCACGATGCGGCCCGGCGGCAGGAAGCGGACGTTGCCGGGGTGCAGGTCGGCGTGCACGAAGCCGTGCAGGAAGACCATGCGGCAGACGCAGCGCATGCCGGCGTCGACGACGCGCAGCACGTCGACGCCGCGCGCCTCGAGATCCTCCTCGCGCACGCCGTCGATGAACTCCATGGTGAGGACGGCGTCGGAGCAGGCCTCGGGGACGAGGCGCGGGAAGGAGATGTCGGGATCGCCGGCGAAGTTCTTGGTGAAGCGGCGGTTGTGCTCGGCCTCGTTGACGAGGTGGATCTGCTCCTCGACCGCCTCGCAGAAGGCGCGCAACGCGCCCTCGAGCGACATCAGGCGGAACGACGGCACCAGACGCTCGAGCGTGCGGCCGACGAACAGCAGGATCGAGCGGTCGAGGCGGACCTTGTCGAGGATGTCGGGTCGACGGACCTTGACGGCCACCACCTCGCCGCTCGCGCGCAACGTCGCGCGATGAACCTGGGCGACGGATGCCGCCGCCACGGGCTCGGGATCGAAGTCGCTGAACAGGTGCTCGAGCGGACGGGCGAAGTCGCGCTCGATCGTCGCGCGCACGTCGGCGAACGGAAAGGGCGGCACCTGATCGCGCAGCGTCGCCAGCTCCTGCACGAGCTGGCGCGGGAGCAGGTCGGCGCGCGTGGAGGCGATCTGACCGACCTTGATGAAGGTGGCACCGAGGGTCGTGCACAGACCGACGAGCGCGCGGCCGAGGGCGCGGATGGCGTCGCCGCGCAGCCGGATCACCTCGCGCACGAACACCACCGCCGCGACCGCCCCCGCCCGCACCATCTGCAGCGAGCGCACCGTGATGCGCCAGCGCACGCGGCGAGGCAGGGTGGGGGTGGCGGACACGATCCGGCACGCTGCCTGTCGGTGACGGGGTGCGCAAGGCGACGTGGGTGACGGCGCGCAAGCAGCTCTGCTATGCGGACCGCATGACGACCGGGCTCCTGGCGTTCGCCGGCGTACTCGTCGGCATCACCGCCGCCCTCGCGGCGCCTCCCGTCCTGCTCCGCGACGTCAACGAGTATCGCCACGGGCTCGACGACGTCGGCGAAGCGGTGGCCGCCAACGGCAAGCTCTTCGTCGTCGTGGTCGATGAAACCGCCGGGCGTGAGCTCGCCGTCGTCGACGGTATGACCGGCGCCATGCAGATACTCGATCTCTATCCTGGCATCGGCGGATCCTCGCCGTACGGTCTGACGCCGCTCGATGACAAGGTGCTGTTCGCGGCGTTCACCGAGGGCCACGGCACCGAGCTGTGGATCACGGACGGCACGCCCAACGGCACCGAGATGCACGAGCTCGAGCCGGGGCCGGACGGCTCCTATCCCGGCGACTTCGTGGTGCAGGACATCGGCTTCGTTCTCTTCACCGCCTCCACGGCCGCGACGGGCCGGGAGCTCTACCAGAGCAACGGTGTCGGTGACCCGTCGATGCTCGACATCGTGCTCGGACCGATCGGCTCGTCGCCGCGTGCCATGACGCCGTTGGCCGGCGGCGGGCTGATCTTCCAGGCCTTCGAATCCAGTATCGGCGAGGAGCCCTGGACGCTCGGGTTCGGCTTCGCGCCGTTACGGAACATCGCGCCCGGATCGTTCTCGTCGTACCCGCTCGAGTTCACGAACATGCCGTCCCTGAGCAAGGTGGTGTTCACCGCGGCCGGCGACGGCAGCGATCGCGAGCTGTGGGAAACCAACGTCACGGAGGCCGGCACGGTCATCCTGAAGAACATCGACGACCCCGGCTCGAGCGATCCCAGCGACCTGTCGCTGCTGGCGAGCAATCTGATCGTCTTTCGTGCGCGGACTGCCGCCAACGGCATCGAGCTCTGGCGCACGGACGGCACCGGCCCCGGCACGATGATCGCCGCCGACGCCTATCCCGGGCCGACGAGCGGCGTATACGGACCGCCGGTCCCGCTGGCCGGCACGCAGGTCGTCATGCCGGTGTACTTCCCCGACGCCGGCGTCGAGCCCGCCGTCTCGGACGGCGTCGTCGTCACCCGTCTCGTGGATGGGTTCCCGGGCACGGCGTGGGGATGGAGCGCGCGGGATGCGAACGCGCTCGGCCGCGGCATCACGCCGACGCGCGCCTACTTCGCGCTCGACGACGGCACGCACGGCAGCGAGCTGTGGAAGACGGACGGCACCCCCCAGGGCACCGCCGCCGTGACCGACCTCGCGCCCGGCCCCACGTCGTCGCAGCCGAATCCCCTCGCGACCGAGGGCGAGACCCTCTACCTGCATGCCTACGGCCCTGGTGGCGGCCCGGGATTCTGGAAGGCGACGGCGAACGCGCCACCGACCCTGCTGGTCGATCTGTCCTCCAGCGGAACCGACTCGGCACAGTTGCTCGAAGCGGAAACCGTCGGCGCCCGGGTATTCTTTCCCGCCTTCGACGGCGTCGCCGGCCACGAGCTGTGGAGCACCGACGGCACGGCCGAGGGAACCCAGCGCGTCGCCGATCTCGTCCCCGGGTCGGTCGGCAGCTTTCCCCGCAACCTCACGGCCGCCGGCGATCGGCTCTTCTTCACCGCCAGGGCACCGGGGCTCGGCAACGCGCTGTTCGTGACGGACGGCACCCCGGCCGGCGCGCACCTCGTCGAGGACCTCGATCCCGGCCCCGACGAGGCGAACGTCAACGAGATCTCCGCCTTCGGCGACCGCGTGCTGTTCGCGGGGCGGACGGAAGCGGCTGGCGAGGAGCTGTGGGTCTCCGACGGCACCACTGACGGAACGCACATCGTCCGCAACATCGGTGTCGATCCGCTCGGCAGCCAGCCCACCTTCGTCGTGCAGACCGGTACGCGGGCATTCTTCTACGCCTACGATGCGGTCGGGCCCGGCCTGTGGATCACCGACGGAACGACCGACGCCACCGAGAAGCTGGCCGACGTCTCCGTGAGCGACAGACCCGTCCGCTTCGGCTCGGACCGTGTCCTCTTCGCCGGATCCGTGCAGGCGACTGGCCCGGAGCTGTGGGTCTCGGACGGCACCCCGAACGGCACCCACGTCCTCACCGAGTTGATCGACGGCATGGACGGCGGCTCCCCGTCGTTGCTCACCGTCGCCGCCAATCGCGTCTTCTTCTTGGCGCGCACCGTCGTTCCGAGCAGCAGCGTCGAGCTCTGGGTCAGCGACGGCACCGCGGGCAACGCCACCAAGCTCCGCCAGCTCACCGACGTCACGACGACGAGCTACATCGGCGGGATGGTGCCGCTCGGCGACGGCGTCGTCTTCAGCGTCATCTCGTACACGACGTCGAACGACTTCCGGCAGGCGCTGTGGGTCTCGGACGGCACGGTCGATGGCACGCATCCGGTCGAGGGCAGCTGTCCGGTGTTCAACTGCTCGGCCACCAACCTGTTCGCCTTCGACGGCACCGTCTTCTTCAATCAGGACGACGGGACGCAGGGATTGGAGCTGTGGCAGACCGACGGCACGACCGCCGGCACCCACATCGTCGCCGACTCCGCGCCGGGTGCCGCGTCGTTCTACTACTTCCCGGACGCGGTGGCGTTCCTGGGCGGCAAGGTCTTTTTCGGCGCCTGCGAGCCAGAGCACGACTGCGAGCCCTGGATATTCGACTACGACCAGTGCCCCGACGATACGGGCAAGCTCACGCCGGGTTCGTGCGGCTGTGGCGTCGCCGACGCCGATGCGGACGCCAGCGGCGTCACCGACTGCCTCGTCTCCGACGAGATGCGACAGCGCATCGATGCCCTCGTCGCCCTGATCGAGCCGATCGACAGGCCGAAGGGCAAGGCAGCCCGCAAGGCGTTGCGCGAGCGCCGTCTCGCCATCCGGACCGCCCTGGATGCGCTGCAGGCCTACTACGACGCCCACCAGGCGACCTTCCCGGCGCTCGCCGAGCCGCTGCCCAAGACGCGCAAGGCGGTACTGAAGGTGGCGAAGAACGCGAACGGGGCGAAGAAGCCGAAGCGCAAGGCGCTGGCCGCCCTGGCGTCGCTACGGCAGGGCGTGCCGTAGAACGGGCGATGGAACGTTGTGCGATCCCACCGAACGCCCCCTGACCGAGCCGAGCCCGCCCGACATGTCGTCGGGCCCTCGGCCAGACGGAGGTTTCGGTCATGGCGTTCTCTGGAATTCGCGTCGCGCTGATCGCGGGGGTTCTGCTGTTCGTGGGTGGCACCGCCGGGGCGGCGACCATGGTCACCGGCGCGCTGCGCGTCCGGCCCACCGGCGAGTTCTCGTGCCTGTTCACGAACATCGGCAACCGGGACATGCGGGTCTCGATCCAGATGGTGAACATGAACGGCACGGTGATCGCCCAGGCCGATCCGATCGTCGCGCCGACGAAGACGTACCACTTCAAGGACCAGTCGCCGGCGGGCGAAGCCACCCATTGCGAGTTCGAGTTCATCGGCAACCCGAAGTACTTCCGCGCGCTCGCCTGCGTCGGCACCGATACCAGCGGCTGCACCGCGGTCGCGCCGGCGCAGTAGCCGCTGCCACACGGTGGCGAAGGGGGCGCGCCTCGTGGAATGCTCGACCGCATGACCATCGAGGACGCGATCATCTTCGCCACCGAGCGCCACCGCGGACAGACCGACAAGGCAGGAGCGCCGTACATCCTGCACCCGATTCGCGTGGCGCTGCGGATGCCGAGTGTCGACGGACAGCTGGCGGCGCTGCTGCACGACGTGATCGAGGACACGGGCGTCACCGCCGACGAGCTGCGGCGCCATGGGCTGCCCGAGCAGGTCGTCGAGACCGTGGCACTCCTGACCAAGACGAAAGGCGACTCCTACGAGGCCTTCGTCGCCCGTATCGCGGGCCATCCGTTGGCGCGCGCGGTGAAGCTGGCCGACATCGCCGACAACCTCGACCCGGCCCGGTTGGCCATGCTGCCGCCCGACGCGCAGGCCACCCTGCGCACGAAGTACGATCGCGCCCGGACGCTGCTCGGCGCGTAGTCGTTCCGTCCGGGCGCGGAACAATGTGCGCCGCCGCCGAACGTCCCCTCCACGAACAGTCCACCACAGGAGGGGTCTTCGATGACATCGATTCGCACCGCGCTCGTGCTCGCCACACTGATGCTTCCGCCCGCAGGCGTGCACGCCGCATCCCTGCACGCCGACTTCAACGGCGACGGCTTCGCCGACCTGGCCGTCGGCGTCGAGGGTGAGAACGTCGGCGCCATCCTGGACGCCGGCGCCGTCCAGGTCGTCTATGGCTCCGTGAGTGGCCTCACCGGCCATCGCAGCCAGCGCTGGCACCAGGACGTATCGGGCATCGCCGACAACGCCGAGCCACAGGAGAGCTTCGGGCGTGGGCTCGCGACCGGTGACTTCGACGGCGACGGCTTCGCCGACCTGGTCATCGGCGTTCCCGGCGAGAGCATCGGTGGCGTCACGCACGCCGGCGCCGTGCAGGTGCTCTACGGCGCCGCGCGCGGCCTCGCGGCAAAGCGCAGCCAGCTCTGGCATCAGGACAGCCCGGGCATCGCGGACCGCGCCGAGGTCGACGACTACTTCGGCGGTTGGCTCACGACGGGCGACTTCGACGCCGACGGCTTCGCCGATCTCGCCATCGGCGTCCAGGCCGAGAACCTCGGTCGCGAGAACCAGTTCGTCGACGCGGGTGCGCTGCACATCCTCTACGGCACGGCCGCCGGTCTCACGTCGGCACGAAGCGCCTACTGGACGCAGGGCTCGAACGGCCTCCCCGAGTCGCCCGAGACGAAGGACTACTTCGGCTCGGGGCTGTCGGCGGGTGACTTCGACGCCGACGGCTTCGACGACCTCGTGGTGGCCGCCCCGGGCGAAGATCACACCGCCGATCCGGCCGTCGCCGAGGAGGGGGTCGTCTACGTGCTGCGTGGCTCGGCGAGCGGGCTCACCGCTGCCGACGAGCAACGCTGGGAGCAGGACAGCCCCGGTCTCGCGGCGTCGGTGCTGTCGAACGGACGCCTCGGCTCACTCACGCAGCCCGCCGATTTCAACGCCGACGGCTTCGACGATCTCGTCATCTGGTCGCGCACGAGCGTGCCCGTCGGCGCCGGGGCGATCGACGTCCTCTACGGCTCGGCGTGGGGCCTGCGTGCCCTCGGTCACACCTACCTGACGGCCGATACCCCCGGCGTCGATGGCGTCGGCAGCCCGCATGACGGTTTCGGCGCCGGACTCGCCGCCGGCGACTTCAACGGCGACGGCTTCCCCGATCTCGCCGCCGGCGCCTATGACGACGACGCGGCGGGGCTCGAGGACGCCGGTGCCGTCCACGTCTTCTGGGGCACACCGGCCGGTCTGCACGCGTTCGACGGACAGCACGGGTTCGACGATCGGTACTGGCATCAGGCCACCCACGGCATGGACGGGGACCCGACGTGGCACGGGTCGTACGGCTACGCGCTGGCCGCGGCCGACTACGACGGCAACGGCTATGCCGATCTCGCCGTCGGCGTCGCCGGTGACACGGGTGGGGCGGGTGCCGTCCACGTGCTCTACGGCGGCGTCCCCGGGCTGAGCGGTGCGACGGACGTCGTGTGGACGCAGAACAGTCCGCAGATGCCCGATACCGCGGAGTCGGGCGACCAGTTCGGCGGCGTGCTGGCGCGCTGAAACCTCGCTCGCCGGGAACGCAACCGAGCATGCGTGCTCGATTGCTTTCCCGGCGGGCTTCGACTACCGCTCGGCCGTGCCCGCTGCCGGCCCGGACTGATGCGATTCGACGAACCCGCGTTCGTCGGCCGTTCGCGCGAGCTCGACGTCCTGGCCGCTGCCCTCGACGACGCGCGCGCCGGCCGCGGTCGCTTCGTCCTCCTGCTCGGCGATGGTGGCATCGGCAAGACCCGCACCGTCGAGGAGTTCGTGCGCTCGGCGGCGTGTCCACCCGAGCGCGTCCTCTGGGGACGGTGCCCGGAGCAGGAGGGCGCCCCGGCCTACTGGCCCTGGATCCGCGCGCTGCAGAGCTACGTCGAGACGTGCGATCCCGCGGCCCTCGCACGCCAGGTCGGCAGCGGGGCGGGCGCGCTGGCGCGCCTCGTGCCGGCGCTCGCCGTGCGTCTCCCCGGTCTGACGCCGGCCCGAACCGCCGACGAGCCGCGGTTCCTGCTGTTCGACGCCGTCGCCGGCTTCCTCGCGCGCGCGTCCGCCGACGAGCCGCTCGTGCTCGTGTTCGACGACCTGCACTGGGCCGACGAATCGTCGCTGCTGCTGCTCGCCTTCGTCACGCGCGAGCTGCGCGGATGTGGCCTGCTCATCGTCGCCACCTCGCGGCGCGAGCTGCAGCGCGGCCCGCGCGCCCTGACCGACCTGACGCGGGTGGGGCGAACCGTCGTCCTCGACGGGCTCGCCGCGGAGGCCGCGGCGGACCTGGTGCGCCAGGCAGGCGCCGACGACCCACCCGCGCCCGAGCTGATGGCGCGGCTGCTCGCCACCAGCGACGGCAACCCGCTCTTTCTGCTCGAGCTGCTGCGCGCGCTGCGTGACGACGGTGACCGCGGCACGCCGGACGTCGTCCTGCCCGAGGGCCTGCGGGCATCGATCCGCGGACGGATCGAGCCGCTCGCGCCGGAGGCGCGCGCGCTGGTGTCGCTGGCGGCGGTCATCGGGCGCGACTTCGAGCTCGCGGTGCTCGCGATCGCGGCCGGCCTGACGCCCGACGCGACGCTCGTCGGCCTGACGCCGGCCGTGGAGGCCGGGCTCGTCGACCAGCACGACGATGGCGGTGCGTTCCGCTTCCGGCACGCGCTCGTGCGCGAGGCGGTGTACGGCGACCTCCTGCCGGCCGCGCGCGCCGGGTTGCACCGTCGCGTCGGGCTCGGGATCGAGCGGCTGCGGTCGGCGACGGACGTCGACGCCTCCGTCGCCGAGCTCGCCGTGCACTTCTTCCACGCCGCACCCCTCGGCGAGGCCGAGCGCGCGGTGGACTATGCGTCGCGCGCCGGCGCGCTCGCCACCGCCCGGCTCGCCCACGCCGACGCCGTCGCCAACTACGAGCGCGCGCTGCGCGCGTGCAGCCTCGGCGGCATCGACGACGAGCGTGTCGTCCGCCTCTGGCTCGCGCTCGGTGACGCGGCCCATCGCGCCGGCGATGCGCGCAGGGCGCAGGAGGCGCACGAGCGCGCCGCGCGCTGGGCGCGCGGACGTGGCGATGCGCGCGCCTTTGCCGACGCCGCCCTCGGCGCGTATCGGACCAGCGGGCGCTACGGCGTGCACGACCGCGTCGTGCGGCTGCTCGAGGAGGCTCTGCCGCTCGTCGGTGACGAGGACGCGGAGCGCCGTGCTGCCCTGCTCGCGGCGCTGGCGCTGGGGCTGCACTTCGCGGACGACGACGGCGCGCGGCGCGACGCCTGCAGCGCCGAGGCGGTCGCCGTCGCACGCCGCGCCGGTACACCGCGCGCGCTCGCAGCGGCGCTCGGCGCGCATCACATGACGCTCCTGTCGGCCGAGGATCTTCCCGCCCGCGTCGCCATCACGGCCGAGGGCTTCCGGCTCACGGGACCGGGCAGCGCGCCGCCGTGGCTGCAGAGCTGCCACATCATCGACCTGCTCGAGGCGGGTGACACCGCCGCCGCCGAGCAGCAGGTCGACATCTACGCGCACCGGGCCGAGCGTAGCGGTCTGCCGCATCTCCGCTGGCACGCGCGCGTGCTCCGCGGCACCCTGGCGCTGCTCGCCGGACGGTTCGCGGACGCGGAGCGGCTCGCCGCCGACGCGCTCGCCAGCCGGCGCGACGGTCGCGATCCGGCGGCGGACCACGTCTTCTTCCTCGCCTCCTTCGGTCGTCGCCGCGAGACGACTGGCACGGCCGACCTGGAGCAGCACAATCGCGCGCTGATCGACGCCGCGCCCACCGTCGTCCCGTGGCGCTGCACGCTCGGGCTGCTGCACCTCGACGCGGGCCGGCGGGACGAGGCCCGCCGCGTCGTCGACATGCTGGTGCCGCACGACTTATCGGGCATTCCGCGTAACGCGCATTACGTCTCGGTGCTGTGGGCGCTCGCCGAGCTGACGTCCGGTCTCGGTGACGCGCGCCGCGCCGCGCTGGTGTACGAGCAGCTCCGCCCCTTCGACGGACGGACCGTCGTCGTGCACACGTTCACGGTGCTCTGCCAGGGCGCCGTGGCGCGCTACCTCGGCCTGCTGGCGGCGGCGACGGGCGACGTGTCCGCGGCCGAACGGCACTTCGAGGACGCGCTGGCCATGAACGCGCGCATGGGTGCGTGGCCGCAGCTCGCGCACACGCAGCACGATCTCGCCCGGCTGCTGTTGCCGCGCGACGCCGAGCGCGCGATGGCGCTCGCCGACCAGGCGCGACGGACGGCGGAGACGCTCGGCATGCCCCGTCTGCTCCAGCAGATGGACGGGCTGGCGAAGCCCGTGGCGCCCGTGTCCGATGCCGGACAGACGGTGGTCGCGCGCCTGCAGCGCGAGGGCGAGTACTGGACGGTGGCATACGCGGGCACGGTGGTGCGGCTCCGTCACGCCAAGGGCATCGGGTTCCTGCGCCAGCTGCTCGCCAATCCGGGCCGCGAGTTCCACGTCCTCGAGCTCGCCGCCGAGGGTGAGCCCGGCGAGCGGCCGGCGGAGTCGGGGGACGCCGGCGAGGTGCTCGACCGCGACGCACGCGCCGCCTACAAGCGCCGGCTCGCCGATCTCCGCTGCGAGCTCGACGAGGCGCGGCGCTTCGACGATGCGGGGCGGGTGGCGCGCGCCGAGCGCGAGGCCGAGTTCCTCGGTCGCGAGCTCGCGCGCGGCGTGGGGCTCGGTGGTCGCGAGCGACGGGCGGCATCGGATGCGGAGCGCGCGCGCGTCAACCTGAGCCGCACGATCCAGGCCATCGTCAAGAAGATCGCGGCGGAGAATCCCGCGCTGGGCCAGGTGCTCCTGGCCTCGGTGCACACCGGGCTGTTCTGTACCTACGAGCCTGACCCGCGCCTGCGTCTGCGCTGGGAGCTGTGAGCCGTCAGCGTGAAGCGCGCCGCGCGCCCGTCGCCGGCGCCGAGGTCTTCGCGGCGGACGTCGATGGGCTCGCCGAAATGGGCGATGCAGCCGCGGATCATGCCGTCGGCGAGATCGGCGAGCGGTCGCGGCGACCCATACACCAGCTCCAGCGTGCCGGCGGCCGGGTGGCTGACCTCGAAGCGGGGGAAGGCGGCGTCGGGGTAGAGCTTCCGCACCTCGTCGTGGACGTGGCTGTCGATGCGAACGAGGAGCGACAGGGCGGAATCCTCGCCGGTGAGGAAGACCGGGTAGAGGTTCGCGAAGGCGCCGAAGAGATGCACGCCGAAGCGGCGCAGGACGTCGGCAGCGGAGGTCCCCGCCGCGGCGGCGGTGGCGTCGACGAGTGCCAGCAGCTCGTCGTCGGGCGGATGCTCGTCGTGGCGGTAGCGCCGCCCCGCGACGCAGCCGGCGGCGTCCGGCAGGTCCCGTTCGACGAACTCGACGAACTCGGCGAACACGATTCCTTTCATGGGCCTCCTGGCTGTATCCGAGAACCGACGCTGGGTGGAAGCTCGCCTCCTGCCGACGGACGTTCGAACGGAGCGCACGATGTGCCGCCGCTGCGGTTTGACCCCCCGTCGCCCCTGGGTTACGCCCGCGGGATGCGAGATCTTCGGGGGAAGACGGCCGTCGTCACCGGCGGCGCCAGCGGCATCGGCCGCGCCATGGCGGAGCGGTTCGCCGCCGAAGGCATGCGCGTGGTCCTGGCCGACATCGAACCGGCCGCGCTCGAGGCGACGGCCGTGGCACTCCGCGCCGGCGGCGCCGAGGTGCTCGCCGTCCCGACCGACGTCGCCCAGGGCGCGCAGGTCGAGGCACTCGCCGATCGGGCCGTGGCGGCGTTCGGTCGCGTCGACGTCGTTTGCAACAACGCCGGCGTCGCCGTGAGCGGACCGGCGTGGCAGCACACGGTCGCCGACTGGGAATGGATCATCGGCGTCAACCTGTGGGGCGTCATCCACGGCATCCGTGCCTTCGTGCCGCGCATGCTGGCGCAGGGCGGGCCGGGCCACATCGTGAACACCGCGTCGGTGGCGGGGCTCACCAGCAACCCGATGATGGGTGCCTACAACGTGACCAAGCACGCGGTGGTGACGCTCTCCGAGACGCTGCACAAGGACCTCGACCTCGTCGGCGCTTCGATCAAGGTGTCAGTGCTCTGCCCGGGCTTCGTGCAGACGCAGATCGCCGACTCGGACCGCAATCGGCCGGGCGCGCTCCGCAATGCCGACGAGGGGCCGCGCGCCGAATCGATGGAGCAGATGGTGCGGCAGGCGTTGCTCAGCGGCCTGCCACCCGCTCAGGTCGCCGCCGACGTCCTCGACGCCATCCACGAGGAGCGCTTCTACATCCTGACGCACCCGGAGTTTGCGCCGCTCATCCGCGAGCGCGTCGAGGACATCCTCGAGGGTCGGGTGCCGTCGAGCAGGCTCACGTTCGGCTGACCGCGCGACGGTGTCGATGACCGGCTTTCCCCCGTGGACGTGGGACATTCCCGCGCGCTTCAACATCGGGACGGCGTGCACTGACGCGCACCTCGGTACGCCGATCGCGTCCCGCGCCGCCGTCATCGTCGACGACGATGCCACGGGCGTGACGCAGCGGACGTTCGCCGAGCTGGCCGACGTGACGAGCCGCTTCGCGGGGCTGCTGCGCCAGCTCGGCTGCGCCGCCGGCGACCGCGTCCTGATCCGTCTGCCGAACCACATCGCGTACCCGATCGCGTTCCTGGGTGCGACCAAGCGCGGTGCCATCCCGGTGCCGACGTCGGTGCAGCTCACGCCCGGTGAGGTCGCCTACGTGGCCGCGAACTCCGGCGCCGTGGTCCTCGTCACCGATCGTACGACCTGGAACGTCATGCACGACATGCTGGAGTCGCAGCCGTCGCTGCGGCACGTCCTGCTCACCGGCAGCGGCGAGGCGGTGGCGGCCCAGCGCGTCGGGCTGCACGATCTCGAGCCGGCGCTCGCCGCGGCCCCCGTCGCAGAGCCGCATCCCACCGCGGCCGATGATCCGGCGTACCTCGTCTACACCTCGGGCACGACGGGTTGGCCGAAGGGCGTGCTGCACGCGCATCGCGCGCTCATCGGGCGCCAGCCGTCGTCGACCTACTGGTTCGACTTCCAGGCCAGCGGCGACCGCGTCCTGCACGCCGGCAAGTACAACTGGACCTACGTGCTGGGCACCGGAATGATGGACCCGCTCTACCGGGGTCACACCACGATCGTGCACGAGGGCTCGACCGACGCGACGCTGTGGCCCGGCCGCATCGCGCGTCACGCCGCCACCATCTTCATCGGCGTGCCGACGATCTACCGCCAGATCCTGCAGAAGACGAACTTCGCCGGTGCCGCCGTGCCGACGCTGCGGCACTGCATGAGCGCCGGCGAGCCGCTGCCGGCCGAGGTGCTGGCCGAGTGGGAGCGGCGCTTCGGGCTCGAGGTCTACGAGGCGCTCGGCATGACCGAGTGCTCGTACTACCTCTGCGAGACGCGGTCGCGACCGATCCGCCCGGGCTCGGCCGGCTTCGTGCAACCGGGGCACGACGTCCAGCTGCTCGACCCGGAGACGCTGACCCCGGTGCCGCCGAGCGCCGAAGGCATGCTCTGCATCCCGCGCACCGATCCCGGTCTGCTCCTGCG
Source organism: Binatia bacterium (assembly GCA_036009625.1). GTDB lineage: Bacteria > Desulfobacterota > Binatia > DP-6 > DP-6 > DASYLJ01. Next base: position 26,287 of record DASYLJ010000183.1, read on the forward strand.
CTACTGGAACCAACCCGAGGAGACGGCGGCGACGTTCAGGGACGACTGGTATCTGACCGGCGACTACGCGCGTCGCGACGAGGATGGCTACGTCTGGTTCCTCGGCCGGCGCGACGATCTCATCAACACGTTCGGCTATCGCGTCTCGCCGCACGAGGTCGACCGTGTCCTGCGCGAACATCCGGCGGTGGCCGATGCGGCGACGGTGGGCGAGACCCTCGAGCCGGGGAAGGTACTCGTGACCAGCTACGTCGTTCTGCTGCCCGGTGCCGGCGCCGATGCCGACACCCTGCTCGCGCACGGTCGCGAGCACCTCGCCGCCTACAAGGCGCCGCGTATCGTCTACCTGGTGGACGAGCTGCCCCGCACCCGCAACGGCAAGGTGCTGCGGCGAGCGCTCACCCCGTCGCTGGCGACGGCGAGGTCGCGGTCATGATGCGGCTGCTGGCGGCGCTGGCGCTGATGGTGACGATCGGGATGTTCGCGATCGACTGGGAGCCGATGCCGCCGACGACCACCACCACGACGCTGGCGACGACGAGTACCAGCACCAGTACGACGGTCACGACGACGTCGACCCTGGCGTCGGCGCCCGTCACCGACGCCGCCTCGGCGGAGCAGGCGTTGCGCGAGCGCGGCGTCGATCCGGAGGCGCTGTCGAAGGAGATCGCGGAGCAGATGAAGCGGCGGTTCCAGCCGACGGAGTGACCGTCTCGGGCTCGTGCTCGAGCGCCGCGACGAGCTGCCGGGCCGCAGCGCCGAGGAACGCGCCCTTGCGGTGGATCAGCGTGACGTCGACCGCCCCGCGCAGCGCCGGCACGTCGAGCGTCCGCAGGGTACGACGCTCCAGCTCTTCGACGACGCTGCTCGCCGGCATCAGGGCGAGCCCGAAGCCCGCCTCCACCAGCCGCTTCTGCGCCGTCAGGCTGTCGATCGCGACCACGTCGGCGTCGTCGAGCCCAGCCGTCGCGAGGGAACGCCGGATCACCTGTCCGAAGGGATCCGCCGTGGCGCCACGCCGCTGCGAGAAGGCCACCCACGATTCGCTTCGCAGGCGGTCCGGTGCGAGGCGGCGAAGCCGCGTCAGGCGATGGTCGGCCGCCGCCACCACGACGAGCGACTCGCGGTAGAGCGTGCGCGACACGATGTCCGGTGCGGCGTCGGCGAAGTAGCGCAACCCGAGGACGACGTCGCCGCGACGCACGAGGCTGCTCACCTCGGCGCTGCCGCCGGTTCGGAGCAGCACGCGGACGCCGGGATGCGTGTCGCGGAACCGGCCGAGCTGTGCGGCGACTCCCGTGCTCGCGAGTGTCCCCACGATCGCCAGGCCGAGGTCCCCGGTCTGTCCCTGCTCGAGCTCGCGTACGGCCGCGGCGCCATCGCGAAGGCACGCCAGCGCGGCTTCGGCGTGGGACAGGAAGATGCGGCCGGCGTCGGTGAGCCGCGTGCCGAGTCGCCCGCGCTCGAACACCGGCTGCCGCAGCGTGTGCTCGAGGAGCCCGATGCGACGACTGAGCGCGGGCTGCGAGAGATGCAACGCGCTCGCGGCGCGTGTGAAGCCGCCGTGCTCGACGACGGCGACGAACGCTTCCAGGTTCGCGATGTCCATGGCCATCAGTACCGCGCATGGATCCCATCGCTCAAATGCATTGGACGGATGGCAGCGCCCGAGCGACGATCGCGCGCAGGGAGGGTCGTGATGTTCCAGATCGTCGAAACACCCGAGCCGCCGTACTACGCCGTGATCGCCCCGGCGGTGCTCGCGACGGACGTGCGGGGCTACCCGGAGATGGCGATGCGCCTCATGGAGGCAGCGCGCGAGGTCGACGGGTTCCTCGGGATCGAAGCAGCCATCCAGGGTCGCTTCGCGCTGGCGGTGTCCTACTGGCGCTCGCTCGAGGCCATCGATGCCTGGCGACACCACGCTCGGCACCTGGTCGCCAAGGAGCTGGGCACGACGCGGTGGTTCGAGGCCTATTTCACCCGGATCGCGCGTGTCGAACGGCACTACTGACGCGCCGATGACGCACAGGCGAGGTTGACCGCCGGAAGCGGCCTCGGCTACGCCGAGGACATGCGGATCATCGCCGTGCTCGTGCTGCTCATGCTGTCGCACGGGGCGCCGGTCGATGCCGGCAGCCCCCGGCGCGCGTGCGTCGCTGGATGCGATGCCGCGATCGCCGCCTGTGCGGCGGTCACCGGGCCGTTCGGGATCGCGCCTCGGCTCTGCCGCACGCATGTCCTCCGTCGCTGCAAGCGCGAGGGCGTGGCGTCGTGCACCGTCACCACCAGCTCGACGACCTCCTCGACGACGTCCACAACGTCGACCCTGCCGGGGGTATGCGGGCCGTATGGGGAACGCACCTGCGGCGGGCCGTGCCCGAACGGATACGTCTGCGGCCTCCTGGGGGGCACGCTCGGCCTCTGTCACTGCGTCACCGATCCGGCCTGGCGCTTTCCCTGTACCGGCGGCTCCGGATTCCCCACCTGTGACGGCACCTGTCCCGGGACGCTGACCTGCCAACCCGAGTCCTATACGATTCTTCTCGGCGACGGCGGCTGCGTCTGTGTGCCGTCCGCCGCGGAGTGATCTGGCGTCGCTACCACCGGTGCGCGAACTCCTCCGCCCAGCCGCCGAGGTCGCGCACCGCGAGCTCGTGTCCCTCGACGTGGATCGTGCCGTGCCACCGCCCGAAGCAGCACACGCCGCCGGTCGAGAGCAGGCCGGCGTTCATCGCCGTGCGATGGACCACCGCCGGCTCGAGGACGAGATCGACCATGCCCGAGTGCTCGGCGCGGACGCGCCACGGTCGCATCCAGTCGGATGGATCGTAGTCCCAGCGCACGTCCTCCATGATCTTGTGGAGGCGGCCGTCGATGAGGAGCCCGTTCTCGTTGACCCCGGTCCCGGTGGTCCAGCGGGCGCCGACGTTGACCCCGATCCGCACGCCGTCCTGCACGCCGGTGGCGACGCCCCAGTTCCAGAACGACCGATAGGGCCAGATGCCGCGACCATAGTCCTGGACGGCGTGGCACTCGTCGGGCCGCATCGCGTAGCGTGCGCCGCCGATCTCGACGTGGCCTTCACACGGCAGCGTGTTGTGCTTGGAGTTGAGCTGGAAGCGGTCCGCCGTCCACGGCACGACGACGTTGAGGCTCTCCTGGTCCGGCGGCGTGCGCACGACGAACCCGGCGCGGATCGACTCGCCGCCGGATGCGGTGCCCGCGAAGGTGACCGTCATCGTGTCGCCGTCGACGACGTTGGCGTACTCCATGGACCGGCTGCAGAACGCGACG
>DASYLJ010000184.1:0-26027 GCA_036009625.1 Binatia bacterium
GAAGGACGAGATCCTCTGGCAGGCGTACTCGAGCCACCACGGTCACTGGATGCTCTGGACCGTGGCCACGCTCGTCGCCGGCCTGACCGCCTTCTACATGTTCCGGCAGGTGTTCATGGTCTTCTTCGGCGAGTGCCGCGCCGACCACGACACGCAGCACCATCTCCACGAGTCGCCGCCGTCGATGACGATGCCGCTCTGGATACTGGCCGTGGGCTCCATCGTCGTCGGCTACTTCGGCGTGCCGCACTCGCTGGGCGGGTTCCTCGGCATCCCGCACGTCTTCAACGACTGGCTCGCCCCCGTGATGGGCGCGCACGGGGTCGAGAACGAGGGGCATCCGGCGGGTGGCGAGCTGGCGCTCGAGCTCGGCCTGATGGCCATCTCGGTGACGGTCGCCTTCTGCGGCATCGGGCTCGCGTACCTCATGTACTATCGCCGTTCGCTGAAGCCCGACACCTTCAGCGAGCTCGCGGGCGGCGCGCCGTACCGCGTCCTGCTCAACAAGTACTACGTCGACGAGCTGTACGACCTCGTGTTCGTGCGCGGCATGCTGGTCGTGGCCAACGCCGCGGCGTGGTTCGATCGCACCATCATCGACGGCATCGTCAACGGCGCCGCCGTCGTCGTGCGCGGCGTCTCGCAGGTCGGTGGCATGATCGACAAGTACATCGTCGACGGGGCGGTGAATGGCGTGGCCGACGTCACCTGGGCGATCGGCCGTCGCGCGCGCACCCTGCAGACGGGGGCCATCACGTCGTACGTCTACGTGGTGGTGATCGGCGTGCTCGGCGGCGTCTTCCTCTATTGGTCGTGGGCGTCGGCGTACTGAGGGGACAATCGATGGACGACTCCGTACTCTCCGTGATGACCTTCGCGCCGCTCCTGGGCGCGCTCGTCATCCTGCTGATGCCCTCGAAGGAGCACGGCCTCATCCGCTGGACGGCGGTGCTCTTCACCGTGCCGTCGATGCTGTGCGCGCTCTACATCCTGAACCACTTCGACCCGGCGGTGCTCGAGCCGCAGTTCGTCCAGCGCTTCGACTGGATCAAGTCGTACAACATCCAGTACTTCGTCGGCCTCGACGGGATCAGCGTGACCATGGTCGTCCTGACCGCGCTGCTGTCGTTCCTGTGCATGATCGCGTCCTTCGGCATCGAGAAGGCGGTGAAGGGCTACTTCGCGCTCTTCCTGCTGCTCGAGACCGGCATGATGGGCACGTTCTGCGCCCTCGACTTCTTCCTCTTCTACGTCTTCTGGGAGCTCATGCTGCTCCCGATGTACTTCCTGATCGGCATCTGGGGCGGTCCGCGCCGCGAGTACGCCGCCATCAAGTTCTTCCTCTACACGCTGCTCGGCTCGGTGCTGATGCTGGTGGCGCTGCTCTACCTCTACTTCACGCCCGAGCCGCACTCGCTCGACATGACCAAGCTGGGCGCGCTGGTGGCCGACAAGATCCCGCTCAACATCCAGGTGACGCTCTGGATCGCGCTCTTCATCGGCTTCGCCATCAAGATCCCGGCGTTCCCGTTCCACACCTGGCTGCCCGACGCGCACGTCGAGGCGCCCACCGCCATCTCCGTCATCCTGGCCGGCGTGCTCCTCAAGATGGGCACCTACGGCATCCTGCGCATCAACTACGGCATCCTGCCGGCGGCCACGCTGGCGCCGCTGTGGGGTGGGCTGAGCGTCGCCTTCTGGCTCCTCGCCGCCCTCGGCACGCTCAACATCATCTATGGCGCCGTGTGCGCGATGGCGCAGACGGATCTGAAGAAGCTGGTCGCGTACTCGAGCATCAGCCACATGGGCTACGTCATGCTCGGCATGGCGACGTTCACCCCGCAGGGCATCAACGGCGCGGTGCTGCAGATGTTCAACCACGGCACCATCACGGCGATGCTCTTCCTCCTGGTGGGTGTGGTCTACGACCGGGCGCACCATCGCGACATCAACGGCTTCGGCGGCCTGGCGTCGATCGTGCCGCTCTACACCGGCTGGACGGGCTTCGCGTTCTTCGCGGCCATGGGCATCCCGGGACTCTCCGCGTTCATCTCCGAGGTCCTCGTCCTGATGGGCTCGTGGAAGCCGTATCCGGTGCTCACGGTCATCGCCGCGAGCGCGGTGGTACTGACCGCCGGCTACATGCTGTGGGCACTGCAGCGCATGTACCTCGGCGCGCCGAATCCGAAGTACAAGGATCTCGCCGAGATCAACGGCCGCGAGCTGTTCACGCTGGCACCGCTCGCCATCATCGTGCTGTTCCTCGGCATCTATCCGCTCGCGATCCTGAAGCTGCAGAGCCCGGCGCTGGTGGCCCTGGCCGAGAAGGTCGTCGCGGCCGCACCCGCCGACAGCCCGTCGCGGGTCGCGCTGGCCGAGACGGCGCACTAAGGCTGCATGGGAACCCTCGAGAGCCTGCCGCTCTTCCTGCCCGAGCTGGCGCTCTCGGCGGCGCTGCTGGTCGTCATCTTCGTCGACCTGGCGCGCAGCCGGAGCGGTGGCGGCGAGTGGCCCGGCACGGTGGCGTTCGTCGGTTCCGCCGCGGCGTTGGTGCTGACGCTACGCATGCCCGGCGTCGTCGGGCCCGACGGGCTGCTCGCCGGCGTGCCGCAGACGTGGCTCTTCGGTCGCATGATCGTGCTCGACGCCTTCAGCGTCTTCTTCAAGCTGCTGCTCGGCCTGTCGCTGGTGGCGGCGGTCTGGATGTCGCTGCGCTCGAAGGACGTGCGCGGACGTCCGAACGAGGGCGAGTACTTCACCGTGCTGCTCGGCAGCGGCATCGGCATGTTCCTGATGGCGTCGGCCGGCAATCTCCTGATGGCCTACCTGGCGCTCGAGTTCGTGAGCCTCACGTCCTACGTGCTGACCGGCTTCCTGAAGCACAACCGGCGCTCGGGCGAGGCCGCGCTCAAGTACCTGATCTACGGCGGCGTCGCGTCGGGGGCCATGATCTATGGCATGAGCTGGCTCTTCGGCCTCACCGGCTCGATGGACTACGCCGGCATCGCCGCCGGGGTCGCGACTCTCTCCGAGGCCAGCCGCGGCGCCTTCTTCGTCGCCATGCTGCTGGTGCTCGCCGGCTTCGGCTACAAGATCGCGGCGGTGCCGTTCCACATGTGGGCGCCCGACGTCTACACCGGCGCGCCGCTGCCGGTGACGGCCTTCCTCGCCATCGGCTCGAAGGCCGCCGGCTTCGCCATGTTGCTGCGCTTCCTGCACTTCGGCGTCACCGCGACGGGGCCGTCGCCGATCGTCGCCAGTGTGCCGTTGGTGCAGCTGCTCTCGGTGCTGTCGGCGCTCACCATGACGCTCGGCAATCTGGCTGCCATGAGTCAGACGAACATGAAGCGGCTGCTGGCGTACTCGTCGATCTCGCACGCGGGGTATGCGCTGCTCGGCGTGGTGGTCTTCCGCGACGCCGGCGTCGCGGCGGTGCTGCTCTATCTGGCGACGTACTACCTGATGAACCTGGGTGCCTTCGTCATCGTCATGCTGGTGACGAACGAGAGCGGGCGGGAAGACATGGACGCCTACCGCGGGCTCGCCTGGCGCGGCGGGGCGTGGCCGGCGGTGATGCTCGCGATCTTCCTGTTCTCGCTGGCCGGCCTGCCGCCGCTGGCGGGCTTCATCGGCAAGTTCTACATCTTCGCTGCCGGCATCGAGGGCGGAATGTACACGCTGGTGCTGATCGCGGTGCTGAACAGCGTCGTCTCGCTCTACTACTATGCACGCATCGTGAAGATGATGTTCCTCGACCAGCCGCTGGCCAGCGACCCGGTGCTGCGCTTCGGCGTCGGCGATCTCGGCGTGGTGAGCGTGCTGTCGTTCGCCACCGTCTTCCTGGTGGTGCAGTTCGGCTGGCTCCTGCGGACCGTCGAGGGCGCGGGCCGCGTCTTCGGCGGGTGACACCGCGCCGGGCGGCGTCCTGTACGTCGTCGCCACGCCTATCGGCAACCTCGAGGACGTCACCCTGCGCGCATTGCGCGTGCTGCGTGAGGTCGACGTCATCGCGGCCGAGGACACGCGCCGCACGCGCATCCTGCTGCGGCACCACGGCATCGACCGTCCGCTGACGAGCTACTACGACGCCGTCGAACGCGACAAGGCGCCGCGCCTCGTCGCACAGATGGTGGCGGGCAAGCGGTTCGCGTTGGTGAGCGACGCCGGGACGCCGGGTGTCGCCGATCCGGGCTACCACCTCGTGCGCGCGGCAGTGGCGGCGGGCGTGCCGGTGGTGCCGATCCCGGGGGTGTCGTCGGTGGTGACGCTGGTGTCGGTGTCCGGGCTGGCCGTCGATCGCTTCGCGTTCGAGGGCTTTCTGCCGCCGCGCGATGCGGCCCGACGCAAGCGGCTGGAGGCGCTGGCCGATGAGCCGCGCGCGATGGTGTTCCTCGAGACCGGGCGTCGGCTGGCGGCGTTTCTCGAGGGGGCGGCCGACGCGTTCGGCGAGCGCGAGACGGTGATCGGCCGTGAGCTGACGAAGCTGCACGAGGAGCTCATGCGCGGCACACTGCCGTCGCTACGCGATCGCGTGCGCGAGAGCGACGGGGTGCTGGGCGAGGTGACGGTGGTGGTGGCCGGTGCACCGGAACGGACGGGCCCAGCCGACGAGGCGTCGCTCGACGACGAGATCCGCGCCGCGCATGCGGCGGGGATGCGCGTGCGCGAGCTGAGCGCGGCGATCGCACAGCGCCACGGGCTGTCGCGGCGGATCGTCTACCAGCGCGCGCTGGTCGTGCTGGGGACGCCGGAGTAGCGCCTACAACATCGCGCGCGCGCCGGAACGCGTGAGCGAGCGCCGTGGCGCAGCCGCTCGACAAGGCGCCGCGGGCCGTCGCCCGCTCTGTCCGGATCGCGGCACGCCGCAAGACGCGGGCGATGCGTGATGCCGCCGGCAGATGATCGACGTCGCGTGCGAGGAGACGGCGCGCACGTCGCATCGATCGTCGCACGCCGGCTGGAATCGAGTCCGACGTACACTCGGCCGGGCGCCACGCGGCCGCCAGCACGCACGCGGCTGCGGGGATGGCGCGCAGGCCGACGCAGGTCTCGTCCGGTTCGGGGCCGTGCGCGGGCGGGGACGGTGTGACCGGCGGATCGGGCGGCTCGACGGGCGTGGTGGGCTCGCCCCGCTCGAGTACGAACGCGCACTCCAGTGCTGCCGCGAATCCGCATGGCTCGTCGTTGGCATCGAGTGGTTGAAGGCCCAGGTCGAGCGGGCCGGCGACGATCGCGCCGTGCCCCAGACGGTCCTCGTCGATGGTGCCGCTCCAGACCCGGGTCAGCGCGATGTGTGACGACGGACAGCCAAGCGCCGCGATCGGCGCGTCGAGCGTGACGACGCCGGCTCCACTCGGGATCTCGAGGCTGTTGCCGACGACGAACCCCGACAGTACCTCCCCGTTGCTACCGACGGTTCCCTCGAATCGTCGGGTGGGGGCCCCGGCGCCGACCCCGGAGGTGACGTCGATCGTCACGACGGTTGCTCCCGCTGAGGCGATCGTGACGGCGCCCGTGGCGCAGTCCTGGGCAATATCGACGTGCTCGTGTGACCAGCTGACCCGCACCGAGGTGGCGATCGACGAGGACGAGCACCCACCCCTGAGCGTCCAGGCGCCCCGCAGGTCGATGGCGGGGCAGGTGAGGTCGGACGTGCAGTCGGCCCGACAGCTCGCACCCCAGGTGGGATCGCTGGGCTCGCATACCTCGGTCGGGTCGATGACGCCGTTGCCGCAGCCCGTCGGGGTACAGCTGCGGTCGCAGCCGTCGCCGTCGATGGCGTTGCCGTCGTCACAGGTTTCACCGACGTCGACGACGCCATCGCCGCACGGGGCGCGGGAGCCGGTGGCGAGGGAGAGCGTCAGCGCCGCCGCGATCGGGAAGGGATGGCCGGTGGGCTCGTACTCGGCGCTCACGACGATGGTGTCGTCTGGCGCAAGGGCCAGAAATCGGGCGTCGCTGTGGGCCGGCCAGGGGGCAGCCGGCTGTGCGGCATCGGAGAGCCAGTGGACCGTGCCGTCGTCGCCGGCGAGTCGTGCGACCAGGAACGTGCGGCCGAGCACGCGGCGGGCGAGACCGCCCGCGACGAGCACGTCGCCGTCGGGGAGGGCGACGACGTGTCGGACGCGCTCCCACTGATCGAGCCCGCCGTCGAGGCTCCAGCGCCATCGCTCGAGCCCGGTGACGACATCCAGTGCCAGCACGCCCATATCGGCTTGGTAGAAGTCGGCGAACGCCGGCGTGCCGGGGACGAGGAGGATGCCGTGCGCGCCGGCGACGGGTGCCGGTGGTCCGTCGGCGTTCCAGGTCGTGAAGAGGTATCGCCACCGCTCCAGCAGCGTGTCGGCGTCGAGGGCGATCAGCACGTACGCGCCGTCGTCGTACGAGTACGTGCGGGTCAGCAGGAGACCGCCGGCCTGGAGCACGACCTCGGCGTTCACGTCGCTGCGCGCACGCCCCGTGCCGTCGGTGGTGTCGAGCGTGAGGAGCGTGTGCACCCCTGTGATCTCCTCGTAGAGCGCGATCAGGACGTCACCCGTCGACCGAATCGTCGCGAACGTCGCGTGCGAATCGTCGATGGGATGCGACCAGCGCTCGTCGCCCGTCGTGCCGTCGAGGCGCGCGATCCTGCCATCGGTGGTCGCGATGAGATCGCCGTCGGCGAGGAGCAGGAGGGCCGAGAGATTTCGGCGCCAGCGCTCGACCCCCGTCGCGCCGTCGATGCGCACGAGGTAGCCGCCGAACGACACCGGTACCTCGCAGGCCCATGCGCTGGCCCCCACGAGGAGATCGCCGTCGGTCGTCCCGAGAATGTGGCCGGCGGTGCAGCCGCCGGGGGTGGGAAAGAGCGACCAGCGCCAGCGTGGCATGCCGGTGTGGGTGTCGAGGGCCTGTATCCTCAGACCGCCGTCATATTGGTCGGGACAATATGGGCTGTAGAGGTACGGAACGAACAGGGTGTCCCCGTCGATCACGGGCGGCGCAGCTGCGTGGCTGCAGCTCTCGTCCAGATACTCGCTGTCCTGCTGCCATTCGTCGTCCCACTGCCACCCGAACGCGGGGGATGCTGCGGCGGCGACCAGGAGCAGCAGGACCGTGCCGACGCGGGACCCGAGGAGCATGTCTCCTTTAGCAAGACAGCGGCCAAGAATGGCGCCCGCCGGCACAGGACCCGTTACGACCGTCATGCGACGGCGTGCATGTGCGCCCACCGGGGAGGGCCGAAGGTCGCACACGCAGACGGTTGCCCGCCCGACGGGCGCCGACTACGTTTGCCCCATGGCCGAGCAGACGTGGGACCCCGAGCGCTACGCCCGCAACGCACGCTTCGTCGCCGATCTCGGCGCGCCGGTCGTCGGGCTGCTGGCGCCGCAGCCCGGCGAGCGTCTCCTCGATCTCGGCTGCGGCGACGGCGCGCTGACGGAGCGGCTCGTCGCGCTCGGCTGCACCGTGGTCGGCGTCGACGGGAGCCCGGCGCAGATCGAGGCGGCGCGTGCGCGCGGCCTCGATGCGCATGTCGCCGACGGTCAGGCGCTCGCGTTCGAGGGCGGCTTCGACGCCGTCTTCAGCAACGCAGCCCTGCACTGGATGCGGGATGCCGACGCCGTCATCGCCGGGGTCTGGCGTGCGCTCCGTCCCGGCGGCCGGTTCGTCGCCGAGTGCGGCGGCGACGGCTGCGTGGCGCAGATCGTCGCCGCGCTGGAGGCAACCCTCGCGCGACGCGGGCTCGAGGGACGTGCCGCCAATCCGTGGTACTTCCCGACCGTGGCGGACTATCGCGCCCGGCTCGAGGCGCGCGGCTTCAGCGTCACGTCGATCGCGCTCATCCCGCGCCCGACGCCGCTGCCGGGCGAGATGACGGCGTGGCTCGAGACGTTCGCCGAGCCGTTCATGGGGTCGCTGCCGGTGGGCGAGCACGGCACCTTCCTCGCCGAGGTGCAGGAGACGCTGCGACCGACGCTGTGCGACGCCGACGGTCGGTGGACCGCCGACTACGTGCGCCTACGCTTCGCGGCGAGCCGGCCGCGGGACTGACACCGAGGCGTCGTCCTGGGCCATGAGATCGTCGCGCGTCAGCACCGAGCGTGCGGCGTACCAACGCACGCCCAGCATGTCGATCATCGGGCGCCAGAGAAACGCACGCAGGCCGTAGCTCGACGTTCCGCCCTGCCGCGCCCGGTGCCCGACCGGACACTCGCCGACGACGAAGCCCGCTGCCGCGGCGAAGGCCGGGATGAACGAGTACAGCGTCCGGATGGGCGGCAACGTGGCGATGACGGGGCGTCGCATGGCCTTCAGCGCGCAGCCCGAGTCGCGCACGTGGTCGTGCAGGAAGCGCGAGCGCACGCCGTTGGCGAGCCGAGACATCGAGCGTCGCAGCCAGGGATCGTCGCGATCGACGCGGATGCCGCAGACGAGGTCGAGATTCCGGCGCAGCAGCTCGTCGACCATGAGCGGAATGTCCTGCGGTCGGTTCTGGCCGTCGCCGTCGAGCACGATGACGATGCTGCCCGTCGCCTGATGGAGACCGGCGTACAGGGCGGCCGCCTGTCCCCGGTTGCGGGCGAAGCGGATACCACGGAACGACGAGCCGAGCGCACCGGTGAGGGCGTCGATCACCGCCGCGGTGCCGTCGGTGCTGCCGTCGTCCACCAGGATGCACTCGTAGCCACCGGACATCCGGCGCATGACGTCGCGCAGCTCGTCGGCGAGGGCCGGCAGGGAGACCGCCTCGTTGAACACCGGCACCACGACCGTGAAGCGGGGTGCGGCGGCACCCGGGTCAGTCATGGGTCACCCATAGCGTACTTCGCCGATCGGATGTCACCCGCCTCAGGCGGGCTGCGCCCGCGAACCTCGTCCCCCAGGTCGAGCCGGCGACCACGTAGAGCGGCGTGGTGTCCTCGATCGTGCGCCGCGCGACCTTGGGCCGAACGAGGCTCGGATGGCCGGCGAACTGCCCGAGATGCGAAGAGATGTAGTTGCTCGTGAGCTCGTGGCCGTCGACCGTGGCGAGGGTCACCGGGCGGCCGAGGTAGAACGGGAGGCTCGACCGGAAGTGCCGGAACGCGAGCACCCGGGCATCGGGCGGAATGGCCGCGGCGATGCCACGTCCGGAGCGGTACTCGGCATAGCCTTGGAGCGGGCCCATCAGCACGACGACGAGGGCGGGCGCGAGCGTGGCGGTGAGGACCAGGGGGGCCATGGGCCAGCGCCGCGCGGCGACGGTGACGAGGGCCCCCCACACCAGCAGGACCGTGGCTACTGCCGTCAGCATGGCCGGCGCGATCGCGGCCCGGACCTGGCCGCGCGGCATCGACTTGATCACGGCCGGATACGCGGCGATGCCGGCGAGGAGCAGTCCGACGATTACGGCGCCGATGGCCGCCATGCGTACGCCCCTGGCGGCGCTGCGTCCGGCGCTCGTGACGGCGACGGCGACGACGATCGCGAGTGGGACGATGGCGGGCAACACGTAGCCGGGACGCTTCGAGGCGCTCAGCGTGAAGAAGACGACGATGGTCACCGCGGCGCGGATGGCGAAGCGAACGGCGGTGCGTTCCGCCGCGGACGTCGCCGACGGATCGCGCAGGTCCGTCGCGGCGCCCACGAGCGCGAACGTCCAGATGCCGAGGCCGCCGACGGCCGCGAGCAGCGGCTGGTAGATCGGTCCACTGCGATCGAACCGGGCCGACGACGTGAAGCGCAGGAAGGTCTCGTCGACGACGGCATAGTGCAGGAAGTCCGGCTGGGCACGCTCCACCAGCACCAGCCACGGCACGACGGTGGCGAGGAACACGACCACGGCGGCGACGACGGCCGCGGTACCCGCGGGCCGTGGTGCGGGCGCCAGCGCTCCGCGCGCCGCGAGCCAGACGATCAATGGGAGTGCGAACCCGACGGGCCCCTTCGTGAGGCACGCGAGACCCATCGCCAGACCGGCCAGGGGCAGCCACCCGCCGTGTCCCGTGAGCCGGGTGCGCAGGAGGCAGGCGAGCGCGGCGGTGACCAGGACCGTGAATGGGAGATCGAAGATGGCGATGCGCGCGAACACCAGCACGAGCGGCGCGGTCCCGACGACGACGAGCGCCCAGCGGGCCGCGCGTGCGTCGAGCAGCATGCGGGCGATGGCGTAGGCGAGCAGCATCAGACACGCCGCGCTCGCCACCATGGGAAGGCGGACGGCGAGCTCGGTGGGACCGAAGAGACGCAGGCTGGCTGCGATCGACCAGAACAGCACCGGCGGCTTGTCGAGGAAGGGCAGGCCGTTGAAGTGCGGCACCGCCCAGTCGCCGAGCACGAGCATCTCGCGCGCGACCTCGGCGTTGCGCCCCTCGTCGGGCTCCATCAACGGCCAGCGACCGAGGGCGTACAGCATCGGCAGGCAGACCGCGACGAGGAGGATCGCGGGGAGTGCCGCCCGCCGGATGGTCACGGCTCCGTCCGTGTCAGGGCCTCCGCCAGCACCAGCTCGCCGCGCGTGATGTTGCCGATGCGTCCGCTCCCCGTCGCCAGTGCGGGTCCGACGTAGCCGGTGTTCACCAGTGCCTGGTGCGCCGGTGCGAACGCGATCACTCCCATGCCGAGCGTGATGCGATCGGGTTGGCGGTGGAGTGACGGGATGTTGCGCTCGGCGTACACGACGACGGCGCGTACCGGTGGGCCGTAGAACGCGAGCGGCTGGTCCGCCGCGATGTGCTCCTTCACTGCAAGCCCGAAGGGCTTCACCGAATCGCGGCGGCTCGTCTCGGCTTCGATCTGCGGTGCCACGAGCACCAGCCAGAGCAGGCTGGCGGCGGCGATCAGCGCTGCGATCGCCCCCCACGCCTGCGCGGCGACGGCGACGGCGACGACGCCGGAGAGCAGGCCGATCAGCATCGCGATGCGGCTCGGGCCGCCGAGCGCGGCCATGAACGCCTCCACCGTACTCCGATCCGACCGTGCGAGCAGATCGGGACGTTGCAGGACGAGCGCCGCCGTCCCCACCACGACCAGCACCATCACGGCGGCTGCGAACAGCGATCGCCCGGTGACGACGATCTCGCGCAGCGGGGTCAGGAGCAGCGAGGTGACCGTCGGCGCCGTCAGCAGCGCCAGCGCGGGCAGCGACGGCAGCAGGTAGTACCGCAGCTTCCACTCCGCCGGGGTGAAGGCGATCACCGGCGCCACCGCCCAGCACAGCAGGAAGCGCGCGCGCGGATCGCGCAGCCCGGAGCGCTGCCCGATCCGCCACAACGCGAGCAGGAGGAACGGCGTCCACGGCAGGACGATGGCCCAGAGATGCAGCGGATAGAACGTCGCATGGTACCAGAACGACTTCGGCGAGTACGCGCCGCCGCTCGCCATGCCGCCGGCGAGGTTGCGGACGTAGCGGCCGATGAGATGCTCGTCGACGAAGCGCTGGCCCCAGCCGGCGTAGGCCAGGACGTACCAGCCGAGGCCGAGCACCAGGAACGCGGCCACACCCGACGGCGTCAGGAAGCGCCACGCCCGTCGCAGGTCGCGCTGCCAGAGCAAGAAGAGGCCGAACGCGATGCCGAAGATGACGGGGGCAACCGGGCCCTTGTTCAAGACGGCCAGCCCGATGCAGACGAGCGCCATCGTGGCGTCGCGGGGCCGGCGATCGCGCCACCAGTCGTAGGCGAGCCCGAGACCGATGGCGAGCAGCAGCGCCAGCAACGCATCGGGCCGGGCGACGCGCGCGCGGCTGAACAGCGCCGGCATGGTGGCGAGCAGCCCGGCGGCGACGAGCCCGGCGGGATGGCCGAGCAGACGATTGCCGTACGCGGCCGTCCACCACACCAGGCCCGCGGCGGAGAGTGCCGACGGCAACCGCACCGTCACCTCGGAGAAGCCGAGCACCGCCACCGACGCGCCGGCGAGCCAGTGGTAGAGCGTCGGCTTGTCGGGCAGCAGCTCGTCGTTGAAGGTCGGCCACAGCACGTGGCCGCGTGCGACGTCCTGCGCGATGGCCACCTCGCGCGACTCGTCGTCGCCGACGATGTCGGCGTCGCCGAGCCCGTGCAGCACGACGAGCAGGTAGGCGAGGCCGAGCAGCAGCGGCCACCACCGCGGCTCGACGCGCATCCTACCCCCGGACGACGAAATCGTCGTGCGCCCCATCGCTCACCCCTGGCCACGTCACGTCGACCCCGTCCACGCGCGCCCCCGTTGGTCCCTGATGGGCCCAGGCGATGAGCGCATCCACCACCGCCTGCGCGCCGCGCAGCTCCGCCTCGACGCGCCCGTCGTCGCGATTGCGCACCCATCCGCTGACGCCGAGCCGTCGTGCCTCCTGCTGCATGGAGCCACGGTACCACACGCCCTGCACGCGGCCGCGGACGACGACCCTGGCCACCGTCATCCGCGTACCAGCTTCACGAACGCATCCTCGTCGAGCTGTGCCACGCCGAGCTTCTCGGCCCGCTTCACCTTCGATCCGGGGTCGGCGCCGACGACGACGAAATCGGTGTCCTTGCTGACGCTCGCGGTGACGCGGCCACCGAGGCCCTCGATGCGACGCTGCGCCTCGGGCCGGCTCATGCCGCCGAGGCTGCCGGTGAGCACGAACTTCTTCCCGGCGAGCGGGCCGCGCGTCTCGGTGACGGGGGCCGGAGTGACGCCCGCTGCGCGCAGCCGCTCGACGAGCGCGATATGGCGTGGCTCGGCGAAGAACGCATGGATCATCGCCGCCACCTCGGGGCCGACGTCGCGCACCGCGGTCAGCGCCTCGACGTCGGCGGCCATGATGGCGTCGAGCGTGCCGAAGTGCAGCGCCAGCGCCTTCGCCGTGGCCTCGCCCACCTGTCGGATGCCGAGTGCCACCAGGAAGCGCGGCAGCGTGGTCTGCTTGCTGCGCTCGAGCTGCGCGAGGAGGTTCTCGGCCGACTTCTTCCCCATGCGCTCGAGCGCCACCAGGCGCTCGAGGTCGAGATGGTAGAGATCGGCGAGGTCCTTGACGATGCCCTGGTCGACGAGCTGATCGACCAGCTTCTCGCCGAGGCCTTCCACGTCCATTGCGCCACGATGCCCGAAGAAGCGCAGCGACTGCTTGATCCGCGCCGGGCAGGCGATGTTCTGGCAGCGGTAGGCGACCTCGTCGTCCTGGCGCAGCACGTCGGCGCCGCACACCGGGCAGTGCGTGGGCATGTGGAAGCGCGTCGTCTTCGCCGGGCGCTTCTCCTCGATGACGCGAACGACGTACGGGATGACGTCGCCGGCGCGCTCGAGCAGGACGGTGTCGCCGACGCGGATGTCCTTGCGCTCGACCTCGTCCATATTGTGCAGGGACACGTTGCGCACGGTGACGCCACCGACGGCGACGGGCGCGAGCTCGGCCACCGGCGTGAGCACGCCGGTGCGGCCGACCGACGGCAGGATCTTGTCGACGACCGTCTCGGCCTGGCGCGGCTTGAACTTCCACGCCACCGCCCAGCGCGGCGAGCGCGACACCTGCCCGAGCAGTCCCTGCCACTCGAAGGAATTCACCTTCACCACCAACCCGTCGATCTCGAAGGGCAGGGCGTCGCGCGCGGCTTCGAGGTCGGCGAAGGCCGCCGCCAGCTCGTCGAGCCCGTGCACGAGCTGATGGCGCGGCACGGGTTTCAGGCCCCAGTCGGCGAAGGCGGCGAGCAGCTCGGTGTGGGACGCCACCGCGACGCCCTCGAGCGCGCCGACGCCGTGGCAGGCGAGCTGCAGCGGCCGCGACGCCGTCACCTTCGGATCGAGCTGCTTCAGCGAGCCGGCCGTCGAGTTGCGCGGGTTGGCGAACACCGGCAGCCCGGCCTCCTCGCGGTCGCGATTCAACGCGCGAAAGGCCTCGAGCGGCATGAACACCTCGCCGCGGACGTCGAGCACCTTCGGCAGCGGCCGCGCGTCGTCGCGGAGCCGCAGCGGCACGCTGCGCACCGTGCGCAGGTTGACCGTGACGTCCTCGCCGACGAGCCCGTCGCCGCGCGTCGAGCCGGTGGTGAAGACGCCGTCCTCGTACACCAGCTCCACTGCCACGCCGTCGACCTTGGGCTCGATGGCGTAGGGGATGTTCTCGTAGCCGAGCAGCTTGCGCACGCGGGCGTCGAACTCGGCCAGCTCGTCGCGCGTGGTGACGTTGCCGAGCGACAGCATCTGGTGGCGATGGCGTACCGTCGCGAAGGTGGCGCTCGGCGCGGCGCCCACCCGCTGCGTCGGCGAGTCCGCGGTGACCAGTTCGGGATGCTCCGCTTCGAGCGCCTGCAGGCGACGGAAGAGCGTGTCGTATTCGGCGTCCGAGATGCTCGGGTCGTCGAGGACGTGGTAGCGATGATCGTGGGTGGCGATCTCGCGACGCAGCTCGTCCAGCACGCGCGAGACGTCGCGGGAGGGGCGCGCCATCGACCGCTCCGTGTAGCAGCTTGACGACGCGGCGTCATCTGCATAGAGCCAACTCGGTGCCGCGCCTGTTCTTCGCTCTCCTGGCCCTGATCGCGGCCGCCCGCCCCGTGTGGGCTGCACCCCTGCAGCTCCCCGTCGAGACGCGGACGCTGCGCAACGGGCTGCGCGTCCTGATCCACGAGGACCACTCCGCGCCGGTGGTGTCGTCGTACATCTTCTTCCGCGCCGGCTCCCGCAACGAGCAGCTCGGGCAGACGGGCATCGCCCACCTGTTCGAGCACATGATGTTCAACGGCGGAAAGAAGTTCGGCCCCGGCGTGTTCGACGATCTCATCGAGGGCAACGGCGGCTCGACGAACGGCTACACGACGCGCGACTACACCGCCTACCTGAACAACTTTCCGCGCGAGGCGCTGCCCGTCGTGCTCGACCTCGAGTCGGACCGCATGTGGCACCTCGCCATCACGCCGCAGAACCTCGAGCAGGAGCGCGGCATCGTCATGGAGGAGCGCCGGCTCCGCGTCGACAACGACGTCGAGGGCACCATGAACGAGGCGCTCTACCTGCACGCCTTCGTGCGCAGCCCGTACCGCTGGAACACCGTCGGCTTCATGGCCGATCTGAAGCAGATCACGCTGGCGCAGGCGAAGGCCTACTTCGGCACCTACTACGCGCCCAACAACGCGGTGCTGGTGCTGGCGGGCGACGTCGAGCCCGAGGCGGCGTTCAAGCTCGTCGATCGCATGTTCGGCGGCATTCCGAGCCACGCGCCGCCGCCGCCGGTGAACGCGGAGGAGCCGCCGCAGGACGGCGAGCGTCGCATCACCATCCAGAAGCGCGCCGAGCTGCCGTCGGTGCTGATCGGCTGGCAGGCGGTGCGCGCGATGGACCCCGATCGTGCCGCGCTCGACGTCGTCTCGAAGCTGCTCACGGGCGGTGACAGTGCGCGCCTCGACGAGGACCTGGTGCGCAAGCAGGAGCTGGTGACGTCCGTCGGCACGGATCTACAGTGGGGCATCGATACCGAGCTGTTCTACCTCTACGCCCAGGCGCGGCCGGGGAAGGGCAAGACGGTGTCGGCGATCGTCGATCGCATCGACGTCGTGCTCGCCGACATGGCGAAGACGCCCGTCACGCCCGCGGAGCTCGCCACCGCCAAGCGCCAGCTCCGCGCCGACTACGTGAAGGGGCTCAAGACGGTGGGCGGCAAGGCGAACCAGCTCGGCTTCTTCGACGTCGTCTTCGGCGACTACAAGGCCCTCTTCACGGTGGGCGACTCGTGGGAGCCGGTGACGGCCGACGACGTCCGCCGCGTGATCGGCACCTACCTGATCCCGTCGCACCGCACCGTCGTCGAGCTGCAGCCGGTCGCGGCCGAGCCAGTGGAGGCGGCACGATGAGATGGCTCGCTGCGCTCGGCCTGGTGGCCGTGCTCGCGGGCACGGGCCACGGTGCGGCCGAGGTCGACCTGCCGCCGGTCACCCGGGTCACGCTCGAGAACGGGCTGCGCGTCATCGTCGCCGAGAGCCGCGAGCTGCCGCTCGTCGAGATGTACGTCATGGTGGGAGCGGGCGCGGCACAGGATCCGGCCGGCAAGGAAGGCCTGGCGGCGCTGACGGCCGGCGCACTCCGCCGCGGCGCCGGAGACCTCTCGGCCGAGGGCCTGGCCCGCGCCATCGAGTCGCTCGGCGGCACCCTCGAGGCCGGCGCCGGCACCGACGCCACCATCGTCAACGGCGAGTTCCTGAGCGAGGACTTCACGCGCGGGCTCGACCTGCTGCGCCTCGTGCTGCGCGAGCCCACGTTCGCGAACGACGAGGTCCGCCGCCAGCGCGACGAGCAGCTCGCGGGGCTGGTTGCCGAGCTCGAGGATCCGTCGGCGGTGGCGGAGAAGTGCTTCGCCGCGTTCCTCTACGGCAGCTACCCGTACGGCCGCCCCCAGGATGGCCGTCCGAAGAGCGTCGCCGACCTCGATCGTGGCGACGTGCGCGACTTCTACGCGCGTTGGTACGCGCCGAACAACACCATCCTGGTGCTCGTCGGTGACGTCACCGCCGGCGACGCGGTGGCGCGCGTGCGCGAGGTCTTCGGCAGCTGGCCGGCACGCGCCGACGCGGTGCCGCAGCGCACCGGCCCGCCGCCGCCGGTGGATTCGCGGCGCGTGCTGCTGGTCGACAAGGCCGACTCCACGCAGACGCAGATTCGCATCGGCGCCATGGCCATGAAGCGGAGCGACCCGAACCTGCTGCCCGCGCAGGTCGCCAACACCATCCTCGGCGGCGGCTTCAGCTCGAAGCTCATCGAGGAGCTGCGCGTGAAGCGCAGCCTGACCTACAGCGCGTCCAGCGGTTACGTGGCGCGGCTCACGGGCGGCGACTTCCGTCTCGCCACCTTCACGAAGAGCCCGACCACCGTGGAAACCCTGTCGCTGGCACTCGACGTCGAGGGCGCCTTCCGCACCACGCCGCCGGACGCGAAGCTGCTGACGAAGGCCAAGGCGTATCTGCAGGGACAGTTCCCGCTGCGCGTCGAGACCCCGGATGCGCTCGCCTCGCGGCTGGCCGAGATGGAGTTCTTCGGCCTCCCCAACGACGACCTCGAGACCTACCGCACGCGCGTCGGTGCGGTCACGGTCGACGAGGCGGCGCAGGTGTCGGCGCGCTACATGCCCGATCCGGACAAGGTCGCCATCGTCGTCGTCGGCAAGGCCAGCGAGGTGCGTGCGCCGCTCGAGGCGAAGTACGGTCCGGTGCGCGTCACCACGCCGGAAGCGTGCGCCGAGCTGGCGACGTCACCCGTCGATCGGTAGCGTCACCACGAACGTCGAGCCCACGCCCAGCACGCTCTCGACGCGGACGCTGCCCTGCAGCACCTGGACGAGGCGCTTCACGATGTGGAGCCCGAGGCCCATGCCGCCGAACCGTCGCGTGTTCGAGCCGTCGACCTGACGGAAACGGTCGAAGATGACGGGCACGTCGTCGGGCGCGATGCCGACGCCGCTGTCGCGCACCGTCAGCGTGAGGATGCCGTCGGCGACCGTGGCGTCGACGGCCACCGTGCCGGCGCTCGTGAACTTGAGACCATTGGTGACGAGGTGCTTCACGACCGCGCGCACCTTGCGTCGATCGAGGCGCAGCGGTCGTGACGGGACCGACGGCCAGGACAGCGTGACGCCGGGGGGGACGAGCGGGGCGACGTCGCTTTCGATCGCTGCGAACACTTCGGCCAGCTCGACCGGATCGCACGCGACGCGATCGCTGCCGTCGTCGAGGTGGCCGAGATCGAGCGTCCCCTCGATGAGATCCGTGAGCTGGAGCGCACTGCGCCGGATGGCGGCGAGCGACGCCGCCTGCTCGGCGGTGAGCGCGCCCTGCGCGCCGTCGGCCAGCATCTCGCCGTAGCCGGTGATGACGTTCAGTGGCGTGCGCAGCTCGTGCGACAGCGTGGTGAGGAACTCCGACTTGAGGCGGCTCGCGGTCTGGAGATCGGCGATCAGGAAGGCGTTGTCGAGCGCCACTGCCGTCGCCTGGGCGATGCCCTGCGCCAGCCGGCTCTCGCGCGGGCTGAGCGGCGCCGACCGGCTGCGGTAGCCGTGCAGCAGGATGCCGACGATGTCGCGGCGCCGGCAGATCGGGACGCACACCGCCGACGTCAGGCCGAGCGTTGCGAAGAGCGACGACGGCATCAGGTCCTGGTCTGCGGTGTCGGCGAGCTCGATGACGGTGCCGGGCTCGAGCACGCGCAGCAGTGGCAGCTCGTCGGGCGCGAGCGCGATCTCGGCGAGCAGCTCGTGGACGTCGGGGCGCACGGCGCCCGCGCTCGCGAAGAACCGGTAGCGGCGACGCTTGGCGTCCCAGCCGAGCACGCTGCTCCAGTCGCAGCCGAGCAGCTTGAGCGCCATCGTGTTGACCCAGTCGAGGATGTACGGCTCGTCGAGGTGGCTGTTGAGCGTCTCGCCCAGGTGCAGCAGCGCGCCGGCGATCTCGACCTCCTCGCGCAGCGCACGCTCGGTCTCCTGGCGCCCGGTGAGGTCGCGCACGACGGCGGTGTAGCGGCCGTCGCCGAGCGCCCAGGTGGTGAGCTCACAGGGCAGGCGCGAGCCGTCACGTCGTCGTGCCTGGAAGGGCGCGTCATGTCGTTCCGGGGCGCGCACGATCGCCTCGAGCGGCATGCCGATCACGTCGTCGGGCTGCCAGCGGAGCAGCGTCGCGCACGACTCGCTCGCCGTCAGCACGATGCCGTCGGCGTCGACGAGGAAGAGGACGTAGCGTCCTCCGTCGCGTCCACCCCGCAGCAGGAGCGAGGTGGTGTCGGCGACACTGGACGGCTCCGGACGCAGGGCAGTCGACGCGGGTACTGCCGCAGGTCGCCCCATGTGTCGCTCCACGGCTGCAAACCGCATGCCGTGCTTGGTGTCGAAGTCCTCGACAAATCGAGTGATTCTCGCGCCAAAACGACGCGATGCCCGTCAAGGAACCGACGCGGCAAGCCGGTGCTGAATGGTGCGGTGGTGCTGTTCGCGGTCAACGGATGACCGCGCTCAGTGGCTCTCGCCCTCGACCGTGATCCACGGCGCGACGAAGAACCACGCCGCCATCGCCCCATACGCGAGCGCGAAGTTCCATGCCGGGACCAGCGCGACGACCGTGTCGCCGGGGGTCCAGCGGTACGAGTGCATGAGCCCGAGCGCCGACAGGACCGCCGCCGCGGCGCACCAGGCCGCGGCGCGACGGAACTGCTTCTCGATGATCGCCACCGTCGCCGCCGCCAGGATCGTCGCCGTGAAGATGAACCCCTGCTCGAGCGCGAAGGCGCCCTCGATCCAGGTGTCGCTGGCGTGGAAGGCGGGCAGCAGATCGGGCGAGAAGGGCACGCCGCCCGGCAGCCCGACACCGGCGGCGCGGAGCCCGTTCTTCGCCATCAGCGCGCCCCACGCGGCGACGCCGGGCAGGAGCCCGATGACGACGGCGGGGGCATGCGCGCGCGGCGTCGCCTGGAACGCCTGCGCGGTGATGACGATGCCGATCCACAGCACGATCGCCATGCCGGCATCGACGGGGATCGCCCACGCGATATGCGACAGCGTGCCGGTGAGACACACGACGGTGGCGAAGACGCCGTTCAGCACCGAGTAGCCGGCGCGCGCCCCCATCGCCTTCCACCCCGGATGTCCGATGTAGAGCGTGGTGGGGAAGCACGAGCCGAAGCACGCCGCCGCCACCGAGCCGAGCCCGTTCATCGCCAGCGACGGTGCCGTCGCATAGCGGTCGCCCGCAGCCTCTGCGCTCTCGATGTTCTGCAGCGAGCCGACGAGGTTGAAGAGCCCCATCGGCAGGATGACGGAGAGGTAGACGAGCAGGTGATCGGCGCGCAGCCCGTCGAACAGATCGCCGACGACGGGGATGGGCAGGTGCAGTGCCGCCGGCATGGGCGGCGTCGCGCCCGGCGCGAGCCCGGTGATCCACGACAGCGCCGTGCCGACCGCGACCGCCGCGAACCCGCCCGGCAGACCGCCGCGCAGTCGCACGCCGCCGAAGTACGTCAGCAGGACGATGCCGAACGTCGTGAGCCCGACGATGGGATGCGCGAAGGCGCGGAAGAAGAACCCGAGCGAGATGAAGCCGAGCGCGATGCCGGCCAGCGTCGACAGCAACGCCGCGCGCGGTGTCGCCTGGCGCACGCGCTCGGCGCCGAATGCGCCGATCAGCTCGATCAGGCCGGAGCCCAGGCAGGCGACGAGCCCCGCCTGCCACGCCACGCGCACCGGGTCGGCCGCGCCGGCGGCCTCGGCCGCGAGCTTCGCCGGCAGCATCACCAGGAAGACGTGCCCGAACAGCGACACGGTGTTGATGCCGTAGGGCAGGGCGCAGACGTCGGTGCGACCGGTGGCGGCGGCGAGCCGTCGCGCCTGCCAGGCATAAAAAACGTTGCCGACGAGCAGTGACACGGCTGCCCCCGGCAGCACGCGGCCGTAGAGCAGATCGGGCGGCATGCCGAGGACGGTGCGGCAGAGGGCGTCGATCAGCAGCAGCTGGACGAGGTTGTCGAGCGCCAGCCCGAAGAAGCCGTCGATGTCGCCGCGGACCAGCCAGGGCAGGCGCTGCACGGGCGTCACGGTAGTGGGCGCGCCGTCGAGTCTCAATCCGCGCGCGACGACCCGAGCGGGACCGTCACGTTGTACTGGTACGGACCGCGTCCCACCGACAGCATGACGGCCCGCGAGCCGCGCACCGCGATCAGCCGTCGCCGTAGCTCGGTCAGGTTCGGGACCGGCGTCCCGCCCAGGCCGAGGATACGGTCGCCGCGCTCGAGGCCGATGCGGGCCGCGGTGCTGCCCTTGCGCACCTTCGAGACCGCGAGACCGTCGTGATCCTCCGTGGCCTCGAAGCCGAGCAGGTCCCAGGCGATGGCGTCGGCGCGCGACTCGGGGAAGGCGCTGACGGTGAGGGTGACGTCGCGCTCGTCGTCGTCGCGCCGGCGCGTGATGCGGACGTCGGCATCGAGGCCGCGTGCTTCGATGCGCTGATCGAACTCGTCGTGCGAGCCGACCTCCAGGCCGTCGACGCGGACGATGAGGTCGCCGCGCTCGAGATCGGCCGAGTCGGCGGGGCTGCCCTTCTCGACGTCGACGATGACCACGCCGCGGCGGGTGCCGAAGTGCTGCGCCAGATCGGGCGTCAGGTCCTGCACGACGAGCCCGACCCAGCCGCGGCGCACCTCGCCGTACGACACCAGGTCGCGCATCACGCGCCGCGCGCGCTCGACGGGGATGGCGAAGCCGATGCCCTGCGCCTTGCCGTAGATGGCGGTGTTGATGCCGATCAGCTCACCCGAGATGTTGAGCAGCGGGCCGCCCGAGTTGCCGGGATTGATCGAGGCGTCGGTCTGGATGAAGTCGGTGTAGGTACGCTCCTCGCCACGCAGCGAGCGACCGACGGCGCTGACGACGCCCGTGGTGACGGTGTGCGACAGCCCGAACGGGTTGCCGATGGCGATCACGGTCTCGCCGATCAGGAGATCGTCGGAGCGGCCGAGCTCGATGTTGGGGAACGTGCCGCCCTTCTGGATGCGGAGGACGGCGAGATCGGAGTCGGCGTCGTTGCCGACCATCTTGGCCTCGAACTCGCGCCCGTCGGCCAGCGTCACCGTGATCTTGCTGCCGCGCAGGATGACGTGCTCGTTGGTGAGGATGGTGCCGTCGCTGCGCACGATGACGCCGGAGCCGAGGCTGGTGCGCGTGGAGCGTCGCGGGCGCGGGTCGAGGAAGTCCTGGAAATACTCCTCGAATGCCGGGTCGCTCGGAAACGGGAACGGACCGCCGCGGCGCTCGACCACCTGCTCGGTGGAGATGTTGACGACGGCAGGACTGGCGCGCTCGACCGCCTGCACGACGAGGCTGCGGCGCGCGGGGTCGGTCTCGGCGGCGCCTGCCAGCACGGGCACCAGGAGGACGAGCGTCAGGAGCGCTTTTTTCGCCCAGGCTTTTTTCGGATCGGTTTCGCCCATTTCGTGCTCGTCTTCTCGCCGGCCAGAACGAAATCGATCTGCCGGCGCTCGATCGATACTCCCGCCACCGTGACCCGGATCGGGTCGCCCACCCGGAACGTGCGCCGCGTCTTCCGTCCGCGCAACAGATGCTGCGCCTCGCGATGCTCGTAGAAGTCGTCGCCGAGCGTGCTGATGTGGATCAGGCCGTCGACGAAGACGTCGGACAGCTCGACGAAGATGCCGAAGGCGGTGACGCCGCTGACGAAGCCGTCGTACTCCTGGCCGACTTTGTCGGCCATGTACTGGATCTTCTTGAGCTGCACGACCTCGCGCTCGGCGTCCATCGCGGTGCGCTCGCGGCGCGACGATTCGTCGGCGATCGCGGTGAGGTCGTCGGGCGCGCGGCCGCTGCCGCCGAGTGCGACGTCGAGGAGCCGGTGGACGATCAGGTCGGGGTAGCGCCGGATCGGCGACGTGAAGTGCAGGTAGTCGTCGGTGGCGAGGCCGAAGTGGCCCTGCGGCTCGGCGGCGTAGCGTGCCTGCTGCATGGAGCGCAGCAGGATCATGTTCACCAGCCGCGCCTCCGGGCGGTCGCCGGCGCGGTCGAGCACCTTCTGGAAGGCGCGCGGCGAGGTGCGACCCTCGGTGAGCTCGAGCCGCAGGCCGAAGCCCTCGAGGAAGCGCGCCAGGTCGCGCAACGCCGACGCCGACGGCGGCGCATGCACGCGATGGATGGCCGGCAGGCCGCGCCGGCCGAGCTCGCGCGCGACCGCCTCGTTCGCCGCCAGCATGAACTCCTCGATCAGCTGGTGCGCGATGGAGCGTTCGGCGCGGATGATGTTCTCGGGCCGTCCGGTGACGTCGAGGAGGATCTCGGCCTCGGGCAGGTCGAAGTCGATGGCGCCGCGGGAGCGACGGCGCGCCATCAGCAGACGGGCGAGCGTCTCGGCGAGCTCGAGCGGTGCGACCAGCGCTCCGAGCTGCTCGCGGACGGCGGGGTCGCGGTCGACCAGCACCTGGCGCACCTGCGTGTAGGTGAGCCGTGCGGCGCTGCGGATGACGCCGCGGTGGAACGTCGCGCCGGTGGTGCGACCGCGGGTATCGAACGACAGCCGCACCACCATCGCCAGGCGGTCCTCGTGCGGACGCAGGCTGCAGATCTCGTTCGACAGCGCCTCGGGCAGCATCGGGATGACGCGGTCCGGGAAGTACACGCTGGTGCCGCGTGCGCGGGCCTCCTGGTCGATCGGTCCGCCGGCGGGTACGTAGTGTGCGACGTCGGCGACGGCGACCGTCAGTCGGTAGCCGTCACCCTCGGTCTCGACCAGGACGGCGTCGTCGAAGTCGCGCGCGGTCTCGCCGTCGATGGTGACGATGGGCTCGGTGCGCAGGTCGAGGCGGCCGGCGCACTCGGCGTCGGTGACGCGGCGTGCGACGTTGGTGGCGGCGTCGATGACCTCGGGCGGGAAGACCAGCGGCAGACCGTAGGTGTGGATGACGGCGTCGGTCTCGACGCGCGGATCGCCGGCCGGCCCGAGCACGCGCGTGATCGCCACCTCGGCGTCCGGCTCCGGTCCGGGCCAGCGCACGATGCGGGCTACCACCATGTCGCCGTCCACGGCCTCGCCACGCGCGTCGTGCGGGACCAGCATCGGCATGGTGATGCGCGTCTCCTGCGGCACGACGACGCCCGTCGTGCGTCCGGCGTGGTACACGCCGACGACTTCGTTGACGGCGCGTTCGAGGATGCGGGTGACGCGTCCCTGCAGCCGACCGCGCTGGCGTCCGCGCTCGAGCTCGACGAGGACGCGGTCGCCGTGCATCGCGGGATGCGTGCCGCGCGACGGGACGTAGACGTCGTCGGCGCCCTCGTCGTCGGGACGCACGAAGCCGTAGCCGGTCGAGTGGACCTCGAGCCGCCCGGCCACCACGCCGGCCTTCTTGGCGAGGACGAGGCGGTTGCCGTGACTGCGGACGATTCGGCCCGCGCTCTCGAGCGCATCGAGGCGGTCCATGGCGCGATCGCGCTCGTCGCGTGCGACCCGTGCGGCGCGCAGCAGGTCGTTGGCGGAGACGGCGCCTGGACGGCGCGCCATGGTGGCGAGCAGGCGGGCGTCGAGGTCGTCGTCGTCAGTGGTGCGCAAAGGAAGGAACGAATCCCCTGGTGTTTCCTTTACTTGGAATGTCACGCGAGGCGCGTGACTTCAAGGTGACGGCAGCGGCGGCAGGGTCACGGCGTCGCCCGTCTTGATGCCGACGCGACGGGTCCAGCCCCCGGGGACCTCGAGCACGAAGGCCGACGGTTTGCCGACCGAGATCGGTGACAGCGAGAGCGGGGTGGCGTTCTCGTGGATGCCGACGACGCGTCCGCCCGGGCCCTCGCGGGCGATGAAGAGCATGTCGAGCGGGATCAGGGTGTTCTTCATCCAGAACGAATGATCGACCTCGTCGCCCGCGAAGACGAAGAGCATTCCGTCGCCGTCGGCGAGCGACTTGCGGTACATGAGGCCGCGCGTGACCTCGTCCGGCGTCGATGCGACCTCGACGGCCACCGGAACGGCACCCGAACTGCCCTGCAGGACGACCGTCGGTCGGTGCTCGGTACGGCATGCGGATGCCGTCGCCAGGAGCAGCACGAACGTAATGATGACGCGCTGTTGCATGCGGCAACCCATTGAATTAATCGGAGGAATGCTCAGCGCCATTGCGTTCACCCTCTGTCTGGCCGTCGGACTGGGGCTGTTTCTGTATCAGGTGTGGGGACGCTTCAACCTGCTGCGGGCATCGAGCGGGAAGTTCGTGCTCGACCAGGTGTCGGAGCGCATCCAGTCGGTGCTCGTCTACGCTCTCGGGCAGAAGAAGTTCATCCGGCCCGAAGTGAAGATCGTGAACGAGACCACGGCCGGCTGGATCCACTTCGTGGTGTTCTGGGGGTTCAGCATCCTGGGCATCCAGGTCGCGACCATGTTCGGGCGGGCTTACAGCGACCACTTCTACCTGTTCCCGTTCACACCCAGCCTGCTGCTGAAGCCTTACATGCTGCTCCGCGACCTCTTCGAGGCCGCGGTCTTCGTCAGCATCATCTCGCTGTTCGTGCGCTGGCTGGTGACGCAGCCGAAGCGCCTGTTCGGCTATCCGCCCGCCGAGGAGCGCCATCGCCACCATGCCCACTGGGAGGCGTACCTGATCCTGGGGTGCATCGGCATGATCGTGACGTCGGGCCCCGTGTACGACGGTGGCCGGCTGATCGCGCATGCCGGCAACCCCGAGTTCGCGGGCGATGCCATGTGGGAGCCGGTCTCCTACCTGGCCGGCCGTCTCATGGCCGCCATCGGCGGCGACGGCTTCGCCATCGCGGCGGGCAACGTCGCCTGGTGGGCGCACAACCTGGCCATCCTGGTCATGCTGAACTTCCTGCCGCTGGCGAAGCACTTCCACGTCATCACGTCGCTGCCGAACGTCTTCTTCCGCAAGCTCGAGCCGATCGGGCAGCTCTCGAAGCAGGACCTCGAGACGGCTACCACGTTCGGCACGTCGCACATCGATCAGTTCACCTGGAAGCAGGTGCTCGACATGTTCAGCTGCACCGAGTGCGGCCGCTGCTCGTCGCAGTGCCCGGCGACGGCCACCGGCAAGCCGCTGGCGCCGCGTCAGCTGCTGCTCGATCTGCGCGACTACATGTACGAGAACCAGAGCGACATCACGACGAAGAAGCTCGCCGCCCTGGCTGCGAATGGCAATGGAGACGGGGCGGAAGCGCCCGAGATCGGCCGTAACCTGATCGCGCCGATGGCAGACACGAGCCACGTCATCGCCGACGAGACGCTGTGGTCGTGCAACCTGTGCCGCGCCTGCGAGGAGTCGTGCCCGGTCATGATCGAGTACGTCGACAAGATCGTCGACATGCGCCGCCACCTGGTGCAGGAGGAGGCGCGTTTCCCCGCCGAGCTGACGCGCGTCTTCAAGTCGATGGAGACGCAGTCGAACCCCTGGGGCATCGGCGCCGAGAAGCGTTTCGAGTGGGCCGACAAGCTCGACATCCCCACCATCGCCGACAAGCCCGACGCCGAATACCTCTACTACGTCGGCTGCGGCGGCGCCTTCGACGATCGCAACAAGAAGACGACGCAGGCCTTCACGAGGATTCTGCAAAGGGGCGGCGTCGACTT
>DASYLJ010000185.1:0-3687 GCA_036009625.1 Binatia bacterium
CGGCGTACGCCGCGAGCTTGGCGAACTCGGGCACGATCGCCGGGTCGAGCCAGCCGCTCTGCGCGAGGCCCGGTGGCACCGGCCCGGCGAGCGGATCGACGGTGGCGAACGCGTTGCGTACGGCGATCGGGTCGTGCACCCAGAGCGGCAGGCTGAAGTGGTTCAGCGTCACCATGGGTTCGAGCCCGCGCGCGCGCAGCGCCGTGAAGACCTCGCGATAGTGCGCGACGGCCGCGGGATCGGCGAGGGCGTCGAGCTGCGCCAGCACCGCCGGCGTGAACCCGCCCGAGATGTCGACGCCCGCCGTCGACGTCGGGAAGATGCGGCTCCACTCGATGCCCATCCGCAGCGCGTTGTTGCGCAGCCCGCGGCGCGCCAGTCGGCCGTCGGTGTCGAAGCGCGTCCAGAACCCCGGCCCGGTCTCCGGCAGATCGCCGCTCACCCGACCCTGGGCCAGGTTCAGCGGATCGCGCACCCAGACCCACCAGTCGGTATTGGTGTCCGTCGGGGCGCCGCCGCCCATGTCGCTCTGGAACCCACTGATGGCCGTGCCCCAGAGAAAGCCGGGCGGGAACGGACGGGGCACCTGCGCCACCGCGGCGCCGGCCGACAGCGCCAGCGCGAGACAGACCAGAAGGACCTTGCTCATGCCGGGGTGGTACCCAGCCCCGCGCGCCGGAATCAAGGCGAAACGCGTGGATTCGCCGTGAAGAATGCCCACACGCGCTCGGCCGCGTCCGGCGGCCAGACGTGGCCCTGGGTGCCCTCGCACGACACCACCGGCGCCTTGCACTGCGCGTACCGGCGACAGCCGTCCGTCTCGGCCGCGTCGCCGCAGCCGTTCGCGCGCACCCACCAGTCGCGCCCGCCGCGGATCATCGGCGGCGGGACGACGGCGTCGTTGCTGCCGTAGAGGAACAGCACGGGCACCGGGCGCGCCGGACGGCACGGCCCGAGCTCCATGCCGCCCGCGACCGCCGCCACCGCCGCGAAGCGGTCCGCCAGCTGGCAGCCGAGCAGGCTCGAGAAGAAGCCGCCGTTCGACATGCCGGTCGCGAAGACGCGTCGGCGATCGATGCACCGCTCGCGCTCGAGCCGGTCGAGCAGCGCGACGACGAAGGCTCGATCGACGGCATCGTCCACGCCGAGGTCCCAGCCGCGTCCCGTGGTGCCGAGCAGGCGCACGCCGTCGTGCCCGTCGGGGAAAACGGCGATGAAGCCGTCGCGGCGTGCGAGGGTACCGAAGCCGGTGCCACGACGCAGGTTCTCGGCGCGATCGCGGAAGCCGTGGAACACGAGGACGACGGGCAGTGGGCGATCGGCCGGCGCCTCCGGCGCGTCGAGCCAGTAGCGACGGCCGTCGAGCGTGGCCTCGGCCCCGTCGACCGCGGGCAACGCGCCGGCGCGACAGCCCGCGCTCGGCTCCGGCGGGACCGCGTCGGCGACGGCGAGGCCGCGCAGCCCGACGAGGAGGAGAACGATGGACAGGCGGCGACGCACGCGGGTAGGACGCTTTACCATGAAGGCACTCGTGTTCCACGATCCCGGCGATATTCGCTACGACGGTGTGCCGGAGCCCACGATCCAGGCACCCGACGGCGCCGTGCTGCGCGTCACGGCCGCCTCGATCTGCGGCTCCGACCTGCATCTCTTCCATGGCCGCATGCCCGTCGAGCGCGGCCTGATCGTCGGCCACGAGTTCGTCGGCGTCGTCGAGGCCGTCGGACCCGCCGTCCGCAGCGTGCGGCCGGGCGACCGCGTCATCGCGCCGGGCGTGATCGGCTGCGGCACGTGCACCCCATGTCGCACCGGTCACGTCACCGCCTGCACGACGTACGCGATGCAGGTCTACGGCATCACGCCGGCGCTGCAGGGCGGACAGGCCGAGCAGGTCTACGTGCCGCACGCCGACGTCAACCTGGTGCCGATCCCGCACGGTCTCGACGACGAGGACGTGCTCTTCCTCACCGACATCCTG
Organism: Binatia bacterium; assembly: GCA_036009625.1. Classification (GTDB taxonomy): domain Bacteria; phylum Desulfobacterota; class Binatia; order DP-6; family DP-6; genus DASYLJ01. Next base: position 1,979 of record DASYLJ010000185.1, read on the forward strand.
CCCACCGGGCATCAGGGTGCGGAGCGCGGCGGCGTCGCACCCGGCGACGTCGTCGCCGTCATCGGCGCCGGTCCCATCGGGCTGACGTCACTGCTGTCGTCGCAGCTCATGGGCGCCGCACACGTCATCGCCGTCGATCCCGACCCGGGCCGCCGCGACGCCGCGACGCGGTTCGGCGCGATTGCCGTCACGCCCGACGACGCGCCGGCACGCGTCCTCGAGCTGACCGGCGGACGCGGCGCCGACGTCGTCATCGAGGCCGTCGGTCGCGAGGAGACGCTCACGGCCGCGGTGACGCTCGTCCGGGTCGGCGGCCGCGTCTCCGTGGTCGGCGTCTTCATCGAGCCGGCGATGCCCTTCCCCATCGGCATGGCGTTCATGAAGGACGTCACGCTGCGCATCGGTCTCGCCGACGTCCCGAAGCACCTCCCGCCGCTGCTGGCGCTGGTGCAGAGCGGGCGGCTCAAGCCGCGCGAGCTCATCACGCACCGGATGGGGCTCCGCGACGGAACCGAGGCCTATCGCCTGTTCGACCAGCGGCGCGACGGCTGTCTCAAGATCGTCCTCGATCCGCGCGCCTGACTTTGCGACCCAAGACCATGTCTTGGGTCGGGAAACGCCCGAGCGTGCAGCGACACGTCACATGAGACCGCCGTGGCGCGGCCGGCGAAGCCGGCGCGCCATCCTGCTCCGGTCGCCGAGCCCGACTCGCTGCCCAAATGATGCACGCAGCCTGTGGTCCGGACCTCGTGCGTGCCACCTGTGTCGCGCCGGCTTCGCCGGCCGCGACATGTCGGCCGCGCGGGAACCGTCGCCCCACGCTCGCGGTCCTCTTCGACCCAAGACATGGTCTTGGGTCGGATGTGTCAGCCGTCGAAGCGCCGCAACACGATCGACGCGTTCGCCCCGCCGAAGCCGAACGAGTTGCTGATCGCCGTGCGCACCGGTGCGCGACGCGCCTCGTGCGGCACGTAGTCGAGGTCGCACACCGGGTCGGGGTGGTCGAGGTTGATCGTCGGCGTGATGATGCCGGTCTCGAGCGTCTTCGCCACGATCAGCGCCTCGAGCGCACCCGACGCGCCGATGAGATGCCCCGTCATCGACTTGGTGGCGCTCACCGCCAGCTTGTAGGCGTGGTCGCCGAAGACCGACTTGATGCCCTGGGTCTCGTTGACGTCGCCGAGCGGCGTGGAGGTGGCGTGCGCATTCACGTAGTCGACCTCGTCGGGACGGATGCCGGCGCTCTTGATCGCCATGTTCATGCACGCCGCCGCCCCGATGCCGTCGGGCAGCGGCGCCGCGATGTGGAACGCCTCGCTGCCCGTCGCGTAGCCGATGATCTCGGCGTAGATCTTGGCGCCGCGCGCCTGCGCGTGCTCGAGCGATTCGACGACCATCATGGCCGCGCCCTCGGAGAGCACGAAGCCGTCGCGGTCCTTGTCGAACGGACGGCTCGCCTTCTCGGGCTCGTCGTTGCGCAGCGACACCGCGCGCGAGTTGGCGAAGCCGGCGATCTCGGTGGGATCGATGAGCGCGTCGCAGCCACCCGCGATGACGGCGTCGCAGACGCCGTCGCGAATGTAGCGCCACGCCTCGCCGAGGCCGTTGCATCCCGATGCGCAGGCGTTGCCGATGGTGAAGTTCGGTCCACGCACCTGCAGTCGGATGGCCACCTGGCCGGCGCCGAGGCTCGTGGTGATGGCCGTGAT
>DASYLJ010000186.1:0-9259 GCA_036009625.1 Binatia bacterium
GAAGCAGGCGCTGGTGTGGACGGTGCTGATCGGCGCCGTCCTGGTGCTCGGCCTCCTCACGCTGCGGGCAGCGCGGAAGGGGTAGCCACGACCGGCAGCGCCGCGTGGCGCGTGCGCTTCAGCTCGTCGAGCTGTGCGCGCGCCGCGGACGCGACCTCGGCGTCGCGAATGGTGCCGAGCCGACGCTCCAGTGCCGGGTCGCCGCCGTCGCGGACCAGCGTCACCTCGGCGCTCAGCCGCTCGACGTGATCGCGGACCGCATCGAGCGCCTGGATGTCGGCCTCGGGACTCAACCCGCGCAGCGTCTCGTGCAACCGCAGCCGCGCCTGCGCATTCGCGAGCCGCGCCACCATGCGCACTCGTTCCTCGCGCAGGCGGACGATCTGATCCTGGAACGCCACCAGGTTGCGCTTCGCGGCGTCGGCTTCGGCCGTGAGGTCGCCGAGCTCGACGCCGAGCCGCTCGACCTCGCTGGCGAGCGCGTCGCGCCGCACGATCAGCGCCAGCGCCGCGTCGTCGTCCCCACGATCGACGGCGTGCTCGAGCTGCGTGCGCACCCACATCAGGTCCTGGGCGCGCTGGCCGAGCTCACGGTCGAGCTTGGAGCGCATGTAGAGCACGCCGGCCGCGGCTTCGCGCAAGGCGCGGTACTGACCGAGACGTTCCTGGATGGCCGCCTCGTAGACGGCCTCCGGGTTCCGGCGTTCGCGACGACCGACCCAGCCGGACAGCATGCCGCCAAGCAGATTGCGCATGCGGGAGAACAGCCTCATCGGACACCTCCTGCCGGACGCGTCATCGCGACGCGTCCTCGACGGTGATGCCGAGCTCCCGCATCTTCTGCTGGAAGCTCTGGCGGTACATGCCCACCTCTTCCGCCGCCTTGGTGATGTTGCCGTTGTGGCGGCGCAGCGCGTTCACCAGGAAGTCGCGCTCGAAGGCCTCGACGTGGCGCTCCTTGGCCTCGCGGAACGGCACCCCCATCGTCGACGCCGGCATCGAGGCACCGACCGCAATGGGAGCTCCTCCCGGGAGATCGGCGGGCGTGATCTCGTTGCCGGGTGCCAGGAGCAGCGCCTGCTCCATCGCCGAGCGCAGCTCGCGCACGTTGCCCTTCCAGTGCCGCTCCATGCAGACGCGCAGCGCCTCGGCGGTGAGCGGCTTCACCGGACGCTGGAAGCGCTCGGCCGCCTCGCGCAGGAAGACGTCGACGAGGAGCGGGATGTCGTCGCGACGGTCGGCCAGCGGCGGGATGACCAGCTCGACGACGCGCAGCCGGTAGTAGAGATCTTCGCGGAACCGGCCGGCCGCCACCGCGGTCTCGAGGTCCTGGTTCGTCGCCGCCAGGAGCCGCACGTCGACGCGGATCGGCTGGTTGCCACCGACGCGCTCGAACTCCTTCTCCTGGATGGCACGCAGCAGCTTCGCCTGCGTCTCGAGCGGCATGTCGCCGCATTCGTCGAGGAAGAGCGTGCCGCCGTCGGCGGCCTCGAACTTGCCCTCGCGCCGCACGACGGCGCCGGTGAACGCGCCGCGTTCATGCCCGAACAGCTCGCTCTCGACCAGCTCGCGGCTGAGCGCCGCGCAGTTCATCTTGACGATGGGCTTGGTCCGGCGCGGGCTGCGGTAGTGGAGCGCGTTCGCCACCAGCTCCTTGCCGGTGCCGCTCTCGCCGCGGATCAGCACCGTCACGTCGGTGTCGGCGATGCGGTCGATGGTCTCGAACAGGCGACGCATGGGCGCGCTGCCGCCGACGATGTTCTCGAAGCGGTAGGCGCCGTGCACCTGCTCGAGCAACCGGCGATGGTCGCGGCGCAGCAGCACGCCCTCCATCACGCGACGCACGACGACGCGCAGCTCGTCGTTGTCGAACGGCTTCGGCACGTAGTCGGTGGCGCCGAGCTTCATCGCCTGGACGGCCGCCTTCTCCGAGCCGTGGGCCGTGATCATGATGACGGCCAGGTCGGGGTCGACGGCGCGTGCACGCTCGAGCACCGCCATGCCGTCGATCCCCGGCATGGAGAGGTCGGTGATGACGAGGTGGAAGTTGCCGGTGCCGACGAGCTGCACCGCGGCTTCGCCGTTGCCGGCGGTCTCGACCTCGTAGCCCTCCTTGGTGAGGAGGCCGCGCAGGGCGAGCAGCATCGCCTTTTCGTCGTCGACGATCAGAATGCGGCCGCGCATCGCCATCACTTGGGCGGCATCGGCAGCGAGACGATGAATTCGGTGCCGCGCCCGACCTCGCTGGCCACGTCCATCGTGCCGGCGTGCGCTTCGACGATCTTGCGTGAAATGGCCATGCCGAGTCCCGTCCCCTTCTCCTTCGTGGTGAAGAAGGGATTCCAGATGCGTTCGAGCGCGTCCGGCGCGATGCCACAGCCGTTGTCGCGCAGACGGACCGTGGCCTGCGCGCCGCCGTTCTCGATGAAGACGTCGATGCGACGGTTCTCGGGCACGACGTCGAGGGCGTCGATGGCGTTGTCGAGCACGTTGCCGAACACCTGGCGCAGCTTCTCGGCGTCGGCGACGACGGTCGGGCCGGTGATGTAGTTGCGCACCGCCGCCACCTTCGCGGTGTCGAGCTTCGAGCGCAGCTGGGTCAGCGCGCCATCGACGACGGTGGCGATGTTCACCGGCGCCATCGCGTAATCCTCCTCCTTGGCGAACTTGAGGAGGTGCGAGATGCGGCGCTCGACGCGATCGAGCTCGTCGAGCGCGACGCGGGCGTACTCGACGTTCTCGACCGACTGCGGATCCTCGCCCATCTGCTGCACCAGGCTCTTGGCGGCGGCGATCGGATTGCGGATCTCGTGCGCGATCGTCGACGACAGCTCGTCGAGACTGGCCTGCTTCTCCGTGTTCATGAACGCCTTCTCGCGCTGCAGCTCGCGCTCGACAGCGGGGTCGAAGAAGCGGCGCTTGATCTTGCGCGACCCGAACACGCCCATCCAGTGCGAGAAGACGCCGAAGCCCCAGCCCAGGGCCGGCCAGAGGAACCACGGATACCAGGTGGTCATCAGGTTGATCAGTGCCAGCAGCGCGATGACGGCGAGATACGAGACCAGGTGGGCGTAGAAGCCGGTCTCGGCGGCGGCACGACGGCGGGCGCGGCGCAGCAGGTCGCTCTCGCTGAGCGGCGTGTCCGACTCGGGCTCGTCGGCGTGGCAGGAACCCCGGCGGGCCTCCCGACGGCGACGGCGCTCCGCGTGGCGCTCGGCCTTGTCGGCCCAGCGGCGGTGCCACTCGGCGTGGCGTTCGGCGTGCCGCTCCGCCTTCGCGACCCAGTGACGTCCGATCGACTCCCAGGGCGCCTGGTCGCGCGTCACGCCCGACCGACCCCGGAGAAGCTTCGCGAAGTGCCCCAGGAGGACGACGGCGATGATGAACCCGATGAAGGCCATGCGTTGTCGACCCTCCTACGCAAGGGTCGTGCCGCAGGGTACGCGCGCGCCCGGCAGAGGAAAAGGGGGCGGTCGGGGCCCGTGCCGCAGGCGCCCTGCTGCGCCGGGACCGTCCCCGGCGCAGTGTCCGCGCTGCGGCAGGTCAGTCGTTCGCGCAGACGTGCCAGGTCTGATTCGGGTCGACCAATCCGCCCACGTCGATGGCGCTGCTGCCGCACGTCGTGCTCAGGAGCTTCGGCGGGCGACTGGCGGCGATGTCGATCGGGACGCCGACCCCATCACCGTTTCCCGTGACGGTGGAATCGACGAGGCGGATCGCCCCCCCGAGGACGCCCATGAGGTCGTTTCCGGTGGCCACCAGACGGGTCGCGGCGACGTGCCCCCCGGGCGCGAACACGGCCTCGGACCCGTTGTCGTCGAGGGTCAGGTCCTCGCCCTTGATGCGCTTGCCGACGAGGCCGGCGAGGCCGTTCTCGCTCGACACGACACGCGCGAGCCGCATGTTCTGCGTCCCGACCAGGCCGCGGCTGCCGCTGCGCTCGACCGTGACGTCCGTCGCATCGAGGACCGCCGCCATGACGCCGTCGCCGCTGTTGTCGGTGAGCGTCACGTCCTGCGCGACCACCCGACCGCGTGGCGTCCGGATGCCCGTCGTGCACCCCGAGATGGTGACGCCGCCGGCGACGAGGATGCGCGCGCTCTTGTCGGACAGCACACCGGCCCCACCGTCGGCCAGCGTGCCCGGACCGATGACCCGGACATTTCCCTTGGTGGGCGCGCGGACGATGGTGACGATCAGCGGCGAGCCGGTGATGGTGTGGCCGTTCAGGTCGAGCGTCGCCCGGGTTTCGAGCTGCACGGCGTTGTCGTCGGTGCCGCCGAGGCCGCTGCAGTCGAGGTCGGCGACGAGGGTGCCGGTCTCACCGGCGGGTATGACCTGCTGGCAGGTCGTGACGTCGAGCGCATGAGCCGTCGACACACCGAGCGCGAGCATCAACACGATCCGTCGCATCAGGGCCCCCCTGGGCGTGGGGATGACCACGCCCAGGAAGCGGGCTACCAAGCCAAGTGAACGCCAGTCAAGCCAATTCTACTTGCCGTCGCGTGGCAGGCCGAGTACGCGCTCGGCGATGATGTTGCGCTGCACCTCGGAGCTGCCGGCGGCGATCGTGCGCCCGCGGGAGTACAGATAGAGGTGCGGCCAGCGCCCGTCGTCGATCGCGTGCGCCGAGCCCTCGACGAGCTGGCTCGCCGGCCCGCAGGCGGCGAGCGCGACCTCGAGCTGCCGCTGGTACATCTCGCTCCAGAAGAGCTTCTCGATCGACCCTTCGGGCCCGGGCGAGCCGCCCCGCAGCGAGACGGTGAGGTTGCGGTACGCGGTGTACTGCATCGCGTGCGCATCGATCACCGCCGCCGCTAAGCGGTCGCGCAGCACCGGATCGGCGCTCGCACCCCGGCGACGGGCCATGGCGAGCATCTCGTCGAGCGCCACGCGCGACTGCAGCTGGCGGCTGAACGTCAGCGTCTGTCGCTCGTGCATGAGGCAGGTGATGGCGATGTCCCAGCCCGTGTCGATGGCGCCGACGACGTTCGCGCGCGGCACGCGCACGTCCTCGAAGAAGACCTCGTTGAAGTCCTCGTCGCCGTTGATCTGCTTCAGCGGTCGCACGGTGACGCCGGGGCTGTGCATGTCGATCAGCAGGAACGTGATGCCCTTGTGCTTCGGCGCCGTCGGGTTGGTGCGCACCAGGCACATGCACCAGTCGGCATAGCGCGCGAAGCTGGTCCACACCTTCTGCCCGCTGACGACGAAGTGATCGCCGGCGAGGACGGCGCGCGTGCGCAGCGCAGCGAGGTCGGAGCCGGCGTCAGGCTCGGAGAAGCCCTGACACCAGATCTCGTCGGCGGCGAGTATCTTCTGGAGATGCCGCTGCTTCTGCGCCTCGGTCCCGTGCGCGATCAGGACCGGGCCCCCCATGGTGAGGCCGGCCAGGTTGATGAGCTGCGGCGCGCGCGCCCGCGCCATCTCCTCCTGGAAGATGATCTGTTGGATCAGGCTGGCGCCGCGGCCACCGTAGGCGGCGGGCCACGCGATGCCGCACCAGCCGGCCTCGTAGAGCCGGCGCTGCCACGCCTTGCCCTTCGTCACCCAGGCGTCGAGCGCCTCGGGTTGCTCGCCGGGAGGATGCTGCTCGAGCCACGTGCGCAGCTCGGCGCGGAAGCGCTCCTCGGCCGGCGAGTAGGTCAGGTCCATCAGGGAGCGATCCAGAGCATGTCGAAGCCGCCGGGCACGAAGTAGTCCATCTGCTCGTCCACCGACGCCGCGTCCTCCTCCATCAGTGCCGTGGCCTTCTCGCTCGCGGCGATGTCGGTCTGCACGCGGAGGGTCTCGTAGCGCTGATAGCGGACCTCGTCGCCGACGTAGAGGCACTTGCAGCGATACGGATCGGCGTACCAGTAGTGCGGCTTCCCGCCACGAATCGAGTACGTCAGCCGAACCGGCTTGAGCTTCTCGAGGCGCGCCATCTTCTCCGGCGTGTCGGCGGGGAAGGCGCGGAAGCCGGCGGCGGCCAGCATGGGTTCGATCTTCGCCGCCTTCTCCTTCGGCGAGGGCCCGAAGAGAGCGCAACCGGCGAGGGCAACGAGCAGGAGCGTCGCGAAACGATGCATGATCGGGGCGTTCAATCCGTCCGAGCGGAGGGTGTCAAGGACCGACGTCGGCGCGCACGCGAGAGCGGTGGCGCGAGCTAGTCGAAGAGGCTTGCACCATGCAAGAAGTCGCGCTAGTCGTCTCACTCGCGCAGCATGTTCATCACCAGGCAGCTCGGGGGAGACGCATGACGACTGGCACGATCCGTCGCGGTGCCCGTGGCACCAACGTCGAAAGCTTCCAGCGTTTCCTGATCACGCAGGGCCTGCTCGCCGCCACCGATGCGGGTGGTCGTCCGACCGCTACCGGCGTCGCCGACGCGCCGACGATCGATGCGATCCGCGCGTTCCAGCTGCGGTACGGCATCGCGCCGGCGCAAGGGGTCGCGGGCCCGGCGACGCAGACGAAGGCGCGCAGCCTGGGCTGGGCGGACGGGACGCCAGCGGAGGCCGCGGTGTCGTCCGCGATCTCGCTCGACGCGCTCCGCGCCGCGTTCCGCAAGATGCCGGCAGCCGACGTCGACACGATCGCGCGTGACGGCAGCGCGTGGTTCGCCGCGGCCGATCTGTCGAACCCGGAACGCCAGGCATGCTTCCTGGCGAACGTCTGCGTCGAGTCGGGCGAGGGCGCGTACTTCCGGGAGGCCGGCTACGTGCCGCCGTTGGCCGCGCTGCGCTACTTCGTGCAGACCTACGCGGCGAAGCCGAGCATCATTCCGCCGGACGTGTTGCCACGGGCGCGCGCGGTACTGGCCGCGGCCGACCAGGCAGGCGCGCAGGCGGTCATCGACCGCTGCTACGTCGGTCGCGCCGCTCTGCAGGTCACGCATCGCGCCAACTACGAGACGTTGGTGCCGGTCCTCGGCCAAGATTTCGTCGCCGAGCCGCGCCTGCTCGAACAGCCTCGTTGGGCGATCGCGGCCGGCGCAGTCTGGTGGCGCGACAACGGCGCGAACGTCCATGCCGACCAGGCGACGTCGGCCGACGGCCCGGGGTTCCGGAAGGTCTGCAATCTCGTCAACCGCGGCCGGGCCACTGCCACCGGCCGTCCGAACGGATGGACGGAACGCCAGGCGGCCTTCCGTCGCATCTACCCGCTGCTCCGCACACCCACCGAGATGCCGGCGCCGGTACACGCCCGCGCGGTCCCGGCTGGGTCACCGGCGTCGAGCGTGCTCGAGCGTGGCGCCACCGGTCCAGCCGTCGAGGCACTCCAGCTTCGCCTCGCGGGCTTTCGGGGCACCCTCTGGGACGGCGAGTACGGTCCCGGCACCGAGCTGCAGGTCGTGACCTTCCAGCGTGACTACATGCGCGTCGCGACGCCGAGCGGTGCCGTCGACGCCGCCACGGTCGAGGCGCTCCGGCGCTTCGCCGCAGAGTACCCCGTCGACTTCACGGCGCTGCGCTGCCCGTGCGGACGATGCAGCGGGTTCGGGCTGGGACGGTTCACCGGGGAGTATCAGGCGGGCATGCCGCGCACCGAGGCGTACCATCGTCGCGAGTATCCCGGGATACATCGCGCCATCCTCCACGCGATGCGCGCGGCGGCGTTCCATGCGTCGCGCGCGGGGCACGGCCGCGCCGTCGTCAACTCCGGTTACCGCTGCTGGTTCGACAATCTTGCCCACGGGCGGACGAGCACGAACCACATGGGGAAGGCGATCGACATCGACTTCGATCTCGCGCCCGGCGAGGACAAGCGCGCCGATCGGGACCGCTGCGACAAGGTGCGCGGTCTGCTGGTCGAGACGGGCAACTTCCAGGTGGGTTGGTCGGGCGCGAACCGCAAGGCGCTCGAGCCGTCCGAGATCGCCCCGACCTGGGTGCACATGGACGTCAGGGCCTACGCGCCGCGCTACCTCGAGGACCGCTTCTTCGTGCGCAGCGCCGACGAGCTGGACGCTATCTAGGACCGAACGTGTAGCCCCGGACCTTCGGCGGATCGTCCTGGTTGCGGGAGAAGTAGCGGTTGTACCGCATGGCCCGGTAGTCGGGGTCGTAGCCGGAGCCGAAGTAGAACGCCGGCGGCGGGACCACGTAACCGCCGTAGCCGTAGGTCAGCGGCGCGGCATACGGATACGCGGGATACGCCGGGTAGGCGGGGTACGCCGGATAGAGCGCCTGCGGCGGGTACGAGTAGTACGCCCCGTCGGCGTGGACGACCGCGGCAGCGGCGAGCGTTCCGAGCAGGAGCGTGATGGCGAGGAACCTTCGCATGGAGCCTCCGAGTCACGACCGTAGCACGCGTCACGCGACCTCGCACACCTGTTTTCGTGGCGACGCCTCTGCTACGCGACCAGCTCGGAAGGAGTCGTCATGTATCAGGAGATCATCTACGAGGTCGCCGATCCGGTCGCGACCATCACGCTGAATCGCCCGCACGCGCTCAACGCATGGACGACACGCATGGGGGCCGAGGTGAAGCACGCGATGGCGGCGGCCGAGGCCGACGCGAGCGTGGTGGCCATCGTGCTCACCGGCGCTGGCCGCGGCTTCTGCGCCGGTGCCGACCTGAACGACCTCAAGTCGCTCACGCAAGGCAAGGGCATCGGCGCGGTGCCCGCCGACCTCGACGCCAACCCCGGCGATCCCGCCATGGGCGACTCCTTCCGCGGCACGTACACGTATCCGCTCTCGATCCGGAAGCCCGTCATCGCCGCCATCAACGGGCCGGTGGCCGGCATGGCCGTCCCCATCGTGCTCGCCTGCGACCTGCGCTTCGCCTCCGATCGCGCCAGCTTCACGACGGCCTTCGCGCGCCGCGGGCTCATCGCGGAGTGGGGCGTCAGCTGGCTGCTCACCCGTGTCGTCGGCACGGCGCACGCGCTCGATCTGCTGTTCTCGGCGCGCAAGGTCGAGGCCCCCGAGGCCGAGCGCATGGGCCTCGTGAACCGCGTCCTGCCGCACGACGAGCTGCTGCCGTTCGTGCAGAGCTACGTCGCCGACCTCGGGGCGAGCTGCTCGCCGGCGTCCATGGCAGTGATGAAGCGCCAGGTGTGGCAGCACTGGACGAGCGAGCTCGGGGCGGCGGAGAAGGAGGCGGTGAAGCTCATGGTCGAGAGCTTCGGGCGACCGGACTTCCGGGAGGGCGTCACGTCGTTCCTCGAGAAGCGGGCTCCTCGGTTTCCGCGGATCGCGCGCTGACGGTCGGGGGTGGGCGGGCGCCGTGGGGGGCTTAGTGCCACCGGCTGCGCGCGGCGTTCGCACGG
>DASYLJ010000187.1:0-29588 GCA_036009625.1 Binatia bacterium
GCTCGCGGACGCGGCGTCGGCGAACGCCAAGTTCCGCGCGTTCTTCGAGCAGGGCGCGCTCTTCGCCGGCATCATGAGCCTGGACGGCACCATCATCGAGCCGAACCGACTCTCGCTCGACGCCTGCGGCTACACGCGCGAGGACGTCGTCGGGAAGAAGTTCTGGGATTGCCCCTGGTGGAACCGATCGCCGGCGCTGATGGCGCAGATCGAGGCCGGGTCCGCGCAGGCCGCACGCGGCGAAACCTTCCGGGCGGAGCTGCCGTACTTCATCGCCGATGGCACCCAGCGGATGGTCGACTTCATCCTGCTGCCGATCACCGACGACGCGGGATGCGTCACGTTCCTGGCCCCGACCGGTACCGACATCACCGCGCAGCGTCGCCTCGAGCACGACCTCCGACAGCTCGCCGCCGACCTCGCCGACGCGGATCGGCGCAAGAACGAGTTCCTGGCGATGCTCGCGCACGAGCTGCGCAATCCGCTCGCCCCGATCCGCAATGCGCTGCGCATCATGCATCTGACCGACAACGAGGACGCGACCATCCGCACCACGTCCGACATGATGGAACGGCAGGTCGCCCACATGGTTCGCCTGGTCGACGATCTGCTCGACGTCAGTCGCATCAGCAGGGGACAGATCGAGCTGCGCACGGAACGCACGGAGCTCATGTCCGTCGTGCATCATGCCGTCGAAGCCATCCGTCCGCTGTGCGACGGCATGCGGCACGAGCTGACCGTCACGGCTCCCCCACGACCGATCTACCTGAACGGCGACCCGATCCGGCTGGCGCAGGTCCTCGGCAACCTGCTCAACAACGCCTGCAAGTACACCGAGCCCGGTGGCCGGATCCGATTGAGCGTCGAGCGGAACGACGATCAGGCGGTGCTGCGGATCCGCGACACCGGTGTCGGTATCGCTCCTGACAAGGCCCCCCTCATCTTCAACATGTTCACGCAGATCGACGTCTCGCTCGAGCGGTCGCAGAGCGGGCTCGGCATCGGACTGACGTTGGTCAGGACCATCGTCGAGATGCACGGCGGCACGGTGTCGGCCGAGAGCGACGGCCTCGGCCACGGCTCCGAGTTCGTCGTGCGGCTGCCCGCCCTGCTCGACGTGCTCGCGCCCAAACGACGAGACGCACGGGTCGCTCCACCCCAGCCGTCGACGGGACTGCGCATCCTGGTGGTCGACGACAATGACGACTCGGCCACGTCGCTGGCCATGCTCCTCGAGCTGGCCGGCCACGAGACGACCACTGCGGCCGACGGCCTCGCCGCGATCGAGGCGGCGTTGACGTCGAGGCCCGACGTCGTGCTGCTCGACATCGGTCTGCCGAAGCTGAACGGCTACGAGGCCGCGCGCAGGATCCGCGCACAGCCCGGCGGCGCGGCGATGACTCTGATCGCACTGACGGGATGGGGACAGGACGAGGACCGCCGCAAGTCGCGCGAGGCCGGGTTCGACAACCACATGGTGAAGCCCGTCGACTACGAGGCCCTCACGACGTTGCTGGAGGAGCTCCCGGCGCGCACTCGCGCATCATGACGCGATGAGGGCCGACGGTCGGAATGTCGAACTCGTCGGACACGACCGTCCATCTCTGGCCCTCGTAGAACGGCACCGCGGCGATGCGCGCGTTGCACCAGAGCAGCGTGGCACGCACCGCGTCCACGCCGAAGGCCAGCACCGCGGCACCGATGCCGCGCCCCCGACGATCGGCGCGCGTCGCCATGCCGCGCAGCTGAAAGGCCGGCGCGTCCTCGAACGACCGCTGCATGAACGATGCGCAGCCGACGACGTCGTCACCGTCGAACGCGGCGACGTGCACCGTCGCCGGCTCGTCGTCGCCGTCGAAGCGTGCCGTCTCCAGCGGTAGCCCGGGTCGGAGCTCGGCGTGCCGCAGCGCCAGGATGTCATCGAGCGTGGCGCGGCGAACGATCACGACAGGACGGCGTCGGCCTCGATTTCGATGAGCGCGGCGTCGTCGATGAGGCGCGCCACCTGCACGATGGTGGTGGCGGGACGGATGTCGCGGAAGACCGCGCCGTGCACCTCGGCGACCTCCTGCCAGCGCGCGATGTCGGTGACGTAGATGCGCGTGCGCACGACGTCCTCGATGCGGCCGCCGAGCGCCTCGATGGCGGCCTGGATGATCGTCAGCGCGCGACGCGTCTGCGCGCCGAGCGACGGTGCGAAGCTGCCGTCGGCCTCGAGACCCACCGTGCCCGTCACCGCGACGGCGCTGCCCGCGCGCACCGCGCGCGAGTAGCCCATCTTGGGCTCCCACGCCGAACCGGTGCTGGCGAGCGTGCGGCCATTGCCTTCCGTGATGGTGATGCGAACGTCCTCGGCCATCGATGCTCCTTCAGCGTGACGCGCGCCGCTCGGCACGCAGGCGGGTCGTGGCGTCGCGGTCGATCGCCAGGGTCAGGTCGTCGAGCGCGCCGGTGAGGACGACCCCGTACTCGCGCTCGGCCGCCGCGATGGAGACGTACTCGTCGAGCACGTCGTCGAGCACCTTCTCGGCCGGACGGTCGAGCGGATCGCCCCAGCCACCGCCGCCACCGTAGTGGTACTCGTAGCACTCGCCGGCCTCGTGCTGGATGTAGCCGGCCTTGTCGCCGACGTCGTGCACGTGCTCGCCGCCGGCGCGCACGACGAGCCGATTCGGCGCGCCGGGCCTGCCGCCGGCGATGCCCGGCATCGGATACTTCCGGCCGACGACGTAGGTGTAGATCGTCGCCGGCACGAGCACCTGCTTGCGATAGAGGCTGCCGCAGTTGCCGCGGAACTCGCCGGCGCCGCCGCTGTCGGTCTCGTAGTCGCGCGCGAGGTGACGCACCGGGAAGATGGCCTCGTTGATCTCGCCGGTGGCGCGGATCAGGTTGCCGAACGAGACGTTGTGCCCGCCCCAACCGTCCTGGCCCTTCACCGCGCCGCAGTACGCCGCGAAGCTGTCGACGGAGTGGTCGATGAAGAGCTGCTTCGTGCGCGGGTTGGTGCCGAAGATGACCGTCGGCATGCCCATCTTGTAGACCTGCGGGCAGCTGCGTTCGGGCACGACCTGCGCCAGCGCCGTGGCGATGGCCTCGCCCACCTCGGTGCCGGGATGGTGCGTCCCCGCCGCCACCGACTTGCCGTCGGGCGGATTGAGGCAGCAGCCCTTCGGCACGATCAGCTCGATGGAATCGAAGAAGCCCTCGTTCTTCGGGATGGACGGGTCCATCATCGACGCGATCTGCGCGACGCAGTAGCCGCGCGTGTTGCCGAACGTCGAGTAGGCCTGGATCTCGGGACGATCGTCGGAGCCGGTGAAATCGACGGTGAGGTCGCTGCCCTTCACCGTGACCTTGCAGTGGACGCGGATGTCCTTGTTGCCGTGCGGGTCCTGGTCGACCCAGGCGTCGGACTCGTAGACGCCGTTCGGCCAGCGCGACACCTCGGCTTTGAAGCGGCGCTTGGCGTACTCGATGATGTTCGCCACCGCCGCGCGCACCGCCTCGGTGCCGAAGCGCGTCAGGACCTCCTGCAGGCGTCGCACGCCGAGCTGCGCTGCGCCCACCTGCGCGCGCAGGTCGCCGAGGAACGTCGGCGTGCGGTTGTTCACCGCCATCATGTACTCGACATCGCGCCGCTTCTCGCCGCGCTCGTAGATCTTGACGGCGGGGAAGCGCACGCCCTCGGCCCAGATGTCGGGCGCGTTGACGTTGTAGCCCCCCGGCGTGCCGCCGCCGGTGTCGGCGTGGTGGCACTGGATGGATGCGATCAGGACGCACTCGCCGTCGTGGAAGACCGGCGCGAACACGTTGTAGTCCGGCAGGTGGCCGCCGCCGTGGTACGGGTCGTTCGCCACCAGGACGTCGCCGTCGTAGAGCCCGTCCTCGCCGAAGAACTCGACGGCGAAGCGCACCGGCAGGGTCGACGACAGCATGAACTGCGGGATGCCGACGGACAGTGCCGCGAGCTGGCCGCTGGCGTCGAGGATGGTGGCGTTGCGCTCGTTCGACTGGTTCAGGATCGGCGTCGTGGCCGTAAGGCTCACGTGCGTCGCCATCTCGTAGCAGATCGTCTCGAAGGCCCCGAGGACGATCTCGGTGATCACCGGATCGGCAGCACGTCCGGCGCGACTGGCGCGGGGCTTGGGCGTCGGGGCACGGGAGGCGCGAGGCATGGGGGTGGGCTACACCGAAACGTCGGCGGGCGACAAGCCGCGAACGCCGGCTAGCGAGCTTTCCGAACGACGTCGAGCTGGATCGTGCCCCCGAAGGTCTCGTCGGGCTTCTTCGCGCCGCACCCCTTGTCGACGAGCGCTTTCGCCGGAGACGAATCGACGACGCCGGGCGGGGTCACGTCACGCGGGCAGACGTCGTCCGCGACGTGCGTGTCCGGTGCACCCAGGGCGGTGCGATCGCCGCGCGCCGTCAGCACGTAGTTGGTCGCCCCCTTCGTCTGATCGTTCATGAAGTCGACCTTGACATCGAACGCCAGCCGAAGATGACGCTTACGTACTCAGCACAGGTTCGATGGAGACGGGACCACCCATTTCACTCAAAAGATCCTGCGCTGCCCGCAGTGACAGTGACATCTCGGCAACGAGTTCACCTAAGACCGCGGCCGCGCGCTTTCGAGCCCGCTTGAACTTACCTGTAAGCGCTGGAACCCGAGCAATGGTGTTTTGAAGTTGAAGCATCTGCTCGCGACTCGATTCGATAGTTGAGATTAGCTCGACAAGGCCAACCCTATCGTCTCTATCATCGCGCGTCTCGAACTCCTTACCAGCGACGAATGCCCGCTGCATATTCTCAAACAACGCTCGACTGTACACACGGTACTTGTCGATGTTTGGACTCATTCGGCTGACGAACTCCTCAAGGCTTCCTGCAGCACCATCGACAGCGTCTCTCGCTTGTCGCAACAAGTCCTGCTGCGCCCGGCTGCCTCCGACTTTCCCCTCCTTATCAAGTTGCTGGACGATCTGGTCGACACTCAGGCTCTGGGAGGTCGTCTCCTCGCCAACCCGTTGGATTCTGGTAGCGATGTCCGCAAGTACCTCCGCTATCGCCGTCGACGCTTCATTGAAGCGGTCTACGTACTCGAGAATCCCGAGTTCCTCTTCCCCAAGACCCTCAGCATCAGCAAGAGCCCGCTCAATGGTTGTGGGGGCGTCCTGCGAACAGGGAGGGGACTCCGTCGCCACACCATCCAACGCTACCGCCTCGGCTACACCGGGCGCCGCCAAGTTGGCCCAACGCTCGCCCTGCCACTCGTCGATCACCAAGGCGTCGAGGTGCTCCCTAACGAGCTGAGTAAATTCGGCCGTGTCCCGAAAGTCGCGGTAGACAACCCCTCGGCCCGACAATCTGTCCCTGAACGCTCGCACTCGCTGCAGTTGTTCCAAGTCAACCGTGTAGAGGTCTCCCGGACCTCGATTGAAGTAGAATAGCACCCGCACCGAAGTCGTATCCTCATGAAAACGCGCGAGGGCAAGCTCGAATTCCTCCTGGGTTCCTGACCCGTGCCGTGGCGTCGCAGCTCCAAATCGACTGCCTAGAATACCCACGTAGATATCGAAATCGGACCCAAACTGACGATTCAACTCAGATTGAGGATCAGCCCCCACTCCTGGTCGAACGCTATCGGGCCACCCGATCACTCGGATTGTTACGTTGTGCGTCTTCTCAAGGCGCCTACTGATCTCGTCGACGACCGTACGTAAAGCCGCCTTCTCCGACTCAGTGTCGGCAGGCCCTGATACGAAGATCGTCAACTGCTGGATTGTCCGTGCCATACAACACCTCCGAGCGCCCACAGCCCACTTCTGTCCGTGTGATGGCCGCGACGAACCGCGGCATCACTACGTCAACACTCGGCCATGAGACGCTGGAATCTAGTAGCATACGCCGACGGCTGTCCAGCGTTCCTGGGAAGGGTTCGGCATCGCACGCCTGACCGGCCTTACGTGTCGGCATTTACCGGTGTCGCAACGGGGAGAGTCCGCGCTAGAGAACTCCACCAACAGACACGACATTCGTCGCCATCCGGTGGCGCGGGTATGCATTTCAGAACCTGTTCAGCATGGTGGCCCAACGCTCAGCGTGGATATCTTTGGGGCCTCCTTACTCCGCGACCACTAGCCTACCGAGCACCGCACCCGCCGCAGCCACATCCGGCAGCCCCCAGCGCGCCTGCGTCGTCTCCTGCGACTTCAAGTGCTCCGCACTCCCGCCGCCCGGGTCGACCAGCACCGAAAAATCGCGCGCCCCAAGCACGCGGAACGCGTCCTCGTCAGTCGTGTCATCCCCGAGATAGAGCACCGCCGCCCCCGGCCGCTGCGACGCGATCCACCGCACCGCGTGCCCCTTGTTCGGGAACCGTCGCGGCCGCAGCTCGAACACCTTCCGGCCCGCCATCACCTGCCAACCCGGCGGACAGCGATCGGTGGCCAGGGCAGCGACGCGCGCCTCCACGCGCTCCGTCGCACCGCGAACGTGCACCGCGACGAGCGGCCCCTTCGCTTCGACGCGCACGCTCGCGAGCCCGACGACGTCGAGCCGGAACGCGCGCGCGAGCTGGCGGCCGCGCCGCATCTCCTCCTCGGTCCACAGCCGCTCCGTCACACCCGCTGGCGCACAGCGCATGCCGCCATGAAGCCCCGCCAGCCACAGGCCGCTGCGACCGACGAGCCGTGCGACCTGCCCGAGCGGCCGCCCCGACACGACCCCCACCAGCGTGTCCTCACGCCGCGCGAGGCGATGCAGCATGCGACGCGTGGCCGGATCGACCCGCGCCGCTTCCGGCGTCAGCGCGATCGGGGCCAGCACCCCGTCGACGTCGAAGATGGCGACCAGACCGCGACGGCGGCGCGCACGCAGCAGGTGATCGATGGGGAGCGGCGTCACGCCGGCGAACGTGTCGGAGGAATCGCAGGCGCGCAACCCGTATTGACGACCTGTCGAACCTCGGACAGGGTCTGGTCTCCGAATGGCAGCCGCACCGCAGTTGCTGGTCGTGTCGAACCGAGCGCCGGTGGAGGTGTCACGCGAAGGCACGAACCTCCGCATCCGGCGTACCATCGGTGGACTGGCCACGGCGCTCGACGACGTCCTGCGCGAGCGCTCCGGGACGTGGATCGCGTGGGCCGGGTCGGTCCAGGACGGCGACCTCACCCCCGAGCGCACCGGTCTCCCCTACCCCATCCGCGCGGTGCACCTGAGCGAGCGCGAGCTCGATAACTACTACAGCGGCTTCGCGAATCAGGTGCTCTGGCCGCTGTGCCACATCTTTCCCACCCGCTGTCACTTCAACCCGAGCTTCTGGACGGCGTATCGTCACGCCAACGAGCGCTTCGCCGCCGGCGTGCAGGCGGTGGCGTCGGCCGGCGACGTGGTGTGGGTCAACGACTTCCACCTCTGCCTGGTACCGGGCTTCCTCCGCGCCGGACCGATCCCGCTCCGCGTCGGCGTCTTCTGGCACATCCCGTTTCCGCCGCCTGCCGTGTTCGGCATCTGTCAGTGGCGAGAGGCATTGCTCACCGGGCTGCTCGGAGCCGACGTCATCGGGTTGCAGACGCAGGAGGACGCCGACAACTTCCTCGCCTGCGTGCGACAGTTCCTCGACCTGCCGGCCCGCAACGGCCGCGTCCGCATCGACGGCCGCGACGTCCGCGTGGTGGCGCATCCCATCGGCATCGATGCCGCACGCTTCAAGGCGCAGGCCGCCGATCCGGCCGTCAAGGAGCACGCCGACCAGCTCCGCCTGCGGCTCGGCGCCGAGATCATGCTGCTCGGCGTGGACCGGCTCGACTACACCAAGGGCATCATCGAGCGGCTGCTCGGCTTCGAACGCTTCCTCGAGCGCCAGCCGTCGTGGCGACGGCGCGTGTCGCTGGTGCAGATCACCGTGCCGTCACGCTTCCGCGTCCCGCAGTATCGCGAGATGAAGCGCGAGATCGACGAGACCGTCGGCCGTATCGTGGGTCGCTTCACCTGGGAGGCGCGCTCGCCGCTCGCGTATCACTACCAAGGCTTCGATCACGAGCAGCTCGCGGCGTACTACCTCGCCACCGACGTCGCGCTGGTCACGCCCCTGCGCGACGGCATGAATCTGGTGGCGAAGGAGTACGTCGCCTGCCACGCCGAGCGCGACGGCGTGCTCGTGCTGTCGGAGTTCGCGGGCGCGTCGCGGGACCTGTCCGAGGCGATCACCGTCAATCCCTACGAGCCCGACGCCATCGCGTCGGCGATCGAGACCGCCGTCCACATGAGCGTCAGCCAGCGCAAGCGACGCATGCGCTCGCTGGTGCGCAAGGTGACGTCGCACGACCTCGAGTGGTGGACGTCCACCTTCCTCGACATGCTGGCGGCGGCGCCACCGCTCAGCGTATCGGGCGGAACTTCGGCAGCGTGATCTCGTCGTCGACCTTCTGGAAGGTCACCTCGACGGGCATGCCGATGTGGAGCTCGTCATTCGCGCAGTCTACGACGTTGGTGTGCAGGCGGATGCCCTCCGCCAGCTCCACGACGGCGACGTTGTAGGGCGCGTCCGCGAAGAAGCCCGGATGCTGCGGGCGATGCACGATGATGAACGACCAGATGGTCGCGCGTCCTGACATCGCCACCCACGTGTGCTCGGCGGCGAGGCACTTCGGGCAGACCAGCGCGGGCGGGAAGCGCAGATGCTGGCAGGCGTCGCAGCGCTGGATGCGCAGCTCGCCCTGACGGGCCCCCTCCCAGTACGGCGCACCGTCCTCAGTGACGCCGGGCAGCGGCTTGTCGATGACGAACATCATCCTCCTCCCGCCATCGCACCGGCGGGGACGCGCGGAGCGGCCATGACGGCGGTGAGGAAGTCTGCGACGGCGCGGTTGAACTCCGTCGGCTGCTCGAGCATCGGCATGTGGCCGCAGTTGTCGAACACCGCGAGCCGCGCATGCGGAATCTGCTGCTGCAGCACGACGCTGCGCGCGAGCCGTACGAGACGGTCCTCGCGACCCCACGTCAGCAGCACCGGCTGCGTGATGCGCTCGAGCGGCTGCGATTCGGCCGTCAGGATGCCACCCAACGAGCGCGCGACGGCACGCGCGAAGGCCGGAAAGTCGGGATCGGCGAGGCGATCCTGCAGCAGCTGGCGCGTGATCTGGTGGCCGATCTTGGCGCGGTCGTGGAAGCTCTGCTGCAGCCCCTGCTCGAGCGCGGTGCGGAGCACGCGTTGTCCGGTGAGCGCCTGGATGGCGCGACCGAACGGTCGCAGTGCCGGCGGGTACGCAAAGGCCGGCGCCGCCAAGACGACTGCGCGCGTCCACGCCGGGTACCAGAGGGCGAGCTCGATCGCGATCTGCCCACCGAGCGAGTTGCCGACGACGACCGCCTCCTCGACGCCGAGCGCACGGCCGAGGCTGCGCACCATGCCGGCGTAGAAGTCGATGGTGTAGGGCGCATCGGGCTTGGCCGACGCGCCGTGCCCCGGCAGGTCGGGCGCGATCACCCGCCAACCGCCGGCGAAGGCCGCGATGGTGTGCTCCCAGATCGCGTGCGACGCGGTCAGGCCGTGCAGCAGCACGAGCGCCGGCCCCCGTCCGAGATCGGCGACGCGCAGCCGCACGCCGTCGACGAGCACGTCGCGTGTCGGCAGGCTGCTCATGGCTTGCGGAGTATCCCCACGGTGTAGGCGACGGTGGGCGGCGGCTCGTGCGGCGCGCCGCCGTAGCCCGTCACCATCGAGAGCGACACGTTCGGCACCTGCGTCGTCGACGTGCCGCGCACCTGACGCACGGCCTCGGCGACGTGGTTCATGCCGGAGAGGTGTCCCTCCGACAGCAGGCCGCCGGCGGTGTTGCACGGCAGCTTGCCGCCCACGGTGAGCTGCCCGTCGCGCGCGAGCGGTCCCACCTCGTCCCAGTCGGCGAAGCCGTACGACACCAGATCGTGCACGACGCGTGGCGTGAACGCGTCGTAGATCTGCGCGACGCTGATATCCGTCGGGCCGCAGCCAGCCATGCGAAACGCCTGCTGTCCCGCCTCGGCACCGCCGCCGCGACCGTCGTCCCACGGACGGATGACCTCGGACGAGTGCACCTGGCCGAGGCCCGAGACGAGCGCCGGCGTCTGCGCGAGGTCGCGGGCGCGCTCGACGCTGGTGACGATGAAGGCGCCGCCGCCGTCGGTGAAGAGACAACAGTCGAGGAGGCGCAGCGGCTCGTTGATGAAGCGTGACGCCTGGTGGTCCTCGAGCGTCATCGGCTTCCGGATCTGCGCATTGGGGTTGGCCTGCGCGTGCTTCCGCCACGTCACCGCGATGTGACCGTAGTCCTCGCTGGTGATGCCGTGCTCGTGCATCTGGCGACGCGCGAGGTGTCCCATCAACGTGATGGCGCCGACGTCGCCGTAGGGGATGGTCCACGGCGAGCCGAAGAGCTGCGGGATGATGCCCTGCGGGTTCGTCTGCGTGCCGAAGGTGCAGAGCACGACCTCGCAGAAGCCGGCCTCGACGGCCATGACCGCCGTCTGCAGCATGCCGATGGCGGTGGCGCCGCCCATGTCCATCGTCGAGCAGTAGGTCGGCGTAATGCCGAGCAGCGCCGCCACGCGCGACGCCCAGCCGTGCTGCTCCCCCATCTGCGCCGGCATGAGGCAGAGCACGCCGTCGATGGCGTCGCGGGGAATGCCGCAGTCGGCGATGGCCCGCGTCGACGCCTCCAGGCAGAAGCCCATGGCGCTCACCCCCGGCACCTTGCCGAAGCGGGAGAGACCGATGCCGGCGATGGCGTAGCGGTCGCGGAGGCGGGCCGGGTCGCGCACGTGTCAGCGGAGGGTCAGGGTGGCGCTGCCGGTGATCTTGCGCTCGCCGGCCTGGTTCTCGGTCCAGATGTCGCAGTCGACGAGGCGCGCGCCGCCTTCCTCACGGACCGCCGTCACGATGCCCTTGCAGGTGAGGACGTCACCCGGCCAGGTGAGCTTCGCGAAGCGGGCACGGAACTTCCGCACCGCCTCGGGCGCGCCGCCGGCCTCCACCAGGAACTCGCCCAGGTAGCCCATCGACAGCATGCCGTGCGCGAACACGCCCGGGTAGCCGGCGTTCTTCGCGAACTCCTCGTCGATGTGGATGGGGTTCGGGTCGCCCGAGGCGGCCCCGTACGCCTTGAGCTCGTCCTTGGTGATCGGACCCTTCACGAGCGACGGGAGCTCCTGACCGACCTTCACGTTGCGGGCTTCGAGTGCTGCCATGTCAGGCCCTCCGGGAGATGAGCACGTTGCGGGAGTAGAAGACGACCTCGCCGGCCTCGTCCTTGGCCTCGGTCTCCATGGTGACGAAGTCGAGCGTGCCGCTCGAGCCCGTCTTCTCGTAGATGTCGCCGATGCGACCGACGAGCGACAGCGTCTCGCCAACCTTCAGGAGCCGGGTGTACTCGAACTCCTGCTCGCCGTGGACCAGCGTCATGAAGTTGAGCCCGAGCTCGAGGAACGTCTCCATGCCGCCCGACATCGCCTCGATCATGAACGCGATCGGGTACGTGGGCGGGGCGACGGCGCCGGGACCACGATAGCGGGGGTTACGGTCGCCGAGCGCGTCGGCGAAGGCCGCCACGTGCTCGGCCGTGATGGTGGCGCTGCCCGTCGAGAGGACGCGCCCGATCATGTCTTTGGACGGCATCCGGGCGGTATCGCCAACCGGCGCCGGGGCTGTCAAGGCTACGAGCGGTGCGCGGCGCGGACGGCGGCGATGGCAGCCGGCGCGAGCGCGATCAGCGCCACGGTCAGCCAGAAGAACGGCCGCATCAGCAGCGTCATGTCGAGCATCATGAGCGGTTCACCTTCCCTTCACTGAAATCGAACACGTGCTCGATTAGTGGGGTCGGCGACGCTCTGTGTCAACCCGGGAAACACTATTCGCGGTCAGTCCAGACCGAGGGTTCGCAATGCGACCTGGATGACGTGCTCGCGCACCCGATCGGCCACTTCCGGGTCGTCGAGACCCTTGCCGAGGAGGTGCTTGTAGAGGCCGTCGTTGACGATGTGCCAGTGCACCAGGGCGTCGATCGTCACCATGAACAGGACGGGGTCGATGCCTTTCACCTGGCCACGGGCTTCGGCGGGCTTCAGCTGACCCTCGGTCAGGCCGAGCCAGCGGTCGGCGATGCGCTGGTCGGCACCGTTGTGTGGCCCCTCGATGGTGGTGCGGCAGCCGAGCTGCACCCAGGCACGATTGGCCAGGAGCAGGTCGAAGAGGTCGCCGATGACCCGTCGGACGGTGTCCTGGAAGTCGAGTCCGTGGCCGAGGCCCGCCACCACCAGCTCGCGCACCTGGGCGTGCACGCGCCCCTGGACCTCCTGATAGAGCGCCTCTTTCGACGGGTAGTAGTGGTAGAGCGTCGACACCCGTATGCGGGCCTGGCGCGCGATGTCGCGCACCGAGGTGCCGGCGAGGCCCTTCTTCGCGAAGGTCTCGACGGCGGCCTTCAGCACGCGCTCACGCGTGCGATCGCCGGTGGCACCCGTCGGACGCCCCGGACGCCGCGTGCTGCGACGGGGCGCTGCCGTCACTCCACCCAGCGGTTCATCGTCCGGACACGCGCCTCGGCCACCAGCAGGTAGTTGCGGATGGCGTTCCGACAACGGTCCTGGACGGCGCGGGTCTCGGCCACCATGCGGAAGAGATCGGCGGCGCGATGCCCGTGATCGGGCTCGGCGTAGGCGTGGACCTCGAAGTTCTTCACGGTGACGCCGTAGTGGGTCTTGAGCCCCTCGTAGAGGGTCTTGGCGTAGCCGCTGCCCGCGGCGACGCGCTCGCCGGCATAGCCGAACACGGCCAGGCCCTCCTCGTACGACCGGCGGATCGAGTAGAGCATCGTGAACGTGGTGGCGATCGTGTCCGGCAGCGGCTCGTAGCTGCGGATGTCGTCGTCGGTGAGACCGAGCTGGTGGCAGAACTCCACCTTCATCTGCACGTGGTTCGGATCGCGCAGGTAGCCGGTCTCGTCGGCGAAGTTCTGCGCCCAGTGCTGGTAGTGCACCGACTGGTCCATCGTGAACGAGTAGCCGTCCGGCGCGTTCGCGATGAGGACGGCGAACTCCGGCGTCATCCACTTGCCGAGGTAGTAGAACTCGAGCGCGACCTTCTTCACCACCTCGCGCGACGCCGTGCCCTTGCCGATCGCCGGCACGACCTTGTCCTGTGCGAAATAGTTGTGCTGCGCGATGAGCGCATCGAGATCCGCCAGATACGCATCGACCGGCATCGCCGGCGCGCTCGGCGCCGCGATCACGTCGCGGAATTTACCGTCGGACATCACCACTCTCCTTCCGTGCGACGTCTACGCCCATTCCAGATTCCGGGAGTCAAGGGACTTGTCGGCCGCGACGCACGAGAGTAGCGTCGCGCCAGTCGAGATCAGAGGGAGGGCGTTCATCATGACGTCCAATTGCTCGCTGTATCCCCGTAAGCCGCTCGACCCGGCGTTCGACCCCGCGTATCGCGACGGGGTGCCGCCTCGCTCGCGCCAGCCGAACCACGCCGGGGAGGTCGTGATGGACTGGCCGGTCTCTCGGCTGCCGCAGCAGTTCCGCGGCGCCAACACGATCTCGATCGAGGCGCTGTGGGACGCGCTCGAGCGTGAAGCCGAACGCGAGGAGCACTGGCTGTAGGTTGACAGCCCTTTCGCCCCGGTGTTACGCGCCGCCACCATGCGGCTCGACAAGCGAGTGATCATCGTCACCGGCGGTGCCCAGGGCATCGGCAAGGCATATGCGGAGCGCTTCGCGCGCGAGGGCGCCACCGTCGTCGTGGCCGACATCCGCACGGAGGCCGCCGAGGCCACGGCTGCGGCGATCGGCCACGGCGCCGTCGGCCTCGCCGTCGACGTCTCGAGCGAGGCCAGCACGCAGGCGCTGTCGCAGCAGGTGATGGATCGGCTCGGCCGCATCGACGTGCTCGTCAACAACGCCGCCATCTACTACGACCTCGACCGCCAGCAGCAGACGCTCGAGTACTTCAACAAGGTGCTGTCGGTGAACCTCACCGGCGCCTGGCTCATGAGCCGCGCCGTCGAGCGCTTCATGAAGCGGCAGAAGTCCGGCCGCATCATCCACCAGTCGTCCACGGCCGCGTATCTCGCCAACGTGGGCATGGTGAACACCGACGATCCCGACGCCCCCATGCCGCCCTTCCACTACAGCGTCGCCAAGATCGGCATCGTCGGCCTGACGAAGTACATGGCCGGCGCGCTCGGGCCGTGGGGCATCAACGTCAACGCCATCGCGCCGGGCGTGACCCTCACCGACGCCACCAAGAAGGTCGTGCCGGAAGGCATCCTGAATTCGCTCGTCATGTTCAGTGCGCTGCGGAAGCCGCTGCAACCGGAAGACCTGACCGGCACCGCCGTGTTCCTCGCCTCCGACGACTCCGCCATGATGACCGGGCAGACGCTGGTGGTGGACGGCGGCATGGTCATGCTCGGCTGAACGCCTCGCGCAGCTGCCGCTTCAGCACTTTGCCGTTCGGGTCGCGCGGCAGCTCCGTCGTGAACTCGACGGAGCGCGGGCACTTGTAGTCGGCGAGCTTCTCGCGACACCACGCCGTCACCGCATCCACCGTGAGCGTCGCACGGACGCGCGGCTCGACGACGGCGTGCAGCGCCTGGCCCCAGCGGTCGTCGGGGATGCCGAACACCGCGACGTCCACGACGTCGGGATGCGCGATCAGCGCGGCCTCGATCTCGGCGGGGTACACGTTGACGCCGCCGGTGATGACCATGTCGGTGCGACGGTCGGCGATGAAGAGGTAGCCGGCGTCGTCGAGCCAACCGAGATCGCCGACGGTGAAGCGATCGCCACGGAAGGCCGACGCCGTCTTGTCGGCGTCGTTGTGGTACGCGAACTTCCGGCCGCCGGGCGGCGTGATGTAGATGGTGCCGATCGTGCCGGGCGCCACCTCGACGCCGTCGTCGTCGAGCACGCCGATGCCGACGCCCGGCCACGGACGTCCGACGCTGCCAGGCCGCTGCTCCCACTCGTCGGGCGAGATGATCGTCCCAGGCCCTTCGGTGGCACCGTAGAACTCCCACACGCTCCCGGGCGGGAAGACGCGCATGATGCGACGCTTCACCTCGGGCGGACACGGCGCCGCGGCATGCAGTATCTTCCGCACGCTCGACAGATCGTGTCGCACGCGCTCGTCCTCCGGCACTTCGAGGATGCGGATGAAGTGCGCCGGCACCATGCTGCTGGTGGTCACGCGCTCGGCGGCGATGAGCCGCAGGCACTCCGCCGCGTCGAACTTCGTCATCATGACGACCGTTGCGCCGACGAAGAGATGCTGCGCGGCGTACGCGTTCGGCATGGTGTGGTAGACCGGACCCACGACGAGGTGCACGTCGTCGGGCGTGAAGCCCCACATCGCCACCAGGCCCTTCTGTGCCTCGAAGCCGATCTTCGGATCGAAGGTGGGATGCATGACGCCCTTCGGCCGTCCCGTCGTGCCCGACGTGTAGACGAGCACGTTGAAGCCGCTCTCCGAGTTGGCGGCGGGCGGCGCGGTGGCGGGTCGATCGGCCACCGCGACGGCGAACGACGTCACGCCGGCCACGTCGCCGAGCGCCAGACAGTGCGACGTCGGCGGGCTTCCGGCCTGCGCGCGCGCCGCCAGCGCCTCGTCGGCGTACTCGGCTGCGAACACGAGGACGACGGGTGCGGCGTCGGCGAGGATGTGCGCGATCTCGTCGCGCCGCCAGCGCGCGTTGATGGGCACGGCCAGCGCACCGAGCTGCGCCGCCGCGTGCGTCAGCATGAAGAACTCGGGGCAGTTGGGCAGCATCAGCGCCACCCGGCCGCCTGGGCCGAGGCCGCGCGCGGCCAGTGCGTGCGCGGTGCGGTTCACCCAGGCGTCGAGCTCGCCGTAGGTGAGACGGCGCTCGCCGCACACCAGCGCGGTGCGGAAGGGCGTGGCGCGGGCGTTGGCGGCGAGGCCGTAGACCATCGCGGCGACTCAGTGCGACGGGAACCAACGCTCGAGCGTGCCGGTGGCGAGCATGCGCGCGTCCTCGGGTTTCAGCGCGGCACTCGCCTCGTTGAAGCCGTCGAGCAGCTCGGGCGTGCCGTCGTAGTGCGGCCAGTCGGACGCGAGCGCGACGTGGTCGGCGGGCAGGAACTGCAGCGCGATCTGGATGTCCGTCTCCTCGCAGGCCTCGACGGTGACCATCATCTGACGCTCGAAGATCTCCATGGGCGGCGTCTTCCACTCGGGCGCCTTCAACTTGCCGAACATCTCGCGGTGCTCCTCCATGCGCTCGAACATCGACGGCACCCAGCCCGCACCCGCCTCGAGGATCATCGTCTGCATGCGCGGGAAACGATCGAACACGCCGCCCGACATCATGTCCCAGAGGGTGCTGATCATGTCGAGCGGGAAGCCGAGGCACGACGCGCCCATGATGTCGGGCAGCTTGAAGCCGCGCGACGTACCGTCCTGGTCCCACATCGGCAGCGGATGCAGCCCGAGCTTCACGCCGGTGTCGGTGATGCTCTGCCAGAGCGGGTCGAAGCTCGGGTCGGAGTAGCGCTTGCCGTGCACCGGGTTGGTGCGCACGAAGACGGCCTGGAAGCCGAGCGCGGCCGTGCGCTGCACCTCGGCGACGGCGGCGTCGACGTCGATCACCGGCAGCGCCGCGACCGGGATCAATCGCCCGCCGGAGCCGCCGCAGTAGTCGTTCAGCATCCAGTCGTTGTAGACCTGGCACGCCGCCGGGGCGACGTGAGGCAGGAACGTGCCGCCCGCGAGCATGAAGGTGGGGAAGAGCACCGCGCGCGAGACCGCGTGCTCGAGGTTGAATGCGAGCCGCTCGCGACCGTCGACGGCCCAGACGGGCGCATCGAGGATGGTGTGCCGCTCCCGCTCCGCGCCGGTGAAGACGCGCTCGAGCGGCACCCCCATCGCGCACGACAGACCCATGCTCTGCAGCATGTCGCGCGGTCGCATACCGCCGTGCATGACGTCGAGGCTGTCGATGTCGATGCCGTAGATGCGCTGATGGAAGACGCCGTCGTCGTCCCGATAGTAGTGCGGCGCCATGTCGCGCAGGTCCTTCGGCATCCGTTCGATCCAGAGATCTCCGGGCTCGATGATGTGTCCGTCGGCGTCGGCCAGCTCGGCGATGGGCATGCGGCTGCGTTACTCCGGTCGTCGTTCGTCTGTCAATCATTCGACCTAATCGAGCGCCCTGTCCGTCGCGCTCTTGTCCCGTCGGGGTCGGTCATCTAAGCCGGACACGTGGCGAGCACGACGATCGACAAGCTCAAGCCGGTGGGCCGCTACGCCCTCGGCGTCGAGTGGGCGGACCGGCACGAGAGCATCATTCCCTACAAGGGCATCCGTCGGGCCTGTGCCTGCGATACCTGCACCGTGCCCGAGCCACCGGTCGTGGCGCTCCAGGGCGAGCATCCCGTGCGACTCGAGCAGCTCGGTGGCCAGAGCCTGTTCGTCGTCTGGGCCGACGGCCACGAGACGATCCTCCTCACCGAGGAGCTGCGCGCGATGTGTCGCTGCGCGCACTGCGCCGGCGAGCCCGAGTACCCGATCTCGGGACGCTAGCGTCCCGGGCCGAGGCGACCGCGGCCCGCCTCGGGAGGAGCGATCTGGTCGGGCGTCGGGAGCTCGGGGGGAATCGGCGCCGCGCCTCCGGAGTCGCGCTGGTAGATCACGCGCTCCAGCGCCGACGGCAGGAAGACGCCGATCTGGAAGATGCGCCGGTCGCCCTCGCGTCGCGCGTAGATCGCGCTGCCGGAGGCGTTGGCGTCGCCGAGCTCGATGCGCCGGCTGCCGCGCTTCGTCGTGACGGTGATCGAGCCGCGTGGGGGCTCGAGCCCGAATTGCGCCAGGCGATCGGCGCGGAACACGTCGATGGCCCGCAGGTCGACCAGCGTCGACACCACGTCGTCGAGCGCCTCGGCCACGCCGGACGATGCCGGCACACCGTCGATCTGCCAGCCGCCCGTCGTCCGCGTCGCGGTGAAGCCACGATCGTCGAACGTGGCGGTGATGCCGCGGACCGCCTTCGCCGGCACCTTCAACAGGCGCGCACCCCGCACCAGCTCGCGCGACGTCGGACGATGCGGCGCCTCGACGACGATGAGCGCCACGGCGCCGATCACGACCAGCAGGAGGAGGAGCAGCGTGCGGCGCACGGCTCAGCCCCGCCGTCGTCGCAGCCCGACGAGCACCATGCCCAGCAGCAACACGAGCGCAGGCTGCACCACGACCACGCCGATCAGGATGGCGTGCGCCTGCGCGTCGGTGAGCACCAGCGGCGAGAGCGGCCGCTGCACCTCCGCGGTCTCCTTCGGACGCTCGCCGACGAGCGCGTCCTCGTGCGCCACCCAGGCCACCGCGTTCATGATGACGTCGCGGTTGCCGAGCATGTCGAGGTAGGCGTCGGTGGTGAAGTCGGAGTCGCCGATGACGACGAGCCGTCCGCGCCGTCCGTCGGGGCCGGAGTCGCCGACCTCCGCCACCACTATGAGCGACAGCGGGCCACGCACGTCTTTCGACGCCTCCGACGGCGGCTCGCCGCGACGGGCGCGATCGAGATCGATCACGGCCCACGACGTCTCGCCGGTGCGCGCGACGCTCTCCGCGGTGATGCCCGGGACGGCGGCCCCCATGACGTCCACCGTGCGCGCCGACGGCAGCACGACGCCGCTGTCGATTGCGATGCCTTCCGGCTCGGAGATGGGATTGCCGGCGCGGAAGTGCTCGACGATCGCGGCCATGCCGTCGGTTCCGAGCACGCGCTTCTCCGGATCGACGACGATGTCGTCGCCGAGGCGGATGCCCATGCTGGAGAGCATGCCGCTCAGATTCGGGACAGACACCGGATCGAGCAGCAGCACCAGACCACCGCCCGCCTTCAGGTAGTTCGCGAGCGCCATCAGCTCTGGCGGCAGGAAGTCGCGCGCCGGGCCGGCCACCACCACGAGGTCGGTCTCCTTCGGCACCGCGCCGTCGATGAGCGACAGCGCCTCCGAGCGGTAGTTCTCGGCTGCGAGCGCCGTGACCAGGCGACCGACGCTGCGCGGGTCGCCGCCCGGCTGTCGCTCGCCGTGCCCGGTCGTGAAGCGCACCGTCCGCTGCCGTCCGCGCACGACGTTCAGGATGCCCCCCGCGAGCTGCTCCTCCGCCGTCGCCGGCGCCACGGTGTGTCGTCCCTGGTAGTCGATCGCCGCCATGCCGTGCTTGCCGACGCCGACGCTGCGCCCGCGCTCGGGATAGCGATCGAGGTCGAGCAGGTCGTAGGTCAGGTGCGGCGTCTCGGCGCGCATGCGATCGAGCAGCGCCGCGTACTGCTCGCGCGTGCCGCGGCGGAAGAACACGGTGACGTGCAGCGGCCCGTCCACCTCGGCGAGCACCTTCTGCGTCACCGGCGACAGCGTCAGCGCACGCGTCGGGGTCAGGTCCCAGCGGCGGCTGGTGCGATCGGCCAGCACCTGCAGCATGCCCAGAACCACCAGCAGCAACACCACCTGCAGGATCAACTGCGACCAGCTCCGGGTCGCGCGACCGCCGAGCATCAGCGCACGCCCCGCCACCGTCGCGAGTCGAGCGCGAACCACGTGAAGCAGAGGAAGGCGAACGTGAAGAGCAGCAGGTAGCTGACGTCGCGCGTGTCGATGCCCCCGTGCATGAACACCTGGAAGCGATCGAAGAGCGAGAACGGCACCAGCAGCTTGAGCGCGCCCTCGCCCACGGCCGCCTCGTTCCAGGTGAGGATCCAGAAGAACAACAGCACGCCGTAGGTGGACGCCCCCGCCACCAGCTGGCTGTCGGTGAGCGCCGACAGGAAGAGACCGCAGGCGACGAAGGCCGCGATCAGGAGCACCAGACCGAGGTAGCCGGCGGCGAGCGGCCACGGATCGACGGGATAGAAGCGGCTCAGCACGAGCGGATAGACCAGCGTCGCGGCCAGCATGAGCTTCATCACGAGCATGCAGGCGATGAACTTGCCGGCGATGATCTCCCAGTCGCGCAGCGGGTACGTCCACAGCAGCTCGAGGGTGCCGAGCCGCTTCTCCTCGGCGAAGAGCCGCATGGTGAGCAGCGGCACCAGCACGAGCAGGAGCTGGCGCATGTCGTAGAGCTGGTACTGCCACAGCCCGAGCACCAGGTTCATGCCGCCGAAGCGGATGAAGTAGTCGAGGTTGGTGTAGAAGAGCCATCCCGACAGGACGAGGAACACCGACGCCAGCGCATAGAACAGCAGCGACGTGAAGTAGAGCACGAGCTCCTTGCGCGCGATCGCGAGCACGCTCATGCCGTCGGCTCCCGGCGCACCAGACGGAGGAAGATGTCCTCCAGGTCGAGCGTCTCGATGCGCAGCTCGCGCACGATCCACCCGCCGCGCGCCACTCGCGTCCCCACCATCGTGCCGAGGTCGACGTCGACGCTGGCCTCGAGCACGAACGCGCCGCTGCCGTGGTCGACGATCATGACGCCGGGGATCGACGCCAGCGCCGTCACCACGTCGGCCTCGGGGCCGTCGGTGCGCAGCACCACGCGTTGCCGTCGACCGAGCTGCAGGCCGAGCTGCGCCGGGGTGCCCTCGCCCGCGAGACGGCCGCCCGCGATGACGACGACGCGCTCGCAGAGCGCTTCCACCTCGGTGAGAATGTGGCTCGAGAACAGCACGGTACGCCGCCCGCGCAGACCGCGGACGCGCTCGCGGATGTCGACCACCTGCTGCGGGTCGAGCCCGATGGTGGGTTCGTCGAGGATCAGGATCGGCGGGTCGCCGCAGAGCGCCTGCGCCAGGCCGACGCGCTGGCGGTAGCCCTTCGACAACGTGCCGACACGACGATGCGCCATGTGCTCGAGCCCGCAGTCGGCGAGCACGCTGCCCACCGCCGCGTTCCGTTCGGTGCGCGGGATGCGCTTCAGGCGCGCGACGAAGCCGAGATACTCGGTGACGGTGAGCTCCGGGTAGTACGGCGCGTTCTCCGGGAAGTAGCCGACGGCCCGACGACACGCGAGCGGGTCGCGCCGCGGATCGTGGCCGGCGATGCGGACGGTGCCGGTGGTGGGCGGGAAGATGCCCGCCAGCATGCGCATCGTCGTCGTCTTGCCGGCGCCGTTCGGACCGAGGAAGCCGACGATCTCACCCTCGAAGACGCTGAACGAGATGCCGGTCACCGCTTCGACGGCGCCGAAGCGTTTCGTGACGTCGCGCACCTCGAGCATGGCTCGGCCCATCACGCCGCTCCGATGGCGTCGAGGAGCGCCGGGGTGAGCTCGTCGAGACGCGCGAGCCGCCGGATGCAGCCGGTGAAATCGTTGTCACGCGTGAGATCGCTCGGCACGGCGATGACGCGCATGCCCGCCGCCAGTCCAGCACGGGCCCCGCGCTGAGTATCCTCGATCACCACGCAGTCCGACGGCGGGGAGTCGACGGCGGCCGCCGCAGCGAGCCACGCGTCGGGTGCCGGCTTCGCCTCCGCATAGTCCTCGCGCGCGACGATGGCGTGCAGCAGCGGCCGCAGCCCGAGATGGCCGAGGATGTGCAGCGCCTCGTCGCGCACGGTGTTCGTCGCCACCGCGAGGCGATACGCCGGCCCCAGACGCTCCAGCACCGCGCGCGCACCAGGCATGGGGTCGACGCCGGCGCCGATGAGACGCCGATACTCGGTCGTCTTCCGCGCCCGCAGCTCGGTGACACCGATCGGCAGGTCGTAGGTGCGGCAGGCGTAGTCGGGACCGCCCGCCACCGTGATCCAGTGCCGGCGATACTCGTCCAGTCCGACGTCCACACCGTACTCGCGCAGCACACGTCGATACGACTCCCACTGCAGTCGCTCGGTGTCGGCCAGGGTTCCGTCGAGATCGAACAGAACGGCCCGGATCACGACAGGGTCCACTGCTGGAGCGTGCCGTAGGTCTCGTGCCACTTGTGGTAGCGCTCGGTGTACGCGGCCACGCGCTCGCCATCCGGATCGATGGTGCGCGTGCGCGTCATCGCCGCCACCGCCGACGCGACGTCGGGATGGAGCCCTGCCCCCACCGCCGCCAGCATGGCGCACCCCAGGCTGGCGCTCTCCGGAACCTCGCACACCGCCAACGGCACACCCACGGTGGTGGCGATCAGTCGCAGCAACGTCGGGCTCTGCGTCAGACCGCCGCTCACGAAGAGCGACGTGGGCGCGACGCCGCTCACGGCGGCGAGCTGATCGCAGTTGCCGCGGATGGCGTAGGCGAGGTTCTCGAGGAACGCGCGCAGTAGATCGCCGCGATTCGGCCGATCGATGTGGAGGAGCGGAAAGCGGAACAGGACGCCGGCCGGTTGGAACGGATTCATGTTGCCGAGGTTGAAGATGGCGGGGCCGAGATGCGCGAAGACGGTGCGCGGCGCCAGGTCGATCGCGTCCATCGCCGCTTCGGCCGCCGCGTAGGCCGCGGCGTCGACGGCGCCGAGCAACAGCTCGAGCAACCAACGGTACGCGTTGCCGGTGTCGCCCGCGTTGCTCTCGAGTACCCATCGATCGGCGACCACGTGCGGGCTGGTCCAGAGATTCGCCCCGGGATCGAGCTGCGCCCGATCGGTGACGAGCTGCACCGGGCTCGTCGTACCGAGCACCGCGGCGTACTGGCCCGGCACGAAGGCGCCGTTGCCGAGCAGGGCGCTCTCGGTATCGGCACCACCCGCGAACACGGGCGTGCCTTCGGGCAGCCCCGTCGCCGCGGCCGCCGTCGCCGTGACGCTGCCCACACGCGTGCCGGCCTCGCAGAGCGGCGGCAGGATCGACGCCGGGATGTCGAGCGCCTCGAGGATCTCGTCCGACCACGTCCGCCGCGTGACGTCGTACAGCATCGACTCGCTGGCGTTCGAGTGCTCGGCACAACGCGCACCCGAGAGCAGGTGCGCGATCCAGTCGTTCAGCATGAAGAGCGTCGCCACGCGTCCCGCGTCGTGGTTGGCGCGGAACCACAGGAAGCGCGCGACGGGGAAGATGTAGGGCGGCGCGTGACCGGTGATGGCGTGCAGTCGCGCCGACGGCACCACCTGCTGCAGCTCCATCCCTTCGCGCACCGCGCGTGCGTCGAGGTTCGGGCCGGCGTAGAGCACCTCGCCGTCGCGGTCGAGGAAGACGCAGCCTTCGCGCTGCGCGGTGGCGATGACACCGCGGATGCGGGCGTCGGCGGGCAGATTGGCGACGGCCGCGCGTGTGCAGCGCGCGAGCGTGCCCCAGAACGCGACCGGATCGATGTCGAAGCCACGGATGAGCGGGATGTCGGGGTCGGAGAACGTGCGGTACGAAAAGCTCTCCTGGGCGCTCGCGAGGGGCCGCCCCATCAGATCGAACACGACGCAGCGGCCCGATCCGGTTCCGGCGTCGAGGGTGACGATACAGTCCACGGGGTGCGCGTCAGGCCTTTCCGTCGAGCACGGCCGGGTTGGCGATCCAGTGCGGTCGCTCGCCACGGAGGTGGGCCTCGATGGCGTCGACGATGATGTCGCTCTGGTGCCGCGTGACGTCGAGCGTGGCACCGCCGATGTGCGGCGTCACCACGACGTTCGACAGCGCGAGGAAGCGATTGCCCGGCTGCAGCGGCTCCTCGGCGAGGACGTCGAGCGCCGCGCCCGCGATGGTGCCGGCGCGCAGCAGCTCGTAGAGCGCGTTCTCGTCGGTGAGGGCGGCACGCGCGGTGTTGATGACGAAGGCCGTCGGCTTCAGCAATGCCAGGCGCTCGGCGGAGAGCAGACCCTGCGTCTCGGGCGTGACGGGCGCATGCAGCGACACGAAGTCCGACTCGCGCAGCAGCGGCTCGAGCGCGCTCATCGTGACGCCCGGCGGCGGCGTCTTCACGTAGGGATCGTACGCCAGGACGCGCGCCTTGAACGGCGCGACTCGTGCCGCGACCTCGCGTCCCACCGCCCCGAGCCCGACCAGGCCGACCGTCCGACTGCCGAGCTCGACGCCGGTGAAGCGGGTGTACATCTTGAGGTAGTCGGACGCCTGCTCGATCTTCGACGCCTCGCCGCGATACGTCGCCTCGATGGCCGGCAGATGACGCGCGAGCATCAGCATGAACGCCAGCGTCAGATCGGCGACGGCGTCGGCGTTGCGTCCCGGCGTGTGGAAGACCGGGATGCCGAGCCGGGTGGCGAGCTCGAGGTCGACGTTCACCGGCTCGCCGCGGCAGCAGCCGATCATCTTGATCGGCACCGCGTCGAGCACCTCGGCGTGCACCAGATCGGCCTCGATGACGAGCACGTCGGCGCCGACGTCGGCGATGTGCTTCGCGAACGCCGCACCGTCGAACCAGATCGAGTGGCGCTCCTTCCAGTCCTCGTGGACCACCTCCATGTGGCGCTCGAGGCGCGCCTTGGCGGCGGGGTCGAAGGACGCGGTGATGAGGGCTCGCATGAGGCTCCGTTCTTCCGATCAGGGGGCGAGAAGGGCGTGCACGAGACGGGTGACGTGCTCGCGCACCTCGGTGCGGAGCGGACCGCTGCGCACGCTGCCGCCGAGGAGGTTCTGATACGACTGGCTGTCGAGCAGGTAGACCAGCATCACCGAGTGCACCGACAGCATGAAGAGGCGCGACTCGGTGTCGGACATCTTGCGACCGAGGCGCGTCAGCCACTCCGAGAACACCGCCCACGCCGGCACCAGGACGTCGCGCTGCACGCCGACCTCGATGTCGGTGTTCTCGACGATGCGACGCACGAGCAGCTTCGGCACGTTCGGGTTGTCGGCGAAGAAGTCGTAGAGCCGCGTCATGATGGTGTCGATGACGCTGGTGCGGTCCGACCCGCGCGCCTGATGCTCCGCCTCGAGCGGCGGGAGTGTTCCCTGCAGCAGCTCGACGAGCTGGTCGAAGATGTTGCGGAACACCGCCAGGTAGAGCGTCTCCTTCGACGCCCAGTGATAGTGCAGGCTCGAGATGTTGACGCCGGCACGCGCGGCGATCTCGCGTGTCGACGCCCCCTCGAAGCCGCGCGACGCGAACACCTCCTCGGCCGCGGTGAGGATGCGTGCCTTGGTGGAGCCGGGCGCCTCGCGCGCCTTCTCGAGGGCGGACTTGGTCACGACCGTGCGTCTGCTTAGAGCGATCGACCGACGTTGGTCAAGGCGCGCGGCCGGTTGGGTGTCAGTGGACGATCTTCTTGCGTACGGCGAAGCGGACCAGCTCGGCAGTGTTGTGCAGGTCGAGCTTCTCCATGACGTGCTTGCGGTGCGTCTCCACCGTGTTGATGCTGACGTTCAGGAGGTTCGCGACCTCCTTGTTGGTCTTGCCCTCGGCGATGAGCTGCAGGACCTCGCGCTCACGATCGGTGAGCAGCGCCAGGTTGTCTTCCACCTCCTTGCCGGTGGGATCGCCGAGATAGCCCGCGAGCAGGACCTTCGACACCGACGGGCTGAAGAACGACCCGCCCTGCCCCACGGCCTTCACGGCCTTGATGAGGTCGAGGTCCTCGGAGTCCTTCAGCAGGTAGCCGCGCGCACCCGCCTTGAGACTCTGCCGCACGTAGACGTCGTCCGAGTGCATGGTGAGCACCAGCACCTTGGCGCCGTCGACGCGCTTCGTGATCTGTCGCGTGGCCTCGATGCCGTTCAGCTCGGGGAGCGCGACGTCCATGACGACGACGTGCGGGCGCATGCGCTGCACCATCTCCACCGCGCTGCGGCCGTCGCCCGCCTCGCCGACGATCTCGATCTCGTCGTCCGACTCGAGGATCTTGCGCAGACCCTGCCGGACGACCGTGTGATCATCGACCAGGAGTACCCGGAGCTTGGCCATGATTCGACTCCTCGCTCGGACCCGGTTGGGCCGCGTCCCGTTCGGCCAGAAGCCGCGTCAGCACCTCGGCACGGGCCTCGTGATGGCGCAGCGTGGCGATCTCGCGCAGCATGGACGTGAGCTTGCGGTCCGCCGCGCGTCGCACCGCGACGAGCTGGCGTGCGTGGCGTTCGCGCTCGGCCTCGATCTCGGCGGCGAGCTTGCGCAGGCGACGCTCGAGGGCGCGCATCGCGGTCTGCGACTCGGCTACCGTCATCGCGCGGGCACGCGTCGTCGTCGGGCGCTTGGGAGCGGGCTTCTTTCGCGTTGGCGGCATGGCGGATCAGTAGATTTTCGGTTCGCCCTGCGGGCGTGTCTTCCAGCGCTTGTGCACCCACAGCCACTGCTCCGGGTAGCGACGGACCATGTCCTCGAACACCTGCGAGAAGCGCTCGGTGTTGCGTCGCACGTCCTCCTGGAAGTCGCCGCTGCGCTCGACCTCCATGATGGGCAGCACGTGGACGGTGTGTCGTGCGCGGTGGCCGTCGCGCACGATGAAGATCGGCACGACCGGCGCGTCCGCCCGCAGCGCGATGCGCGCGATGCCGGAGTTGGTGCTGGCCGCGAGGCCGAAGAATGGCACGAACACGCCGAGCCCGCGGGTGGAGTTCTGATCGAAGGGCAGCACCAGGAACTGCTTGTCGTGGAGCGCCCGCAGCACCTCCCCCGCGGCCTGGCTCTTCTTGACCAGCCGGGTGCCGGCGCGTGCACGCAGCGCATTGAACCACCGGTCGATGAGCGGATTCGCCAGCGCGCGATGCACCATGGATGCCGGATGGCCGCGCCGTCCGTGCGCGAAGACGAGGAGTTCCCAGTTGCCGAAGTGCCCACTCAGCGGCAGCACGCCGGTGGCGCGATCCCACGTCACGGCCTCGGCCCACCAGGCCTCGTTCTCGAACCGCACCATGTCCCTCAGCGCGTCGTCGCTCAGACGCGGCAGGTGCGCGAGCTCGGCGGCCATGCGGCCCATGTTGAGGAACGACGCGCGTAGGATGCGCCGGCGCTCGCCGATCGACTTCTCCGGGAAGGCGATCTCGAGGTTGCGCATGCCGATGCGACGGTGCGGCCGGTCGACGAGCCAGGCGATGAACGCGAGCGCCTCGGTGACGCGCATCGCGACCCACAGCGGCAGGATCGCGAGGAACCCGACGAACGCGCGCACGACGCCGTATTCGAGACGATCGCGCACTGGGGAGGACGGGCGGATCCGGCGCGTGCGCGCCGGCCTCTTCGGCCGCTGCTCGTGCGGCGTGACTGCTGCGGGCACCGAGCCCGCGACCACCGCCATGGGCGTCGTATTAGGCAACGACTGTCTGGTTTGCAAGGTCGCACTTCTCGCGCGAAATGGGCCGTTTCGTGTTGCCTTGCGCCGAGACGCTATGCTATCCCCCGCCGCGTTCGCTGGCAGTAGAGAGGAAGGCAGTTCCGTCTTTCCCTCGAGAATCCGGCGCTAGGTCACACGCTTCGTGAGGGAAGGAGAGTCCCGTGGCTCAGGGTAAGGTCAAGTGGTTCAACGGCCAGAAGGGGTACGGCTTCATCACCACCGATGAGGGTGAGGACGTGTTCGTGCATTACTCGGCGATCGGTGGCAGCGGATTCCGGACGTTGGAGCAGGGGCAGCGGGTCCAGTTCGAAGTCACGCAGGGTCCGAAGGGGCTGCAGGCAGCAAACGTCGCAAAGCTCGACTGACACGGTGATGTGGCCGCGCAAGCGGCCGTCCCGCACGGCGTACCGCCGGTGGCCTTCGCCGGCGACGCCTGATTCCCGTCCGCAGCACCCCGGCGCCATCGCGCGCCGGCGTGCTGGGTTGTGCCCGCAGTACGGCCGTTCAGCCGAAACTGCGTTGACAGCCGGCCGACCCTCCGTGATCCTCGGCATTCGACTCTCTGGAGGTTTTGCATGCGTTCCCTGGCGGCCCTATTCGTTCTGCTCGTCTCCATGGGCGGCACCGCCGCTGCCGACTGCTCGCCCAACTGCATCGGCGGCGGCGGTCCGGCCACCAACGACTGCGTCGTCACCTGGGGCGGCATCACCTCCACGCAGACCACATGCGTCGACGGCAGCGCGTGCGATCAGGACGGCGTCGCCGACGGCGTCTGCACGTTCCCGCTCGAAGCATGCTTCGGCATCGACGCCGCGACCTGCGGTGTCACCGCCGTGACGAGCGTCAAGGTGTCCCCCGCGAGCCTCGCCGGTGGCGCAGCGCTGGGCGCTGGCATCCAGGTGCTGACGCCGGGACAGTGTACGGAGCCGGGGTTCACCGTCGCGGTGAAGGCGACGCCGGCGAAGCTCAAGGCCGGCAAGGCCAAGCTCAGGGTGCTCGCCGTCGCCGACGGCAAGAAGGACGCCGACAAGATCACGCTCATCTGCGAGCCGGCGGCGCCGTCATTCGCGGCCGTCATCCAGCCCATCCTCACCGCGCGTTGCGCCAACCCGACGTGCCACGACAACGACTCCGTCGCGCAGGGGCTGAATCTCTCCGAGGGCCATGCGCCGGCAAGCGTCGTCAACGTCCCGTCCACCGAGGGCGGCGCGCTGCGACTGGTGAGTCCCGGGAGCCTCAAGAAGAGTTTCCTCGCGAAGAAGGTCACCCCCGGGGCCAAGCTCAAGTTCATCGAGGGCCTGACCATGCCGCAGGGGTGCCCGGGCGCACCGATCAGCGACGGCGGCTGCCCGACCCCCGCCGAAGTCTACGCCATCCTCGCCTGGATCCAGGCGGGCGCGCTGGCGAACTGAGCGCTCAGCGGATCAACGGCATCCACGCACCGGCCCGGATCCACTTCACGTAGGCCGCGAGCGCCGCGATGTCACCGTCCTTCTTCACCAACGCGCCGTAGGCCGGCATCTTCGCTGCCTGCCGCCGGAAGAACACGCCGCCGACGGGGTGCTCGGCGATGCGCGGGAGCTTGCCGTCGGCGATCCACTGGTGCAGCTCGTCGTCGTTCTCGACCAGCTCGTCGTAGTCGGCGCCCCAGAAGCCGGGGATGTAGCCCTTGAACGACCCGGGGTTCGGCACCCCGCCGGCGCCGAGCGGACCGTGGCAGGCGAAGCAGTCGAGCTCGATCGCGAGGTCGGCGCCCTTCCGCGCCAGCTCCTCCTCCGGAATGACCTGACCCGACGTCGCGCGCAGATACGCGACGAGATCGTCCACCTGCGCCGACGAGACGAACGCACGATACGACGGCATGCGCAGCCCCGCCTTCTCCATGCGCGTCACGTAGTCCGGATCGTCGCGCCGCCGTTTCGGAGCACCGTCGAGGATGTACTCGCGCAGATCGTCGTTCGTCTTGACGTACATCATCTGCGTCTGCTCGGTGAACGCCGGCACCTCGTCCTCGTCGCTGCCGGGGTTGGCAGTGCCACCCATGCCGTCGGGTCCGTGGCAGGCGAAGCATCCCAGGGTGGCCGCGAGCCGATGACCGCGAACCGCGGGCGTCTCCTCGAGCGACAGCACGCGCGCGCGCACGGACGGGTAGGCAATCCACCCCGCCTGCACCAGCACCAGCAGGAGCAGCAGCGGAATCAGCAGGCGCCGGGTGCGCTTCGGCTGCGCGGTCTCCATCATCTTCTCCCTTGAACCGTCACCGTACCTCCACGATGATCGCCCGCATGCGGACTTCAGGCCACGCCGGCGCGCTCCTCCTCTTGCTCACGGCGGCGCTCGGCGCAACGCTGGCGGCGTCACCGGCTCGTGGGGAGGGCGTGCGGGACATTCTGCGCCTGGTCGCGACCGACGCGCGCACGACGACGCCGCTGCGGGCCGACG
>DASYLJ010000188.1:0-15274 GCA_036009625.1 Binatia bacterium
CGCCTCGACCATCGGCACCGCGCGCGGCAGCACGCACGGATCGTGTCGTCCGCGGCCAGTGATCGTCGTGTCCTCGTGGCCCACGCTCACGGTGTCCTGCTGCCGCATCACGGTGGCGGTGGGCTTGAAGGCGACGCGGAACCACACCGTCTCGCCGTTGGTGATGCCGCCCTGCACGCCGCCGCTGCGGTTGGTGCGCGTCCGGACGCGATCGCCTTCCATGTAGAACGCGTCGTTGTGCTCGAGCCCGGTGAGGTCGGTGCCGGCAAAGCCGGAGCCGATCTCGAACCCCTTGCTCGCGGGCAGGCTCAGCATGCCGCGTGCGAGATCGGCCTCGAGGCGATCGAAGACCGGCTCGCCCCATCCCGGAGGGCAGCCGCGAATGGCGCAGGTGACGATGCCGCCGAGCGAGTTGCCATCCTTCCGGGCGGCTTCGACGGCGGTGATCATCTCCGCCGCGCGTGCCGGATCGGGACAACGGATGGGCGTCGCGTCGACCTGGGCGCGCGTGACCGCCTCGAGGTCGGCGTCGGCGACGAGCCGTCCGACCTTCGAGACCCAGGCGACGACATCGACGTGCCAGCGCTCGTGCAGCAGCTTGCGCGCGATCGCCGCCGCGGCCACCCGTCCGGCGGTCTCGCGGGCGCTGGTGCGACCGCCGCCGCGCCAGTCGCGGATGCCGTACTTGGCGTCGTAGGTGTAGTCGGCGTGGCTCGGCCGATACTTCGCGGCCACCTCGCTGTAGTCACCCGAGCGCTGATCCTCGTTCGGGATGAGCAGGCTGATGGGCGTGCCGAGCGTGCGCCCGTCGTACACCCCGCTCAGGATGCGGACGGTGTCCGATTCCTTGCGCTGCGTGACGAGCGCGCTCTGTCCGGGTGCGCGCCGGTCGAGCTCGGGCTGGATGTCGGACTCGGACAGCGGCAGCAGGGACGGGCAGCCGTCGACGACGGCGCCGATCCCACCGCCATGCGATTCGCCCCAGGTCGTGACCCGAAACAGCGTGCCGAACGTGTTGCCCACCGTGCCGATCATCCTAGCCGCCGCGGTTGCGACGGGACAAGCTCAGGCGCGGGCGCGGAGCCGGACGGCAAAAAAGCCGTCGAGCCCGTGGCGATGCGGCAGCGTGCGCAGATGGCCTGCCGGAGTGGTCAACGCCGCGTCGACCCAACCCGACGCGGGTTCGACAGCGAACGACGGCGTCGCTGCCTGGAATGCCTCGACGACGCCGACCGTCTCCTCGCGCGTCAGGGTGCAGACGGCGTAGACGAGGACGCCTCCGGGGCGGACGAGCGGGGCGACGCCGGCGAGCAGCTCGGCCTGCAGGGCTGCGAGGCGCGGGATGTCGTCGGGCGTGCGGCGCCAGCGCAGCTCGGGATGACGACGCAGGGTGCCGAGGCCGGAGCAGGGAGCGTCGACGAGCACGGCATCGAACTGACCACGGAGCGGCGGACGTCGTGCGTCGGCGACGACCGGGCGGATCGTGTCGGCGCGCAGCCGAACCGCCTCGGCCGCGATGCGCGCCGCGCCCGCCCGATGCGGATCGACGGCGACGACCTGTCCGTCCGGCCCGGCAAATGCCGCCAGGTGCGTCGTCTTGCCGCCCGGTGCGGCACAGGCATCGAGCACGTGGCTTCCCGGCGCCGGCGCCAGCAACGCACCGACGAGCTGCGAGGCCTCGCTCTGGAAGGAGCAGCGGCCCTCGTGCCACGCGGCGGTGGTGCGCACGCGCCCGGCGTCGCGTGCGACCACGAGCCCCTGGCTCGACCAGCGTGCCGGCGTCGTCTCGATGCCGCCGTCGGCGAGCTCTGCTGCGAGCGCGTCGCGCGACACGCCATGCGCGCGCAGCACGGTGCCGCCTGGCTCGTTGTCGGCGGCGAGGAGCGCCGGCAGCTCGTCCGGGTCGAACTCGCGGCGCCAGCGCGCGACGAGCCACTGCGGGTGCGACCACTCGACGGCGAGTCGCGTGAGCGGGTCGGACGGCAGCGGCAGATCGCGACCCTCGCGCGCGGCCCGTCGCAGGACGGCGTTCACGAGCCCGCGAGCGCCGCGGCCGCTCG
Organism: Binatia bacterium; assembly: GCA_036009625.1. Lineage (GTDB taxonomy): Bacteria > Desulfobacterota > Binatia > DP-6 > DP-6 > DASYLJ01. The sequence continues at coordinate 2,061 of DASYLJ010000188.1, forward strand.
CGCCCGCGAGCCGCACGCTCGCATCCACCGCGGCGTACGCCGGAACGCGCTCGAGCAGCAGCAGCTGGAAGAGCCCGAGCCGCAGGGCCGCGCGCACCGGCGGGTCGAGCGCCGCCAGGTCGCCCCCGCGGACGAGGGCCGCCAGGTGATGATCGAGCCGCCCCTGCCAGGCGAGCACGCCGTAGACGAGGCGCGTCGTCAGCGCGCGATCCTCGACCGACAGCCGCGCCCCCGACAGTCGGTGCGCGAGCAGCACGTCGGCGAAGGCCTGCTCGCCCTCGACCCGCAGCAGGACGTCGTGCGCGATCGTGCGCGCGTCGGCCGGCGCTACGCGTCGCCCAGGCATGTCCCCGGCGCGAGCCGCTGGCCGGCGACGAAGGCGCCCGCGTCGAGACGCCGCTTGCCCTCGAGCTGGAGCTCGAGGATGCGCAGCGCGCCCGCGCCGGTGGCGACGAGGATGCCGGACGGGCTGGCCTCGACCACCGTGCCGGGCGCGGCGCGCCCGGGGTCCCCGCCGGCGACGGCCCGATGCACCTTGACGACCTTGCCGAGGAGGGTGGTCGACGCCGTCGGTGCGGGCGTGAAGGCGCGTACGAGCCGGTCGAGCTCGCCGGCCGGCCGTCGCCAATCGATGCGTCCCTGCTCGCGTTCGATGGGTGGTGAGAAGGTGATGCCGTCCGGCGGCTGTGGGACGGGATGGATGGTGCCGGCGTGCAGGCCGTCGATGGCGGCGCCGATGGCCTCGGCGCCGAGCGCCGACAGCCGTGTCGTCAGCGAGCCGGTGGTGTCGTCGGGCCCGATCGGCGTCTCGCGCGTGAGGAGCATGTCGCCGGCGTCCATCTCCTCCGCCATCGCCATGATCGTGACCCCGGTGACGGCGTCACCGGCGAGGATGGCGTGCGCGATCGGCGCCGCACCGCGGTGGCGCGGCAGCAGCGAGGCATGGACGTTGATGCAGCCGTGCGGCGGCAGGTCGAGGATCGTGCGCGGCAGTATCCGCCCGTACGCCGCGACCACGATCAGGTCCGGCGCCAGCGCGCGCAGCGCGTCGGCGAACTCGGGCACGCGCACCTTCGTCGGCTGCAGGACGGGCAGACCATGTGCCAGCGCCAGCTGCTTCACCGGCGGCGCCGCCACCGTGAGCCCGCGGCCCTGTGGGCGATCGGGCTGGCACACCACGCCGACGACGGGGTCGGATCGCGCCATCAGCGCCTCGAGGATGGGACACGCGAAGGCTGGCGTGCCCATGAAGACGACGCGCCAACGTGCGCCCGACGGTGTGCTCAAAGGATCGGTCGCTTGGGGCTCGAGCTGCCGCTCTCCCGTCCCTGACGGTCGAGCTTGCGCTGACGTGCCTTGTAGAGGTCGCGCTTGAGCCGCGAGAGGCGGTCGAGGAAGAGCCGACCCTCGAGGTGGTCGATCTCGTGTTGCAGCGCCACGGCGAGGAGCTCCTCGGCCTCGATCTCGATCTCGCGCTGGTCCGTCGTCCAGGCCTTCACGAGGATGCGCTGCGAGCGCTTCACCGGTGCGGTGAAGTCGGGCACCGAGAGGCAGCCCTCCTCCCAGATGATGCTGCCCTCGCGATGCGTGATCTCGGGGTTGATGAGCTTCAGGAGACGCCGGCCCTGGCTCTCGTCGGGGCCCGGCACGTCGAGGACGATGACGCGATGGCCGACACCCACCTGCGGTGCGGCCAAGCCGATCCCCGGTGCCGCGTACATGGTCTCGGCCATGTCCTCGAGCAGCGTCGCGACCATACCGTCGATCTCGGTGACGGGGGTCGCGGCGTCTTTGAGAACGGGGCTCGGGTAGGTGTGTATCTGACGAATTGCCATGCGGGAGGGGGCCCGTCCGACTTACATCCCGAGGGGGACGGTCGCAATCCAGCGCGGGCGCTACATCGAGTACGGGTCGACGTCGATCACGAGCCGCACGCCGTCACGACGGAGCGCCGCCTCCGCGGTGCGTGCGACTCGGGCCAGCGCCCGCAGCGGCGGCACCGCGGCGGCGCGGAGCAGCACCTGCCAGCGATGTCGTCCCTTGATGCGCTCGATCGGGGGCGGTGCGGGGCCCATGACCGTGTCGAGGGGCAGCTCGAGCGCCGCCGCCTGCGTCCGCAGGCGCTTCGCGAGGGCGGTGGCGGCGTCCTCCACCGCAGCGGGATCGCGACCGTCGAGACGGAGATTCACCATGCGGGCGAACGGCGGGTAGCCGAGCTCGCGCCGGCGCTCGAGCTCGCCGGCCATGAAGCCGACGTAGTCGTGACGCGCCGCCGCCTCCAGGCTGGGATGGCCCGGACGGAACGTCTGCACGAGTACGCGACCCGGGGCGTCGCCGCGTCCGGCGCGTCCGGCGACCTGCACCAGCAGCTGGAAGGTGCGCTCGCCGGCGCGGAAGTCGGGCATGTTGAGCGACAAGTCGGCGAGCAGCACTGCCACCAGCGTCACGCCCGGCACGTCGTGTCCTTTGCTCACCATCTGCGTGCCGACGAGAATGTCGGTCTCCCCCGCCTGCCAGTCCTGCAGGATGCGTCGCTGCGCGCCGGGACGGTTGGCGGCATCGCGATCCATGCGGTCGACGGCCGCGTCGGGGAAATAGGTCTGGATGATGGACTCGATCTGCTCGGTGCCGACGCCGAACGCCTGCAGCGGCGGTCCGCCGCAGCCCTCGCACTTCGGCGTGGGCGGACGATGATGATGGCAGTGGTGGCAAACGAGTGCCCCGGCGTGACGGTGCCACGTCAGCGTGACGCTGCAATGCGGACAGCTCGCCGCGGTGCCGCAGGCGGGACATTGGAGGTAGGTCGCGAAGCCGCGCCGGTTGAGGAACACCAGCGACTGGTGTCCGGCCGCGAGGTTGTGCTCGAGCGCGTCGCGCATCGTGTCGGAGAGCAGCGCGTTGCCGCCGTCGGGGTAGGATCGCTGGCGCAGATCGACGATCTCCACCTCGGGCAGCGACTGCGCCGTCGGACGTCCAGTCAGGGACAGCAGCGCATGCCGGCCATCCTGCGCCGCGTGGTAGCTCTCGGCGGACGGCGTCGCCGAGGCGAGGACGACCGCAGCGGAGGCGAGCCGCGCCCGCACCACCGCCAGATCTCGGGCGTTGTAGCGGATGCCGTCCTCCTGCTTGTAGGCGGCGTCGTGCTCCTCGTCGACGACGACGAGGCCGAGACGCGCCACCGGCGCGAAGACGGCGGAGCGTGCGCCGACCACTACCCGCGCCTCGCGCGAGCGGATGCGGCGCCACTCGGTCCAGCGCTCGCGCGGCCCGAGCCCGCTGTGCAGCACCGCCACCTGGTCACCGAAGCGTCCGCGCACGCGCTCGACGAGCTGGTGCGTCAGCGCGATCTCGGGCACGAGGACGAGCACGTCGCGGTCGGCGGCGAGCGTCGCCTCGGCAGCGGTGAGGAAGACCTCGGTCTTGCCGCTGCCGGTGATGCCATGCAGCAGGAACGACGACGCGGCGGCGGATGCCACCGCCGCGATGATGGCGTTGGCCGCGACGCGCTGCTCCGTAGTGAGAGTCGGACGCGGATACGCCGTCGACGCCGGAACCGTGCGCGGTCGCTCGGTCTGCACCATCTCGGCGAGGCCGCAGGTCACGAGGCCGCGGAGCACTGCGTCGCCGAGTCCCGCGGCGTGTGCCGCGCGCGTGGTGAGGAGCCCGTCGGGCGCGTCGGCGAGGAGACGATAGGCGCGCGCCCGGGCGGGCGCACGGCGTGCCAGCGCGATCGACTCGTCGGGCGCGAGTGCTCGCGCAAGGCGGACGGCGCGTTCCTGGCTCGGCGCCGGGACCTTCGACGGGACGATGGTGGCGATGACCTCGGCGAGCGATGCGAAGTAGTAGCGAGCGGTCCAGCGGCACAGCTCGAGCAGCTCGGATGGCAGGAACGGATCGTGGTCGAGCAGATCGATGACGGCGCGAATGTCGCCCGGCGGTGCCGACGACGGGAAGCCCGCCACCACGCCGGTGCGCGTCTGCTTCCCGAGCGGGACGCGCACGCGCATGCCGGGCTGGATGCGTCCCTGCAGCAGGTCCGGCACGCTGTAGGTGAACAGGTCGCGCAGCGGCACGGGAGGGAGTGGTGCGATCTCGACGAGCCCGTGCATGCTTGCGCAGCACTGCTTAGAGGCCACTCCTGGGGGTGTCAAAGGGGTGTCAGAAACCCGACGCCGTCAGAGATTCGTCGGCGATTTCAGCCGAGCGACGCAAAGTGAACGCTTCCGAGTCCTCCAGGAATCAAAACAGTTGGAAATTCAACGGTGGTAGGGTGGCATCACGCTTGCTCTTCCTCTCCTCCAGCCCCTCCTTTCTGCACACGAGGAGACCCGGTCACGGCAACGTGGCCGGGTCTTCTCGTTTCTGGGCCCTGCGTTTCACTCGTGGTCGACTGGGCACGCACGTTGCACCTGTCCCACCGTGGAAGTCGTGCAGGTGAGATCCAGCACAATGCTTTGACAACCCCGGCAGCCGAAGCGCATAGTGCGCGCGCTTTCGGCCCCGGATACGCAGAACGCAGGCTGACGCTCCCAGGGGGAGCGGGTGGGGAGTGGATGATGAGGAGGACGAAGCCGTGGCGCCATCAGTGGGCGTGAAGCCGGCCTCGCTGTTCGGCCGCATCCTGGGGGCCAAGCTCCCAAATCCGTTCCGACGCCAGGAAGGTTTCCTGGTTCTGGACATCGGCTCGAGCAGCGTCAAACTCGCCGAGGTCCATCATGGACCGAGTGGCCCGCGCCTGTCGGCGCTGGCCATGAGTCCACTGCCACCAACGGTGATCCAGTCCAACGTCATCCAGGACGAGACGCCGGTGGTCGACGCCATCCGTGATCTGATCAGTCAGACCGGTGTGCAGTCGAAGCAGGTCATCACCGCGGTGCCCGGCCCGGCCGTCATCGTCAAGAAGGTGATCCTGCCGGCACAACCGGGTGCCAACGTCGACACGGCGGTGTTCGCCGAGGCCTCGCAGCTGGTCCCCGACTCGCTCGACAACGTCAATCTCGACTACCAGGTGATCGACTGGATCGAGTCGGGCAACAAGATGGAGGTGCTGGTCGTGGCGGTGAAGAAGGAGATCATCAACTCCTACACCAACGCGATCCGTGCCGCCGGGCTCGAGCCGGTCGTCTGCGACGTCGACTACTTCGCGCTCGAGAACATGTACGAGCTCAACTACGACCAGCCCGACAGCGGTGGGCCGGTGGCGCTGGTGAACATCGGCGCGCGCTACTCCTCGATCAACATCTTGAAGGAGGGCCGCTCCACCTTCACCGGGGACGTGCCGGTGGGCGGTGTCGAGTTCAACGACGCGCTCATCCGTCAACTCGGGGTCTCACCCGAGGACGCCGACTCGCTCAAGCGCGGCAAGGCGGCCGGCGGTGTCGATCTGCTGACGGCCGAACCCGTCATCGGTTCGGTCACCGAGTTCATCGTCGAGGAGATCCAGCGGGCCCTCAGCTTCTTCTGGACCGCCGCCACCGACGAGCCGCTCGGCGCGGTCGTCCTCTCGGGCGGCCCGGCGCGCATGCCGGGGCTGTCGTCGCAGCTGAAGGATCGTCTCGAGTGCAACGTCGAGGTCGCCGATCCGTTCCGCCGTCTCCACATCGACGGACGGGTCGATCGCGATCTCATCGAGCAGTGCGGTCCGGCCCTCGCCGTTGCGGTCGGGTTGGCCACACGCCGACCGGGGGACAAATGATTCGCGTCAACCTCCTGCCGACCGAGGACGCTCAGCGTGCCGCCGGCCAGCGCCAGGAGCTGGCCGTCGGCAGCCTCGTCGTCGCCCTGGCGGTGCTCCTGCTGGTGCTGGCTCACGGCTGGCAGCAATTCCAGATCGTGAACGTCGACAGGCAGCTGGCGCGGACCAACAAGGGCATCGAAGCCATTCAGGGCTCCTACGTCGAGATCAGCCGCATGGAGCAGCAGAAGGCCGAGCTCAAGGAGAAGCTGCAGGTGATCTCCGAGCTCGAGGCCCGGAGCAGCGGACCCGTCCGCATCCTGGCCGACGTCTCCGCGGCCACGCCCGATCGCCTCTGGCTCACCGATTTCGCGGAGTCGGGCGGCAAGATCACGCTCACCGGTTTCGGCGTCGACGAGCAGACCGTCGCCGAGTTCCTGCGCCGCCTGAGCTCCTCGCCCTACTTCAAGAGCGTCGACCTCGACGAGACCAGCGAAGACGAGAAGAGCGGGCTCAAGGACAAGAAGTTCGTCATCTCCGGCCAGGTGAACTATCTGGGCGCCCAGGCGCCCGCGAAGACGGCGGAGGCACCGGCGCCCGGGAAGGCGAAGACCGTCGCCGCCAAGACGGGAGCGGGCCGATGATCCTCGGAGTGCTCGACGATCTCCGTGAGCGACCGCCGCTCCAGAAGCTCGGCGCGCTGATCTTCCTGGTGGCGGTCGTCGTCATCCTCGACTGGCAGTACGTCTACGGGCCACGCGCCGAGACGCTCGCCGAGACGCGCTCGCTGCTCCAGCAGCGGGACGAGGAGCTCAAGACCAAGAGCGAGAAGGCCGACGCCCGCGCCGACGCCGAGAAGGAGCTGAAGGAGCTTACGGCAGAGCTGAAGCGCGCCGAGGCGCGCCTGCCCGATCAGCGCGAGATCGCGAACCTGCTCTCCAGCATCGCGTCCAGCGCACGCGGTGTGGGGCTCGACATCACGCTCTTCCGGCAGCAGCCGGAGACCTATGCCGACTTCTACGCCAACGTGCCGGTCGAGATGAACATGCGCGGCACGTACCACGACGTCGCGATGTTCCTCGATCGTGTGAAGCGGCTCGATCGGATCGTGAACATCAGCGACATCAATCTCCAGAAGCCCACCATGCAGGGCGATCGCATGGTTCTCGACGCGTCGTGCACCGCGACCACGTTCCGCTTCCTGCAGGAAGCCGAGCGCGAAAAGATCAACGCGGAGAAGGACGCCAAGAAGGGCAAGGACGGCAAGGACGGCAAGGCGGCGCCCACGAAGCGGCCGTCGAGGAGGGGGGCATGAGGCGGACCATCGTCCTCGCACTCTGCGTCGCCGCGATGGCGTCGCCCGTCTGGGCAGCCCCGGACGCGGCTCCGCCTGCAGCACGCGCACCCAAGCCGGCGGTCCCTGGCGCCGAAGAGCCGGTGTACGAGGCGGTGGGTCGTCGTGACCCGTTCCGTCCGCCGCGCGCCACCTCGGGTGTCGCCGACACGCAGACACCGTTGCAGCGATTCGAGATCGGCCAGCTCCGACTGGTCGCGGTCATCTACAATACCCAGGAGCCACGCGCCGTCGTCGAGGACGACGCCGGGCTCGGGTACATCGTGAAAGTGGGAACGCCGATCGGCACCAACGGCGGGGCCGTGCGTGCGATCGAGAAGGGTCGGGTCCTCGTCCGCGAGGACGCCGAAGACTTCTACGGCGACAGTCAGGCATCCGAGGTGGTGCTCGAGCTCACGGGCGGCAACGTAGGCCGACCGGCGGGGCGTGAGAGGGGGAGGCGATGAGGAGGTTCGGGCAGACTATCGGGATGCTGGTGCTCGCGATCGCGTGGGCGCCGATACAGCCCGTGTTGGCAGAGGACGGCACCACCGACGTCGTCATCGACACCGAAGCGGCCATCGAGACACCGATCGACGCGCAGGTCGAGGAACCGCCGGCGGCCGCACCGGTCGACATCGTGGCGGAGACGCCGGCGTCCCCCTGGCTCGCGGTGCGCGACGTGCGTGTCGAGCCGGTCGGCACGGGCAAGCGCGTCGTCGTCCAGCTCAGTCGCGCGCCCGAGAGCGTGCGCCAGTTTTCACTGCCCAATCCCCCGCGACTGGTGATCGACGTTGCCGGCCCGGTGAAGGGCGGCGACTCGCGCGAGGCGCGCTTCAGCGTCGATGACGCCATCGTCTCCGGCGTACGCGCGGCGCGTTTCAAGGGCCGCCTGCGCGTCGTGCTCGATCTGCGCGACCCGGCTACCGTCCTCGCGGTGCGTCCCGAGGGTGACGGCGTCGTCGCCGAATTCGGCGAGGCCACGGCCAAGCTCGACGCCCCCCCGGCGACCCAGCGCGCGGAACGCAGCTATCAGGTCGCCGCGCCCGTTCAGGCCGCCGCCCCCGTCGCCGATCCGGTGCGCGACGAAGTGCCACTGCTTCTCGCCGCGGCGAAGGCCATCGCGCCCGCGCCTACGACGGCGCGTCCGGCGCCGCAGACGCGCATGCGGCGCGACCTCCTCGGCAACGAGCAGTCCTTCAACGGTCAGCGCATCTCGCTCGATTTCAAGGATGCCGACATCCAGAACGTGCTGCGCGTGCTGGCCGACGTCAGCAACATGAACATCATCGCGACCGACGACGTGAAGGGAAAGATCACCCTGCACCTCTCCGAGGTGCCGTGGGATCAGGCGCTCGATCTCGTGCTGCGCACGAACCGTCTCGAGGCCACCGAAGAAGGCAACGTCATGCGCATCTCGACGATCGGCCGGCTGAAGGAGGAGCGCGAGGCACTGCGCGCCGCCGTCGACGCCGAGCGCGAGCTCGAGCCGCTCCGCATCGCGTATCAGCGCGTCAACTACGCCCGCGCCGACGAAGCCCTCATCGACAAGGTGAAGGGCGTGCTCAGCGACCGCGGCAGCGTCACGTTCGACGATCGTACCAACACCATCATCGTGCGCGACATCCAGCACGGTATCGTCGACGCCGAGCAGCTGATCCACGAGCTCGACGTGCAGAGCCCGCAGGTGCTCATCGAAGCGAACATCGTCGAGGCCACCGAAGACTTCGGTCGCGGCCTCGGTGTGCAGTGGGGCTACAGCTACAACGGCGGTCCCACCACCGGCACGCCCACCGGCTCGAATTTCCCGGGAACGGTCGGCATCGGGGGCTCCGGCGTCGGGTCGGGCTCGGCACCGCCGCCGAGCGGCTCGGGCGCGCCCGCGGGACGCGTTCCGTTCATCGCCGACTTCCCGGTGCCGTCGAACTTCGGCTCCGGCTTCGGCCCGGGCGCAGGCTCGGCCCTCGATCTGGCCCTGGGCTCGCTCAACGGCTCGTCCACCCTCGCGGCCCGATTGACCGCGTTGGAGGAGGAGGGCAAGGGTAAGGTCATCAGTCGTCCCCGCGTCATCACCATGAACAACGTGGCGGCGACGATCCAGAGCCTCACGATCCTGCGCGTCAAGCTGCCGTCCACCGGCACCGTCATCAACACGGGCACCGGCGGCGTCGCGGGCGGGTCGAGCACGGCGACGGAGAAGATCAACACCGGCATCACGCTGGTGGTCACCCCGCAGGTGTCCGCCGACGGATTCGTGCTCATGAACATCTACGCCAAGTCGTCGGTCCCCGATTTCAACCGCGCGGTCGACGGCATCCCGAACGAGATCAGCCGCGAGGCGAACTCGAACGTCCTCATCAAGGACGGCGAGACCGTCGTGCTGGGTGGCATCTTCCGGCACATCAGCGACGATCGCGAGTCGGGTCTTCCCTTCCTGCGCAACGTCCCGGGCCTGGGTTGGCTCTTCAAGCGCACGCTCGATTCGAAGCGTCAGGAAGAGCTCCTGGTGTTCCTCACGCCCAAGGTCGTCGAGACCGGCACCGTGGCCCTGCCGCCGGCCGAGCGCCTGTGGGAGCAGCGGAGGGGCGGCTGACGCGTCCGCCTGCACGGTAGGTGGGACACATCATCCTCGCGGGATTCATGGCAACGGGAAAGACAGAGGTCGGCCGCCGACTGGCGCAACGACTCGGACGCGCGTTCGTCGACACCGACGCGCTGGTCGAGGCCGACGCTGGCAGCACCGTGGCGAGCATCTTCGCCGCCGAGGGTGAGGCCGCATTCCGTGCCCGCGAGCGGGCGGCAGTGGAACGAGCCTGCGGCATGCTCGACGCGGTGATCGCCATCGGTGGCGGCGCGCTGCTCGACGCGGAGAACCGTCGCCGGCTCACCGCAGCCGGTGCGGTGGTCTGCCTCACCGCGACACCGCAGGAGATCCTGCGACGGGTCGGCAACGCCGCCAGTCGGCCGTTGCTCCGCGGGCCGGGCAACCGGCTCGAACGCATCCGCACGCTCATGGCCGAGCGTGCACCCGTCTACGCCCTGGCGACGCACACGGTGGACACCACGGGGCTGTCCGTCGACCAGATCACCGACCGCGTCCGGTCGCTCGTGGCGGATCGGTGACGGTGGCATGCGCACGGGGGCGGCGGTGGTGATGGAGGCGGAACGACGGATCGACGAGGTGGTCGTCGCCCTCGGCGAGCGCTCGTATCCGATCGTCGTCGGCGAGGGCGTGCTGTCGGAAATCGGCCCGCGGCTCGCCGGCCTCGGCTTTCGCGGGCGCTCTGCCGTCGTGACGGGAGAGCTGGTCGCCACGCTCTACCTCGAGCCGGTGCTGGGATCGCTGCGTGCGGCGGGGTTCGAGCCGCTGGTCATCACGATTCCCGATGGCGAGGAGCACAAGAACCTCGCCTGGCTGGCGCTGATCTACGATCGGCTGCTCGAGGCAGGCATCGAGCGCAGGACGCCGCTGGTAGCGCTCGGGGGCGGCGTCATCGGCGACCTCACTGGCTTCGCCGCGGCCACGCTGCTGCGCGGGCTACCGGTTGTACAGGTGCCCACCACGCTACTGGCGATGGTGGACGCGGCCATCGGCGGCAAGACAGCCGTCAACCATGCCGTCGGCAAGAACCTGATCGGCGCCTTCCACCAGCCGCGCCTCGTGCTCGCCGACACCGGCGTGCTGCGCACGCTGCCGCGACGCGAGCTGCTCGCCGGCCTGGCGGAGGTGATCAAGTACGGCGTCATCCGCGACGCCGACCTGTTCGCCGACATCGAGACGCATCTCGACGACGTGCTGGCGCTCGACGCCGATGCCCTCGCTCGAGTGATCGGTGCCTCGTGCCGGCACAAGGCCGAGGTGGTCGCGCGCGACGAGCGCGAAGAAGGTACCGAGCGGGCCACACTCAACTACGGCCACACCGTCGGTCACGCCGTCGAGATGCTCACCGAGTATCGACGGCTGCTCCACGGTGAGGCGGTGGCCATTGGCATGGTGGCGGCGGCGCGCGTATCGCACGGGCTCGGACTGTGTGACGCGTCGGTCGTCACGCGCATCGAAGGTGTGCTGCGTCGGGCGGGGCTGCCCACGAGCATTCCGGACGATCTGGAGCGACCCGCGCTGGCGCTGGCGATGCGCAGCGACAAGAAGTCGGCCGGCGGGAAGATTCGCTTCGTGGCGGTGGAGGCGATCGGTCGCGTGCGACTGGTCGAGCTCGTGGGGACGGAGATCGTGAACCATTTCTGACGCGTGCAGGCGTCGGGATCGAGGGGCGGGGAGGAGTATCATGCGGAAAAAGAGGAGGGGGTCGATCCTGGTTGGGGTCCTGGCCTCGATGTTGATGGCTGGGGTCGTGCCCGCTGCGGCGGACGATTCGCTCGTATTCCGGGCGATCGGCTTCTATCAGGGCGAGGCCGACATCTCGGAAGGATCGATCACGTGTGAGGTGCCGAACATCCAGTCCGCCTTCGTGGACAACGGGTTCAGCTTGGGGATGTGGAACAGCTTCGGCACGCCCACGATGTCCTTCCCCGACATCAACAACCCGTTCGGGAATCCGTGCGGTGGCTGGATCCAGCTGCGCAACGCCATGCTGGTGAACGGCATCAACCTCACCCGCGTGGAGCTGAAGCTGCGCATCGCCGGCGCGGGCCGGTTCAAGAATCAGGTGCCCACCCGCAAGGGCTTCCCGCTCGCCTGCCGCGAGTTCAACAAGGTGAAGTTCTTCACGGGCGCGCGTCTCGATCCGGCCGACAGCGACACGACGGTCTCCAACAGCGGTGCGCCGAACGTCGCCTTCGTGCAGCTGGTGCCGATGATCTCGCCACAGCTCGTCAACTGCCTGCGCGGCCAGTACACGTCGCTGTCCACCGACGAGCTGTCGTCCCTACCGCTTGTCATCCGCGCCAAGGCGGTCGGTCGGGCCGACGATGGCTCGTCGTACCGGACGAACACCATCCAGTACACGTTGACGCTCCGTCACGTCTGCGGTAACGGACGCCTCGACGACGGCGAGGAATGCGACCCGAACGCTCCCAACACGTGTTTCCTCGGCACCTGCCAGGACGGCGAGTGCGGCGACAGCGGCTTCCCCTGCTTCGCCGACGCGGATTGCGTCGGGACGTGCTCGCCCGCGGGCGAGCCGTTCGAATGCGGATGCGTCTACTAGCCGGAGTGTTCGTGCTGCTCGGCGCGGTCCTCGGGGCCGCGCCGCGAGCCGGGGCGGCCGATGCGGCGCCCCGGCTGGAGATCGAAAAGCCCGTGTTCGACTTCGGCACCGTCGAGCAGGGCACCCGGGTGGAGCACGCCTTCAAGGTTCGCAACGGTGGCTCCGCCTCGCTGCAGGTGTCGAAGGTCGACAGCTCCTGCGGCTGCACCGCCGGCGTGTCGGCCGATGGCTTCGTCGGCCCGGGACGCGACACCTGGATCACGGTGACCCTCGACACGACGCGGATCTCCGGCCGCACCGCCAAGACCGTCATCGTGCACAGCAACGATCCGACGGTTCCCGAAGCGGCGCTCTCGCTCACCGGTCAGGTCGTCACCGACGTGGTGGTGAACCCCACGCCGCTCTACCTGGGGCGTATCCGTCGCGGCCAGACGATCCGCCGCGAGCTCGTGATCTCGGCCGGACGCCCGGGTGCTCCGCACGACGTGATCGACGTCGCGACCGAGACCCCCGCCGTGCGTGCCTACGTGGAGGCCGGCGACACTCCGGACCAGCAGCGGGTCGTGGTGGAGATCACGCCGAACCTCCCGCTCGGTCGCTTCACCGACGAGCTGCGCGTCCGCACCTCGAGCCCGCGCCAGCCCATCGTGATCATCCCGGTCTTCGGCAGCATCGAGAGCGACCTCGCCGCCCTCCCGCCGCAGGTCACCTTCGACCTTGCACGCGACGAGACGCACGACGTCCAGGTGCGCAATCGCAGCGGCCACCTGGTCGCCGTCACGCACGTCACCGCCACGCCCCCGATCGCGTACGACCTGAAGACCGTCAAAGCCGGTCTCGAGTGGCTCCTGAGGCTGCGCCTCACCTCGCGCCCGCCCGACAACTGGGCGGATGGCGCCGTCGAGCTGTTCACCGACCACCCGACCGACCATCGGGTCGTCGTGCCCGTGTTCGCGATCGACCGCTCGCGTAGCTGAGCGTCGCGGTTGTGGTGGGGGGGGGGGGGGGGGGGGGGGGGGGGGGGGGGGGGGGGGGGGGG
>DASYLJ010000189.1:0-11352 GCA_036009625.1 Binatia bacterium
GCCTCGGAATCGGCCCGTGCCCACGCGTCGCGCGTCCTCCAGAGCCGCGAGGAGGTCGCCGCGTCCGTCGACGGGCCAGAGGTCGGTGCAGGCCATACCCCGGATGCTCTCGAAGTCGTCGATCTCCATGAGCCGCTGGCCCGGGGCGTTCATCCGCAGCAGACGGCCGTCGGCATCGAGCACCTTGATGCAGTCGGGGCTGCTCTCGAGGATGGTGGTGCTGAAGGCCTCGCTCTCACGCAGAGCCTGCGCCGCCTCGCGCGACGCAGTCATGACGCCTCCCGACGGCAATGCCACCCGCTGCTCGACCGGAGGAGGTTGCTGCGCATGTTCAGGTGGGCCACGGCTTTGGCGTGCCGCCGACCCGCTCTCTCTGGTCGCTATCACGGCCCCGGAAGGCTGGCGAGACGGTTTGAAGGCGGGTCACTCACATCGAACGGAGAGTCGCCTCGCGGGCGGTCGCGCGTTCGGAGCGAAGGACGGTGGTGCCAGCCGGCGCGCGCTGCCCCAGCGCTGGTCCGGCGTCGCCGCGAGCGTGAAATCGAGCCGCGCACCGCAGGCGAGCTGCTCGAAGCGCAGCCACGGCCGATCGTACCGTCGTCCGTTCAGGCGCAGGCCCTGCACGTACGGCACGCCGTCGGCGGCCCCGGGAGCAGTGATCACCACGTCGCCGCCGGCGAGACGGAGCGTCGTCTCGGGGAAGAGCGGGCTGCCGAGCGCGAAGATGCCCTCGGCCGGGATGGCCGGGTACAGCCCGAGCGCGCCGAAGACGTACCACGCCGACATGGCGCCGAGGTCGTCGTTGCCGGTGTAGCCGGCGGGGGAGTCGTCGAACAGCGTGGCCATCGCGTCGCGCACCACGCGCTGGGTCTTCCACGGCTGGCCGAGCCAATCGTACAGCCACGGCACGCCCTGCTCGGGCTCGTTGCCGAGAAACGCGTACGACGAGAGCGGTCCCTCGTCGAGGCGCTCGAGATGCGTGTCGAGCAGTGCGGCCGTCGTCCGCCGGCCACCGAGCGCCGTGACGAGGCCGCCGACGTCGAACGGGACCATCCAACGGTACTGCGCGGCGTTGCCCTCGACGAAGCCCTCGCCGCCGATCGGATCGAAGCCGTCGACGAACACCCCGGACGCGTAGCGTGGCTCGAGGTAACCGGTGGCGCGGTTCAGCAGACGTCGCCAGCCGCCCGAGCGACGCTGGAAGGTGCGCGCGGCACGTCGATCGCCAACCGCCGCGGCGAAGCGCGCGATCGCGAAGTCGGCGACGGCGTACTCGAGCGTCGTCGCCGCCGATCCCCACACCGCGCTCGTGCTGCCGAACATCGAGGTGTCGGCGCCGCTCGACGCCTCGGTGCCGTCGTGCGGTACCCACCCGAGGCGCAGGTAGTCGGCGAGCGCTTGACGCTGCACGTACTCGGCGTTGGCGCTGACGCCGGTCTGCGTCGCGCCCTTCACCATCGCGACGAGCGCGTCGGCGGTGTCGAAGTCGCGCGCACCGAGCGCGTGCGCGCCGGCGATGATCGACGTCGCCGGGTCGCCGACCATGACGTCGGTGTGCCCGTTCGCAACCGGCCAGCGCGGCAGCCAGCCGCTCTCGCGCGCGTCGGCGAGCAGCGAGCGCACCAGGTGGCTCGCGCGCGTCGGATCGAGCAGTGCCAGCAGCGGCACCTGGGCGCGGTAGACGTCCCAGCCCGACACGTTGGCATGCTTCGTCCAGCCGTCGATCCGCTGCTGCTGCCCGTCCATGCCGGGATAGGTGCCGTCGACGTCGCTGAACACCGTCGGCGCCAGCAATGAGTGGTAGAGCATGGTGTAGAAGGTTCGCGTCGCTGACGGTGTGCCGCCATCGACCGCGATGCGGCCGAGGAGATCGTTCCACGCGACTCGGGTCTCGGCCGCCACCGCCGCGACGTCCGCGTCGGGCGTCTCCGCGGCGAGGTTGGCGCGCGCCGCCTCGACGCTCACGTACGAGATGCCGACGCGGGCGCGCACCGTCTGGTCGAGCGTCGTGTCGAACGTCGCCCACGCACCGACGGGCACGGTGTTGCTGTCCTTCGGTGGCGGGGGCAGACCGGAGAGAGGGCGGAGGTGGAACGGCGCGTCGGTGTGTCCCGACGCCGACGTCGATCCCGGCGACACCGCGGGCCCCGTCCACGTGCCCCAGGCGGCGAACGGACGATCGAAGCGGACGGTGAAGTACAGCGTGTAGCGGTTGCGGTGGTAGCAGAACTGCCCGGCAGCGACGGATCCCGACACCTCGCTCGCCATCGGGTCGACGGCCAGCGCGACGTCGCCGTTCGCCATGGCGCTGCCACCGGCGTTGACGAGGACGTTCGCCGCCGTCGTCGCCGGGAAGACGAAGCGACCGACGGCGCTGCGCGTGCGCGCCGCCAGCTCGACGTCGATGGCCTCCGCGGTGCCCGGATCGAGCCGCACACGATACCAGCCGGGTGCAGCGTCCTCGTCGGCATGATCGAAGCTCGGGAGGTACTCGGGTGCGACCTCGTACGTGCCGGTGACCGACGGCGACGACACCACGGGCGTCACGGTGGGCAGGATGGGCACGTCCTGGAACACCGGGCAGCCCGCGCCGCTCAGATGCGTCAGGCTGAAGCCGCGGATGACGCTGTCGGGATACGAGTAGCCCCCCGCCGATGCGGCCTCGCCCGGCACCGTGTCGGGACTCCACTGGATCATCCCGAACGGGGCCACCGCGCCGGGGAAGGTGTTCCCTGCGCCGCCGCCGGTGCCGAAGTCGACCGAGCGCGTGTCGGTGCCCGTGAACGGGTTCACGAAGGCGGCAGGATCGGACACCCCAGCGCGGGCGAGGCCCACTGCGAGCGGAACGGCGGCGAGAGCAATTCGCCACGCCCGCGGCCTGGTGATGTACACGATGACGTCGATCGAACGCCGCGTCAGCTGCCGTTCTGGCGGAGGAGCTTCTTCCCGCCCTCGAGCTTCTGCGTCGGCGGTGCATACGTCGTGCTCCAACACTGACCGCCGGCGCGAAGCTGCACGGTGACGGTGGATGGATGGAACAACGGCAATGCGGTGGACGAGAAGCTGACGTTCGGGCCCTTCGCTTTGACGCCGATGGTCGCAGCACTGGCACTCCCCTTCAGCTTGATCGACGACATGCCGTCGGGGAGCCCACTCTTGTTGGTGTAGATGAAGCCCTTGGTGTTGCTCCGCCAGCAGGTCGGGCATCCGCCCGGCGCAGTGGCCGACGTCAGCAGTCTGGGGGCGAGCGCACCCGGCGCGTAGTAGACGCAGAGCGTGGCGTCCGATGCGGTCGGATCGGGGAAGGTAGGCTGGTTGCCCCGACCCCAGGTCCACGTGATCGCGCCGGGCCTGTGGTGGAACGGATCCGGGTCGACGAGCAACACCTTGTTGCGTGGCTCGACCGGCACGTTGCAGGTGTCCGGCGCCGCCGAGCAGCCGGCGCCCGGGTCACAGCACGGCGAGCACGCGCCCGCGGTGCACTGGCCGCCGCTGTCGCAGACGTCGAGCGTGCACGCCTGGTTGTCGGCGTCGCAGCGCGTACCGGCGGGCGCGGGGTCGGTGACGCACGTACCGGCCTCGCAGCGGGCGTTCTCCTGACACCGGCTGGTGCCGCTGCACGTCAGGTGGTCGTCGGGGGGGTGGGTGCACTGTCCCGCGCCGTCGCAAACGTCGCGCGTGCATGCGTTGGCGTCGGGGTTGCACGCTTGCGCAGCACGCGTGAATCGCACGGCGTTGCAGGTTCCGCCGGCGTCGCACGTGGCTTCGTCGACGCATTCACCGAGGCTGCACTGGACCCCCGGGGCTTCGAGCTGACAGGTGTCGGAGCAGCAGGCGCCGAGGTCGCACCCCTCGCCCGGCTCGAGGGCGCCGTTGTGGCAGCGACTGCCGAGGACCGTGCCTCCGGGAACGATCGTGCCGTCGACGCATACGAATGTGCCGGAGAACGAGTAGCTGTTCGCGGCCACCGTTCCGTTCGTGACCAGGCTGCTGCAGGTGGGCGGGGGGAAGTCGGCGGTCAGCGTGAACGCGCCGGTGTCGGGATCGATGGTGCCGGTCTGGGTTCCGCTGTATCCGAACGCGCAGCCCGTCGCCGTGGCGGTGAGCGCGGTGCCGGTCTGCACGACGTCGAGCGTACACGGGACCGGGCTCCCGAGGACACCGACGCTGAGCGACCAGGGGCCACCCATGTCCACGGCGGCCTGAGATGGCTGCACCAGGCCGAACGAGAATGCGACCACGATAGGAATCCAACGAGCGCGACCCATGTGCAGCTCCCCCTGCGAGGACGGTCGCATACGGCTGAATGATCGGTCAAGGACGAAACTACAGGAGAGTGCTAGGTTCGCGACCATGCAGACACACACCGACTACCTGTGGTTCACCACCGCGAAGCGTCACGAGCTGATCAACATCACCGAGCGCGTCGCCGACGTCGTGGAGCAGTCGGGCGTGCAGGAGGGCATGTGCCTGGTGTCGGCCATGCACATCACGTCGGCCATCTGGGTGAACGACGAGGAGAGCGGCCTCAAGCACGACGTCATGGTGTGGCTCGAGAAGCTCGCGCCCGCCGGTGACTACCGCCACCACCAGACCGGCGAGGACAACGCCGACGCGCATCTGAAGCGCACCGTGATGCACCATCAGGTGGTGCTACCGATCACGGAAGGGCGACTCGACCTCGGCCCATGGGAGCAGGTCTTCTACGCCGAGTTCGACGGCCAGCGGAAGAAGCGCGTCGTCATCAAGATCCTCGGCGTCTAACCCACGAGCCCGCGCCCGAACGGCAGCGGCACGGCGAGCGCGTCGAGCATGCCTGCCGGAGCCCCGCAGACGAACGGGATCGCGTTGACGATACGCGCCGCGGCGGTCGTGTTGCCGCCACCCGCGGCGCTGCCGGCGTCGTCCTCGGGGTCGAAGGTGACGGTCAGGTTGGGACGACCGGTGATGCGCACGCCGTGCGCGCCGTCACCGAGCGGCATCGGCCAGTCGGGCGCGATGTCGTTCACGATGCGGGTGACGTGGTCGACGACGAGCAGCGGCCGGTCGCCGACGAAGCCCTGGATCTCGAGCCGGAAGGCGCCCATCGTGCCGGCGTCGAACTGGCCGTGGCGTGTCGTGACGGTCTCGGGAAGCGCGCGCTTCACCACCTGCTCGCGGATGTCCGTCAGCTCGAGGCCGAGGCCGCGCGCCATGAGCCGGATCGGCCCGCCCCACACCATGGTGGGCACGCCAGGCGTCAGCATCGGCGGCGTCGCGTCCATGGGCTGCCCCATGCCGACGAGGTTCCGCACCGCGTCGGTCTGCTCGTAGCTCGAGTAGTTGAACAGCTCGAAGGCGCGGATCTCGTCGACGCGCTCGCAGAGCCCGGCGAGGAGGAGCGGGATCACGTCGTTGATGAAGCCCGGGTCGACGCCGGAGACGAAGATCGAGCTGTTGCCCGCGGCGCAGGCGTCGCCGATGCGCTGGCGCAGGTCCTCGGGCGCCGAGGTCGGGTCGTAGAGCGGATAGACCGACGTCGAGACCACGTTCAGTCCGGCGCGCAGGCAGCGCTCGATGTCGTCGACCGCCTCGGTGGGACGGAAGTCGCCCGACGCGCAGTACGCGACGGCGTCGGCACCGAGTGCCAGTGCCGCGGCCACGTCGTCGGTGGCGCGCACGCCGATGGTGGGGCGTCCGCACAGGTCGCCCGCATCGCGACCGACCTTTGTCGGGTTCGACACGATGACCCCGGCCAGCTCCAGCGCCGGATTCGAGAGCACGATGCGCAGCGCCGGGATGCCGACGTTGCCGGTTCCCCACACGATCACCCGATGGGCCATGGGCGCGCACCCTAGCGCGGCGCCGAGGCGGGGTGCCACCCACCTGCCGAGGGGTGTTGCGGTGTGAGGCATTGTCACGCCGCCGCGCACGGGCGTAGGGTCGACGGCGATGGGAGAGCCCGCCCCTACGGCCTCGCCACTGGTCCACCGCTATCGGCTGGAGGAGTTCCACGAGCTCGCTCCGCCCCCGGGAGGTGGTCACTGGGAGCTGATCGCTGGGGTGCTCTACATGGTCCCTCCGCCGACGCTTGCCCACGATACGGTCGTGTCGCGTCTCAACATGATCTTCGCGGCGTATCTGCTTTCCCATCCCGAACGGGGGACACTGTACGTCCCGCGAGCGGCTGTCTGGATCCCTGCGGACACCTGGCTCGAGCCCGATCTGTTCCTGGTATCCGCCGAGCGCCAGCGCGAGGACGACTCGTCGGCGGCCGACCTGGTCGTCGAGGTCTCGTCGACGTCCACCGCGGTCTACGACCGCACCGCCAAGGCCGACACCTATGCCGCTCTGGGCGTGGGCGAGCTGTGGCTCCTCGACATGGAGCGTCGGACGATCGAGCGCCGTGTCCTTGGTGGCCCCGTCAGCGTCCATCGCGACGACGAGCCCTGCACCTCCGTGGTCTTCCCTGGCCTGCAGGCCACGCCGCGACAGGTCTTCGGCGACTGACGCGCGTGCCCCGCGGCTTGTCGCTCGCGCGGCTTTCGGTGTAGCCGTCCCGCGTGGCGACGGCACGACGTTGGCGGATCGGAATCGACGTGGGCGGCACCTTCACCGATCTGGTGCTGGCGCGCGACGGCGGGCTGGTGCTCGACAAGCACCCGACCACGCCGAAGGACCAGTCGGAGGGCGTGCTCGGAGGGCTCCGTCGCCTCGCCGACCGTGAGGGCATCGACCTCGGCGCGTTGCTGAAACGCACCGAGATGATCGTCCACGGCACGACGACGGCCGACAACACCATGATCGAGATGTCGGGTGCGACGACCGGCCTCATCACCAGCGAGGGCAACCGCGACCAGATCGAGATCCGCCGCGGCTTCAAGGAGGACATCTGGGATCCCGCCCTGCCGCCGCCGCGCCCCATCTGCCCGCGCCGCCAGCGCTACGGCGTGCCGGAGCGGCTCGCCGTCGACGGCAGCGTGGTGGTGCCGCTCGACGAGGACGCCGTCCGGCGCGCGCTCCGTCGCCTGAAGCTGCAGCACGTCGAGTCGCTGGCGGTGGCGCTGCTGTTCTCGTTCGTGAACCCCGCGCACGAGCGGCGCGTCGGCGAGCTGGCGGCGGAGGAGCTGCCCGGCGTCATGGTGTCGCTGTCGCACGAGGTGCTGGCGGCGGGCCCCGAGTTCGAGCGCACCAGCACGACGCTGGTGAACGCCTACGTCGGCCCGAAGATCGAGCGCTATTTGAGCCGCCTCGACGCGCGGCTGCGCGAGGAGGGGTTCACCGGCGAGCTGCTCATCATGCAGTCGAACGGCGGCGTCATGCCGGGCGGCTACGTCGCGCAGAAGGCGGTCGCCGTCATGGGCTCCGGCCCGGCGGGCGGGGTCATGGGCGCAACGCACGTCGCGGGCGCGGCGAAGATCACCGACTTCATATCGGTCGACATGGGCGGCACCAGCTACGACGTCTGTCTGGTGCGCGGTGGGGCGCCCGAGGTGAAGTCGGGATGGAACTGGCATCACCGCTATCTCGTCGGGCTGCCCATGGTGGACGTCGAGACGGTCGGGGCCGGCGGCGGCTCGATCGCGCGCGTCGACGCGGGTGCGCTGAAGGTGGGGCCGCGCAGTGCCGGGGCCGAGCCGGGGCCGGTGTGCTACGGGCGCGGCGGCGTCGAGCCGACGGTCACCGATGCCAACGTCGTCCTCGGCTACCTCAATCCCGATCGCTTCTGCGGCGGTACGATGCGGCTCGACGCCGAGGGCGCGCAGGCCGCCATCCGTGAGCGCATCGCGAAGCCGCTCGGGCTGACGCTGGTCGAGGCCGCCGACGGCATCTTCCGGCTCGTGAACGCGAACATGGCGAACGCGGTTCGCAAGGCCACGGCACGCCGTGGCGTCGACCCGCGATCGCTCACGCTGGTCGTGTTCGGTGGCAACGGGCCGGTGCACGCGGGCATGCAGGCCGCCGAGCTCGGCATCCGTCGCATCCTGGTGCCGAAGCTGTCGCCGGCGTTCTCGGCGCTCGGGCTCCTGCTCACCGATCACGTCGTCGACGAGATGCGCTCGTACGTCAGCCCGATTCCGCAAGTGGACCTGGCGCGGGTCGATCGACTGTTCGTCGACATGGAGACCGCGGCGCGCTCGGCCCTCGGTGGCGGCGCGCGCGGGCGACGGCTCCGTCTCGAGCGCATGGTGGCGATGTGTTACCCGGGCCAGACCTTCGACATGCCGGTGCCGCTCGCCGGTCGCGGCGGCCCGATGACGGCGAAGGTGCTGGCCGACACGGTCGAGCGCTTCCACCGCCAGCACGAGGAGCTGCATACCTACGCCAGCCGCGACCAGGAGCCGATCCTGCGCGGTCTGCGGCTCAAGGCGGTGGTGGTGGAGAGCAAGCCCGAGCTGCCGAAGGCGTCGCGCCGCGCGCGCGGGAACCCGCGGCTCGGGGCGCGCAAGGCCTTCTTCCGTGGACGCTACGTCGCGACGCCGGTGTACGACGGACCGACGCTGGGCGCGGGGCAGGCCATCCTCGGGCCGGCGATCGTCGAGGAGCCGTTCACGACCATCGTCGTGTATCCGGGGCAGCGCGCGACGGTGGACGCCGCGGGCAATTACGTCATCACGCTCGGATGAGCACGGGCCCAGATTACTATTGACTCGCGGGTCTCCGCTGCGGGACACCCGGGCATGCCCACTCGCCTCGGAGCTTCGTTGGTGGTCGCCTTTCTGGCCTTCGCGTCTCCGGTCCACAGCTGGACGTTCACGTACGACCAGGTGCCGAACGAGGCGAGCTCGGTCGCGACGCCCGACGGCGACGTCGTGGCGACCATCAGGGACGACGTGTTGATGCTCGACGGTGTGACCGGCGCGGAGCGCTGGCGCGTCGACTGGCCATTTCTGACGCTCTTTCAGACCGCGATGCTGCCGTCGGGTGACGTGGTGATGGCGGGGAAGATGCCTGGGTTCCACGTGGCGGCGTACGCGAGCGCTACCGGCGCGCCCCTCTGGGTGTACGACGGGTCGGCCAGCCCAGGGTGGGCGAACAACGTCGTGTCGACTCCGGACGGCGACGTCATCGCCGTCGGTGGTGGCGTTGGAATCTTCATCGCGGCGCGGCTCGACGGTGCGACCGGAGCGGTCGAATGGCGACACGACTCTCCGTCGTCGCCCGGTCTCGGCAGCCTCGCCGTGACCGGTGATGGGCAGGTGGTCATCGCAACCAAGCAGGGAGCGGTGTGGCGCGTCTGGGCGCTGTCGGCATCGACCGGGAGCATCCTCTGGAACATCACGCTCGGGTCGGGCTGCGACCCTGCCGTCGTCGTGGATGCCCCCGTCGTGTTGGCGCATCCGGGCGGAAACATTTTCACGTCGTATCACTCCTGCGACGGGTTCCACTCCATCGTCGTCAAGCTCGACGCTGGGACGGGCGCAGAGTTGTGGCGTCGGACGGATCCGCGCCCCGGTGGCCTCGATGCCGTTCCGCTCGCGGTGCTTCCCGCCGGCGACATCGTGGTGGGGTCCGCAGGCGGCGACGACATGCAGGTCGAAGCCGTGTCCTCCGTGAGCGGGGCACTCCTGTGGCGATGGACGACGCCACATGAGTTCTACAACCCGAGTCCCATCCAGGCACTCTTGGTCGATGCCAGCGGGGACGTCGTGGCGCTCGGGACCATGGATCAACCGATCGGCGTCCTGGCCGTCCGCCTCGATGGCGCCACCGGCGCCGAGATCTGGCGGCGGCGCTTCCAGGGACCTGGTGGCGCCCGGGCGAAGAACGTCGCACATGACGCGGCCGGCGATGTCGTGGTGACCTACAACACGTTCGGCCTGCCGAACGACCCGGCCGAGTTCCACGTCGTGCAGAAGCTCCACCGGAGCGACGGCGCGAGCTTCGTCGGGACGCGGTGCGGCAGCATCGTCTGCGAGCGGTGTGCGCGGTGTGATGCGCCCGACGTCTGCACGACCGGGCCGCGCCCCGACTGCCGCGTCCCCTTCGGCGCGACGAGCAGCCAACTCCAGCTCAGGCGGGGGAGCACGGCGGCAGCGGACCGGCTGTCGTGGAAATGGGGCGGCGGTCCCCCGAGCCTCGCGGCGGACATCGGCGACCCTCGCTACCATGCGGACGAGATACTCTGCCTCTACGAGAATGCCGCCGCGAGCCCGACCCTGCTTCGTTCGGATACGCTCTCCGCCTTCACGGATTGCGACCGGCATCCCTGCTGGAGCACGCAGTCCGGGCAACCCGGCAAGCCGCAGTTCAGCTACAAGGCTTCCGAGCAGTCGCCGGCGGGCAAGTCGTCGCTCGTGGTGAAGATATCGGGCGGTACGGGCAAGGCGTCGCGCGTGCTCTGGAAGGCGAAGGGGCCGGCGCTCGGCCTCGGCGCATTGGGCCTCGACACGCCGGTGCGCGCTGAGCTGCGCAGCTCGACCGGCGTGTGCTGGGCCGCCAACTACGACGCAGGCGTGATCCGCAACACCGCCACCGAATTCAAGGCGAAGGGTGGATCGTGAGGCGTCAGAACCACGAACGCGGCAGGGGCAGCGCCTCGCGCACCCGCATGTAGAGCCGCAGCGCCGGGCCGACGAGCCGGTGATTGTCGAAGCCGCGCACGCGCGTCGGCTCGAACGTCACCAGGCTGAGCCCGGTGTGACGGCTCTCTTCCGCCGTCATCTTCTCGTACTCGCGACCGCCGAAGCGTCCGAAGTAGTGCATCGCCAGCCAGCTCGTGATGCCGCCCTCGAGCGGCGCATCCGACAGCGTGACGGTGCCGTCGACGATGACCGCGCGGTAGGGGGGCATGTCGTCCTGGACCGTCAGGCAGGCGCGGCCCGCGTGCGCCAGCGCCTTCGCCTTGGGCGACGTGCGCGCCGTCACCATCAGGAAGCGACCGTCCTGGTAGCGGTACCAGATGGGGGCCTGCGCGGGAGTGCCGTCGCGCTTGGTGTAGGCGAGGATCGCGATCCGCGGCGCGGCGACGAAGCGTTCGAGCGCGTCGGGCTCGAACGCGGGCTGCGGCGCCATGGCCTGGAAGGGCAGATCGGCGAGCTTCATGCGGCACCTCCGGCGAGTGACGTCGCCATGCGCATCTCCATCGGCACCCCGTGACGGTGCGGCTCCGGCGCCACGGTTTCGGCCATCGTCTCGAGCCCGCGCGCGCGGTAGAAGCCGACGGCGGGATTGTCCGACAGGACGTCGAGATGGAGCTGCCGGCACCCATTGCGGCGCCCGCGCTCCATCGCGTGCGACAGCAGTCGCGCCCCGAGCCCGGTGCCGCGCAGATGTGGCGCGACGGCGAGCGCGAGCACGTAGTAGGCCGACGGCGGCACGAACGGGTTCAGGTAGCTGGCACGATCGGCGCGCTCGAGGATGGCGTGGAGG
>DASYLJ010000190.1:0-53127 GCA_036009625.1 Binatia bacterium
GAGCACCGCGTGCCAGCCGCAGCTTTCGCCGCTTGCCGCGGCCCCGGTCGGCGAGGAGCGCCATGCCGCAATCGACGACCGTATCGGTGCCGACGGCGATCGGAAGCGGATTCGACAGGCTCGCGAGCGCCCAGCCCTTCCCCGCCATCGCGAATCGCCCGCGCCTCGTATCGAGCCGCAGACTCGACAACAGCCCGGCCCCGCCCGTGCTGCGATAGGTGAGCGTCGCCTTCCGTCGCGCGAAGTCGCCGATCGGGAGCCGGAGCACGGCACGATCGAACCGCACGACGACGGCGTCGGGCGCGACGAACGTGGGGGGACTCGCGAAGCGACCCTTCACGCGGAAGGAGTCCCCTCGCCTGCCGCCGACGGCGAGCGTGACGGCATCGAGCGTGAGTGCCGACGCCGCCGTCGTCGTGACGACGAGCGCGAGGGCGACGGCGAGAAGCGGGCAACGGGACATCGGGACGAAACCTGGCGTTCATGGAGTACGTGCCGCGGGCGCTCAGCGTCAAGAAAAAGGAGCGGACGCGGCGGATGCTGCAACGGTTGCGCCGCCCCCATCACCGTGGTCTTTCGCACGGGGCGCGCCGATCGTGGCGACCGTCGAAGGAGGTCTTCAGGTGTTCACGCAGGGCATTCGATCGTTGCTGTGGGTTCTCGTCTCGCTGGCGATGGTGACGCCCGCGGCGGCCAAGGTGTCGCTCAAGACGTGCAAGCAGACCTGCACCACGCAGGTCGAGACCAGCTGCGTCGGTCTCCGCAAGGGCAAGCTCAAGCGCTGCCGCGGCCGGCTGCTGAAGCAGTGCAAGCGCGGCCGGATCGTGTGCGCGCCGGGGTCCTCGACGACGACCTCCCTTCCCTCGGCCCCAGGATGTGCGTCGACGTTCCTCGTCGGTGCCCAGCTTCCGGGCGGCACGGATCAGGGCGTCGCGACCGCCGACCTCAACGAGGACGGCAAGGTCGACATCCTGATCCTCGGCGATCCCGCCGTCATGGCGCGGCTCGGCAACGGCGACGGCACCTTCGGCGACCTGCTGAGCTGGGACATCGGCGGTGACCCGCGCGGCATCGCGGTCGCCGACCTCGACGGCGACACCCACGTCGACCTCGCGGTGGCGAACTTCGACGACGACCCGCCGCCCACCGGACCGAGCACGGTCGTGAACCTGTCGGTGCTGCGCGGTCACGGCGACGGGACGTTCGAGGCGCCCGTGCCGTACTTCGTCGGCAACTACGACTTCAACCACGTCGCCGCCGGCGATTTCGACGCCGACGGCAAGATCGACCTCGTCGTCGCCACCCGTCCGTCGCTCGTCGTGCTGAAGAACCTGGGCGGGGGGGCCTTCGGGCCCGGCGTCGAGTATCCGCTCGCGGAGCTCGGCCGCTCGGTCGCCGTCGCCGACCTGAACGGCGACGACAAGCTCGATCTCGCCGCGACCGAGTACGGCCCACCAGGAGGACCCGGCGCGATCACGATCTTCTTCGGCGACGGCGACGGCGCGTTCGGCGCGCCCCAGTCGCACGTGGTCGGGCGCGTGCCGTACTCGATCGTCGCCGGCGACGTCGACGGCAACGGCACCGTCGACCTCGCCACCGCGAACAACAACAGCGCGGACATGAGCGTCCTGATCGGCGATGGCACCGGCGTCTTCGCGCCCACCGTCGACTACGATGCCGGCGGCCTCCCCACGTCGCTCGCGGGCGGCGACTTCAACGGCGACGGCCGCCTCGACTTCGCGATCTCCGCCGGCCCGAACGGCTCGGTCGGCATGTTCCGGGGCGTGGGCAACGGCACGTTCGGCGCCGTGGTGCCGTCGCTGACGTTCGGATCGGCAGCCGTTGCGTCGGGCGATTTCGACGGCGACGGGCGCGCCGACGTCGTCAGCGCCTCGCCGCTCGGGCACCGGATCCTGCTGAGCCGATGTCCGTGACCACCGAGATCACGCACCGCACCGTCGCCGCCAACGGCCTGCGCTTCCACGTCGCCGAGTGCGGCACCGGCGACCGGCTCGCCCTCTGCCTGCACGGGTTCCCCGAGTGCTGGTACTCGTGGCGTCACCAGATGCCGGTGCTGGCGCAGCTGGGCTACCGCGTGTGGGCACCCGACCTGCGCGGCTACGGTGACACCGAGCGCCCGGCGCGCATGGAGGACTACGCCATCGAGACGCTCCTCGACGACGTCGCCGGTCTGATCGACGCCGCGAACCCCTCCGAGACGGTGCTGGTGGCACACGACTGGGGTGGCGTCATCGCGTGGCTGTTCGCGATCCGTCGCGTGCGCCCGCTGGCGCGCCTCGTCGTCATGAACCTGCCCCACCCCGCCGGCTTCGAGCGCGAGCTGCGGCACTGGCGGCAGATCCGACGCTCCTGGTACGCGCTGTTCTTCCAGCTCCCGGCGCTGCCGGAGCTGGCACTCGGAGCGCAGGGCTGTCGCGCCATCGGTGACGCGTTCGTCGGCTCCGCGATCGACAAGTCGCGCTTCCCCGACGACGTGCTGCAGGTCTATCGCGACGCCGCGGCGCGCCCCGGCGCCCTCACCGCCATGCTGAACTACTATCGCGCGTTCGTCCGCGGTGGCGGTGGCAGCCGACAGCGCGCGCTCGGATACCCGACGATCGAGACGCCGACGCTGCTCATCTGGGGCGAGGAGGACGTCGCACTCTGCCGCGAGACCACCGACGGCACCGAGCAGTGGGTGCGCGATCTCACGGTGCGCTACCTGCCCCGCGTGTCGCACTGGGTGCAGCAGGAGGCGCCGGAGACGGTGAACGCCATGCTGACGGCGTGGCTCACGGGCGCGCCGGTGCCTCAGGCCGGCGGGTGAGCGCGCGCGCTCCCCTTCGTCATGCCGCGCCGGCACCGGCGCTGGGCAGCGTCGACGACGGCTACGAGCCAGTGGCCGCACGGTTCGCGGCGCACCTCGCCGCGGGCGACGAGATCGGCTCTGCCGTGAGCGTCCATCATCGTGGCCGGCGCGTGGTCGACGTGTGGGGCGGTTGGGCCGACCCCGCCACGCGTCGCCCATGGGCGGAGGACACGCGCATCGTCGTCTTCTCGGTGACGAAGGGGTTCGCCGCCATGGCGCTCCATCTCCTGGCCGACCGAGGCCTCCTCGACTGGGACGCGCCGGTCGCACGCTACTGGCCCGGCTTCGGCCGCAACGGCAAAGCCGACATTCGCGTCGGGACGCTGCTCGGTCATCGCGCCGGGCTGCCGTACCTCACCACGCGGCTCACGCTCGACGACTGCATCGACCCGGCGCGCGCCGACGTCGTCGTGCGGGCACTCGAGGAGCAGGTTCCGGCGTGGGAGCCGGGACGCGGTCAGGGGTATCACGCCACCACCTTCGGCCTCTACGCGCGCGAGCTGTTCGAGCGCGTCGCGGGAGAACCGATCGGGCCGTTCCTGCGCCGCGAGCTCTTCGAGCCAATCGGATCGGACGTGTGGCTCGGCACGCCGGCATCCGAGGACGACCGCGCAGCGTCGGTTTTTCCGCCGACCACCGCGACACGCCTGCGCCACATGCTCGCGGCAGCCATCATGCGCCCGTCGTCGGCCGAAGGACGACTGGCGCGCGCCGTACTTCAGCGTCATTCCCTGCCGCGCGCAGCGCTGCTCAATCCCGACCCCGGCCCCGACGGCGTGCGCGCTTACGATCGCGTGAACGTGCGCCGCGCCGCGCTCGCCTGGGCGTCGGCGACGGCCAGCGCGGACGGCGTCGCGCGCGCCTATCTGCCGTTCGCATCCGGAGGCACGTTCGGCGACCGCTGCTACCTGCGACCGGAGACCCTCGCGCCGGCGTACGAGCGCCAGGGGTGGTCCGACTGCGACGCCGTGCTGCAGAAGCCGCTCGGATGGTCGAACGGCTTTCTCAAGGACGAGCCCCACGTCTTCAGCCCGACGCGCGAGTCCTTCGGACACCCCGGGCTCGGCGGCGCGCTCGGCTGGTGCGATCCGGTCCGTCAGCTGACGATCGGCTACGTCACCAACCGCCTCGACTGGCGCGTGCGCTCGCCCCGTGCCGTGGGGCTCTGCCAGGCGCTCTACGCCTGCGACCCGGTTCGCGCGTAGCACGTCGGGTGGACGGCATGCGATGCGGTTTCGTAGAACCGCTCCCATCATGACGGCCACCTTCCTGCTCCGGAGCGGCGAGAGCTGGCGCGATCCGTTCGCCTCGTACGCGGCGTTGCGCGACCACGATCCGGTGCATCACGTCGCCGACGGCGACTTCTGGGTCCTCACCCGCTTCGCCGACGTCTGGGCCGCCGCCGGCGACCCAGCCACCTTCTCCTCGGCACGCGGGCTCACCGTCGGCTACGGCGAGATCGAGGCGATCGACATGGGCGACGCGATGCCCATGGTGTTCCTCGATCCGCCCGAGCACACCGCGTTCCGCCGCCTCGTGACGTCCGACCTCACGCCGCGCAAGGTGACGGCGATCGAGCCGGCGATCCGTGAGTTCGTCGTCGAGCGCATCGAGCGCATGCGCGCTGCGGGCGCGGCGGACATCGTCGCCGAGCTGTTCAAGCCGCTGCCGAGCTTCGTCGTGGCGCACTATCTCGGTGTGCCCACGGAAGACCGTCCCCTCTTCGATCGCTGGACGGAGGCCATCGTCCAGGCGGCGGCCGGGGGTAACGTGGTCGGCGCCGGCAACCCTTTCGCCGAGCTGCTCGGCTACTTCGCCCAGCTCGTCGCGCGTCGTCGCACCGAGCCCGGTGACGACATCGTCTCGGCACTCACCCGGCTCGGCGAGGACAACGTCTCGATCGCCCGCATCCTGGGCTTCGCGTTCACGATGGTGACGGGTGGGAACGACACCGTCACCGGCATGCTCTCCGGATCGGCGTGCCTCCTCACCACGCACCGCGATCAACGCCGGAAGCTGCTCGACGACCCGAGCCGCATTCCGAATGCCGTCGAGGAGCTCCTGCGTCTGACGTCGCCGGTCCAGAACCTCGCGCGCACCGCCACGCGAGATGTCGCACTGGACGGTGGGACGATCCCGGCCGGACGCAAGGCCCTGCTGTGCTACGCGGCGGCGAACCGCGACGACCGCGAGTTCGGACCGACGGCCGATGCCTTCGACGTCG
Source organism: Binatia bacterium (assembly GCA_036009625.1). Taxonomy (GTDB): domain Bacteria; phylum Desulfobacterota; class Binatia; order DP-6; family DP-6; genus DASYLJ01. The sequence goes on from DASYLJ010000190.1 coordinate 5,094, forward strand.
ATCGTCGCATCGCGAAGATCCTCACGCTGAGCTACGGCACGCACTACTGCATCGGTGCTGCCGCGGCGCGCCTGCAGTCGCGCGTGGTGCTGGAGGAGCTACTGTCACGCTGCCCCGACTTCACGGTCGACGTCGCGGGCGGGCGCTATGCCGAGGGCAGCTACGTCCGCCGGCACGTGTCGCTGCCCTGGTCCGCGGGCTGAGCCCGAACGAACGACCGCGAGCGGGCCGGGATGTCCCGACCCGCCCGCGGCCTGCAGACTCAGGGCCGGCAGTCGAGGACCGGAGCCCCCACCGGCACGTCCTTCGCGCAGTCGCACAGCGCGGCTGCATCGGCGAACGTCGGATCGTCCGGTGCCAGATCGGCCGCCGGGAAGGGCGTCGTCCCGTCGTCGATCGTGCGCAGGAACGAGATCAGATCGGTGATGGCGCTGGGATCGTCGTCGAGGACGTTCGCGTCGCCGCCCGTCCCGGCGCGCCAGTGCGCAATCGCTGCAGGAAGAACGTTCACATCGGTACCGATGCCGAACACCTCCTCCAACGACGCCGCCGCGCCGGCACGGAAGTAGGGAGCGGTGTCGCCGATGCCGAGCAGCGTCGGCGTGTTGAAGCCGTCACCGCCGAATGCGGCGGCCACCGCGAGCGCGGGGGCGACGGTGTTCACGGGGCTGATCGCTCCATGACGCACCTCGATCGGGTTGGTCGCGGCGAAGGTCCCGACCTGACGCATGATGCGCAGGCGCTCATCCGCTCCGGGCGGTGCCGGCACCTCGCAGGCCCGCCCCGCACCGGCCGCGGAGTTGAAGCCGTTCAGGAACACCGCACCGAGATCGGCGATGTTGACGATGCCGGTGTCGGTCCCCGGGATCGGATTGACGTCGACCGGATCGAAGGTCACGCGGCTCGTCGTCCACTTGGCGCCACTGTGGCAGGCGACGCAGTTGGCACCGCCCGGTGCGGCCGCGCCGAAGATGTCGCGGCCGCGCTCGGGATCTCCGCTCGTGCTCGGCGGCGCGATCGGGCTGCGGACCGCGAGCGCGATCCAGTTGGTGATGTCCGTCTGCTGCGTGGACCGGTCCGAGCTCGCCGGGCCATAGTTGCGGACGTTCGGGTCGGAGTCGGGCGTGATGCCGTCCGCGTTGACATCGGTGTTGGTGGTGATGAAGCCGCGACCGCCGAAGACGCCGCGCGTGTTGAGCTCGAAGTCGGGGTTCTCGTCACGCACCGGCGTCCAGTTGAGCAGGCGCTGGTCGCCCAGGCCCTCGAGGTTGCTGAAGGTGCCGTCGAGCGAGATCGTCTGGCGCGGACCCGCCTCGAACGACCACGTCACGTTGTCGGTGCGACCGTCCGGATGGCACGACGCGCAGCCGCCCCAGCCGCGGTCGGACCAGAACGGACGCGAGGTGAAGAAGTCGATCTTGCCGCGCAGGATGCTGAGCTGGAGGGTGTCGGTCGGCAGCTCGGACGAGCGCACGCGCTCGAGGACGGTGTTACCGACGAGGTCGGCCACCACCACGTCGCGCGTGGTCGGGCAGACGACGTAGCCGTGCGTGCCGTCGGCGTCGAGCACGATGCCGCGCGGATTGCGTCCCGAGCTGGTGGCGTTGGCCGGGTCGATGGTGGGGATGCGCACCACCGGGCTCTGCGCGAACGGACCCGCGGCGGTGGGCGCGTTGATCGTCGGCTTGCCCGACGCCTCGAAGTCCATGCGCACGATGAAGTCGCTGCCCTGGCTCACCACCCAGCACACGCCGGTGGCGTCGGAGCAGTCGATGTCGACGGGCACCGACGGGAACAGCCGGTCCGTGTTGTCGCGCACCTGCGCTTCGAGCAGGCCCGGCGGGACGTCGAAGTTGATGCCCCGGTTCATGTTGAACGTCTGGTCGGCCAGCTCCGCGTTGCTGTCGACGTCGAAGACCGACATCAGGCTCTGCACGTTGCCGTTGAGCCGCAGCGGCGGCTCGGGCGACGCCGCCGAGCTCGGCACGAAGCCGCGACCGTCGAAGATGGCGATGCTCTGGAGCAGGTTCGGGAAGGCGCCGGTGTTCTGCGCCACGGTGCCGTCGGTGCCGCCGTCCGCGAAGATGGTGCGCGGGGCGTCGGTGGGCGTGCTGTTCACGAACGCGCCGCGGGCGAGCTTGAAGCCCGTATCGGCGATGGGCGCCAGCACCACCTGATCGACGACCGTATTCGTCGCCGTCGACACGACGTCGACGACAGCCTCGCGCGAGTCGTCGAAAATGCCCTCGCCCACGATCGGCTCTCCCCTCGCACCGGAAGGAAAGGCCGACCCCGCGCCGTCGGCGCCGCCCAGGCCGGTGGAGATGGGCGGGACGAAGCCGGCGCGCGGACGCGCGAAGAAGCTCGGGACGTACAGGTGCTCGTCGAGGTCGTCGCCGTCACCGTCGTTGGTGATCGCGAGCGCCCGAGGGCTGCGGCCCACCGCAATGGTCTCGACGACCTGGTTGGTGGCGGTATCGATCACGTCGACCGCATTGTCGTTGGCGGTCGCCACGTACACGAAGCGTCCGTTGGGCGACGCGACGATCGCCTGCGGCTCCGTGCCCACGTCGATCGTCGCGACCGTGGTGTAGTCGTTGACGTCGATCACCGACACCGTGCCGCTCACGGTGTTGGCGACGTAGACCCATGGCTTGCTCACCAGCGTCGCCACCGAGCGCGGCTCCTGGCCGACGGCGACCTCCTGCAGCTTGGTCAGGCGCGCATCGTCGCCCACCTCGAAGAACGAGATGGTGTCGGCGTCGGTGTTGGCCGCCACCAGCGTGCCCCCGTCTGCCGTGAGCTCGATCGGGCTGGACTTGTCGGCACGGGTCGCCTGGCATTTGCAGTCGGCGCTGCAGGCCTCGCCCGCGTCGCAGCCTGCGGCACTGCCGTCGCACTGCTCGCCGAGGCCGACGTCGACCACGTCGTCGCCGCACACGGACGTCGTGGCCGTGAAGTCCGTCGCCACGCCGCGGATGCTGAACGTGCCCGTCATGACCGAGCAGTCGTCGGTGATCATGGCCTTGAGACGCGCTTTCCTGGCGACGCCGTCGCAGCTGCCCTTCGAGAACGCCGCGATCACCGAGGTGCCCTTCTTGCGGCGACGCAGCTTCGCGCGACGCTCGCCACAGAGTGTGCCGACGGCGATCTTGCGGTCCTGAAGGACGACGACCTCGCCCCCCGGTCCGATCAACGGATCGCCGGCGACGGCGAAACGACCGGCGCTGCAGAGGGGCGGTTTCGGCGCGCTCCAGGTCGCCGGGGGGCGGATCACGGACGATGCGCCCAATGCCAGCATCAGCAACAGCTTCGAGACGGTCGACATCGGAATCTCCTCAGCGCTCGTGGCGCGTGTTGATGACCGCGCTGTCCATGCCGCGGCCGGAAGAGCGAGAACGGGCGACCAGCCATGCCGGATCGACGGTCAATGTTGCCGGTGTCGCCAATTTCGCAATCCTCATTTTCCCCCCTGGCGAGCGTTCATCTCGCCGGCGATGGGCGCGGATCATCGACATGCAGCATCGATGGGTGCCGCCCCTCGCAACCCGACTACGTCCGAGGGACGTGACCGGATGCAGCACGGAGCGCGGGGGTAGCGGGACCACCGACGCCGCCGACCAGCGTCGCGTGATCCCGTGAGCTACGGCTCAGGGAAGCGGCGCGCCGCCCTTGGCCTTGAGCTGCGTGGCGTCGTTCTTCTGGAAGGCCGCCGGCCGGTACTCGGCCTCGAAGCAGGCGCCACCGTCGGCCGAGAGCTGCACCAGCACGGGTCCGGTGACGGGCAGCGGCGGAACGTCCACCAGCATGCCCTTGCCCTTCGCGGCGACGGCGGCCTTGCCGGCGGTTCCCGCCTTGAGCTTCAGCACCTGCAGGCCGCTCGGCGTTCCCACCTTGTTGGCGTACTGGAACCCCTTGGTGCCCGTCGCCTTCCAGCACGCCTTGCCGGCACACGTGCCGCCGGCGGGTGCGATCGCGCCGGCGATCAGCGTGCGTGCCGGGCCGTCGTAGAGGCAGAGGCGAACGTTGCTCGTGGTACGGGGATCGCCGAAGTCGGCGGTGACCGTGCCCTCGCCCTTGTTCCACTTCCAGTCGATCAGATCGCCCTTGTCGGGCGTCGCGTTCTTCACGACCAGCACGGCCTTCAAATCCTCGACCGGCGCCTTGCAGCCGGCCAGCGGCAGCGACGAGCAACCGTGCGACGCGAGGTCGCACGCATCGCCCACGCCGTCGCCGTCGAGGTCGGACTGGAGCGGATCCGGCGTGATCGGGCAGTCGTCGAGGTCGTCCGACACCCCATCGCCGTCGGTATCAGCGGCCGACAGTGCCACCACGACCGGCTGCGGCTGGCAGAGCGAGCCGCTCGGGCAGTCGTCGTTGGTGGCGCAGGCGCCGGGGCTGGTCGTGGTGCACACGAGCGTCGCCGGGCTGCAGAAGGTGCCGTCCGCACAGGTGTCGGACGCGGGGTCGCACGCGATCGCGGGAACGATGCTGCAGCGGCCGCCGGGCGCGGTGAAGACCTCGCTGGCCTCCTGGGTGTCGAGCGGATCGCTGCGCGTTTCGACATCGACGGGGCCGATCACGGTGAGCACGCCACTGCACGCATCGAAGCGCTGCAGGACCAGGCCCCCGATGACGCCATTGCCGTCGCGATCCTGGTTCTGCTCGGTCTCGAGCGTCAGGAACTTCACCGACGCCCCCTCCACCTTGTAGGGCCGTGTCGGGTCGCAGATCTCGAGCCGGCAGGGCGTCACCGTCTGGCCGACGTTCGTGAGCGTGCCGGTCGCGATGTCGTAGACCTGAAGCACGCCGTCGGTCGTGTCGCCGTCGCCGTTGAGCGAGCCGTCACCCTGTGCCGCCTCGCTGGTGCGGAAAGCGAGCAGGTGTCGCATCCCGCAGGCAGTCGGCGTGGGCTCGCCCAGGACCATCTCCTCGCCAGCCTGGCCGAGGTTCCGCAGGCCGAAGCCACCGTGCTCGTAGACGTGCACCACGCGGTCGAGCGCGTCGCCGTCGCCGTTCAACACGCTGGCGTTCTGCTGCGCCTCAGGGACCAGGAACGCCACCCGGTTGCCCGAGACGACGAGCGCATCGGCCGCCCGCGCCACGTTCGTCCATGCGCCTGCGCCGAGCGCGCGCACCTGCAGGACGGTGTCGGTCGCATCGCCGTCGCCGTTCATGCTGGTGGCGTTCTGAGCTGCTTCGTCGGCGAGCGCGGCGACGAGCGTGGGCGAGAGCTTCACCGCGCTCGCCGCCAACGCGAGGTTCTGCACCGGACCGGCGCCGATCGAGAGCTGGACGACGAGGTCGTCGGTATCGGCGTCGACGTTCAAGGACCCGCCCGGGCAGCTCGCGGTACCGACCGTCGATTCCGGACGCAGGAAGGCCGCATTGCCGGCAGCGACGGAGACCTCATCGGCCTCGCAGAGCGTGGTGATGGCGCCGCTGGTCGCGTCGATGACCTCGAGCACGGTGTCGTCGAGGACACCGTCGGGGAAGAGCAACGCATCGACACCCTCGGGATCGGCGGCGTCGATCCCGCGCACGTACGCGTCGACGGTGGCGTTCGTGTCGCCCCCCGAGCCGAGCAGATTGGCGCCCGTCTCGAACGCGACGGTGGTGCCATCGCCGGAGATCGCCGCACGCGAGACGTTGTCACCAGTGGGCGCGCCGTCGGCGCCCACGCTCGCTCGCCGTGTCGTTCCGGTCACCCGATCGTGCACGTAGGCCTGGAAGCCGACGACCGGCCCTGGGACGAGGTTGGTCGTGTCGCTCTGGAAGACGACATAGCGCCCGTCGTCCGAGAGGCCGTCGTTCGATCCGAGGATGCTGAAGTTCCCGCCGGTCGCCTCGCTGCCGTCGGAGGCGACGGAGACGCGCTCGGTGATCCCGGTCTGGCGATCGCGGACGAAGACGTCTTCCTTGCCGTTCGTGTCCTCACCGATACCGAGAATTGCGTCACCGCCGAGGAAGGCGACGACGCGGCCGTCGAAGCTGAAGCCGACCGGGAGCAGGTCGCCCGCCGCGACGCCGCCGCCGAAGTCCGGGTGCAGTCTGGCCAGGGACTCGGTGACGCCGGCGGCGCGATCGCGGAGGTACGAGAAGGTGGGGCCGCCGGCGCCCGGCAGCAGGTTGCTCGCGTCGCTCTCGAACGCGACCACGTTGCCGTCGCCGGAGATGCCGATCTTATTCATGCCCGCGGGTGCATCGCCCTGAACGCCCCCCTGACCGACGCTCACCCGCTCGGTGGTGCCCAGCACCATGTCGCGCACGAACACGTCGGCGACGCCGTTCGTGTCCTGGCCCGGCGGCAGCAGGTCGCTCGCCGCGCTGACGAAGGCCACGAAGCGCCCGTCGTCCGACATGGCGATGCGGGCGTTGTCCAACGGGGCCGACTCGCCGCCGCCGAAGGCGACGTTCACCCGTCGCGTCTGGAGCGTCACCGTGTCGTGTACGAACGCATCCCGGCCGCCGTTCCCGTCCATGCCCGGGCCCAGCAGATTGGTCGCCGGGCTGGTGAACACGACGTAGCGCCCGTCGCGCGACAGCCGGAGGTCACCGGTCGTCCCCGTGTCGGCCTCGCCGACGCCACCATCCGGAATGCTCACGCGCACCGTCGCGCCGGTCGCGAGATCGTGCCGGAAGGCGTCGGTGACGGCGTTCGTATCCGCGCCCGGGCCGACCAGATCGCTGCTGAGGCTGGTGAAGGCGACGAAGCGGCCGTCTGCCGAGAGTGTCGTATCCGAGCCGCCGAACGTGGCCTCGCCGCCGCCGTCCGCGAGGCTGCCGCGTACGGTGCCGCGGGCCGCGTTGTCGGGTTCGGAGGTGCGCACGAACACCCGCCCGCCGGACACGGCGATCGGTGCGCCGTCGATCTTCGACGCGCCGTCGACGGCACGATCGCGAGCGAGCACGGTTTCGCCGCCACCCAGACGGAAGATGCGCAGCACGCCGTCGAGCGTGTCGCCGTCGTCGTTCTCGTCGCACAGGTTCTGCGCGAACTCGTTCTCGAGGAACGCCAGCACGTCGCCCTCCACCGCCAGGGCGGGGAAGGCGAACGGCGGCCGGCTGACGCGCTGGACGGCGCGACCATCTGCCTCGGGTCCCAGGCCACACGACGGCGTCGGGTCGAGCGGCTCTCCTTCGCCCGACGCGCGACTCCGCAGCGTCACGACCGAGTCATCGGTGTCGCCGTCACCGTTGCGATCGACGCCGTCGATCGACTCGCGGAACGCGAACGTGCGCGCGGTGGCGCTGGCGGTGAGTCCGTCGAGCGGCACGGGGCTCTGCGCCTCCATCGCGTACGATACGCACAGGTTGCCCGGGCCCGTGCACAGCCCGGGATTGCCGGTGCAGTCCTGGTGCGGCGGCAGCTGGCAGAACTGCGGCACGGTGCGCGGCACCACGAGCGGGCCACCGCCGGCGACGAGCGGCGTCAGATCGAACAGCTCACCGCAGGCACCCGTCGTGCACTCGTTGCCGTTGGGGCACAACGTCGCCGGCGCGTCGACGCAGGAACGCGCGCAGGCGCCGCCCTTGCAGTCGAAGTTGCGCGCGCAGCGCTGCCCCGCCACGGCACCGCCGACGCACGTCCCGTGACGGCGCGCGATGCGGATCGTCGTGTAGGGCGCGTCGACGGAGCCGAAGAGCGTCACGACGTTGGGATCGCTGACGGTGGGGTCGAGCTGCGGCTCGAGAATGGGCGGCAGCACACCGCCTTCCGGCGAGTACGAGGTGACGAAGGTCTGATTGGGAACGACGAACGGCAACGGCGACGCGATCCGCGTCCGCACCAGACGCGGCACCGGCAGGCCCTGGTCGGAGGTCAGCACGCCCTGCCACACCACGGGCATCAGGAGATTGCCGTCGGCATCTTCGGCGATCCGCAGCTCCGTCGCGGTGGCCGTGCACGGCGGCGAGCCCTGGAAGCAGGTGGTGGAATACTTGTTCGGCAGCGGCAGCGCGGTGAAATGCGGGAAGACGTCGTTGCGCGCCGTCGCGCCGCAGGCGCCGTCGTTGAAGTAGAGCTCGTCGACGCATGCCATGAGCCCGCTCTGTGCGGCGCAGGTCTGCGTCGCGAGCTGGCACGGCAACGGATCGGTTCTGGGGGTGACGGCGATGACGGCCGGGCCCGACAGCGTCAGGTCGTCGTTCGGAGCACCGAGCTCCGCATCCGTGTCGGGAAACGGGAACACGATGCGACGGTCGCCGAGATCGAGATCGGTGCGGGTCTCGAGACCGGGCGTGGTCTGGCACACCGCCGAGGTGACACCCGGCGCGGTAGCGCAGCCCGCCGTGTCGATGCCGCTGCAATCCGTGGCGAGCGCGACGATGCGATTGGTGCCGCCGGGCGCCTTGAAGACGATCGTGACGACGTGGTCCGACCCGGAGGGCAGGAAGCCCGGCGAGGCGTCGCACGCGCGCAGCCGGACCTCGAGCCGCTCGCCCGGTGCCGCGAAGGGGCGATTCGTCGCGCCGAGCGCGGCGTCGAAGGTCTTCGCGGTGCCGGGGATCAGGTTGCAGGCGGCCTGCGCGGAGTGTGCTGCCAGCGCCGAGCCCGCGACGCAGCAGAGCAACAGCAGTCGACGGGCGGACGGACGCAGCATGTCGGGTTCCTCCTGCGAGCCGATCGCACCCGGAGGCCCGATCGTCACACGGCGGACCAAGTAACGCGCCGGCGAAGATGCGAGCAAGCTGAAAATCCATCCAAGACTGGAATACAGTCGTCGTGGGAGCTAGCGATGAGTACTGCCCGACGAGCAGGCACCGGAATGCCCGCGACGTGGGCAATGTGCTGCCTGCGGCACAGGCATTTCCCCGAATTTACACGCGCAGTGTGCGCAGCCGTGTGTTGCCGAGGACGAACGCCAGCACGGCCGCCATGATCGTCGCATTGAGGACGTAGGGCGCGTGCGGGTTCATCTGGTAGAGCGAGGTGCCGAGCACCGGCCCGAAGACGTTGCCGAGGACCGTCAGGCCGCCCAGCAGTCCCGCCACCGCGCCCTGCTCGTCGGCGTTGACGGCGAGCGACGCACCCGCGGCACTCCCCGGCCGCACCAGCCCCACGCCGACGCCGAGCGACGCCAGCGCCACCAGGTACTCCGGCAGGCCGTCCCCCAGACACAGCAGCAGAAAGGCCGCGAGCATGAGCGGCACACCCGCCCGCATCATGAGACGTGCGGTGGGACGGAACCGCTGGATCAGGAAGAGCTGCGACAGCAGCCCGGACGCGGCGAGCGCCACGAATCCCAGGCCGGCACGTTGCGCGGCCTCCTTCGCGTTGAGTCCGAGGATGTCCTGCAGGAACAGCGCGAAGGTGATGACCGTGGTGGCGCGCACCGCCTGCAGCGCCGCGGTGACGAGGAGGAACGGCGTCACGCGACGATCCGTCCAGCCGATGCGTCGCGGCATCTCGCCATGCTTGCGGACCGGCCCCTCCTCCGGCAGCCAGCGCCAGATCACCGCGGCGCTCACCGCCGACAGCGCCGCGGTGAAGAAGAGCGGCGCCGTCAGCGCGATGGTGGCGAGCACCGCGCCGACCGCGGGGCCAACCGTCTCGCCGAAGCCGATGGCCGCGCTGACGAACGCCACGCCGGCCGCGCGCTCGCTCGCCGACGTGCGATCGGCGACGTATGCCTGCGACGCGGGGCCGGTTCCCGAGCCGACCAGTGCGAACACGCAGCGCGAGGCGATCAGCATGGGCCAGACGAGCGCTGCCGGCAGCATCCCCGCCCCGCCGAGCGCGATCGTCGTCCCGAGCAGCGCCATCGACAGGCCGAAGCCGAGGAGCCCGATCAGCACGACGGGCCGTCGCCCCCAGACGTCGCTCTTCCGTCCCCACCAGGGGCTCACGAAGATCCAGAAGCTCGCCGAGGTCGCGAAGATGATCGAGATCTGCACCGGCGAGATGCCGAGCTCGCGCGCCGCGGGCGGCAGGATGGCGAACAGCATCGACTGCCCGAGCCCGATGCAGACCAGGCAGACGAAGAGGATCCGGAAGCCGCGGGGTCGCGGCGGTGCGGCGGTCACGCGATCACGGCGACGAGGTTTGCCGCTTCGATGCGCGTGTCACTCGTCACGAGACTCGCGCCGTGTTGCTGGGCCGTAGCGACGATCAGCATGTCGGCCGGATCACGCAGATTTGTGAGGCGCGCCGCCGTGACAAGCACTGGCAGCGTCAGCGGGATGAGCACGAGGCCAGGAACCGTGGTGGCACGCTGGAGCCAGGCATCGACGGGAGTCGAGAAGCGAAGCTTGCCGCGCTGGCAGAGCAGAGCCACCTCCCAACACGAGATGATCGACAACATCACCACCGCGGTGGATTGACGAGTTCGGTCGATCGTCGCCCGCTGCGTGCGACTCAATCGGTCTGGTCGGGTGAGCCACCAAACCCACGCATGCGTATCGAGGACGATCGGTGTCATCGCCGGTTGGCATTCCACGTAAGGCCCGTGTCGAAGTCCTCGACGCGATCGCCACCGACCAGCGTTCCCCGAAGACTCGCCACCGGATCGTCGGCCGGGAGGGCCTCGAGGGGAACGAGGCGTGCAATCGGCTTGCCCCGCTTGGTGATGACGATCTCCTGCCGCTCACGCGCTACCTCTTCGACCAGTCCGAGGCAGTGCGCTTTGAGCTCCGAAACGGCGATCGTCCTTGCCATGGGCTAACCTTCTTCTGCCCATGGTCAAGTGTCAATGGTCACATCCGGAACACGCCGTACCCGCGCGCCCCGGCGATCGGCGCCGAGTGCACCGCCGACAGCGAGATACCGAGCACGGTCCGCGTGTCGCGCGGGTCGATGATGCCGTCGTCCCAGACGCGCGCCGTGGCGTAGAACGCGTACGACTCCTTCTCGATCTGCTGCGACACCATCTGGCGGATCATCGTATCCTCGGCCTCGTCGAACGGCAGGCCGGCACGCTCCGCCGCCTGGCGGCGCACGATGGAGAGCACCCCCGCCAGCTGCTCCGGCCCCATCACCGCGATGCGGTGGTTCGGCCACGAGAAGACGAAGCGCGGCTCGTAGGCGCGGCCCGACATGCCGTAGTTGCCGGCGCCGTACGACGCCCCGATCATGACGGTCAGGTGCGGCACCGTGCTGTTCGAGACGGCGTTGATGAGCTTGGCGCCGTCCTTGATGATGCCGCCCTCTTCGTAGCGCTTGCCCACCATGAAGCCGGTGATGTTCTGCAGGAACACGATCGGCGTGTCGGTCTGATTGCAGAGCTGGATGAACTGCGCGCCCTTCTCCGACGACTCCGAGAACAGGATGCCGTTGTTGGCGATGACGCCCACCGGCCAGCCGTGAATGTGGGCGTAGCCCGTCACGAGCGTGGTGCCGTACGTCGGCTTGAACTCGTGGAAGCGCGAGCCGTCGACGAGGCGCGCGATGACCTCGCGGACCTCGAACGGACGGCGCACATCGAACGACGTCAACCCGAGCAGCTCGTCGGCGTCGTAGCGCGGCTCCTCCACCGCGACGCGCTTCGACCAGCCCTGCTTGCGCCAGTTGAGCTGCGCCACGATCTCGCGGCCGAGGCGGATGGCGTCGCGCTCGTCGGCGGCGAGGTAGTCGGACACGCCGGAGACGCGACTGTGCATCTCGGCGCCGCCGAGGCTCTCCTCGTCGGTGTCCTCGTGGATCGCCATCTTCACCAGCGGCGGGCCGCCGAGGAACACCTTGGCGCCACCCTTCACCATGACGACGTAGTCGGACATGCCGGGCACGTAGGCGCCGCCCGCGGTCGACGACCCGAACACCAGGCAGATGGTGGGAATGCGCTCCTGCGACCGGCGCGTGATCTCGCGGAAGCCCTGCCCGCCCGGTACGAACGTCTCCGACTGGAACGGCAGGTCGGCGCCACCCGACTCGGTGAGGTTGATGATCGGCAGCCGGTTCTGCGCGCAGATCTCCATCGTGCGCGCGCTCTTCTTCAAACTGAACGGATTGAGCGAGCCGCCCTTCACCGTCGGCTCGTTCGCCGTGATAACGCACTCGACGCCCGACACCACGCCGATGCCCGAGACGACGCTGCCGCCGAGCCCGAAGTCGGTGCCCCAGGCGCAGAGCGGCGACAGCTCGAGAAACGGCGAGTCGGGGTCGAGGAGCAGCTCGATACGCTCGCGCGCCATGAGCTTGCCGCGCTTGGCGTGGCGCTGGACGTACTTCTCGCCGCCGCCGGCACGGGCCAGGGCGAGCTGCTCGTCGAGAATCGCGAGCTGCTCCAGGAACGCGCTGCGGTTCGCCTGGTACTGCTCGGCGCGTGGATTGACGTTGGTGCGGAGGACCTCCATCGGGAAGCGGTCTTAACCCACCGGTCCGCCGACGGCCACCTCTCGTCGGCCGCGCAGGGGGATGCTACGCAGCTGAGGCATGCAGGTCCCCCGCCTCCAGAACCCCATCGCCCGCTTCTTCTTCATGCACCTGGGCAGCCTGGTGGCGGTCATCACCTACTTCAACCTCGCCGAGCGGGGTGGCTGGACGGTCGACGGGGTGGGTCATGCGCTCGTGATCGCGCTGGTGGTGAAGACGGGCTACATGGCGCTGGCCTGGTGGCAGGGCGAGCTCAAGCACTTCGACCTGTCGATCTGGCTCTTCTTCCTGGTCGGGCTGGCCAGCGTGATGCTCGGCATCGCCCCGCTGACGGACCTCTACCAGCGCTACTCGCCGGCGCTCCTCTTCATCGCGCTGGCGCTCGCCGCGGCCGTGCCGCCGCTCCTCGGTCAGGAGCCCTTCACCTACTACTTCGCCCGTCGCCAGATGCCGGCGTGGCAGTGGAAGACGGCCGCGTTCGTGCCGGTCAACCTGCTCATCTCGGCGTGGTGGGCGCTGGTGTTCCTCGGCGCCGCCGCACTGTGCGCCTGGCATCCGACGGATCCGATGTTCACGTTCGTGTGGCCGAACCTCCTCGTCGTCGTCGCGGGCATGCCGGCCAGCGTGTGGATCGCGAACCTCTACGTGCGCCTCGTGGACGTCCCGATGCCGACGTCGGCCTACCCCCTCATCATGGCCATGCCGCTCATCTTCGACCGGCGCGCTGCCGGCGACGCCGCCGCCACGATCCAGTTCCAGGTCACCGACAGCGGCAACTACTGGCTCGAGATCGCGCGCGGCCGCTGCAAGAGCTTCGAGGGCACCACGTCGGCCCCGAACCTCACCGTCCGCACGCCCGACGCCGTGTGGACGCGCATCAGCCACGGCGAACTCGACGGCGGCCAGGCCCTGATGGAGGGCCTCTACACCGTTGAAGGCGACTTCCTGCTGCTGGCGAAGCTCACCGAGTGGTTTCCGGCGCGCCGCACCTGATCAGACGAGCCGCCATGCCCGACTCCCTACCCAAAGGGAGGGAGCCCCGATTGCCCGAAGGGGGCTTGTGACTACCGGCGGTTCGTCAGTAGATTCGCGCATCATGGCGATGCCGGCGACCGTCAACCAGCTCGATCAGCTCGACGTCGAGCTGGAGACCATCCTCACCTCCTTCAACTCCAACTACGCCTGGCAGTACGGCAGCGTGAAGGAGGGTCTGCGCGACCTGTACGAGAAGGCCAAGCGCGACCAGTGGAACGGCACGACGCAGCTCAAGTGGGACACCCCGGTCGACCCCGAGCACGACATCCTGCCCCGCGCGTTGAACCCGCTGCAGGGCTTCGCGCCCTACGAGAAGCTCACCGAGAAGGAGAAGCAGCGCTTCCAGCACGCGCAGGTCGCGCTGCAGCTGTCGCAGTTCCTGCACGGCGAGCAGGGCGCGCTGATCGTCGCCTCGCAGCTCGTCGGCGCGGTGCCGTGGATCGACGCCAAGTTCTACGCCGGCACGCAGACCATGGACGAGGCGCGGCACGTCGAGGTGTTCGCCCGCTACCTCACCGAGAAGCTCGAGTGGCAGTGGCCGGTGAACGAGAGCCTGAAGGAGCTGCTCGACGCGACGATCACCGACAGCCGCTGGGACTTCAAGTACCTCGGCATGCAGATCATCATCGAGGGCCTCGCGATGGCGGCCTTCGGCAACCTCTACCACATCACCAGCGAGCCCCTGCTGAAGGACCTGATCCACTACGTGATGAAGGACGAGTCGCGCCACGTCGCGTTCGGCGTCATCTCGCTGAAGGACTACTATCGCGACATGCCGGCGAACGAGCTGCGCGACCGCGAGGACTTCATCATCTACTCCTGCGAGCTCATGCGGAACCGCCTCGTCGGCGATCAGATCGCGAACGCCATGGGCTGGGATCGCGACGCGGTGAAGGACAAGGTGCTGGCCTCGCCGCCCGCCATGATGTTCCGGCAGATGCTGTTCGCGCGCGTGGTGCCGAACCTGAAGCGTCTCGGGCTGATCAGCCCGCGCGTGCGCGCGTCGTTCGAGGAGCTCGGCATCATCCAGTTCGAGGACGCCGACCCGGAGCAGCAGGACCGCGACCTCGGCTTCGCCTGAGCCGGGCGGGCGCGAATTGGGCCCCATCAAGCTTGACGGGCAGTTAGCGGCCACGAGAGAGTCTCCGCCGCGGTCGCTCACGAAGGGCCGCGGATCCTACGAAGGAGACTTCCATGTCCGATCGCCTGTGCCTCTCCGTCGAGACCCCCTTCCCGAGGCGGCTGCTTCCCCTCCTGCTCGCCGCCGCCCTTCCGACCATGGCTGGGCCCGCTGCGGCCCAGCTGGCGTGTGGCGGAACGGTCGGTCCGGGCGGGACCTTCACGATGACCAGCGACATAGTGGCCTGCGCGAGCGACCCCGTTTTACGCGTCGTCGGCAAAACCGTGCTCGACATGGCGGGACACCGGGTCATTTGCGACGGCGGATCGGCGTTCACCATCGGCATCTCCATCGAGGGCAAGAACGCCACCGTGAAGAACGGTTCCGTCGACGGCTGCAACTTCGGGGTCGGGGTCTTCGGCGACGGCCAGCACAAGGTGCGCAACGTGACGGTCCGCCGGGGTCTCGTCGGCTTCGCAGTGAGCAGCGACCGCAACGACCTGTCCGGCAACGGCGCGCGCCAGGCGTCGGCCGACGGCTTTTCGATCAACGGCAGCGACAACGATCTCGAGGACAACGCCGCGGTGGAGAGCCCAATCGGGTTCCTCATCCAGGGTTTGCGGAACTCGTTCGTCCGGAATGTCGCGTCCGAGAACGACGTCGGGTTCGACGCCTCCGGATCTGCGCGATCCGCGCTCACCCGGAACGTCGCCGAGGGGAACACCGTCGGGTACCGCGTGGCCGCCGCGTCCAGCGACGTCACGCTCAAGGAAAACGTGGCCACGGGGTCCGACACGGGATTCGAGATCGGCGGCAGCAGTCACGAGATATCGAAGAACACCGCGGTCAACAGTAAGGCTTCCGGGTTCCAGGTGGTCGCCGGCGCCGGCGGGCACCTGGTGCGGGACAACGTGGCGATCGGCACGCAGAACTTCGACAGCTCGCGCGGATTCCTCGTAACGGCGGCCAACGGCAACGAGCTGCGGGGAAATCGGGCATTCAACAGCTTCCGCGAGGGCATCGCGGTTTCGTCACAGTCGAACGTCATCCGAGACAACGTCTCCCTGGGGAACGGCCTCGGGCTGAATGATTTCAATGCCGGGTGTGATGCCAACGTCTGGACGAACAACCTCGGGAGCAAAGCCCAGCCCTGTATCGACTGAGGCCCGCCGGCGTCGTCACGGCTTGTCGCCCTTCCGGGAGGACGATAAGTCTCGACCACGCCTGATGTATCGTTGGCTCGCACGTCTCGCCCTCCGCCGGCATCGGGCGATCCTCGGCACCTGCGGCGTCGTGCTCGTGCTCGCCCTGCTGATGCTGTGGCGTGGCGGCACGCTCAGCTCCGGCACGACGCAGGGGATCGAGTCGGAGACCGCGCAGCAGCTGATCTCGCGCGAGCTGTCGTATCCGGGCGAGTCGTCGTTCCTGATCCTGTTCCGCGGCCGTGACGGGCTGACCTGGAAGGACCCCCGCTACCGGACGGCACTGACCGCCGCGCTGGCCGGACTGCGCGCCGACCCGCGGGTACGCGGCATCCTCTCCCCCGACGATGCGCCGCAGCTGGTCGGCGAGCGCATGGTGTCGGCCGACGGTACCAAGACGCTCGCGGTGGTGACGTTGCGCGACGAGTACTTCGCCGCCATGGCCGCCTATCCGGAGCTCCGCGCCACCGTGACGTCGGACCTGCTCGACGCCGGCTTCACCGGCCACCTCGCCTATCGCAAGGACCTGGACCGCACCCTCGAGCACGACGTGCTCTTCGCCGAGCTGATCAGCCTGCCGCTCGCACTGCTGGTGCTGGTGGCGGTCTTCCGCACCGTGGCCGCGGCGGCGCTGTCGGTGGGCGTCGGCGCGCTCGCCGTCGTCACCGGCATCGCCGCCATCATGGCGCTCTCACGCGTGATGGACATCGCCGTCTACGCCATCAACGTCGCCTCGCTGATCGGGCTCGGCGTGGCGATCGACTACTCGCTGTTCATCGTCACCCGCTACCGTGACGAGCTCGAGGCCGGCGCCAGCCTCGAAGACGCGCTGGTCACCGCGCTCGACACCGCCGGGCACGCGGTCGTGTTCTCCGGCTTCGCGGTCGCGATCGGGCTCGGCGGCATGCTGTTCTTCCAGGGCTCGTTCCTCGCCACGATGGGCCTCGGCGGCATGATCGTCGTGCTGCTGGCGGTGCTGTCGGCGCTGACGTTCCTGCCGGCGCTGCTGGTGGCACTCGGTCCACGCATCAATGCCGGCACGCTGCCGATCCGACGCGTCGCCGCCTTCGACGGCATGTGGCACCGCATCGCCACCTGGGTGATGCGACGGCCGGTCCTCGTGCTGCTGCCGTCGCTCGCCATCGTGCTGCTCCTCGGCTCGCCGTTCTTCCGGCTGTCGATCGCCGCCGCCGACGTCAGCACCCTGCCGCGGGGCATCGAGGCTCGCGACGTCTACGAGGAGCTGCGCGTGGCGTTCCCCGACCAGGCCCGCACCCGCCTGCTGGTGGTGGTGCGCTATCCCGACGAGCCGGCGTTCACGCCCGAGCGCGTCGAGCCGCTCTACGACCTGGCGCAGCGGATCAAGACGCTGCCCGGCGTACTCAAGGTCGAGGGCGTCGTCGACACCGATCCGCGACTGACGGCCGAGTACTTCAAGGCCGACGCCGAGACCCCCACCGAGGACCTGCCGCTCGCCGCCCAGCGCGTGCGCGCGATGATGACGACAAAGAACCTGGCGCTGCTCATCGTGCACGTCGACGCCGGACCGACCAGCGACGAGGCGCGCGCGCTGGTGCACCTGATCCGTGCCGATCGACGGGTGGGCGACGGCACCTTCCTGGTCACCGGCGCGCCCGCCAACGACGTCGACCTGAACGCGTTCATCCTGTCACGCGTGCCGTATGCGGTCGGCTTCATCTTCATCGTCACCTACGTCGCGCTGTTCGTGATGCTGCGATCGGTGCTGCTGCCGATCAAGGCCGTCATCATGAACCTGCTGTCGATCAGCGCGTCGTTCGGTGCGCTGGTGTGGATCTTCGAGGAGGGGCACTTCGCCGATCTGTTGCGCTTCGAGCCGACGCCGCTCGACGTCGGCGGACCGGTGGTGATGTTCTGCGCGCTGTTCGGCCTGTCGATGGACTACGAGGTCCTGATGCTGTCGCGCATGCGCGAGGAGTACATGCGCACCGGCGACAACACCTGGGCGGTGGCGGAGGGCCTCGAGCGGACAGGACGACTGATCACCAGCGCCGCCGCCATCATGGTGGCGGTCTTCGGTGCGTTCGGCCTGGCGCGGGTGATCCTCGTCAAGTCGCTCGGACTGACGTTGGCCATTGCGGTCCTGATCGACGCGACGCTGGTGCGCGTCCTGATCGTGCCGGCGACGATGCGGCTGTTCGGCGATCTCAACTGGTGGGCGCCGGCGTGGCTCGGCGGGCAACGTCCGCACGTGGCGCCGAAGCGCCCGCACGACTCCTAGGCGGCCGCGCCTCCGTGACACTTCTTGTACTTGCGGCCGCTGCCGCAGGGACAGGGATCGTTGCGACCGACCTTGGCCTCGGCGCGGCGGATCGGCTCCTGCGGCGCGTGGTCATGGGAGCAGTCGGGGCCGTGCTCGTGAGGGGCGTCGGGACGGGGGGACGTCATGCGTAGGACGGCGGGATAGGGCAGCGGCCGCGGCGACGCAACCCGACCGCATCGGCCGAAACACCTTCGTTGTGCCGCTGCCGGGCGCGATGGTACGCCGTCGGCAGACGTTGTCCCTGCCGTGGGGCCGCTCGGTGGGTGACGCGCTCGAAAACCGCCGCAGGACGTGAGCCATGGACGACGCCCGCCGTAGCACGACCGCCGAACGCGCCGCGATGCTGCGCGCGCTGCATCAGCTGATCGACGATCCCCGCGTGTTCGACGACCCGATCGTCATCCGCCTGCTGTCGCCGGAGCACGTCGCACGGCTGCGGACCGATCCGACGTCGCTCGACACCCCGGGCGCGCGATCGCTGCGGGCGTTCATCGCCGTCCGGAGCCGGTTCGCGGAGGACGTGCTTCACGCCGCTGGCGTGGAGCAATACGTCGTCCTCGGCGCCGGCTTGGATACGTTCGCCTACCGTACCCCCCATCCCGAAGGGCTGCGCGTCTTCGAGGTCGATCATCCGGCCACGCAGGCGTGGAAGCGCGAGCGGCTGGCAACGGCCGGGATCGTACCACCTCCGAACGTCGAGCTCGTCGCTTTCGACTTCGAACGCCAGTCCCTCGCCGAGGCACTGGCGACGACGGGGTTCGATCCGCGCCGCCCCGCCTGCGTGTCGTGGTTGGGCGTGACGGTCTACCTGACGGTCGACGCGATCCGCGGGACACTCGCCTGGGTCGCCTCCCTGCCATCGGGCAGCACGATCGTCTTCGAGTATGCCGTTCCGTCGGCGAGCTCGGACGCCGGCGCGCAGATCCGGGCCGGAATGGCCGCGCGGTCGGCGGCGGTCGGCGAGCCGTGGATCACGTTCTTCGAGCCCGACGAGATGGCCCGTATGCTGGCAGCGGCCGGCTTCACCGACGTCGAGGACCTCGACCCGGAGGCGGCGTACCAGCGCTACTTCCGGAATCGCCAGGACGGGCTGCGGCCGCGCGGGACGGCGCGGTTGGTGCGCGCCACGGTGCGCGACGTCCGAGCCACCCCGGCACAATCTGCCGACTAGGATTCTCCCGTCGTCGTTTGAACCTGGGGGTCTCCGACCCCAGGATCGATGGATGCGGATGATGATGGTGGTGTTCCTCGTGGTGGTGGGACTGGTCGCCGATGCCGCGGCGGCACCGCGTCGGGTGATCCTGCTCCGTCACGGCGAGAAGGCCGACGGCTACAAGCTGACGCCGACCGGCCAACTGCGTGCCGAGGCGCTCGGGGCACAGTTCCTCGGACGCGACGCAGCATCGTCGTTGTTCGAGCGGGGCGAACGACCCGCCGCCTTCCTCAGCATGACGCTGCACACGATCGAGCTGATCGCACCGACGGCGACCTCGTGGTCGATGCCGTCGACATCGTGGCTCGCCGTGCCCGACGCCGAGGACGAGACGCAGACGCTCAACTACAATCAGCGCACGCGCGAGGCGGCGCGCACGCTCTTCAAGACGCGGGCGTGGAACGGCAAGACCGTCGTCGTGTGCTGGGAGCACCATCACATCGCCGACGACGAGCTCGAGGCGCAGTTCCCCGGCGAAGAGGTCACTTGGCGCCAGCTGCTCCACCTCGATCGCCTGCCGCCGCAGTATCGCGATCAGGTGCCGCTCACGTGGGAAGGGACCAACTTCGACTACTTCTGGATCATCACGTTCGACCGCAAGGGCCGTCCGCTCACGTTCGAGTCGCGCCGGCAGGACTTCACGCCGCCGTACGATGCCGTGCCGGCCAATCTCTGGGGCGAGCCCGAACCCGAATAGGTCGCGGCGCAACGAACAGCCGCCCCATGCACGTCAACACCGACGGGTGGCCGGCGGGGTGCGGCGACGAGCTGGGATCGTTGCGGAATCAGGTCAAGGGCGCGCGCAGCGCACCGCAGTGACGCGCGACGAACGGGACCGGCTCGTGCTACGGGCTCCGTATGACGAGCCACCCGCTGCACCGTCATCCCCTGCGCACGCTCTTCACCGCCACCGGCGCCCGTAGCCGGCGCTCGTCCTCCTGGGATCGCAGCGGACGCAACTGGGACTTCGTCACCGTCCAGCCCGGTGACACCGCCGTCCTCCTCGAGCACGAGGGCCCGGGCTGCGTCACGCATCTCTATTGCGCCCTCGCCTTCCCCGAGTTGACGGACTACCGCGACGCCATCCTGCGTTGCTGGTGGGACGGCGAGACGACGCCGTCGGTCGAGGTCCCGCTCGGCGACTTCTTCGGCCTCGCCCACGCCCGCATCCGCACGATCCGCACCGCGCTCACGGCGGTGAATCCGGGCTTCGGCTCGTCGCACGGGATGCACGCCTACTTCCCGATGCCGTTCGCCACCGGCGCGCGCATCACCGTCGAGCATCGCGGCGATCGCGCGCTCGGCGGCGCGCTGCCGGCGCTCTGGTACCACGTCGACTACGAGACGTACGACGAGCCGCCACCCGCCGACACGCTCCGCTTCCATGCCCAGTGGCGGCAGGAGAAGCCGACCATCGCCATCGGACCGCATCCGAATCGCCAGCTGCACGGCGCCGCGAACCTGGACGGCGCGGAGAACTACACCGCCCTCGACGTCACGGGCGCCGGACAGATGGTGGGCCTCGTACTCCAGATCAACAACGTCGCCGGCGGCTGGTACGGCGAGGGCGACGACATGGTCTTCGTCGACGGTGATTCGTGGCCACCCGCGATCCACGGCACCGGCACGGAGGAGATCTTCGGCGGCGGCGCGTGCCCGGTGCGCGAGTTCGCCGGCCCGTACCACGGCTTCCATCTCGTCGAGGGCGGCGACCACGAGCACGCCGGCCTCGTCGGCGCGTACCGCTGGTTCCTGCACGACCCCATCCGCTTCACGCGCTCGCTGCGCTGGACCGTCGAACATGGCCACGCCAACAACTTCGCGAACGAGTACGCCTCGGTGGCGTACTGGTACCAGGCGGAACCGCACGGTGCGTTCCCGGTGCTGGCTGCCCGCGATGCGATGCGTCCGCCGCTCGCCGCCCCGTACGACGAGGCACGCGAGCGCTACTTCGCCGCCGTCGGCGGCGCCATCGGCACGTTCTCCGGTCCCGAGCTCTACCGCCTCGCCGCCATCGGCGAGGAGTTCTATGCCGGACGCTTCGCCGAGACGTTGCGCCGCCTCGGCACGTGAGCGACGCGCGTCCGATCCCCGGAGCGTGAGCATCGAGATGACGACGTAGCGACGTCTGCGGGACCACGTTCACGGCACGACGATGCCGCCGTGAGCACTCGCCGCCGTCGCGCCGAGCGCGAGCAGCAGACCAATCGCCATCCGCCGTGGCAGCGGCCGCAGCGACGCCGCGAGCCACGCCGGCATGCGACGCGCGCGCGAGCCCGACCGCCGTCCGTCTCGCCCGAGGAACAGGGTCAGGACGGCCACCAACACCATCGTCATGAGGGCAATCCCCACCGGCGCAAAGGCAGCCGTCACGTCCGGCATCACGGAGACGACCGGCATGGGCAGGTTCGTGTTCATGCCTCCGACCCGCTACTTCCCGAGTAGCGCCTGCTACCCACGGCCAACCCCTACCGCGACAGCGACCCGATGCAGACGTCCCACGCCACCGGCGTCGGCGGCGCGTAGACGCACACCGTGCCCATGCGAACGGTGTCGCGCAGGTGCCGTCCGAGGGCGGGATGCGTGTCGAGGAGCTTGCCGATCTGCGTGCGCAGCACCTTCGTCACCGCCTTGCGCGCCGTTTCCGCCGGCCCGCGGAGGCGGGCACGCGTCCCGAAGCAGCCGGCGAGCTGGGTGACGAGCTCATCCAGCTCGGCGCGCAGGCGCTCGCTGCGACCCAGGTCGGCGTGCTGCTCGGCCTCGTCGAGCTCGGTCCGCAGATCGGCGATCCGATCGCGGTACTCGCGGCGCGCCTGCTGATCCGGTGCGTCGTCCAGCGAGCCGCTCGGGAGACCGACCGAGAGACCGTCGTCACGCGCGGACGACCGCGCCGCGCTCGCCGCACCGAACTGCAGCACGTGGACCTCGCGTCCCGGCGCGGAGAGCAGGGTCGCGAGATAGCGTGGGCCCTTGCCGTCCTTCAGCCGGATGTCGCGGCCGGCGTAGCGCACGCTCCAGATGTCGACGTCGTGCAGGAAGGCGTTGGAACCGGCGTCGCTGGTCGGGCGTAGCCCTTTCGCCTGCAGCCGCTCGACGCGCGCCCTGACGTCGATCAGACCGAGCTCGCGAGCGGTCTGCGCGGCTTCCGCCAGCAGCGCCGCGATGCCGGCGCGCTCGTCTGGTGTGGGGTTCATCGACAGGCGGAGGCTCGCGAGTCGGCTCTGGGCGCGCGCCACGATGGGTGACGATCCCATGCGCCGGCCGAGGCGGATCGCGTCCTCGAGGTGGCGGTCGGCGTCCTTCGGACGGTTGCAGAGGCGCGCGAGCGCGCCGAGCACCAGCGCCCAGGGCCCGAGCGTGTGGCAGCCATCGACGCTCCAGGCGTCGGCACGACGCGCGATGCGCTCGTAGATCGCCGGCGCGTGCTCGCGAACGCGGAGCGCCGTGCAGAGCGCGGCGATCCCGGCCAGGTAGCAGCGCGCCATCACGCCGCGCTCGGCCGGCCCGAGCCCCGCCGCCATCAGGTCGTCGAGCTCGGCCCGTGCCGCGACCACATCGCCGCTCTCCAACCGGGCGAGCGCGCGGAACGGCCGCCAGCCGACACCGCCGGGGTGGTCGCTCACGAACGTCTCGATCTCCGGCAGGATCGGCGTCAGTCGGCCCTGCAGCGCGTGCCACATGATGCGCTGACTCATGTGCACGCCGGCCGCATTCGGGAGCTGCGCGCGGCGTCCGGTCGCATGCGCCTGATCGATCGCGTCCCGCGCCTCGTCGAACCGTCCCTGCACCGTCGCGCGCAGGGCCGCGAGCGCCTGCGCGAGCCAGCGTCCTTCGGCGACGTGCGACGCGGCCGCCGAGGTGGCGAGGCCATCCACCTCGCTCGAAAACGCCTCCGGCTCACCGATCGCGAGCAGCGTCACCGCGCGCGCGTAGCGGATCGCGGCGGCGTACTCGTGCTCTCCGCCCGCCTCGGCGGCGTCGAGTATCTCCTGGGTGCTCGGCACCATCTCGCCGGACGTGCGCAGCATCGCCGCCGCGTAGTACGTCCCCGTGAGCGCGACGGCGAGGGCGCCGGCGTCGCCCGCTCGCCGCGCCGACGCGGCGGCCTCGTCGCACAGAGCGAAGATGCGCGCGCCCTGCTCGACCTCGTTCGCAGCGACGAGGTCGCCGGCGAGACGCGAGTACAACCGTGCCCGGAGCGCGTCGTCGAGCGCCGCGCCGTGGCGACAGGCTTCCTCGAGCACGGCCCGCACGGCCGGCTCGATGCGTCCCCACTCCGGCATCATGCCGGAGTAGATCAGCGCCGCGCGCGCGGCGGCCGCCGGGTTCGGGGTGCGGCGACATGCGGCGAGCACCTCGTCGCAGCAGGTTCGCGCCGCGGGGACGTCGCCCGCGCCGCGCCATGCGCGCGCCAACGCGAGCCGCAGCTCGATCGTCCCCGCCACGTCGAGCAGATCGGCTCGCCGGCCGACATCGAGCGCGATCTCGTAGAGACGCACCGCCTCTTCCCATCCGAGACCACGCGCCGCCTGCGCGGCACCACGGCAGGCGTAGTCGAACGCCTTGTGCAGCGCGTCCGTGGTACCTGCCGCCGCGAGATGGCGGACGAGCTCCGTCGTCACCATCTCGGACACCGTCGCCTGGCGCTCGAGCGTGGTCGCGATGCGCGCATGCCACGCGGCGCGCGTCGACGGCGAGATGTCGTCGATCAGCACGCGACGGATGAGCGCATGCGCGAAGCCGAGCTCACCCGGGCGGGAGACCTCGGCGATCAGGATGCGATCGCGCACGGCGCGGTCGAGATGATCCGCGACGGATGCATCACCGACGATGTCGGCCAGCATCCCTGCGTCGATCGTGTCGCCGGCGACGGCGGCGACGGCGAGCGTCGTGCGGCAGTCGGCACCGAGTCGATCGAGGCGGCGTGCGATCACCTCGCGCACGCCCTGCGGCACGCGGTGCGCATCGCCACCGGGCGCGACCTCGTCCGTGCCGGCCAGCAGCTGGACGATCTCGCCGAGGAAGAACGGATTGCCGTTGGTCTCACGGTGCAGCGCCGCTCCGATCGCCGCCGCATCGCCCCGCACCCCGGCCAGGGCGACCCAGCGGGCACAGTGCTCGGACGTCAGCCCGCCGACGAACAGCCGGCGCGCCGACGCCTCGCGGGCGAGGCGCGACGACGTCGTGCAGAACGGATGCGCGCCCTCGACCTCCGTGTCGCGGTACGTCGCGACGACGAGGAGTCGGGTGTCGGTGAGATCGGCGGCGACGAACTCGAGCAGCTTGAGTGACGGCTGGTCCGCCCAGTGCACATCGTCGAGCACGACGACGAGCCCCGACGGCCGGGCGACGGTGGCCAGAAAGCGGCTCACGGTGTCGAAGAGCTGGAAACGTGCACCGTCGGCGTCGCTACGCTCGCTCGGCGGCAGCGCCAGGTGGTCGCGCAGCGCCGGAAAGACGTTCGTCAGCTCGGCGGCCCGCTCGCCGGCGGCGGCGACGGCGGCCTCGGGCCCGACCTGGGCGATCCATCGCCGCAGCGCGGTGTTCCAGGGCCAGAACGCGGGCGCCGAGCCGTCCTCCCACCCACGTCCCCACCACACGGGAACACCGGCCGATTCGGCCTCGCCGGCGATCACGCTCGCCAGGCGGGTCTTCCCGATCCCCGGCTCGCCCCCGAGGAGCACCATGCGTCCGCTCCCGGCGAGGGCATCAGCCAGTGCGGCGCGGAGGGCGGTGAGCTCGGACTCGCGGTTGATCAGGGGGAACGCCGCGCCGTCGATCGTCTGCTCCATCGTCTCCTCCAGGAGTCGCCGGGAAACTCCACCCGGCCCCTGCACGAGGAGACGACCCAACCGCTCGATCCTATTGCGCCGATTCCCGGGGGGTAGCGGCACGCTACCTCCCAAGTAGCGGCCATGACGACGATTCCACCCATGCCGTCCGCGCTGCGGACCCGAACGAAAGGACCTCGCATGAACCGTATCTCCTCGCTCGCCACGTCGTCGGGCCGCCGCGCGTCGAGCCGGGCGGCGCTCATCGGCGCCGTCCTGGCCATGTCCCCGCTGACGCTGGATGCCCGCCCCGTCACGCCACCGCCCGTCCCCGGCGACATCGTGGTGTCTGCCGAGCACAAGCCGTTCCTGATCGGCCACGCCGTCGGTACGCAGAACTACGTCTGCCTGCCATCGTCCGGGCCGTCGCCGTTCGCATGGACCCTCTTCGGGCCGCAGGCGACCGTGTTCGACGATCACGACCGGCAGATCGCGACGCATTTCCTGAGCCCGAACCCCGACGAGGCCGGCACTCCCCGCGCCAGGTGGCACTCCCAGGACAGCAGCTCGGTGTGGGCCGTGCGCGACGCCAGCTCGTCCGACGCCGACTACGTCGCGCCCGGCGCGATCCCGTGGTTTCGCCTGCGCGTGGTCGGCACGGACGCCGGACCCGACGGCGGACGCCGGCTCACCGAGACGACGTGGCTGCAGCGCATCAACACGTCGGGCGGCGTGGCGCCGGCAACCGGCTGCGCCCAGTCGACGGACGTCGGCAAGGTCGAGTTGATTCCCTACGCGGCCGACTACGTCTTCTTCAAGCTCGCTGCACGGCCCTGATGCCGGACGCGTTGGTGCGCCAGCGTCACGCGCTGGCGCACCGATCGGGCGTCACGGCAACGTCGTGCTGGTGGTGCTCGTCGTCGAGGTGGTGGTGGTCGGAGGCGCGGTCGTCGTGGTCGGGGCCACCGTGGTCGTGGTCGTCGGCGGCGCAGTCGTGGTCGTGGTTGGGGGCGCCGTGGTCGTGGTCGGGACGAAGATGGTGGAGGTCGTCGTCGGCGGCGCGGTCGTCGTGGTCGGGACGAAGATGGTGCTCGACGTCGTGGTGGCGATGGTCGTCGAGGTGGTGCTGGTGGACTCGACCGTCGTGCTGGTCGTCGTCGTGACCAAGGTGGTCGACGTCGTGGTCGTGGGCGCGACCGTGGTAGACGTCGTCGTGGTCGCGAGCGTGGTGCTCGTGGTCGTCGTGGCGAGGGTGGTGGACGTCGTCGAGGACGTCGTCGTCGGCTCCGTCGTCGTGCTGGTGGACGTGGTCGAGGAGGTCGTCGTCGGCTCCGTCGTGGAGGTGCTCGACGTGGACGTCGTCGTCGGCGCGATCGTCGTGGTGGTGGTCGGGAGCGTCGTCGTCGTGGTCGGGCCCGCGCACGTGGCGTCGCTCTCGTCACAGGCGTCGAACTTGCTGTACAGGCCGAGGAAGGCGCCGCAGGCGCTGCCCTTCTTGCACTTGGTGGCGCTCTTCACGATCGACCCCTTCACCGCGCCGTTCTTCTTGAGCGTGCAGCAGACGGCGGCGTTGGGCTTCCCGCAGATCGAGGCGTTTTCGCACTTCATGATGAGCTTGCGGCACGCCTTGTCGGGGATGAGCGCCGTCAGATCGGCGGCCTTGAGCGTCGTCTTCACGCACTTCTTGTACGTGCCGTGCGTCTGTCCGACGCGGGTGCATCCACATGTGTCCTGGATCCGATCGCGAGCCTGCTCGATGGACACGGTGTCGGAGCACTTCGTGTTGACGCATTCCGCGAGCGCGGGCGTCGTCGGGCCGAGGAGCAGAATCGCAGCGAGCGCTGCGGCGTAGAGCGAGGTCATGCGGACTCCTTCGGGCGGCTGTGCCCGTGGCGTAGGTCGGATTGAAGCGACCGTAGCAGGCTGGTCGACCACGCCTAGCCGCAAAATAGGCCTATCGCGCATGGCATCGCCGCCCTGCTACACGACCAGCCCATGCCTGCACCGATGACACGCGACGAACGCGAAGCATTCCTCGCCGGGGCCCGCGTCGGCATTCTCGGCGTCGACGAGCCCGGACGCGGGCCGCTGTCCGTGCCGGTCTGGTATCTCTATGAGCCGGGCGGCGACGTCGTCTTCGTGACGCGGCCCGAGGCGCGCAAGGCCGGGCTACTCACCGCCGGAACGCCGGTCTCGTTCCTGGTGCAGTCCGAGGACATGCCGCCGAAGTACGTCTCGATCCAGGGACGGGTCGTGTCCGCCACGCCCGCGGACGTCGAGCGGGACGTGAAGCCCGTCGTGCGCAAGTACCTCGGCGCTGACGTCGGCGATTCGTACGTCGACGCCACGCGGCCGACCGGCACGAACGAGATCGTCGTCCGCATTCGGCCGGGTCGATGGTACTCGCGCGACTTCGGTCGTACCGGCGCGTAGTCTCAGCGCGCGACCGTCGTTCCCATCGCGAGGTCGACCTTGGCCGTCGCATCGCTGCTCGCGTCCGGCGTCGTCCCGGTGAGATAGGCCTTGGCCGCCTCGAGCAGGAAGCGGACGCCGCGCGCGCCGGCGTTGTCCCAGTACTCGCCCTCGATCGGCTCGATCGCGATGAGACACAGGTTCGGGTCGTCCTTGCCACCCGGGTTCCACACCCGCCAGACCTCCGACCACAGTCGATGGATCAGGGCCCGGTCACGCACCACGTGCGCCGTGCCCGAGAGCGACACCCACTGCGTCTTGCTCTGCATGAACAGCCCGACGTTGGCATCGGCTTCGATCTCGGCGACCTTCGGGTCGTCGAGCCCCGCCACGACGTGCACCAGCCCGGCGTCCGTCACCTCGGCCAACCCCATGGGGCGGGCACGGAGCGTTCCCTCCGCGGTGCGAGTGGCCAGCATGGCGGTATCGAAGGTCTTCAGCAGCGCGAGCAGATGCTCGCGCGAATTCGTCGTCGTCATGCATCGACCGTAGCCCAGGCACGATCGGCGACAAGACGGATCGTCACCACGCCGGGCCGGGCACGTCCTCGGGTCGCCGGCGCAGCATCATCATCTGGGTCGCGAACGCGACGAGCTGCCCGCGGTCGTCCCAGATCTCGCAGTCGGCGGTCGCCCAGCCGGCACGCGCGCGACGGGCGTGCACGTACGTCAGCAGCCACTCCGACGTGGTGTCCTGCAGGAAGTGGACGGTGAGGTCGAGGCTCGGCGCATGGAACGGTGGACCGTTGGGCCCGAGCGCCTGGGACAACGCCGGCGGCATGGTGTCGGCGATGGGCGGCAGCGCGAACGGGTCGAGCGTGCCGTCCGGCCGCCGCACGGGCACGCGGTAGCGGAACCAGCGTCCCATCCGCGCCGGTCCCGCCGTCCACTCCTTCGTCCACCACGGCGCCCCGAGCGCGAGCCGGCAGTCGAAGTTCTCGAGGAAGCGCGGGCGGAAATCGCGCGTACCGGGGATGATCGGCAACGCGTCGTCGGGCCGCGGCACCACCGGCATCTCGGCATCGACGACGTCGACGCCCTCGCGGGCGCGACCGAACGTGGCGCTGACCTCGAGCCCCGGCCCCGGCATCGTGGTCGACGACAGCGCGGCCCGGACCTGCGCCGCGACATTGCCGTGGCGCAGCACCTCGACGCGCACCTCGAGCGGTCCCGCCGGGACCGGCGAGCAGAAGTGCGTGGTCGCCGACAGCGGCAGCAGCCCCGGATCGTCGAGCTCGGCCTGCATGGCTCGCATCGCCACCGTCATCAGCACGCCGCCCGACGGCGAACGGAAGTCCCAGGCCGTCGGGAGGTCGGCAGTGTACCAGCCGGGCGCGGCGTCGAGCCGGGTCACCGCGGTGTCCTTCGTCAGGTCGCCGGTCATCAGCTGTACCGATCGTTGCGCCACGGGTGCGCGGTGTTGGAGTAGCCGTTGCGCTCCCAGAAGCCGAGCACGTCCTCGCGCAGCAGCTCGATGCGCGACACCCACTTGGCACCCTTCCACGCATAGAGCTGTGGCGTGATGATCCGCACCGGACCGCCGTGCTCGCGCGGCAGCGGCGCACCGTCGGCGGTGTGGACGAGGAGCACGTCGTCCTTCAGCGCTTCCGTGAGCGGCAGGTTGGTGGTGTAGCCGTCGAACCCGTGGCAGAGGACGAAGCGCGCGTCGTCGTCGGGCTCGACCAGCGCCAGCACCGTCGACATCCGCACGCCGCGCCACGGAACGTCCATGCGCGACCAGGTCGTGACGCAATGGAAGTCACTGACGTCGTCCACCTGCGGCAGTGCCTGGAACGCCGCCCAGTCGAGCGTCGTGGGATGTGCGCAGGCGCCGTCGACGCGCAGCTGCCAATGATCGATCGGCACCTCGGGCTGATTCCCGAGATCCAGCACCGGCCACTTCCCCGGCGCCGTCCGCGTCTGCCCGACGGGCAGCTGCGGCATGCCGTGACGATTCGTCGGCCCCGTCCCCTGCGGCCGCTCGTCCGCCATCGACGGCGTCCGCGTCATCGCGTCGAGAAACCGCGCCCGCAACCGCTGCCGCGCCTCGACGATACGCCGAGTCAGTTCGTCATCTGCCATGACGATCCCGCTCCGTGGTCTCGATGGATGCGCCCATACGTAGCGGCATGGCGCGCTGGCTTTGCCAGCCGCGCCACCAAGGTCGTGCGAAAACGTACTGTCCCATTCTTGCGCCCGCCCCGAGCATGGCTCGGGGCGGCATTTAGAACCCGAGCATCTTCGCGACGTACTGGATCATGACTTCGTCCGCACCGCCGCCGATGGAGATGAGCCGGGTATCGACGTAGGCCCGGCCGGCGACGCTCTCCTTCATGTAGCCGAAGCCACCGTGAAGCTGGATGCACTCGTCCGCGACGTAGCGCACCGCCCGCCCGACGAGCAGCTTCGCGAGCGAGATGTCGCGCGTCGCATCCTCGCCACGGATGCGAGTGCGGATACACTCGTGCGTCAGCGCCTTCGCCGCGACGATCTGCGCCAGCATCTCGACGAACTTGAACTGCGTCACCTGCATCTTCGACAGCGGCTTCTTGAAGACGATGCGCTCCTCGCAGTAGCGCTTGGTCGCCTCCCAGAGTCCCTCGGACGCGGCCAGCGAGCTGATGCAGGCGACGAGGCGCTCGTCCTGGAACTGCATCATCTGCTGCTGGAAGCCGCGGCCGATGTCGCCGATGGTGTTCGACACCGGCACGCGCACGTCCTCGAAGAAGAGGAGGCCGGTATCGCTGCCCCAGTTCCCGATCTTGTCGAGGAGCTGGTAGCTGAAGCCCGCCGCATCGGTCGGCACGACGATCTGCGAGAAGCCGCCGTAGCCGGCCTCGGGATCCGTGATCGCGAGCAGGCAGATCCAGTCGGCGGTGGCGGCGTTGGTGATGTAGATCTTGCTGCCGTTGATGACCCACTGGTCGCCGTCGCGGACGGCGCGCGTCTTGATGGACGCGACGTCCGAGCCGGCGTCCGGCTCGGTGACACCGATGGCGGCTACCATCTCGCCCGCAACCGCCGGCACGAGGTACTTGCGGCGCAGCTCGTCGCTTCCGAACTGGTGCAGCGACGGCGTCGCCATGTCGGTCTGCACGCTGATGCCCATCGCCACGCCGGCGTTGTCGCAGCGACCGATCTCCTCGAACATCACGGCGGTGTAGCTCCAGTCGAGCCCCGAGCCGCCCCACTGCGGATCGTAGCGCAGACCGAGCATCCCGAGCTCGCCCATGCGACGGTAGAGCGTCTTGTCGATGCGCCCCATCTGGTCGAACTCGCGGGCGCGGGGGACCAGCTCGTCCTGGACGAAGCGGCGGACGGTGGATCGGAACAGCTCGTGCTCGGCAGTGCCGTGGATGTCGGACATGCGGCGGACCTTACCGGGCCGCGCCAGCCCGTGCCAAGCGTGCCGACCCGAGCTACGGCTCGGGTCGGACGCGCGAGAGTGTCCGCGCGATCGGCAGCCGCGGCCGGCGAAGCCGGCGCGGCATACTGGTACGCATGCTGGCTAGGCCGTGGCCTTCGGCGGCACTGCCAGGTGGAAGCCGTTCCAGGCTCTCGAGCGGTCGTGCGTGGTGAGCGGCCAGGGCTGGCGACCCTCGGACGCCGCCGTCAGGGCGTCGGGAAGGAGAGCGGAGAGGGGCGAGGTCAGCTTGGCGTTCGGAGCGGCGCCGTCGACCCGGAGCGTGCTGCCGGAGATGAAGGCCGCCGCCGGCGACAGCAGGAAGCAGATGGCCGCCGACACCTCCGACTCGGTGCCGAGACGCTGCAGCGGCACGGCGAGGTGCAGCAGGCGCAGGAACCCCTGCATCCAGTCGGGATAGGTGTCGAACCCCGACGACGCGATCCACCCCGGCGCCACCGCGTTGACGCGCACCCCGGACGCGGCCCACTCCACCGCCGCCGTCTCGGTGAAGCTCACCATGCCCATGCGCGCCGCGCCCGAGTGCCCCATGCCCGGCATGCTGCCCCACATGTCGGCGACGATGTTGACGACGGCGCCGCCGTGCGCGTTCATCCACTGCGTGTAGCACTCGCGCGCGCACAGGAAGCCGCCGGTGAGGTTCGTGCGCACGACGGTCTCCCAGCCCTTCTGACTGATGCCGGCCAGCGGCGCGGCGAACTGTCCGCCGGCGTTGTTGACGAGCCCGTCGATGCGGCCGGTGCGCTCGAGCACGCCGGTGACCATGGCCCGCACCTGCTCCTCGTCGCGGATGTCGCAGGGCAGCGCGTGCGCCGTGACGCCGGCGTCGGCGAGCTCGGCCTTCACGGCGACGAGGCGCTCGGCCTTCCGTCCCACCAGCACGACGGTGGCGCCGAGACGTCCCAGCTCGTGCGCCGTGCAGCGGCCGATGCCGCTGCCACCACCGGTGACGACGTGCGTCTCGCCGGCGAAGAGGTCGGGACGGAAGATCGAGTCGAACGGCATGATGGCGTCTCGTGCCACGCCGCATGGCGACCCGCAATGGCGGGGTGGACCGACCGGCCCACCCCGCCATCACTCACGAAACGCTTACGACGCCTTCATCAGCGTCTTCACGTCCGCAAGGAGCCCCTCCAGGGTGGCGAGCATGTCGGCGCGCACCTCCTCGTCGATGGTGCGACGGCCGTGCAGCGAGCGCACGGGCCGCCCGATGGCGCGCAGCCGGGTGCCGACCTTGCGCAGCGCGCTGCGCGTCGCGCGACCCGAACCCGCCTCGGCCTTGTCGAGCAGCTCATTGGCCTTGTCGATGTTCGTGGTGAGCTTCGCCGCCACACCGGCGAGCGACGGCTCGGTGGCGACCGTGTCCGCCAGCTCGTCGAGCCGGCAGCGGATGGAGTCGTACGTCGCCGCGATCACGCAGGTGTCCGGCAGCGTCGTCGTCGTGGTCGACGGCGGGATCGTGGTGGTCGACGTGCTCGTCGTCGTGGTCGCGATCGTCGTCGTCGGGGCGATCGTCGTGGTGGTGGACGCGATCGTCGTCGACGTCGTGGTCGGGGCGATCGTGGTGGTCGTCGGCGCGATCGTCGTCGTGGTGGTGGTCGGCGCGATCGTCGTCGTGGTCGGCGCGATCGTCGTGGACGTCGTCGTGGACGCGATCGTCGTCGTCGTCGTGCTCGTCACGAACGTGGTCGACGTCGAGGTCGTCACGAACGTGGTGGAGGTCGAGGTCGTCACGAAGGTGGTCGACGTCGTCGTGGGAATCGTCGTCGTGGTCGTCGGGTCGGCGACGATCACGGTGATGAACGGCAGCTTGCCGCCCGCCACCCCTGGTGGCGCCAGGTTGTCGAGCGAGGTCGCCGTCGGCGAGTCGGCCGTGGTCAGCTTGATGCCGAACGCCGTGTTCGCAGCCACGACCGCCGCCCGAAGCTGCGTCGTGACGTCGAAGTCGAACGGCAGCGCGCCGGTGTTCGCGAGCGTCGCATCGGTCACGACACCCGGCGTCATGGTGCCGATCGCGCTGGTCGCCACCGCGAAGTCGGCGAGCGTCACGGCGCCGTCGCCGACGTAGTTGCCGACCGCGATCGGATTGGACGCGGTGCCGTCGAAGGTGGCGCCCGGGCCGAAGGTGGGGATCACGTCGTCGATGGTGACCGTCAGCGTGGCGCTGATGATGTCGTTCGGGTCGACACCCCCCAGCGACGTCAGGCCGAACTCGGCCATCGCGCGTATCTCGAGCACGTTCGTGATGAAGCCGACGCTGAGCGACTGCCCGGCGGCGTCGCCGACGCCGTCCGGCGGCGGCTGCGAGGGACCGGCGAAGAACCAGCCGTCACCGACGCCGTCGTAGACGGCGCCATTCGCACCATCGAGGACGACGGTGGCGGCGTGCGCCTGCAGCGCGGTGAAGAGGCCGGCGGCGGCCAACAGGGATGCGAAGCGTCGAGACGTGTTCATGGTGGAGCTCCTCCTTCGTGGGTTCGGGTTCATGTCAGGCGTCGACCGCATCGAGGCCGCCGAAACGGGTGTCGTAGGTGCCGGTGTGAATCACGCGCACCATGACCTGGTCGTCGAGCTTCCCGTGGAAGACGGCGTTGTGCCACCAGACGTTGTCGAAGAGCGGTCCGGACGTGTGCAGCTCGGCGTGGCCGTTGACCTGCAGGCAGCGCATGCGGCCCTCTTCGGTCCGGTCGTCGAGGTCGAAGACGTAGAACAGCAGCGAGCAGACCGGATTCGCGCGCAGCGCCTGCACCACCGGGGCATCGGTGTGCAGCAGCGACGTGATGGACGTCGAGTCGAAGTCGGCGGCGCTGTGATAGTAGTTCTTCAGATACGCGATGCCGGCGTCGTAGATCGCGCGTGCGCCCTGCCCCGCGTTGTTCTCGTAGAGGCCGCGGAACTCGGCGGTCTTGGCCGGCAGCTGCGACGCATGCGGCAGGAGCCCGCAGATGATGGAATGCATCGTCACGCCGAGGCCGATGCCCGGCTGTGCGACGGCCAGCAGCGGCGCCACGCCGGCGTGCGGCGAGCCGTGCTGGTGCTCCATCGTCCAGGCGCGCAGCTTGACCTGCCACTCGAGGAACTCGGTGGGCAGCGGACGGTCGCCGGACAGCATCTTGCGCAGCAGCATCGGAGGCTCCTCCTCAAAGGAATCGCAGGGGATCGCAGGGACCGAGCACGCGGACGGCGAGGCCGTCGTCGTCGGACGTGACGCGCGCCTCGACGCCGAACACGTCGCGCAACGTATCTTCGCGCAGCGCGTCCGCCGGCGTACCGACGGCGTAGAGGCGCCCGCGATGGAGCACCGCCACGCGATGCGCGATCCACGCCGCCTGCTCGAGATCGTGGATGACGACGACGATGGTCACCTGACGCTCGGCATTCAGCCGGCGCAGCAGCGACAGCAGCTCGCGCTGGTGACGCAGGTCGAGCGCCGCCGTCGGCTCGTCGAGCAGCAGCAGCGGCGACTCCTGGCACAGCACCATCGACAGCCAGGCGCGTCGACGCTCGCCGCCCGATAAGGTCTCCATGCGACGGTGTCGCAGATCGAGGACGTCGGTGGCGCGCATCGCCTCGCGCGCCGCCGCCAGGTCGACGTCGCGTAGCGGCTGCAGGAAGCCGCGGTGCGAATGGCGTCCGCCGTGCACCAGCTCGGAGACGGTGATGCCCTCGGGGCAGATCGGGCTCTGCGGCAGGCGCGCCACGCGGCGCGCGAAGGCGCGCGGCGGCAACGTGAGCGCGTCGCCGCCGTCGAGCAGGACGGCGCCGAGGCGCGGCGCCAGCGAGCGGCCGAGCGTGGCCAGGGCCGTCGATTTGCCCGAGCCGTTCGGACCGACGAGCGCCAGGATCTCGCCGCGCTGCACGCTGAGCGAGAGGTCGCGGAGCGCATCGCGTTCCGCGAGGGGGTGGCGGGTGTGGACCCCCTCGAGCGCGAGCGCGACGTCGCTCATGCGAGCTTCCGCCACAGCACGAAGAGGAAGTACGGCCCACCGATCAGCGCCAGCAGCGCGCCCACCGGCAGCTCGAGCGGTGCCGCCAGCACGCGCGCCGCGGTATCGGCCAGGATGAGCAGCGTGGCGCCGCCGAGCAGACAGAGCGGCAGCAGCACCCGATGATCCGGCCCGACCAGCACGCGCACCCAGTTCGGTACCACGAGCCCGACGAATCCCACCAGACCGGCGACGCTCGCCGCCGCGGCCGCCAGCAGCGCCGCCAGGCACGAGGCCGCGATGCGCGCCCGTCGCACGCCCAGACCGACACCGGCGGCGCTGTCGTCGTCGAGGAGCAGGAGGTTCAGGGCGCGGGTGGAGAGCAGTGCCAGGCCCGAGCCGACGAGGACCGGCAGCACGATGAGCGCCACCTGGTTCCACCCGAGGCCGTTCAGCGAGCCGATGGTGAACGATACGAACGCCGGCGCCCGATCGGCATAGATGAACGTCACGAGGGCGATCAACGAGAACAGGATGGCCTGCACCGCGACCCCGCTCAGCACGATGCGAAGCGGCCCAGCGACGCGTCCGCCGCCCCACGCCGCAGCGAGCAGCGCCGAGATCGCCGCGAGCCCGCCGGCGAAGGCCAGCACCGGCACCAGCACCGTCTGCTCGGGCCACAGCACGATGGCGAGCAGGCCACCGAATCCGGCGCCTGCCGTCACGCCCATGAGCCCGGGATCGGCGATCGGGTTCCGCACCACCGCCTGCATGAGCGCGCCGGCGACGCCGAGCGCCGCCCCCACGAACGCGCCGGCGGCCACACGCGGCAGCCGCACCGACCACAGGAGCTGATGCGCCGGATGGGATGGGTCGAGCAGCGCCGACGGAAATTCCCGCAACGGAATCGCCACCGCGCCGACCATGCTGGCGAGCACGGCGGCGGCCACCAGGCCGACCACCAGCACGCCGGCCCAGAAGGCGGGCCGGTCGCGCAGACGCTCGAAGACCAGCCGGACGGTGGCGAACGCGCGCGTCACCGCGCGCTGACCCTCGACTCCGCCAGCTCGTGGAGCTGGCGTGCGGCATCGGGCAACGCGAGGCCGGGATTCGTCGAGAAGAGGCTCGCCGGGAGGACGTGCACGCCGCGAGTCGCGGTCTTGCGCATGGGCTCCCACGCCCCACCGCTGTCGAGCCGCTTGGTGAACGACGTGCGGATCGCCTCCGGGTCGCCGTGCGCCACCATCAGCACCAGCTCGGGCCGCAGCCCCGCCAACACCTCGTCGCTCACCTGCACGAAGCCCGGATGACGCTCCTGTCCCGACACCGATGCCGCGACATTCTGGAAGGCGAGGCTCGTGGCCAGGTCGCCGAGCCAGGTACGCGGCGAAACGACGAGGAAGCTGCCCGGGGTTCCGAACAGGATCAGCACCGGCATCGGTTTTCCGAGCGCCTGCGACGCCAGCTGCTTGCGCGACTCGTCCACCTGCTTCTGCATCGCGTCGGCGACACCGCAGCGGCGACCGACCTCGAGCAGGCCGTCGAAGGTGGCGGCCACGGTATCCGAATCGATCAGCAGGACCTCGGCGCCCGAACGCTCGAGCTTCTCCTTGAGGGCGCCGTGCATCATGCGGTCGCCGACGATGATCTGCGGACGGGCCTCCGCCAACGCCTCGAAGCTGGGCGCGTGCGGGCTGCCGAGGTCGACGGTCGGAGGCGGCGGTGGCGTGCGCATGTCGGTCCGCACGGTGGCGACCAGCGTGACGTTGCCGCCGGTCTTGCCGAGCGCGTCGGCGACATAGGGAAGCAACGTGGCCACCCGCACGGGTTCGGCCGCCATGGCCGTTCCCGCGAGCAGCACGAACGCGAGCGAGAGTCGTCGGTGCGTCATGCGCATCCTCCTCAAAATTTAGCCTGCACGCCGAACAGAAACGCCGCCGGCCCTGCGAGCCGGCCACCCGCCGTGACGGGGCCGAACTCCTGGTCGAAGACGTTCTCGCCCTGCGCGAAGATCTGGAAGTGGCGGCCGATGCCGATGGCTTCCGCGAACTCCGTCGGCTCGCCGTAGGGCAGCAGCTTCAGTGGGGTGACGGTGACTTTGAAGTTGAAGAGCCAGTGGTTGCGGGCCAGGAGTTCCTCGGAATTCGCGACGTCGGTGAAGGCGTCGTCCTCGTACTCGCCCCAGATTCGTACCGCAATACCGAGCTGCTTGTGCCGCCAGCCAAGCGACGGCAGGACGCGGTTGCGCGGACGGAACGGCAGCGCGTTGCCGTCCTCACCCGGGATGCCGCTCTTGTTGACCGTATTGAGGAACGCGTAGCCGATGCCGAGGGTCGGCTGGTGCTGGCTCTCGATGGCCAGGAAGTCGAGCGGCGAGAACTCGAACGCCAGTTCGAGGCCCTGCGTGATGGCCTCGGCGAAGTTGCGCGTCTGGAAGCGCAGCCGGCCGGGCAGCCCCGGCAGCGGATCGCGGATGCAACCGGGCGGGCGACCGGGGCTGGTGCAGACGGGGACCTGTGCGAAGGAGATCAGGTCCTTGAATTCGTGGCGAAAGAGCGTGAAGAAGCCGTCGATGCCGGGCGCCCGCACCGCCGCCTCGAGCTGGTAGGCCAGGTCGGTTTCTGGCTGCAGGTCGGTGTTGCCGATGAGGGCGTAGAGGCCGCCGGCGTTGATGTCGACGGCATAGAGCTGCGTCAGGTCCGGAGCCCGGAAGCCGCGGCCGATGGTGCCCGATACGCGCAGGAACTCCCACGGCCGGTACGTCACCGTGCCGCGTGGATTGACGTCGAGCCCGTACTGCTGGTGGACGTCGAAGCTGGAGCCGATGAGGAAGCTCCACTTCTCGGAGAGCAGGACGTCGGTCTGCAGGAACGGGCTCAGCTGCCAGACGGACGCGTCGACGTGCGGCGCGACCGCCTCGGCCCCGGGGACCTCGATCACCTGGGACGTCTGGTCGAGGGTCTGCACGCGCGCGCGCGTCCCGGCGGTGAGGAGATTGGCCTGCCAGAAGCGCTGCGGCCCCGCCTCGTACGACCAGCGCGACTCGCCCTCCCAGTCGGCGTAGTCCGACTTCTCCTGGAAGCCGACGAGGTCGTTGTCGCGTAGAAAGCCGTAGCGGTTGATCCACGTCGTCAGCTGCGAGCCGGGCGTGGTCTTCCACCGCCATTCGCCGCCGAGCACGTAGTTCTGGTTCGTGCTCTCGGGGTTCGTCTGCTGCTGGTAGGACGGAAAGAACGTGAACGAGTGCTTGTCGTTCAGGTCGCCGTCGACGCGCAGGTTCCACTGGTCACGGTTCTGCGTCGCGTCTTTGTTGGCGCCGCTGAACTGCGCGCTGATGTCGCCGAACTGGTCGAAGAGCCGGAACTCGTCGTGCACGCCCGAGAGGAAGTACTTGACGGGGCCGATCTGCCAGCCGTTGGACGCGGCATAGAACTCGCGTTGGAAGCTGCCCCACGCCCCCGCGGCATCGAGCGTCGGCGTGGGCGTGCCCTGCTTCGTGATGATGTTGATGACGCCCGCCATGGCGTCGCTGCCGTAGAGGCTCGACGCCGGACCGCGGATGATCTCGACGCGCTCGACGTTGTTGGCCGGGATGTCGCGCAGGTCGACGACGCCGTCGATGCCGCCACGAAAGCGCCGCCCGTCGATCAGGATCGCCACCTTGTTCGGATCGGCGCCCTGCATGCGGACGGTGCTCGCGCCCAGACCGAACTGCTCGTTCTTGCGGACGTAGAGACCGGGGACCTCGCCGAGGACGTTCTCGAGGT
Source organism: Binatia bacterium (assembly GCA_036009625.1). GTDB lineage: Bacteria > Desulfobacterota > Binatia > DP-6 > DP-6 > DASYLJ01. Next base: position 43,635 of record DASYLJ010000190.1, read on the forward strand.
CGATCGTCGACGACTCCTCGATCAGCTGCTTCCCGATCACCTGGGTGGGAACCGTCACCTCCCACTGCCGCTCCTCCATCTTGGTGCCGGTGACCACCACCTCGTCCAGAGGAATCGCCACGGACTGCGGCGGATCTTCTGCGCGGGCAGTGGCGAGGAGCAGGGTCATCAACAGAAGGAGGACGCTCGTGGCGTTCACACGACGCATCACGACGCCGGCTGACACACCAACGATACGGCATCCTTGTCGCGGCCCACTCCGGGGGCCTTCGCACGCAGCACGAGCTTGGCCTTACCGGCACGCACCTTGGCGCCACGGCGGCGCACCGGCACGTCGATCCGCACCGGCGTCGAGCACGACGGCGCCGACAGACCGGCCAGGGAGGCGTCGAGCCGATCACGGTTGGGACGCTGCTTGCGCGAGCGATTCGGGCTCACGACGATCGGCGCGACGGTCGTCACCGCCGCACAGGTCGCAGTGGCGCGTCCGAGGCACGCGGCCACCACGAACCCACAGGTGTCCGGTGTGGGATCGTCGTCACACGCCGGATCGTTGTCGGTGCACGTCTGCGGGCTCATGACCGTACCCGCCGAGTCGCGCACGGGATGGCCGAACGCCAGCTCGAGGAGGCAGGGTTTCTTGCCCTTCCCGGGCAGCGTGTCGGGCAGGCACGCCGGCGAGCAGCCGTCGGCGACGGCGGTATTGCCGTCGTCGCAGGTCTCGCCGCACGCCGCATCGACCGCACCGTCGCCGCAGAGCGGATCGCCGCCGCACGCACCCGCGTTGCAGATGTCGTTGCGGGTGCAGGCGTTGCCGTCGTCGCAGGGTCCCTCGATGGGCGTGCCGGCGCACACGCCGGCCAGGCACACGCCGTCGGCGGTGCAACCGGTTCCGGCGCATACCTCGCCTTCGCGCGCCGGCGCGTGCAGGCAGCCCTGCACGGCGTCGCAGGTGTCGGCGGTGCACGCGTTGCCGTCGTCGCACTCGGGGTCGGTGGTGCAGACGGGCGTCGGATCGCCGAACTCGACGGTGAGGAACGGCTGGCGCGATCCGGCCGACGTCTCGCCGCCCTCGCCGGGCATGTTGCCGTTGCGGCCGTCGTCGATGGACGTGGCGGTGGGGGAATCGTTCGTACGCCAGAGCGCGCCGAGGAACGGCGTGCCCGCGGTGAGCGCGGCGACGAGGCGCTCGCGCACGTCGATGGTGAACACCTTGGCACCCGTCTGCTTCAGCGAGGCGTCGGTGATGGTGGGACCGGTCGAGACGGCGACCGGCGTCTCCTCGGTGCGCTTGTAGTCGGCGAGCAGTGCCTCGCCGTCGGCCGGGTAGAAGTGCACGAGAATCGTGCTCGCGGCCTCGCCGGTGAACGCCGTCCCCGGGCCGAGGGTGGAGATGACGTCGTCGACGTTGAACGTCAACGTCGCCGACACGATGTTCTCGCCGGCGAACGCGGCGAGCGGGAACTCCATGATCGAGCGGACCTCCGTCACGTCTCCCTGGCGGGCGACCGAAAGCGGGTTGCCCTGCACGTCACCGTTGCCGTCGTGTGGTGAGAGCATGGGGAACCCGTCGACGATGCCGTCCCAGATGACTCCGGGCGTCGTGTCGTCGATGACGATCGTCTGGGTGGCGGCGGACGCGGTGAGCGCGCCGCCGAGGAGGAGAGAGACGAGAGTGAGGCCGAATCGCATGAAAGAGCTCCGATCAAGTGGCGCCGGTGATCCCGGGGGGCGGTCTTTTGGGGGGATCGACCCCCCGGGAAAATTACCGGCTGATGTCGTGCCTCAGGGCACGCACACTCCAGGGAACGTGGTGTCGAGATTCACCGAGGACAGCAGCGTGCAGGCGTTGCCGTACTGCGACGCCGCGGCGCTCTCGGCGGCGGCGAGCTGCGCCGTGCGGAGGCAGCTGATGGTGCCGGCGATGCTCTCGGCCGCCGGGTTGCAGGGGCTGCCGATGTCGGCCGGCGTGAGGCTACCGCACTTGCCGGTGACCTTGTCACCGAACTTCACCGCTGCCTTGCCGAGCTTCGAGCCCGCATTGTTGACGTCGAGCTCACCGGCGCACTTGCTGATGGTGGCCGCGGCGAGCACCTGATCGGGCGCGTAGTCCTTCAGGATGGCGCTGAAGCAGCTGCCGAACGACTTGAGGGCCGACGACACGAGCTTGGAGCCTTCCTTCTGGATGGTGGACTGGCACGCCTGCTCGGCGCTGCTCAGCACCGGCGGGGTGAGCGGGATGGTGACGACGGTGAGGATCGGCAGCGCGCCGCCCGCGACGCCCGGAGGCGAGACGTTGTCGAGCGACGTGCCGGTGGGCGAGTCGAGCGTGCCGATGAGCGCGCCGAAGGCGGTGTCACCGGCGGTGAGCGCGGCCTTCAGCTCGTCGGTGGCGTCGACGTCGAAGCTGAGCGCGCCGGAGATGGCGAGCGAGGCATCGGTGACGACACCCGGCGTGACGATGCCGAGCGGCGCCAGGCCGGCGGGCGCGAAGTCGGAGAGGGTCACGACGCCGTTCGCCGGGTAGTGGTACACGGCGACGGGGCTCGACGCGGTGTTGTCGAACGTCGCACCCGGGCCGAACGTCGAGAGCACGTCGTCGATGGTGAAGGTGAAGGTGGCGCTCTGGATCTGCGACGCCGTCAGGCCGGTGAGCGGCGCCAGCGGGAACTCCGAGAGCGCGCGCAGCTCGAGCACGCCCGCGATGTAGCCGACGGCGAGCGCCTGGCCGCCTGCATCGCCGACGCCGTCGGGCGGGGGCATCGACGGGCCGGCGAAGAACCAGCCGTCACCGATGGCGTCGTAGGCGGCGCCAGTGCTCGTGTCGAGCACGAAGGTGTCGGCCCGCACGGCGGGGGCGATGGAACCGAGGGCCAGTGCGAGGCCGAGGATCGCGAAACGCTTCATGTCCAGAATCTCCATGTCCAGTGGAATTGGGGATGCCGCGCGGGCGAGACACCCGGCGGATGGTTTTTTCCGGCTGGCTCTGGGCTCTGAACGCGTCCTCTGGCCGAGCGGAACTCGTGGGTGTCGTCCCGGCGCTCAGGGCGGCCCGTCACCCCCCTTCTCATCCTCCTCCAGGGAGATCGGCAGCAGCACCACGCGCTTGCAGCGCCGGCACTTCACCTCGACCCCGCGCGGCGTGAGCCGCGCCAGCAGGTTGCCACACTCGCAGCGCGAGTCGCGGGTGACCTCGGTCATGGCGGTCAGTGGAGCACCCGCGCATCGTCGGCCGCCTTGGCGAAGCGTACGTGCGCGCCGTGGCGCGATCGCAACGCCTGGAACGCCGCCTCCTGCCGCTGCCGCTCGTCGCCGTCGGTCTGGTCGAGGATGAGCAGCAGACAGGGCGACCCGCATCGACCGTAGAACCACATCGACGGTCGCTCGGGGTGGGCGGCATCACCGGCCTCGTGCAGAGCCGCGCCCGTCAGCGCCGGAACCTGGACGTGCAGATGGGCTCCGGGCAGGCGGACCGTGAGCCAATCAGGACCGACTTCGAATGCCTCCGTAGAGCAGAACACCTCGACGAAGCCGCTGCAGCTGCGCAGCACGGCGCGTACCCGGCCGAGACTCTCGGCCTCGCGGAGTAATTCTGCGACACCTTGGGTGCCGTGAAGCGATTCCTGCATTCCACCCCCACTTTTCCCGTTGAAAGTGAAAACCATTTTCAATAAGGTGCCGCCGAGGCACAAGGGGCGAATCGGGGATTCACTTGGACTTTCTTCGCAAGGGACCACGACCATGACGTGGACGTTCGCACGCGCCGCCGTCGAACGGCTGTCGCGCGCGCTCCGTCGCGGCGACGCCGGCGACGTTCTCGCGGCGTCCGCGCTCGCGATGACGATCGTCACCGGCGAAACCGATCGCGCCACCGCGGCGCGCCGCGCGGCAGGCATCCTCGAGGCCATCCTGCTGGATCCGAGCGGGCCCCTGCCCGAACCCGTTCGCGTGTGCATCGAAACCGCGCTCGACGCGCTGATGGCCGATGACGTCGATCCGGTGGCCCGACTCACGGCCCTGTGGCCCGATCTCGCCGCCGTCCTCGATCCCGCGCCCGCCGACACCGGCGACATCGCGTCAGCGGTGCATGCCTACCTGGCTGCCCACCTCGCCGAAGGCGTCACCCTGCGGGAGCTCGCGCGCGCGCTCGGGTACAGTCCGAGCCACGTGTCGACGATCATCCGACGAGCCACCGGGCAGCGCTTCACGACACTGCGACGAACGATCCAGCTCGAACGTGCCGCCTGGCTGCTCGCGCGCGGCACGTCCGTGAAGGAAGCGGCGCTCGGCGCCGGCTTCGCCGACCCCGCCTATTTCAGCCGCGTCTTCCAACGTCGCCACGGCGTGCCGCCGAGCCGCTGGCGGGCGGACGCATGAGACTTGTCGCCGTCGCGCTTCTCGTCGCGACCACCGCCGCCTGTCATCGCCCGACCCCGCCACGAGCCGACGTTGCCACGCCCGAGGCATGCGTCACACCGGCGACCTGGGTGCTGCCGGCGACGGGTCGCACGCAGACGACACCGGACGTCCTCGCCCGCGCGGCGCGTGCGCGGTTCGTGCTCCTCGGCGAGATGCACGACCGTGCCGATCACCATCGTTGGCAGGCGGACGTCATCGCCGGCCTGCTCGCACGTCGTGCCGACGTGGTGGTGGGCTTCGAGATGTTTCCGCGCCGCACGCAGCCCGCGCTCGATCGCTGGGTGGCGGGCCAGCTCGACGAGCCAGCGTTCCTCGCCGCCACCGACTGGGACACGGTGTGGAGCTTCGACCCCGTGCTCTACATGCCGCTGTTCCATCTGGCACGACTGAACCGCCTGCCGATGGTGGCGCTCAACGTCGAGCGCGGGCTGGTCTCGCGCGTCGGGCGCGAGGGCTGGGACGCCGTGCCGGCGACGGAGCGCGAAGGCGTCGGTACGCCGGCGCCGGCAAGCCCCAGCTACCAGGCCGAGCTCGACGCGGTGTTCGCCGCCCACGGCCAGGCGATCGACGCTGCGGCCGCGAAGCATTTCGTCGAGGCGCAGCTCACGTGGGATCGCGCCATTGCCGAGGCGCTCGTATCCGCATCGCAGCACGATCCCGGGGCGCTCGTCGTCGGTGTCATGGGGAGCGGGCACGTCGAGCGCGGGAACGGCGTCCCGCACCAGCTCACAGCGCTCGGCGTTCCGGCGCGCGACATCGTCGTCCTGCTGCCATGGGACGCGGGACGCGCGTGTGCCGAGCGTACAGCCGATCTCGCTGACGCGGTCTTCGGCATCGCGCCCGGCGATACACCCGTAGCGCCACCCCGGCTCGGCGTACTGCTGCGTCCCGCGACGGGTGGCGTCGAGGTGATCGAGGTCACGGCGGGAAGCACGGGCGCCGCCGCCGGCCTGCGCACGGGCGACGTCATCGTCGACGCCGCCGGCACCAGCGTCACGTCGGCGGGCGTCCTCCGTGCCATCGTGGCCCGTGTCGCGCCCGGAACCTGGCTGCCGCTCCGCGTGCGGCGCGGCGGACGCACGCGCGCGCTCGTCGCCCGCTTCGGCCCCACGCCGTGATGCGACTGCTCGTTCTCGGCGCGACGCTGCTGGCGTCGGTGGCGTCGGCCTCCGTGCATCACGACCTCACCGTGACGCTCGACCCGTCGACGCGACGTCTCGAGGTCATCGATCGTCTCCGCACCGACGCCGCGACGCAGGCGACCCTTCCCGACGGCCTCTCCGACGTCACCGTCGACGGCACACCGTCGACGGCAGCGACCATCGCGCTCGCGGCCGGCGCCACCACCACCGTCGCCTACCACGCGACACTCGACACCCCGCCCACCGACGGCGACGCCGCGCGCTCGTTCGCCGGCGTCGACGGCTCCTACCTCGCGCCGGGCACCTGGTATCCGCGCGTCGACGTCCCGTCGTTCACGTGGACGGTGCGGATCGACGTCCCCGCCGGCCAGCGCGCCGTCGCACCGGGGCGTCTCGACGCCGAGGACGTCGGCACCGATCGCGTGCGCGCGACGTTCACGGCCGACACGCCGATGGAGGAGCTGGCGCTGTTCGCTGGGCCCTACGTCGTCACCGAGCGCATGCACCACGGCACACGGCTGCGGACGTGGCTCCATCCCGACGTCGCCGATCTGGCCGACACGTACCTCACGAAGACCGCGGGTTATCTCGACCTCTACGCCGGCTGGATCGGGCCCTACCCGTTCCCCGGCTTCGACGTCGTCTCGAGCCCGCTCCCCGTCGGGCTCGGGTTTCCGGGACTGACGTGGATCGGCCAGCAGGTGCTGCGCCTGCCCTTCATCCCCGACACCTCGCTCGGGCACGAGGTGCTGCACTGCTGGTGGGGCAACGGCGTCTTCGTCGATCCGACGCAGGGCAACTGGGCCGAGGGTCTGACGACCTTCATGGCCGACTACACGTTCGTCGAGCGGCGCAGCGCGGACGAGGCGCGCACCCTGCGGCTGCGTTGGCTGCGCGAGTTCGCCATCCTGCCGCCGGCCGAGGACATTCCGCTGGCGACGTTCCGCGCCAAAGGCCACACCGCATCGCAGGTGATCGGCTACCACAAGGCGGCGATGGTGTTCGCGATGCTGCGCGACGCGATCGGCGCCGACGCCTTCGCCGCCGGCATCCGCACCTTCTGGTCGCGCCATCGCTTCGCGCCGGCGGGCTGGCGCGAGCTCGAGGGCGCGTTCACGACGACGGCCGGCCGTCCACTCGACGGCTTCTTCTCGCAGTGGGTCACGCGTGCGGGTGCGCCGGTGCTCGGCCTGCGCGATCCACAGGCGACACCGTCGCGTGTCACCCTCACGCTGACGCAGGTCGAGCCGACGTTCACGCTCGGCGTGCCGGTGACGGTGACGACCGACGCCGCACCCGTCACCGCCACGGTCGCGTTGCAAGGCACCACGGCCGCGGCGTCGCTTCCGGTCGTCGCGACGCCACGCGAGCTCGGCGTCGATCCCGACTTCCGGCTCTTCCGGCGGTTGTCGCCCGACGAGGTGCCGCCCATCCTGCGCACGGTCGCGTTCGATGCGACGGCCGCCACCGTGCTCGTCGACCTGCCGCAGGCCGGACGCGCCGTCGCTGCCGCGCTGTTCGAAGGGGAGCCGCGCATCGTGGAGACGCCGCCCGCGACGGGGCCGCTGCTCGTCGTCGGCAGCACCGCAGCGGTGGATGCGTGGCTCGCACGCAGTGGTCTACCGGCGGCACCGCCTGAGGTCGCCGGCAAGGGAACGGCGCGCGCGTGGGCCGTGCCCGGATCGCGCGATCGGCCGGTCGTCGTCGTCGCCGGTACCGACGCCGACGGGCTCGCGGCCATCGCCGGGCCGCTGCCACACCTCGCGGGCGAGAGCTGGATCGTGTTCGAGGGCCGGCGCTCCGTGGCGCGCGGCCTCTGGCTGCCCACCGGTGGAGGGCTTCGCGTGCGCCTCGCGCCCTGACCCGAGACGACGTCAGCCGTGGTGCGAGCTGCGCGCGGCCGGCTCGTCGACGACCGACGAGGACGCCGTGCCGGCGGCGAGCCGGCGTCGGCGCAGCGTCACCGCGGTCCCGTACACGAGCAGGAGCACGAGCACGCCCTGCGCGAGCAGCGTCTCCACCGACGGGTAGATGCCGAGCGCCGGCATCCGCGGTCCCCACGTTACCGGCGTCAGTGCGACGACGCCCGCCTCCTGCAGCTCGAAGACGCCCTTGCCGGCGAATATGAAGGCCATGAAGTAGAGCAGTCCGCCGGTGACGAGGAAGAACTGCGCCATCGGAATCTTGATGCCGACCTGCTTGAGGCCGAGGTGGACCAGCCCGAGCAGTCCGAGCCCGACGACGAAACCCGTGGCCACCATGACGTCGCCCGACGGCGCACCGGCGAGAAGCGCCTGATAGAAGAGGACGGTCTCGAAGCCTTCGCGGTAGACGGCGAGGAACGCCGCCGCGGCCAACGCCGTCCCGCTGCCGCTGGCGATGGCCTGCTTCACCTTACCCTGGATGTAGCGCTGCCAGCGGTCGGCCTCGGACTTCGAGATGAGCCAGTAGCTCACCCAGAAGAGCACGCCGGCCGCGAGCAGGAGCGCGGCACCTTCGAGAACCGCGCCGGCGCCGGGCGTCAGCCGGAGCAGCGTGCTCAGGAGCACGGCGGTGATCAGGCTGGCCAGGACGCCGATGGCGCTCCCGGTATGGATCGGCCGCACGAGCGCGGTCTGACCGGTGCGGCGCACGTAGGTCAGCAGCGCGCCGATGACGAGGACCATCTCGAACCCTTCGCGCAGGATGATCGCGACCGACTGCGCAAATCGCACCCAGCCGTCGGCGGTCGGCTCCAGGACGATGGCCGCCGCATCGAGGTCGCCGTGCAGACGGGCGACCAACGACTCGAGATCGGACGACACCATGCTACCCGGCTCGCGCAGCGCCGTCCGCACGCGCACGAAGCCCTCCTCGACCCGACCGACGAGCCCCGAGTCGAGCGCGCCGAGGCGCTTCTCGACGGGCTCGAACCGCATGTAGGCGTCGGTGGCCATGCCGCTGGCGCCGGCGTTACCGGCACGGCGCGCCGCCACCGCTTCGTCGAGCAGTCGACTCGCTTCACCGATGGCGGATTTGACACGCGCGGCGTCGACCTGGGGGATCAGGTCGTCCACCGAGGGAATCGGTGTCCCCGGGCGGAGCGGGCCACCGAGCGACAACGCGCGCACGAACGACACCACCTGCCACCGCTGCGCCTCGGACAGCGCGCTCGCGAACGACGGCATGCCGGCCGCGCCGTCGGTCACCGTCGCGAACAGCGACGCGTCACTGGCGTGGATGAGGCTGCCGGGGCTGGTCCAGTCGGGTGTCGTTCCCGACGTCGGCCCGTGCCCGTCGCCCGCGGCGCCGTGACAGCCGGCGCACTGCGTGGCGTAGAGTTGCTCGCCGGCAGCCATCTCGGCGGGTGCGTGCGCGAACGTCCACAGGTAGCTGACGGCGTCCCAGCGATGCTGCACGGACAGCGCCTCGCCCCACTCCGGCATGCCGCTCTTCCGCCGGCCGAGCGAGATCATGTTGAAGAAGTCGAGCGGCGTCTCGACGCGCATGAACGCGACGTTGGCGAAGTTCGCGGGCTTGAGACCGAGCCGCTGCGACTCGTCGCCGTTGCCCATGCCCTCCAGGCCGTGACAGGTGGCGCAGTTCTCGTCGAACAGCGCCTTGCCGCGCGCCGGCGACGGCGGCTCGGGCGCGTACGGCTCGTCGCGAATGCCGGTGGCCGCGGTGACGCGTGCCACGAAGCCGTCGACCGTGGCGGTCACCGCCTCGACGGTGGCGGTGCCGCCCAGCTGCTGCTCGAGGCCGTCGAGATCGGCCGCAGGCAGCAGCGCCAGGCGCCCGTTCAGGTCGCGCGCCTCGGCGAACAGCAGTCGCGCCTCGTCGAGTTCGATGGGCCGCACCAGCGTCGTGCCGTCGAACGCCTCCTGGTACTCGGTACGCATGCCCGAGAGCAGCGTGAGGAGGCGCCGGGTGTCGACGGCCGGATCGTCTGC
>DASYLJ010000191.1:0-7875 GCA_036009625.1 Binatia bacterium
GGGCGAGCGTCAGCGTCAGCATGCGTCGAGGACGATGGTCATGCGGGCCAGCAGGTTCGCGAGCGACACGACGCCGACGGTCTCGAGTATCTGGTCGGGGGTGAAGCCGGCGGTGACCTCGCGCACGCGTCGTTGGATGACCGGCGTCTGGTAGCGCACCGTCTCGCGTGCGAACGCGAGCAGGCGGGCATCACGCGCCTCGAGGCGCGACGAGCCGAGGTTGGTGAGTATCTCGTCGGCGTCCGCAGTACCGATGCCGTCGTCGGCGGCGAGTCGTCGGGCCTCGGCCTCCGAATAGGCGCAGCCGAGCGCGCGACCGATGACCGCGGTCATGAGGGCCTTCGTGCGACGGGGCAGCACAGGTGACGCGAACGCGTCGTCGACGACCCGTCGCAGCTCGCCGGCGACCGGCGAACGACCGAGTGTGGTCATCACGCGGGCCCACGGCCCACTCTCCGCCGGCAATGGTACGGCGGGCGGCAGCGGGCGTGGCCGCATCTTCCACGCGACGAGCGGGCGCACCAGACGGAAGAGTGGACGGTCGACCATCGACTCGAGTGGATCCGGCGGCAGGGCGAGGAGCGTCGACAGCCGGTTGGCGAAGGTGATGGCGGCGATGGTGGCGACCACCTCGACCGCTGCCTCCGGAGAGAGACCGGTGGCGGCGAGGACGTCGAGATCGGCGCGCCCGGGCCGCGGCTGCCCGCGCGAGAGCCGACGGGCGAGGTCGAGCGCGGCGCGCTCGAGCGGCGTCAACGAGCCGGCGTAGGTGTCGCGTTCGAGCCGTGCGGCGTAGTCGTCGGGGTAGCCGAGCATCGTCATGTACGCGCGCTGCACGCCGTAGCAGTAGCGGCACGAGTTGTCCTGGCTGACCGCCAGCGCCACGAGGTCGCACAACGGCAGCGGCGCGAACGCCGCCGGACGCATCGACAGGATGGACGTGGCGCGGGCCACCCACGGCACCGCCGCCATGTGACCGAGCCAGGCGGGCGTCGAGCCGACGCGTTGCCGGATGTCGGCGGCGAGTGCGGGCGGCACGGCGCCGGCGGGGACGAGGCAGACGCCCCAGTCCGCCGACGACCAGCCGTCGGTGCGCGCGGAGGTCATCGGTTCCGTCCTTACGCTCGCGATCCGGGGCGAGGCAACCGCGGAGGCAACCGCGGTTGACAAGCGCACCCCGCGCGTTTCCTATCGCCGGACACATGAGCGACGACACCGAGAGCCGCGCCCTCCGCCTCATCCACGAAGTCATCGAGTCCGGCCGCCCGCTGGCCTACGTCCGGACCGCCGAGGAGCAGCGCGTGCTGGCCCTGTTGCGCGAAGCCGCGCAGCGCTTCTTCCCCGAGCCCGTGCCCGTCTTCACCTGGAGCCTCACCGAGGGGCTGCACCGCGACGGTGAGCCGGCCGAATCGCCGGCGCGAGGAGCGCGCGAGGCGCTCGACGCCATCGCGTCGCATCAGGGGCCGGCGCTCTTCCTGCTGCTCGATTTCCACGAGCCGCTGCGCGAGTCGTCTGCGATTCGCCGCCGGCTACGCGACCTGTACGAGGCCTGCCTCGACCGTGGCAAGTTCGTGATCGTGTCGTCGCCGGTGCGCTACGTGCCGGAGGAGCTCGAGCGCAGCGTCGCGTACATCGAGCTGGCGGTGCCCGACCTGCCCGAGCTCAGCGCCTTCCTCGAGCACGAGGCGGTGGCGATCACGGCGGCGGGCGGCACGGTCGACGTCGACCCCGACACGCGCTTCCAGCTCGCGCGCGCCCTGCTGGGTCTCACGCTCGACGAGAGCCGCCACGCCATCCGCCGCGGGCTCGCGGCGCGACGCCGGCTCGACCACGACTCGCTGCCCGCGCTGCTCGAGGAGAAGCGGCAGCTCGTCAACCGCAGCGGCATGGTCGAGTTCATCCCGACGCACACGAGCATCGAGGACGTCGGCGGCATGGAGATCATGAAGAAGTGGCTCCTCGAGCGCCGCAAGCTGTTCCAGATGCGCGAGAGCATCGGCCTCGAGATCGTGCCGAAGGGGGTGCTGGTCATGGGCATCTCGGGGTGCGGCAAGAGCCTCTGCATCAAGGCGATCGCGTCCTGCTTCGAGCTGCCGCTCTACCGCATCGACATGATCGAGGTGTTCTCCGGCCGGCACGGCACGCCCGAGGGCGCCTTCGCCGCCGCCTGTCACATGCTCGAGTCGATGTCGCCCGCCATCGTCTGGTTCGACGAGATCGAGGCGGCGATCAGCGCGCAGTCGAAGGAGGGCGACCTCGGCCGCATCTTCGGCTTCTTCCTCACCTGGATGCAGGAGAAGCCGCGCGGGCTCTTCGTCGGCGCCACCGCCAACCGCATCGATCTGCTGCCCGCCGAGATGATCCGCAAGGGCCGTTTCGACGAGGTCTTCTTCGTCGACCTGCCGCTCGACCAGGAGCGCCTTGACATCTTCAAGGTGCACCTTCTGCGTCGCAGCATCGATTCGACCGGGTGGGATCTCGAGCCGCTCAAGAAGTTCACCAAGGGGTGGACGGGGGCCGAGATCGAGCAGTGCGTCGTGTCGGCGCTCACCACCGCCCGGCTGGCCGATCGCGAGCTCACCGCCAAGGATCTGCTGAACGCCACCAACCACGTCGTGCCGCTGTCGAAGACCATGAAGGAGCAGGTCGACCTGATCCGGAACTGGGCCTACGATCGCGCCGTGCGCGCCTCGCCCCGCGAGGGGCCGCGCGCCTGATCTCGATCCCCTAGATGCCGATCGCGTTCGCGAAGCGCTCGGTGAGCACGACGCGGCCGCGATCGCCTTCGGTGCGGACGGTGGTGCCCGCCTGCAGATTGCGCTTCGCGATGACGACGCGCTGACGGCGAATGTCCAGGACCAGGACGGCGCCCGCGTCCGACAGGACGCGGACGTCGTCGAGGACCAGCACTGGTTCGGATGATCGAATGGGACGACGCGGGGAACCAGTCAGGGTGAGCACGACGGACCGCCAAGCAATGTCCGGGCCGTCCATCCGGCTGCGAGTCGAGTCGGCGGTGCGCAACGACGGATCCCACGTCCACGCTGCATTTGCTGCAGGGTAGCCCCGGAGATACGCCACGCGGCGTTTCGCGGTTCGGTCGTGCAGGGGTGGACGGGTCGCGTTGCTAGATTGTCGCTTCAGGCCAGAACGGCACCGTTTTGCCGCCTCCGCGGTGGGCTCGGGTGGTTGCGCCGGCGGCGGCGACCCACGAGTCCCTGGGCCGCGGTGGGGGATGGTCGTGACCCGCAGGGGGGGAGGCCGTCGACGGTGCCGAGGCTGGGGCGGGGTGAACCGCCTCGGCGGGGTTTTGCTGGTACGGCGACTGCACTCGCACCGGCCAGGAGGGATCATGATCTACCAGCATGGAGACGTCGTGGCGCTCCGGGGCTCTACCTCGGTGCCGTTGCCCTGTCGGGTGCTCACGGCCGTTGCGGTCGAGTCCGGCGACGAGTCACCGCAGCTCCTCGAGCTCGAGCCGCTCGGCAGACGCTGGACGGCAGGCACGATCCTGTTGCGTCTCGACTCCGCGGTGACGCCGGTCGCCGCGCGTCAGACCCTGCGATCCGGTGGCGATCGGCGTCCGGCGATCGTCCTGCCCGGCGGGCGACAGGGCGCGGTCGACGGGTGAGCGGCCTCAGCTCGCGTCGACGGCGCGTGCGGGACGGCGCACGCGGGTCGTCGACGGCGCGATGATGCCCGCCGCGAGGACGTCGATCAGGTTCGCAGCGAACTCGTCGTGCGTCAGGCGCGTGCGCGCGTCCTGGTCGATCTGACGGGCGCGCGTGGCCAGGGCGCGCAGCAGGAACGTCGTGCACAGCTCGCGGCGGGCGGCGCGGACGGGCGACGGCAGGTCGCCGAGCGCGTGCGCCAGGAGGCGTCCCGCGCGCTCGAGGCTGCGGTTCAGGCCCCGCAGCGCCGCATCGAGGTCGACGCTGGCGGGATGCTCGAGCAGCTCGTCGACGATGCGCAGATAGCAGCGACCGCTGCTGGTCTCGAGCGACGTCATCAGCGGCAGCACGAGCGTCTCGACCACGTCGTGCGGGCCGTTGCGGCCCTCGGCCTCGAGCCGGTCGAGCAGGGCATTGCGGTCGGTGTCGACGCGCTGCATGTGGCGCGCCACGATGGCGGCGATCAGGCCGGAGCGGTTCCCGAAGTGGTACTGCACGCTCGACGCATTCCGCTGCGCCGCCGCAGCGGTGATCTCCCGCAGCGAGACGGTATGGACGCCGCGGTCCGCCATCAGACGTTCGGCGGCATCGAGCAGTCGGTTCCGTCCCACGAGGGTTGACGGTGCCATGGAGGCAGATGTAATGCGAGTGCATTACATGAGAAAGAACCCGCTCGATCGTCTCGCCGCCGGTCCTCGCCGCGAGGTCGCCCCGGGGGTGCACCTGCTCCCGGGCTTCGGCAACACCACCTTCCTGGTCGGAACGGACGGGGTGGCCGTCGTCGACCCGGGTCTCTTCACCAACGGACCGCGGGTCGTGCGCGAGCTGCGGGCGCTCACCGATCAGCCGGTGCGCTTCGTGATCTACACCCACGGTCACTACGATCACGCCTTCGGCACCCCGGCGCTGTTCGACGATGCCGCCGAGCGCGGGCACGCGGCGCCGATCGTCGTCGGACACGTCAACGTCGCGCGCCGCTTCGCCCGCTATCAGAAGACGGCGGGGCATCTGGCGACGACGTTCGACATGCAGTTCGCGAGTTGGGGCATGCGCGGCGGCGACGTCGTCCGCAACGCGCGCTACTACCCGCCGACGCTGTCCTACGAGCAGGGTGTGACGCTGTCGCTCGGTGACCTCACCCTCGACTGCCGGCACGGCCTGGGCGAGACCGACGACCACACCTGGGTGTGGGTCCCCGAGCGTCGCGTGATCGTCGGCGGCGACTTCATCGTGTCGTCGATCCCGAACGCCGGCACGCCGTTCCGCGTCCAGCGCTACGTGCTCGAGTGGGCCGAGACGCTCGAGACGATGGCGTCACTCGACCCGGCGGCCATCGTCAGCGGCCATGGCGACGTCTTCACCACCGACGCCCGCGAGATGCTGCTCGTCACCGCCCGTGCGCTGCACTGGCTCGAGGACGAGGTGGTGCGCCGTCTGAACGCCGGCCAGTGGTACGAGCAGATCGTCCACGAGGTGACGCTCCCCCCCGATCTGCAGGGCAACCCGTACCTGCAGCCCATCTACGGGTGCCCGGCGTTCGCCGTGCACTCGATCCTGCGCCGCTACACCGGCTGGTACGACGGCAACCCGAGCATGCTGTTCCCGAGCACGCGGACGGAGATCGCGGGTGAGGTGCTGGCACTCGCGGGCGGCACGGCGCCGCTGCTCGAGCGCGCGCGTGCCCTGCAGGCGACGGGTGACCTCGCCGACGTGCAGCGCGCGCTGCATCTCGTCGACTTCGTCGTCTTCGGCGGCGGCGCCGACGTCGACGCCGCGCGCGGGCTCAAGGCCGAGCTGCTGAAGGCTCGCGCCGCGGTCGAACCGTCGTTCGTGGCGCGGAACATCCTGCAGTCGGCGGCGAAGCGGGAGCGCGGCGACTAGTCGCAGGGCGACGGCTCGCAGCTACCCGGCCCGACGTCCTCGGCCACGAGGCCCTTCGCGGCACATGCCGACGCCCGCATGAGGCGGCACGTGCTGGCGTCGAGGCTGGTGGCGACGCAGCAGCGCGTCACCTGGCGCCGGCCGCACGACGACTTCTTCGCGTGGCGCAGCGCATCGCGCGGCGGCGTCTTGCCGGCGGCGCCGCTGCGCACCGCTGCCCGAACGCAGCGAAGATACTCGCCGCGGTTGCGCCACGTGCCGCCGGCGAGCGGGCCGGTGCACGGGCACTGGCAGGCGAGGGCATCGTCGCCCTGGCACCCGGGCACCTCGGACGGCTGCGTGGTCGAGGTCGTCGTGGTCGTCGGAACGGTCGTCGTCGAGGACGAGGTCGAGGACGACGACGTGCTGGTCGTCGGTGGGAGCGTGCTGGACGACGACGTCGTGGTCGTCGGCACGAGCGTCGTCGTCGACGAGCTCGTGGTCGACACCAGGGTGGACGTCGTCGTCGTGGTCTGACCGAAGAACGTCGTGCTGGTGGTGCTGGTGGTGCTGGTGGTGCTCGTGCTCGTCGTCGTGGGGATGGACGTGGTGGACGTGGTGGTCGTGCCGACGTCGAGCGCCAGGCACGAGGCCGCCGCGACGCTCTGCGCGATGCGCGCGCTCACCGTCGCGCCGAACACCAGCGTGATGTTGGCGAGCCCGCCCGGATGCAGGTGGCAGTAGCTCATGATGGTGCCCTGCGACGACTCGGCCGGGCCGGCGTAGCAGCCGGTGCCCTCGCTGCCATAGCAGTGGTCGAGCGGGGGGCTGTAACAGTGGGTGTGCGCGGACCCGAAGTTGTGCCCGATCTCGTGCGTCAGCACCTCGACGTCCCAGATGCCGCTGGGGTCGGACAGATTGAAGCCGCCGTACACCTGCGACACGCCGAAGGCCCAGTACCAGTTGCAGAGCACGTCCAGGTACGCGACGCCGCCCTGCACCGACTTGCCCGACACGAAGTGCACCAGGTCGGGCTGGCCGGCGATGGCCTGCATGTTGTTCCCCGGCGTGTTCCAGTAGTTCTGCACCTCGTAGAGCGCGCTCGACGTGCTCGTCTGCACCCATGGGTCGGTGGTCTCCGGTGCCCATAGGCGGATGTACGAGAACTGCAGACGCACGCCGAGGTCGCGCTCGTAGATGGCGGTGGCGGCGGCGAGCAGCGCGGTGAGGTAGTCGAGGGTCTCCTGGTTCGACGCGAACTTCGCCCGCAGCTCGTTGTCGGTCTCGATGGCGACGTCGGCGATGCGCAGCGTGCCGGTGGCGAGGACGGGTGGCGGCGTCCCGGTGTGCACCGGGCGCGGCGCGCGCGCTACCGCCTCGGGCTCGAGGTCGTTCAGGCAGAAGTCGCTCGGCCGTGGCCAGGTCGACGGATCGGCGTCGCGGAGCGCGTAGCTGCGGTGGCCGCCCGCCGGATCGGGGCCGAACGGGAAGACGTCGCCGCCACCCGTTGCGACGAAGCCCTGCAGCGTGGTGCGGCCGGCGACGAGGACGACGTGGCTGTCGGGATCGCCGTCGATGCGGCCCATGAAGTAGCTGGCATCGGGCAGGGGCAGGGCGCGTGGCCCGCCGCGCTCCATGACCTCGACGCGCGCACCGGCGGGGAAGGGCGTGATGCGATGCAGGACGAGCGTGGCCGTACGGTCCGTGCCGAGCGGGAATACCTCGACGCGCGCGTCGTCGCTGCGACGCAGCTCCGCCAGGCCGCTGCGCTGGACGCCGAGCGCTCGCACGCCGGCGACGCCATGGAGCCCGGTGGACGCCGTTCGGGGTCGGAACACCCGGATGCCCTCGGCGCCGGCGGGCGTGGTGACGAGGAAGAGCGCCGCCAACACCGCGCCGATGAGGACATGCATGCGAGCGACCAGAGCAACGCCCGTGCCTTGGTGGAACGATACGCGCGGCGTGGGGCGCGACGGTCCGCGCCGTCACTCCCATGGCGATCCGCCACGCCCGCACCAGCTTGCTATGCGGCTTGCGACGCCCCCGTCATGGCGGCCATTTCCGCCGCGATCGACGGCCGTCCCATCATCCGACCCAGCCCCGTCGCCACGTGCGCCAGCGACGGATCGGGCGGCGTGCCGAGGCTGGTCGCGAACATCGTGGTGAGGAAGGTGCCGATGTCGGCGACGCTGAAGTCGTCGCAGAGGTACTCACGGCGCGCGAGGGCGTGGTCGAGAGCGCGGAAGAAGCTGGCGATCCCGGCGCGCGCCGCGGCGATGCGCTCGGCGTCACCCGACCCGTCGGGCTTGTAGAAGACCTCCAGGATCAGCGTGTAGACCTGAGG
>DASYLJ010000192.1:0-6789 GCA_036009625.1 Binatia bacterium
TGGCCACCCTCGGCGTCGGGCGCTTCACCGGTGTCAGCGCGGAACGGCTCGAGCGTCAGCGCGGCGTCATCCGCGAGCTGCGCGAGTATTTCCTGCCGCTGGTCGAGGAGCGTCGCAGCGAGCCGCGCGAGGATCTCCTGAGCGGGCTTGTCGCCGCCGAGCTCGAAGGCTCGCGCCTGAGCTTCGACGAGATGATCCAGATGCTGATTCTGCTGCTCGTCGCCGGCAACGAGACGACGACGAACCTGATCGGCAACGCGGTCCTCGAGCTGCTCGACCATCCCGCCGCGCTCGAGCACGTCTGGAGCCGGCCCGAGCTGCTGCCCGGCGTGGTCGACGAGGTCATGCGTTTCTCGTCACCCGTCCAGCTCGATCCGCGCCGCGCGACGCGGGCGCTCGAGCTGCACGGCGTGCCGGTGGCCGAGAACCAGATCGTCATCGGCTGGATCGGCGCCGCCAACCGCGACGAATCGGTGTTTTCGCGTCCGGATGCCTTCGACGTCGAGCGGCGCGACAACCGTCACGTCGGCTTCGGCTTCGGACCGCATTTCTGCCTCGGCGCCAGCCTGGCCGCTCTCGAGACCCGGGTCGCCCTGGACGCGCTCCTCGAGCGCACCCGCAGCTTCCGCCGGCTCGACACGGCGCCCTTGCCCCTCCATCCGAGCCTCGTCTTCCGGGGTGTCACCGCCCTGCCGCTCCGCCTCGACGCCGCCTGATCCGGGTGGCCACCGGCCCGCCATCCGTCGTAGAAGGCGGCGATGGATCCGCACGTGAAGTCCTCGCTCGCGCTCACCCATGCCGGTGCGCTCGCCGTCCTCCAGGGTGCCGTCGCCAAGGCGACCGAGATCGGTGTCCCCCAGTGCATCGTGGTCGTCGACACCGGCGGCAACATGCTGGCGTTCGTCCGCATGGACGGCGCCAAGGTGCTGAGCCAGCACACCGCGACGGCCAAGGCGGTCACGGCGGCCTCGTCACGCGCGGCCACGGGCGCCGTCCCCGAGGACCTGGCCCTCAAGCTGTCCCTCGGCAGCGGCGGCCGCGTGACCAATCTGAAGGGCGGTCTGCCCATCGTCGTCGACGGGCACGTCGTGGGTGCCGTCGGCGTCGGCTCGGGGACGGGCGACCAGGACGTCGCCGTGGCCGAAGCCGGCATCGCCGCCCTCGCGAAAGATGCACGATGAGCCTCACCGTGCGCGGTCCCGCGGTCGCCGAGGGCGATCGCGTCCTCACGCCGGCGGCGCTCGAGTTCGTCGAGCTGCTGGCCCGTCGCTTCGACGGGACGCGGCGCGAGCTGCTGGCCCGTCGCACCGCCCGGCAGACCGCCATCCGCGAGGGCGCGCGCCCGGACTTCCTGGCCGAGACCAAGAGGATCCGCGAGAGCGACTGGTCGGTGGCACTCGCCCCCGACGACCTGCAGGACCGTCGCGTCGAGATCACCGGCCCTGTCGACCGCAAGATGGTGATCAACGCGCTCAACTGCGGCGCGCGCGTCTTCATGGCCGACTTCGAAGATTCGAACGCGCCCACGTGGGAGAACTGCGTCGCGGGACAGGCGAACCTGCAGGACGCCATCCGTCGCACCATCAGCCTGAGCGTCGCCGACGGCCGCACGTACAAGCTGAACGACCGCGTCGCGACGCTGCTCGTGCGCCCGCGCGGGTGGCATCTCACCGAGAAGCATCTCCTCGCCGACGGCGCGCCGGTGTCGGCGAGCCTGGTCGACTTCGGGCTCTACGTGTTCCACAACGCGCGCGAGCTGATGGCGCGCGGGTCGGGCCCGTACTTCTACCTGCCGAAGATGGAGAGCCATCTCGAGGCGCGTCTCTGGAACGACGTCTTCATCGCCGCCCAGGACGCGCTCGGCATCCCGCGTGGGACGATCCGCGCCACCGTGCTGATCGAGACCATCCTAGCCGCGTTCGAGATGGAGGAGATCCTCTACGAGCTGCGTGAGCATTCGTCCGGGCTCAACGCCGGGCGTTGGGACTACATCTTCAGCGCCATCAAGAAGTTCGCGCATCGTCCCGACGCCGTGCTGCCGGACCGCGTGCAGGTGACGATGACGGCGCCGTTCATGCGCGCCTACACCGAGCTGCTGGTGAAGACGTGCCACCGCCGCGGCGCGCACGCCATCGGCGGCATGGCCGCGTTCATCCCGAACCGTCGCGATCCGGTCGTCAACGAGCGGGCGATGGCCGCCGTGCGCGCCGACAAGCAGCGCGAGGCCGGTGACGGCTTCGACGGCACGTGGGTGGCGCACCCCGACCTCGTGGCGGTGGCCCTCGAGGCGTTCGACGCCAAGCTCGGCAGCCGCCCGCACCAGAAGGACCGCCAGCGCGACGACGTCACTGCCGATGCCGCGCGCCTGCTCGACTTCCGTGTGCCGGACGGCCTCATCACCGAGGCCGGCGTCCGCAACGACATCACCGTCGCCATCCAGTACATCGAGTCCTGGCTCCGCGGCACCGGCGCGGTCGCGCTGTTCAATCTGATGGAGGACGCCGCCACCGCCGAGATCGCGCGCGGACAGCTCTGGCAGTGGCGCCGTCACGCCGCCACGCTCGACGACGGTCGTCCGGTGACGCGCGAGCTCTACGAGACCCTGCGCGACGAGGAGCTGGCGAAGCTCGAGCGCGTCGAGGGGAACCGCATCGCCGAGGCCACGGCGATGGTCGATCGGCTGGTGCTGGCGGACACCTTCGAGGAGTTCCTCACGCTACGGGCCTACGAGCTCGTGCCGTGAAGGTCGAGGGCGAGGAGCTCGACTCCCCGGTCGTCTCGTTCGCTGCGCTCTCGAGTCTGCTCGGGTCGGCAGCCCGCCTGGCGCGCGACCTGTCGCGCGATCTCCAGCTGCAGCGCCTGCTGCGGGTGTTCCTGAAGCTGCCGGCGGCGGACCGTCCCGTGGTCCTGGCGACGCTCGAGCGCGAGGTGGCGGCTCGCGAGGCCAGCGTGCGGGCGCAGGACGGCGTCGTCGGACCGGTGGACCTCGTCGCGAGCGTGTACATCCGGGTGTTCGACGCCGAGCGAGATGCACTGGGAGTGACGCGCGACGACGTGGTGCGCTCCTCCATCGATGCCACGGTGTACAAGGCGGGCCTCCCCGCGTCGCTGGCGGCCGAGCTGGAAGACAGCCTCGCCATCGCGCTGGATTCGCTGCCCGACGACGAGGCGTTCGCGATGGCGGACATGTACGACGACCTCCTGGCCGTACTGGCGGAGTGCGAGCGATGATACCGCCGCATCCGGTCGAATCGCTCCGTGCGATGCTCATGGCAGCCCTCGCCATGGTGGAGAAGCTCGGGGACGACGAGATGCTGCGTCGCCTCGGAGCGGTGCTGCAGCGGGTGCTCCCGGAGGATGGCGAGCCGCTTCTCGGGCTGCTCGAGCACGTCGCAGACTCCCACGTGCTGATCGAGGGTGACAACGTCTGGGCCCGATATCTGCGGCGTATCAATCCGTTCGCGCGCTTGTTCGAGCGCACCGGCACGGCGCCGCGCGCCTCGCACCTGCCCCAGGAGGAGTGCCTGCACGCGACGCGCGTCGGCGCCCGGATCGCGATGACCCTGGCGCCCCGACCCGCGGGCGGCTGGCGTCCGACGACCCAGACCGTGGATGCCGCGCGCAGGTTCACGCCGGAGGAGCGTGCCTACGTGGCGGACACCACCCGCAGCATCCAGGCGCGGCTGCGAGCGCGCCGGCAGCAGGCGTAGCATGGACGTCGTCGACGAGCTCGGTGGCGTCTGGCGTGACGCGACCAGCGTCGTCGTCCTGACGGGCGCGGGTCTGTCTACCGCGTCGGGCATTCCCGACTTCCGCTCGCCCGGTGGTCGTTGGTCGCGCTACGTGCCGGTGACGATCCAGGAGTTCCGTGCGAGCGCGGCCGACCGCGAGCGCTACTGGCGGTACAAGGGCGAGACCTGGAGCGTCATCCAGGCGGCGGCACCGAACCCCGGTCACGACGCCCTGGCGACGCTCGTGCGCGCCGGCCGGATCGATCTCCTGGTCACGCAGAACGTCGACGGCCTGCACGAGCGCAGCGGCGTCCCCGCCGAGCGGCTGGTGAACATCCACGGCACCGACTCGGCGGTGGAATGTCTCGCCTGCGGCGGACGTGCCGAGCGCGCCGTGGCGCAGCGACAGTGGGAGTCCGGTGTGGTGGTGCCGTCGTGCGACTGCGGTGGGCCGTGGAAGCCGGCGACGATCTCGTTCGGGCAGACGTTGATCGAGAGCGATCTGCGCCGCGCCATGCGGGCGGCAGCGACCTGCGATCTCTTCGTGGCCGCGGGGACGTCGCTCGTCGTCGGGCCGATCAATCAGATGTTCACGATTGCGCGCGACGCCGGCGCGCGGACGGCGATCGTGACCGCGTCGGAGACGCCGTACGACGATCTCGCCGACTGGCGGATCGACGACCGCGTCGAGGTCGTCCTGCCCGCGCTCGCGGCGCGCGTCACGGCATGATCGGGCCGATCACGCGCGCGCGCAGGCGCGCGATCGACGCGTCGCTGACGCCGGCCTCGCGCGCGTAGCCCTCCATGCTGCCGTAGCGCTCGCGCATGCGGTGCAGGAACGCGGTCATCGTCTCCGGGTTGGCGTGCATGGTGTCGGGCGGCAGGGCGGCGAGCATCTGCTTGTAGCCCTCGAGCGACATGAGGCGCTCGGTGATGGCGTCGAGGTTCTCCTGGGTCGCCGAGTAGTCGGCGACGATGACGTCGTCGTGGACCCCGAAGAGACCGAGCAGGATCGCCGAGATCACACCGGTGCGATCCTTGCCGGCGGCACAGTGGAAGACCGCCGGCGCGTCGCTCTCGGCCAGGGTCGTGATGACGCGTCCGATGGGAACGGTGGCGAACTGCGCCATCAGGACGTAGCGATCGGTCAGATCGAGCTGCGCCGCATGCTCGCGGTTGGCGGTGATCGAGCCATCGAACAGCGGCAGGTGGTGGAACGCCATCGCCTCGGCGTCGAGCGGGCCGCGGCCCTCGGCGGTGAGCTCGGCGGTCGAGCGCAGGTCGACGACGCAGCCCAGCCCGACGTCGTCACGCAGCTGGCCGACGTCGGCGGACGTCAGCAGATGGAGCGCGTCGCTGCGGAAGAGCTGGCGCCAGCGCACCATGCGACCGTCCGTGGTGGGATAGCCGCCGAGGTCGCGGAAGTTGAGGCAACCGGTGAGATCGAGTCGACGGAGCATGGCCCTGGTGTAGCCTTGACTGCCGTCGTGGGGAAAGTGGATGGTCCGCGGATGGATCGCATCGGCATCGTCCCCTTCTGGAAGCAGTACGACCGCAAGACGGTCATTCGGTCGGCCCAGCTCGCCGACGACCTCGGCTACGATTCCATCTGGATTCCCGAGGCCTGGGGATACGAGCAGTTCCAGCTGCTCACCGAGATCGCGCTCGCGACCAAGCGCATCAAGCTCGCCACCGGCATCGCCAACGTCTTCAGCCGCTCGGCGGGTCTGCTGGCGATGAGCGTGGCCACGCTCGACGAGATCTCCGAGGGACGGGCGATCCTCGGGCTCGGCACCAGCGGCAAGGCCGTCGTCGAGAACTTCCATGGCGTGCCCTACAAGAAGCCGCTGACGCGGCTCCGCGACACGGTGACGATCTGCCGCACGCTCTGGCGCGGGGAACGCCTGGAGCCGGAGCTGACGACGCTGTTCGATGCGCGGCACTTCAAGCTCGAGATGACGCCGCTGCGACGGGACATCCCGGTCTACATCGCGTCGCTGCAGGAGCAGGCCATCCGCGAGGTCGGCCGTATCGCCGATGGCTGGGTGCCGACGTTCTGGCCGTACAAGCACCTGAAGGACGGCGTCGCGCTGCTGGCGGAGGGTGCCGCGGCGGCGGGTCGCGACGTGGCGACGATCGACGTGTCGCCGTTCATGGCGATCGTCCCGCTGCCGGACATCGACATGGCGCGCACGATGATCAAGCCGACGATCTCGTTCTACATCGGCGGCATGGGCACCTATTACCACGCGCTGTTCTGCCGCTACGGCTTCCAGGAGAACGCCGACTTCGTACGCGCGCTCTACAACGAGGGCAAGCGCAAGGAGGCAGCGGCGGCCGTCAGCGACGATCTGGTCGACGCCATCGCCATCTGCGGCCCGCCAGAGCACTGCCGCGAGAAGCTCCACGAGTGGCGCCAGCACGGCGTCGGATCGGCACTGATGAACCTGCCGACGGGCGCGCCGTTCGAGATGGTGGAGATGCTGCTGAAGGGCATGGCGCCGAGCTGACGCCCAGGTCTACTCGACCGCCAGCACCCGTCCCCAGCACGGCGGCACTTCGATCCGCATCCGATCGCCGCCGGCCTCCAGCGGCACGCCTGGATCGAGCCGGTCGACGAGCCGCCGCCCGCGCCACTCCGCCGCGATCGAGACGACCGCCGGCGCATGTGACGCATTGACCGCGACGACGACCGTTTCCTCCGCACACACGCGCGCGAACGCCATCTGCTCCGACGCGACGTGCAGCGCCCGATAGTCGCCGCGTCGGAGTGCCGGGCTCGCGTGCCGCACGCGCGCCAATCGTGCGATCGCATCCGCCAGCTCGGGGTGCCGTGCATCCGGCGGCGGCCGCGGACCGTCGATGGCCGGGCGCAGCGGCGCGTCGCTGTCCGGACGCCGCTCGCCCGGAATGCCCCACTCGCTGCCGTAGTAGATCGACGGCACGCCCGGCATCGTGAACAGCAGCAGGTAGAGCGGGTACAGGTGCGCCGGGTCCCGCAGCACGCTCGCGACGCGGTCGACGTCGTGGTTGTCCGCGAAGTTGTACGTCGTCAGCC